>NZ_CP031148.1:2400000-3000000 GCF_003342675.1 Haloplanus rubicundus | reverse complement strand
CCCGACGCTCGTCGAAGCGGTCCCGAACGACCTCCGTGCGGCGTACGCGACCCGACTCGGGGAGCACGAGCGCTACGCGAGCCGAACGTCGGCGGCCATCGACGGCACGTTCACGCTCGTCGACGGCGAGGAGGTGTGTATCGAGGTGCCGAACCCGCTCGACGCCGACGAAGCGTTCGCGCTCATCGACTTCAAGGACGCGAGCTTCGCCACCGACGTTCGCACCGTCTTCGAGGAGCAGTGGGTGGATTCGACGCCGCTGGAGTTCCAGCGGAACGCACCGTAGTTACCGGCCGACTTCCTCGCGGAGCGCCTCCAGCGTGAGTTCGCGTTCCGCGTGGGCGTTGTGCTGGTGGATCGACTCGTCGTTCGACTGTTTCATGTGCACCACCGCCCCGTCCGGCAGGTGGCCGAACTCCTCGACGACGGATTCGGCGAGCGACCGCACGCAGTCCTCGACGAACTTGGCGTTCGCGTGGGCGTGGTAGGTCATGTGGTCCTCGTCGGGTCGCTTCGCGAGGTTGTAGATGCGGGCGCTCATGGCGTCGCGGGCCACGTCGATCACGTCCCGCAGGTCGACGTCCGGCGAGCCGTCGCTCGTGATGGTGAGCGTGGCGTGGCCGCGCTGGGAGTGGCCGGGCTGGGGCACCTGATCGAGGAACGCCTCGGTCGTCTCCTCGTCGACCCCGAGGTCGGTGAGGGTGTCGCGGGCGCGGGATTCGGACATCCCCTGCGAGCAGGGACAGACCGTCATCCCGGTGACGCGGGCGCCGATTTCCTCGCGGGTCCCCTCGTCGGTGGCGACGGCGCCGGCGATGATCGTCGCAGTGTTTTGCGTGTCGAGGCCGGAGGCGGGCGTCTCCTCCCGTGTGATGTAGTCGGCCTCCATCCGCACCTCCGCTGTCGACGTGTAGTCGTGTTTTTCGAGCAGTCGCTCGGCCACGTCGCCACAGACGTCCTCGACGCGGTAGGAGGATTCGGCGACGGCGGCCTCCAGCGTCTCGTCGATCACTTGCATGTTTCGGCTCATGTCGATGCCCTTGCGGCCGCTCGGCAGGTCGACGAACACCTCGAACTCCGCCATCAGGACGATCGGCCGCTTCCCGTTGCGGTCGAGTTTGACGAGCTTCTCGACGCCCGTCACCCCGACCTGACTGAGCCCGACGGTCACGTCGGGCTGGCTTGCCTGCACGTCAGGCAACTGGTGACTCATCGACTATCGGCAAGGACCGGCCGCGATTATGGCTTTCGGTCCCACGAGTGTCGGTGGCGAACGTCCATTCTCACCCGGTAGGAACGAGGGAATCGATTACGACAACTGAGTAACGAGTTCTCGGCGATGACCGTCGACGATCTCACCGACTACGGAATGTATCGGATGGACGACGCGGAGATTCGTGACTTCCTGTCGAGTCAGGGTGTGGGAGTGCTGGGACTACCGGCGGACGAGGCCCCCAGCCTGCGGCCGATGTCGTTCGGCTACGACGGCGCCGATACGGTCTACATGCTCTACGTCGTCGGCGCGGAGAGCCGGAAGGCGAAACTGAGCGACCGGGCGGAGGCGGCACGCTTTCTGGTCTACAGCGCGGAGACGGCGTTCAACTGGCGGAGCGTGTTGTTGACGGGGCGAATCGAACGCGTGGCCGACGACGACCTGGAGACGCTCCCGGAGCGTGTGGAACTGCCGTGGCAACCGGACCTGTTCCGCCGGGCCGTCGCCGAGGAACGGACGGCGCTGTATCGGTTCGTCGTTACGGATCGAAGCGGGATCAAACACCTCGGACTGCCGCCGGCGTTCGAGGCGGCCGACGAGGACGACGCGTAGCCGCCGTCCTCCGTTCGACGGCGGCGCCGACTCGGCCACCGTGGTCGCAGTCGGCGGGAAATGCCGATGATCGCCGTACTGGACGGGTGTCGTTCGTCGATATCGGGTGCCTCGATTCGCCCCCGGAATTTATGTGAGCACTGAAACATCGGTACGTAGTGTGGAACCTCATCACATAGAGCCGTGTAACCATGCGACGGAATAACAGTTTACGAGGACGTGTAGACTGGGCGAGCAGACGAGGCCGCGGGGCCGGTTCGACCGCGGCACCCACGGGTCGGGGACGGACGCCATGATCGTCGGCGTTCCGGACGAGACGGCGGCCGACGAGACGCGCGTCGCCCTCACGCCGCCCGTGGCGAAGAAGTTGGTCGGTCGGGACGTGGCGGTGTGTATCGCGAGCGGCGCGGGCGAGGGATCGGACTGGTCCGACGACGACTACCGGGACGTGGGCTGTGACGTGGTCGAGGACCGCGAAACGGTGTTCGAGCGCGCCGACGTGATCTGTCAGGTCCGGGGACTGGCGGCGAACGAAGGGGAGCCGATGGACCCCTATCGCGAGGGTCAGATCGTCGTCGGCACGCTCGGCCCCTTCGACCTCGAGGACGAGTCGTACGACGAACTCGCCGACCGGCAGGTGAGCGCGTTCGCCCTCGAACTCATGCCGCGGATCAGCCGCGCCCAGAGCATGGACGTGCTCTCCTCGATGGCGAGCATCGGCGGCTACAAGGCGGCGCTGGTGGCGGCCGAGCAGTTACCCAAACTGTTCCCGCTGGAGATGACCGCGGCGGGCACCGTCCGGCCGGCGGAGGTGTTCGTCATCGGCGCGGGCGTCGCGGGCCTGAAGGCCATCGCGACCGCCGAACGTCTCGGCGCCTCCGTGAAGGGCTACGACATCCGGCTGGAGGTGAAACAGGAAGTCGAGAGCCTCGGCGCGGACTTCGTCGAACTCGACCTCGAAACCGAAGGCTCGGGCGACGACGAGGGCTACGCCGTCGAGATGGGCGAGGAGTTCTACGAACAACAGCGCAAGCAACTGAGCCAGGTCGTCCCGGAGTCGGACGTGGTGATCACGACGGCAGCCATCCCCGGCGCCCCAGCGCCCGAACTCGTCTCGACGGAGATGATCGAGGGGATGGACGACGGGTCGGTGATCGTCGACCTCTCGGCGCCGACGGGTGGCAACTGCGAGCCCACCGTGGCCGGCGAGACGGTCGAACACGAGGGTGTCACCATCTTCGGCCCGACCAACCTCCCGGCGACCGTCTCTCACACCGCGAGCCAACTGTTCGCCAACAACCTGTACAACTTCCTGGATCACCTGCTCGACGAGGGCGAACTCGACCTCGACACGGACGACGAAATCGTCGATTCGACGCTACTCACACACGATGGACGGATACGACGCCCCCACGAAGACGGCGGTGAAGAGGCAGCCGAAGACGGTGCCGAGGCCGACGACGGCGACGGCGAACCGACGGAGGGTGAAGCCGATGCGTGAGGGTGAGCCATGACGTTCGTCCAGAACCTGACGTTTTTCGTCCTCGCCGCGTTCGTCGGCTACGAGATCATCACGAAGATTCCGACCAACCTCCATACGCCCCTGATGTCGGGTGCGAACGCCATCTCGGGCATCACGCTCATCGGGTCGGTCGTCGTGGCGGGATCGGGATCGACGACGCTCGCGACGGGGCTCGGCTTCGTCGCCGTCGTCATGGCGACGGTCAACGTCGTCGGCGGCTACCTCGTGACCAACAGCATGCTGGAGCAGTTCCGGAGCGGGGACGACCGCAGGGGGAGGGACTGACCCATGGCGGCCATCCTCGGCGGCCTCCCCGCCTCCGTTCTCGCCTTCGTCTATCTCGTCGCCGGCGTCCTGTTCATCCAGGGGCTGCGCGACATGACCCACCCGCGGACGGCGCCGCGGGGCAACCTCATCTCCGCCGGCGGGATGGCGCTCGCGGTGGGCGTTACGGTCCTCGTGACCGACATCCTCTCGCCGGTCCTGCTGTTCGCGGGCTTGCTGGTCGGCGCCGCCATCGGCGTCTGGCTGGCGATGACGGTGGAGACGACGGAGATGCCCCAGCTCGTCGGCCTGTTCAACGGCTTCGGCGGCGGCGCCTCCGCCCTGGTGGCCGGCGCCGAACTGATCGACATGTTCGGCACCGGCTCGTTCCAGCTCGGCGTCACCGCGACGGCCGCGCTCGCCGGCCTCATCGGCTCCGTCACCTTCTGGGGGAGCCTCGTGGCGGCGGGCAAACTCCACGGCGTCGTCGACGACTCCGCGGTCCGGTACGACGGCGAGCAGGCCGTCAAGGCGCTGTTTCTCGTCCTCGCCGTCCTCGCCGGGATACATCTCGTCGTCCGGCCGAACCTGCTCGGCGCGGTGCCGCTTTCCGGCTGGGTGCCCTCGTACTGGGTGCTCGTCGCCGCCGCGTCGATTCTCGGCGTGCTGTTGGTGATCCCCATCGGCGGCGCGGACATGCCCGTCGTCATCGCCCTGCTGAACTCCTACTCGGGGCTGGCGGCCGCGACGACGGGCTTCGTCCTCGACAACTCCGTGCTGATCATCGCGGGGACGCTCGTCGGCGCCTCGGGGCTGATCCTCACCGTCATCATGTGCGAGTCGATGAACCGGTCGCTCGCGAACGTCTTCTTCGGCGGCATCGGCGAGACGAGCGAGAGCGACGAGGAGATGGAGGACATCTACGAGGGCAACATCACCACCACCTCCCCGGAGGAAGTGGAGATGACCCTCGACGTGGCCGACCGCGTCGTCATCGTCCCCGGTTACGGGATGGCGGTCGCGCAGGCCCAACACGCCGTGGCCGAACTGTCCGAACTGCTGGAGGACGCGGGCGTCGACGTGGAGTTCGGTATCCATCCCGTCGCCGGCCGCATGCCCGGTCACATGAACGTCCTCCTCGCCGAGGCGGACGTGCCCTACGAGAAACTCCGTGATCTGGAGGAGATCAACCCGACGTTCTCCCAGACGGACGTGGTCATCGTCATCGGCGCCAACGACGTGGTGAACCCGTCGGCCAACGAGGCCGGCTCCGGGCCGCTCGCTGGCATGCCCGTCCTCAACGTCGGCGAGGCGCGCACCGTCATCGTCAACAAGCGGAGCCTCAGCCCCGGCTTCTCCGGGGTCCCCAACCCGCTTTTCGCACAGGACAATACGAACATGCTCTTCGGCGACGGCAAGGAGACGATGCAGGAACTGGTGAACATCTACAAGGAGAACCACTGATCGGGAGTGCCGTACGGGACGGGAGGCCGCCACACCGCTCCCGGCGAATCTTGCGAAACCTTTATGATTCTTAATGGTAACTGTTGTCACATGGCACGCGCCGCCGACGCGAAGTACGACGTGGACAGAACGGATACGGTGCCGGAGACGGCCAGGGTGCGTCACTTCGACGAACTCGACGACTCGGCACAGGAGTATCTGTTCAACGTCGCCCAGGGGGCATCGCCGCGGGACCCCAGCAATCTCTCGGGACTGAACGAGGGCGACGTCGTCGTATTCACCGAGTACTACCGCATCCAGTAGCGGCGGCGGTGTCTCCCGGACCGAAGCCGTTTTGTCCGGTCCGGCGGTAGGTCGCGTATGGATAGCGGCGGGACGATGACGCTCGCGTTCGAGTTCGAGGCCCTACAGGCGCTCGCCGATCCGAACGCGGTGTTCGACGGCGCCCGACAGTGGACCGAATACGTCGGCGTTCTGAGCGACGAACCGACGTACGTCGTCACCAACTTCACGCGCAAGCGACGCCTCCGACAGGACTTCTTCTCCGGTCCGCGGGGCGTCGACGAGAGCCTCGACAACGTCCGCGACCAGTTCGACACCGACCGCCACGTCTTCATCGGGACGAGCGAGGACGACCGCGAGACGGCCGAGCGACACGGCTGGGAGTATCTCTCCATCGAGGAGGCGGCGGAGTTCGCCGAGTGGGAACTCGGCGAGGACGAGGAGGAGGACCCGTTCGAGGCCGAGACGCGGGACGACTGGCCCTAGCTCATACGGTTTATTGTACGTCGTCACCGGTGGTTCGCCGCGACAGTCCGGCGAACCCCCGGTACACAGTTACAATAATCCGTATTACTGCTCCTGTGCCGGCGCCAGGTCGTCGAGGTCGACCGACTTCTCCAGCAATACGTCTTTCTGGTCCGCGACGACGCGCTCCTCGCGCATCAGCTTCTTGTAGGCGCTCTGGGGCGAGAGGTCGCCGATCAGGACCCCGCCGACGATTTTGCCGTCCTTGAACGCCAGCCGACGCCACTCCGTCTCCGAATACTTGCGCTCGCACTCGTCGTCGCCGATGGTGGGGTGACCGAAGGAGAGGAAGGGGAAGTCGAAGTGGGTGATGGAGTACGAGGAGACGAAGCGGAAGGGTTCGGAGCCGGGGTCGAGCATGTTCTTCGCCGCGACGGTGCCCTGCGATTTGGCGCTGTCCCACGAGCCGTTCTGGGCGCGTTCGCCGAGGATCGTGTCGTGATAGCGCGTGATGTCGCCGGCGGCGTAGATGTCGTCGACGTTCGTCCGCATGTACTCGTCGACGAGGATGCCGTCGTCGCGTTCGACGTCCGTTCCCTGCAGGAGTTCGGTGTTGAAGGTGAGACCGATGGCGATGCCGACGAAGTCACCCTCGTATCGGTCGCCGTTGGGGTCGACTGCTGCGGTTACCGTGCCCTCGTCGTCGGTCTCGAAGTGATCGACGCCGCTGCCGAAGACCGGGGTGACGCCGCGTTCGCGCATGGCTTCGTGGAGGATCTCCGCCCCCTCCGTCGAGAGCGCGTAGCGCCACCAGCAGTCGCCGCGCATGAGGTAGTGGGCCTCGACGTCCTGTTCGCCACAGATGGCCGCGAGGTCGATCCCCAGCAACCCGGCGCCGACGATGATGCCCGTATCCGCCTGCTCGGCGTGTTCGCGGATCGCACGGGCGTCCTGGAACGTCCAGAAGTGGTGGATGCCGTCGGCGTCGCTGTTCTCGACCGGCAACTGCGTCGGCGTCCCGCCGGTGGCGATCAGTAGCTTGTCGTACTCGATCACCTCGTCCTCGTGGGTTCGGAGGCGGTGGCCGTCTGGGTCGATGCTCGTCACCAGCGTGTCGAGGCGCAGGTCGATGTCGCGGTCCGCGTACCACGACGGCTCGTGGATGGAGATAGGCATCTCCGGGAGCTTCCCCTTCGCGAACTCCTTGATGAGGATGCGATTGTAGAGGGCTTCCCCCTCGTCGGTGATGACGGTGATCTCGGCGTCGGGCGCCCCCTCGCGCAACGTTTCGGCGGCAGAACTCCCTGCGATCCCGTCACCGATGATCACATACGACTGACTCATACCCCGAACTTTAGGGGTACGGGTTAATGTCGATTGCTATCCGCGAAACTCGCCGCGACCACCGACGCCGCGCGTGCCACCGTTGGCTTGAAGACTGAACGATCCTAACGACGGCCGATGAAACTCCGTCAGAACGTCCGTCACTTCGCCGCGAAGCAGGCGCTCACCATGCCCGTCGTCGGCGAGGTGGTCCGCGAGAAACTCGTCGACCTCCACGTCGACGTCTTCGGGTCGAAGGCCGCAGAGGGCCGGCGCGCCGAGCGCGAACCGCGGCTGGAGGCCTTCTTCGATTACACGTTCGATACGTACGTCGACGCCCTCGACGCGGGCTTCTCCGAGGCGAAGGCCCGCGAAATCACCCACATCCAGGCCAACTTCGAGTTCTACAATCACGGCTGGACCGAGATGATGGAGTTCCCCGCCGACGAACTCGGGGACCACTACGACCGCTACGCCGACTTCTTCGAGCGCCACGGGATCACTATCGCCGACCCACTCGGCGAGTACGGCGGCGACCTGCCGGACGCTCCGTCGACGCCCGAGCGCATCGAGGACCCCGTCCACCCCCACGCCGAGGGCGGCTTCGCCGACGACGTGTACGTCGAGGACGGCGACGGCAACCTCGTCGTCGGCGGGCAGGAGGAACCCGAGGACGTGGACGTCTCCGTCGCGCCCGGCGTTGAGGACGAGCGGGAAGGCGAGGCCTAGTTCTCCGCGATCCGATCCGCACACTCGAACCCGGCGACGATACCCCCGTTCAGGCTCCGTTCGGGGTACTGCGCCCGACTCGCCATCCCCGCGTAGTAGACGCCCTCGCCCACTGCCTCGTGAAGGTCGTACGGCACCACCATCTCCAGATACCCCCGCTCGTACACCGGCGCCGCCCGCGGGTTGCGTGCCACGCGGAACTCGCGGGCGTCCGCGGGGTCGAAGTCGGGGAACAGTTCCGCGATATGCCCCAGCCACGTCTCCCGTAACGCCGCGTCGTCCATTTTCCATACCGCTTCCGAGGGGTCCTGGACGTAACTGGCGACGTAGCACAGGTGATCGCCGCCGTATCGCTCCGGCGGGACGAAGTTCGTGTGTTCGATCAGCGCGCCGAAGGGCGCGTCGTGGGCGACGTTGAGCCAGTACGTCTCCGTCAGCGGTTCGTCCATCGTCACCACGGCACAGACGGCGCCCTGGAAGTCGATGTTGCAGGTGTAGCCCGTCAGCGATTCGAGGACGTTCGGCATCGTCGCGACGACGACGCCGTCGGTCGGGTGGACCTCCGTCCCCGACTCGGTGTCGACGGTGATCGACTCGACCCCGCCCTCCCGAACGTCGAGGTCCGTCGCCCGCGCGCCCGTCACGACGTTTTCCCGCCCAACCGCGTCGACGAGGGCGTCGATCAGGACGGCGAAGCCGCCCTCGAAGTAGCCGAGGATCTCGCCCCGGCGCAGGTCGCGCTCCCCCCGGAACTTGATGCGGCCGAGGAGCCACGCGGCGCTCACGTCGTCCTTGCGGTCGCCGAATTTGGCGTCCAACAGCGGCTCGAAGAAGTTCTCGTAGACGCCGCGGGTCGTGTGGGAAAGGAGGAAGTCCTTGATCGGCACGTCCTCGAAGTCGGTCAGATCGTCGTACGTGTCGAAGCGCGGCCGCCCGCCCCGCACGTCGATTTCGAGGGTCAGGAGGCCGAGTCTGAAGGTGTCGTAGAGGCCCAGATGGGGGTAGGCGGCGATCTGTGGCAGCGTGTCGAGGGGGTGGACGACGCCGTCGACGTAGTAGGCGTTCTTGCCGACCAGCCACTCCACGCGGTCGCCCAGCCCCAGTTCCTCGGCCACCTCGACGATAGTCTCCTCGGACTTCGAGAGGTGGTGGTAGAAGCGCTCGATGTCGTCGCCGGCGGTCGAATACGTCGCTGCCAATCCGCCGAGGTCGTCGCTCGCCTCCAACACCGTCGCTTCGTACCCCCGCTGCTGGAGTCGGTACGCGGCGGCCAGTCCGGCGATGCCGCCCCCGACGACGTGGATCATACCACGACTGTGGCGAGCGGCGGTAAGTGAATTGTGGTGTGGATTACTCGCCCGCACCCACGCCCGGATCGGTCAGATCCGCCGCCAACACGAAGTCGGGGTCGCCGCTCACGTCCGCTCGCGCCGCCGCGGCGTCGGTGACGAACCGGGGCGTCTCCGGAATCAGCATCCGCGCCCGGTCGGCGTCGAGGCGGGCGGCGTCCCGTGCGGCCGCGTCGACGAGCGCTCGCGCCGCACCGAGGTCGGCCCACGCACCGACCGCGTACTCCGTCCAGCGCTCGCCGTCGGCCTCGAACGCGCGGTTGCGAACCGCCAGCCCGCGCGTGCCATCCCTCCGAACGACGAACAGGCCGTCCGCCGCTGCCGCCCGCTCCAGATCGGCGGGCCGCAGTTCCGAGAGCGTCCACGCCTCCGAGGGGTGGATCGTCAGCCCCCGAAGGTGGTCGCGCGCGTCCGAGTCGGTCCAGAACGTCCACCCGGCGTCGGGGTCGGTGCAGACGTCGAGTGCGGGGTCGGCGCCCGGGTCGGCCTCGATCCGCGCCCACCGAAACTCCGTGGCGGGGGCGAACCCGAGGCTCCGCGCGAGGCTCAGGCTGGCGACGTTCCACGAGAACACGAGGTTGCGGCAGACGACCGCGCCGCGGTCGCGCGCCCACGACAGCACCGCGTCCGTGAGCCGCCGGGCCAGTCCCCGGTCCCGGTAGTCCGGGTGGACCCGGAGCGCCTGCACCCACGCCTCGCGCTCGGTGAGGTGGACGCCCTGGATCACGCCCACGGCATGTCCGTCGTCGTCGGCGACGAGCGTCCGTTTCGCGTCGTCGTCGTTCTCGGCCCACGCCCGGAACGTGCGCGGCAGGTAATCGTCCAGTTCCCGTTCGGGCCACGTATCGTGCGTGAACGCGACCACGTCGTCGTGGTCGTCGACCCGCGCCGGGCGGAGGGTCAGGTCCACGGCGCCGACCGCGGCTGGAGTTCGCCGGCGAGGGACTCGCCCATCGCGGCCGCCGGATCGCTCCGGTTCGCCAGCACCCACATCAGCTTCGCCGTCGCCGTCTCCGGCAGCGTGTCGCCCGCCTCGACGACGCCGGCGTCGAGGAGGTCGCGGCCGGTGTCGTACACCCGATCACACACCCGACCTTCGAGACACTGACTCGTCATGGCGACCGTGGTCCCCCGATCGACCAACTCCTCGATCCGGTCGATCCAGTCGGTCGCGACGTGGCCCAGCCCCGTCCCCTCGATTACGACGCCCGCAGCGTCGTCGAGGTGGTCGAGGGCGGCGGGGTTCATCCCCGGCGTGAACTTCACGAGTTCGACGCTCGTCTCCAGTTCCGGGTGGAGATCGAGGTCGGTCTCGCCGCGTTCGGGACCGTCCCGCCGGAAGCTGACCGTCTCGGATGCGTAGTCGACTTCGCCGATGGGCTTTGCGCCAACCGTCTCGAACGCGTCGCGGCGCGAGGTGTGGTTCTTCCGGACGCGCGTCGCGCGGTGGAGCGCACAGGCGTCGTCGCTCGACGACCCGTGCATGCACAGGAGCACCTCGGCGCGGTCCGCTTTCGCGGCCTCGACCGCGCAGACGGCGTTCATCACGTTGTCGCTGGAGGGGCGGTCGGCGGAGCGCTGGCTCCCGGTGAACACGACTGGAACCGGCGTGTCGAGCATGAAGGCGAGCGCCGACGCGGTGTACTGCATCGTGTCCGTCCCGTGCATGACGACGACGCCGTCGGCGCCGGCCGCGATCTCCTCGCGGACCGCCTCGGCGAGGTCCCGCCACACCGCGGGCGTCATGTTCTCGGAGAGGATGTTGGCCACGACGCGGCCGCGGTAGTTCGCCCGACCGGCGAGGTCCGGGACGGCGCGAAGCACGTCCTCGGCGTCGAACTGCGCGGTCACGGCGCCGGTGCGGTAGTCGACCGTCGAGGCGATGGTGCCGCCGGTGGAGATGAGCGAGACGGTCGGCAGGTCGTCGTCGAACTCGACGGTCGAGGCTTCGCCCCCGCCGGCGTCGGCGTCTTCCACGTCGTAGACGTCGCGTTCGAGGACGTCGACCGCGGCGTCTTCGCGGTCGATGCCGACGTTGTAGCCGCCCGGTAGCTTCACCACGAGGTGGTCGGCCGTCGTCGACGGCATGAGGACGCCCTCGTTTGCGACGCCCCCGCGTTCGACGCGGACGCGATCCCCTGGATTCATACGCCGGGCTACCGCCCGCGCGGACTTGAATCCACTCGTTGCGGGCGGGCGCAAGCCACTTGCCCGTCGCTCCCCGAGTCGGGGTATGCGACGCCCCGATCTGACGAGCGACGAGGCGAACGCCGACGCGGACGACGCCGGCGGCGGTCGGTTCGGCCTCGGCCGCCGGTTCCGCCGCCTGTTCTCTCCCCGGACCTTCCTCCTCGCTCTCGTCCTCTCGGTCGTCGGTCTCGTCACCGGCGGCGCCGTCCCCGTCGTCGGCTACCTCGGCCGGTTTCTCGGCATCGCCCTCGCCGCCTTCGCCCTCGCCTTCCTCGTTTCGGGGCGGCGATACGTCGAGGCCGGCCTCGCCGGCGCCCTCGCTGCCGGTCTCGGGTTCGTCCTCGGGACGCTCAACTCCGTACTCTTCCCCGTCGTCGCCGACTACGGCCTCCAAATTGCCGGTGTCGGGACGACCGCCGGTCTCCTCGCGGCGCTGGTCGGTCACTACTTCGGGCGTGATCTGCGGGCCGGCCTGACGAAAGAGCTCTAGTTCAGGCGATCCGCCACTCGTCGCCCTGCTGGCTGACCAGTCCCCGGTCCGCGAGCGTGTTCAGCGCCCCCCGGACCGCGTCGGTCGGGGCGTCGACGGCCGCGACGATTTCCGCCGTCGTCTTCGACCCCGTCGCCACCGCCGCGAGCACCTCGGCGTGGAACCGACTGTCGGCGTCGACGCCGAGGTGGTCGTTCAGCCGGTCCATCACCTCCGTGATCCGGCCGTACACCCACCGCTGGGCGAGGGAGAGTTCGTTCTCCAGGGCCTGTAACTGGTCGAACGCCACCGCGAGGTCCTCCACGTCGTCGTCGGTCTCGCCCGGAGCGTCGAGCGAGACGTGTCGACACTGCCCGTTCATATCGAGGCTGGGGCTGGCCGGATAGGCGCTCTTGGTGCCGAAGCCGTACGGCGAGACGCTCACCTCCAGCCGGAGGTTCCGCGAGATGTGGAAGTACTTCCGCCGCTGGTCGTCGGTGTGACTCTCGACGAGGCCGGCCTCTTCGAGTTTCCGGAGGTGGTCGATCACCGCCTTCGGACTCACGCCGAGATACTCGCTGATCTCGGTGACGTAGCAGGGTTTTCGAGCGAGGAGTCGCAGGATCCGCCGGCGGTTCTCGTTGCCGAGGAGATCGAGTAGTACCGCCGAGTCCATGACGTGAGGTAAGCGTCGGTAGGTAAAAAGGCCTCCGCGTGTCGGCCGGGGTCGTACGGAGACTCGAAGCCGAACGGCATCGCCGGATGCCGGCGACTTACGACTCGACCGGAGCGAAGACGACGACGGCCGTGCTCGGCTCGACGGCGTACGGCGACACCTCCCGCTCGCCGCTGAAGCGGATCAGGTCGCCGGCGTCGAGAGTGTGTGTCTCGTCGTCGAGCGTCAGTTCCAGCCGTCCAGACAGCAGGTGGAGGACGACGTTCGTCCCCTCGTGGGTGTGCCGGGGGACGCGTTCGTCGGCGTCGAGCGAGAGCCGGACCGTCCGCGGGCGACGCGTCTCGAACACCTCGGCGTGGGGGCGGTCCTCCAGGTCGGCGAGCGTCGTGCGTTCCATGGGTGATGGCTACGCGACCACCGCACGTAACCCCCACCCCGAACTGGATCGGGGGTGTCGGCGACGCTTTTTGTATCCGGTCCGCGTACGCTGTGGTATGCCATCACAGGTCCTCGTTCCGTTCGACGGCACGCCCCAATCCGAGGCGGCGCTCGCCTTCGCCACCGAGGAGTGGCCGGACGCGACGTTCACCCTGTTGTACGTCATCGATCCGGTCACGGCGGGGGTCGCTCAACGCGCCCTCCCCGGCAGTTCGGAGACGTGGTACGAAAACGCCCGCGAGACGGCCCGTGGCTGCCTCGACGAGGCGCGGGAACTCGTCGGCCGCCCCGTCGAGACCCGTATCGAGGTGGGGAGTCCCGCCCGCGTCGTCGTCGACGTCGCGAGCGAGGGCCCGTTCGATCACGTCGTCCTCGGGAGCCACGGGCGGGAGGGCGTCTCCCGCATCCTGCTCGGAAGCGTCGCGGAAGGCGTCGTCCGCCGGTCGCCGGTGCCGGTGACCGTGGTCCGATAGCGTCCCGTCCGTGAGACGCGCTACCGGCTCACAGCCGGCGAGTTCGGCCGACTTCCGCCGGTTCTTGTCCGTTCGGTCCTTTCGTTCGCCGATGGAGTTCGACGACGTCATCCGCACCCGTCGGTCCGTCCACCAGTATTCGGACGCCGACATCGACGACGAAACGCTGTACGACCTCTTCGAGGACGTCCGCCACGCACCCTCCTCATTCAACCTCCAGCCGTGGGAGTTCCTCGTCGTCCGCGGCGACGACTTGGAACGGCTCCAGTCGGTCGCCTACGGGCAGGAACACGTCACCGACGCCGCGGCCGCCGTCGTCGTCCTCGGGACGCTCGATCCGAGCGACCACGCCGAGCGGGTCACGAGCGACCTGCTGGAGAAGGGGTACCTCCCGAACGAGGACGCCGCGGAGGCCCGTCTCGACACCGTCGACAACCTCGCGGCCGCCGACGCGGAGACCCGTCGCCTCTGGACGACGGGGAGTTCGACCCTCGCCGCGATGACGCTCATGCACGCCGCGTGGGGGCGCGGCATCGCCTCCTGTCCGATGGGTGGGTTCGACGCAGAGGCGCTCCACGACGAGTTCGACGTGCCCGACGACTACGAGGCGGTCATGCTCGTCACGCTCGGCTACCCCGAGGACGGGGCGGCCGACCTCGAACGTCCCCGGAAGTTCCGCCGCCCGACCGACGAGTTCCTTCACCTCGACGAGTTCGATCCGGTCGCCCGTGAGTCGGCGACGCCGGCGGACGATTAGGCGATAAGCTAGAAGATGTTGGCCTGCCGGTAGACGCTCAGTCCCTCGTCGGTTATCTCGTAGGGTTTCGTCTCCCGGGAGTGGTTCGCGTCGCGGATCTTCTGAATCTCGACGGCCAGCCGCGTCTCCTGGAAATCCGAGGCGCGAACGTACTGCAGGACGAACACCGCGTCCGCGAGATACTCGATGATGCCGTACCGGGACGCGTACGGGGTGTCGCTGCTGGCCTCGCTGGTCACGAGTGTCGTCACGCCCGCCTCCTTGAGCGACTTCGAGAACTGGAACACCTCGCTCCGGCGGTCCGAGGGTCGGTCGTACATCATCTCCAGCAGCGACACCGAGTCGAGGACGAGCCGGTCGGCGCCGAACTCCTCGATCAGTTCCGGCAGGTCGTTGCGGATGCTCGCCAGGCTGTTCGCCATTTCGACGGGGTCGAGGTGGACGACGGCGAGTCGTCCCTCGTCGGCGTACTGCCTGAACGGCCACCCTTTCTCCTCGGCGGTGTCGTAGATGCGGCTCGCGGCCTCTTCGAGGGTCAGATAGACGCCGCGATTCCCGTTCGAGAGCGCCTCGTCGAGGAACTGCAGTCCGAACGTGGTCTTGCCGGTCCCCGCGGACCCGACGATGGAAATCAGCGAGCGCTTCGGCACGCCCCCGAGAATCATGTTGTCGAGCCCGTCGATCCCGAGGTCGATCCGCTCGATTTCCGAGTCGAACTCGGCGTCGTCGTCGAACGGCTCGGCCGCCTGCTCGCCGCCACTCGGGCCGCCGCCGCTGAACAGGTCCTCCCCCGACTCCCCGTCCGGCGCGTCACCGATGTCGGGCGCGTTCTCGAACGCGCTGGCGAAATCCTCTTCGAACGGCGAGTCGTCCGACGCCGGCTCCTCGTCGATATCCGGTGCGTTCTCGACTGCGCCGGCGAAGTCCTCCTCGAACGGCGAGTCGGCCGACGCCTGATCGGCGTCCGGTCCGTCGTCGGTCGCCGAATCCGAGTCGGCGTCCGGTCCGTCGTCGCCGGACTCGTCGGTCGTCGAGTCCGAGTCCTCGCGGAGCGCCCGCTCGAACCAGTCCTCGCCGTCGTCCTCGCTCATCGTCGGTCACCGGTGCCCGGTCCGCGACGCCCGTGCTCGACGGTCGTCCCCGCGGAACCTGCCATCGGTTCCTCTGCGCACGCCGGTATCATCAATGTTGTCCGTCCGGTGGGCTTTTTTTCTCACGGGGCGAGATTCGGGTATGTACGTCGGTCTCGTCGCACAGAAGGGCAACAGTCGGGCGTCGTTTCTCGCGGCGGAGCTTCGGCGGCGACTCCGGGACGCCGACGTCACCGTCGCCGTCGACACGGCGACCGCCGAGACGCTCGACCTCGACGGGACGCCGGTCGAGGCGTTCGACGCCTGCGACCTCGTGGTCAGCATCGGCGGCGACGGCACGTTCCTCTACGCCGCCCGCGGCGCCGACGGCACGCCCATCCTCGGTGTCAACCTCGGCGAAGTCGGCTTCCTCAACGCCGTCGGCCCGGACGAGGCCGTCGACGTCGTCTTAGACGAAGTTGCGGCCTTCCGCGCCGGTGAGATGTCGGTTCGCGAGACGCCCCGACTCGCCGCCGCCGGCGACGGCTGGACCGCCCCGCCGACGACGAACGAAGTGGTCGTCCAGGGATCGATCCGCGGGCCGAGCGGCGGCGTCGACTGCGACGTCCGCGTCGACGGGTCGCGCTACTCGGCGAGTCGCGCCGACGGCGTCCTCGTCGCCACGCCGACGGGCAGCACGGCCTACAACCTCAGCGAGGCCGGCCCACTCGTCCACCCCGGCGTCGACGGCCTCGTCGTCAACGAGATGTGCGCGAGCGAGGGGATGCCGCCGCTCGTCGTCGGGCCGGACAGCGAGGTGACGATTCACGTCTCGGGGGCCGACCGCGCCGTCGTCGTCGGCGACGGCCGCGTCCTCCGGGAACTCGACCCGCCGACCGAGGTCCGCGTCGGCCGCGCCGACGCGCCCGTGCGCGTCGCCGGCCCGACGTCGGATTTCTTCGAAGCGCTCGGAAAACTGGATTAGTAGCCTACTCGCCCCACTGCTTCTGCACCTTCGGCCGGTCCGAGGTGGCCTGCACGTCGATGGGGTCGTCCTGGTGGCGCAGGCCTTCGAGGACTGCTTCCGCCGAGGCGTGCGTCGAGAAGTACGTGATGTCCTCCTCGACGGCGACTTCGAGCGCCTCGCGGTTGCGCGAGACGATGACGTCCACCTCGCCCCGACGGATCGCCTCGGACAGGTCGTCGAACTCGGCGACGTCGTAGAACTCCGCGAACGCGTCGATCAGTGCCTTGCCCTCCTCGCTGTCGGGGTCGGGGAACTCCGACGCCGAGAGGTCGACGACGGCCGTCCCCGACGCTGGGATGGCCTTGCCCGTCGCGGACTGGGCTTTCTCGTAGGCCTTACCGAAGTGTTCGGCCGTGCCCATCACCTCGCCCGTCGACTTCATCTCGGGGCCGAGGCGCGGGTCGCTGCCGGGCAGGCGGTCGAAAGGCAGGACGACTTCCTTGACGCTCACCTGCTCGGGGATCTGTTCCTGCGCGTCGAGTTCGTCGAGCGAGTGACCCGCCATCACCTTCGCCGCGAGTTTGGCGATGGGGACGCCCGTCGCCTTCGAGACGAAGGGGACCGTCCGCGAGGACCGCGGGTTGGCCTCGAGGACGTAGACGGTGCCGTCCTTGACGGCCAGCTGGACGTTCAGCAGGCCGACGGTGTCGAGTTCGCGGGCGATTTCGACCGTCACCTCGCGCACGCGGTCCATCACCTCGGTCACCGCGTCGGCCTGTGGCGGGATCATACACGCCGAGTCGCCGGAGTGTACCCCCGCCGATTCGACGTGTTCCATCACGCCGCCGATGATGACGTCCTCGCCGTCGGCGACGGCGTCGACGTCCAGTTCGACCGCGTCGTCGAGGAACTCGTCGACGAGGATCGGTTTGTCCGGCGAGACGCGCACCGCCTCCTCGATGTACTCCTTCAGGTCGTCGTCGTTGTAGACCACGTCCATCGCGCGCCCGCCGAGGACGTAGGACGGGCGGACGAGGACGGGGTAGCCGATGTCGTTGGCGAGTTCGAGGGCTTCGGCTTCGCTGGTCGCGGAGCCACCCTCCGGCTGGGCGATGCCGCGCTGGTCCATCAGGCGGTTGAACCGATCGCGGTCCTCCGCGAGGTCCATGGCGTCGACGCTCGTGCCCAGAATCTCGCAGTCGAGGTCACGGCGCTGCAGCTCCGCTTCGAGCGGGTGCCCGATGTTCACGGAGGTCTGGCCCCCGAACTGGACCATCACGCCGTCGGCGTCGGCGGCCTCGACGACGTCCGCCACCTCCTCGGCGGTGATCGGCTCGAAGAAGAGGCCGTCGGAGGTGTCGTAGTCCGTCGACACCGTCTCGGGGTTGTTGTTGACGACGTGGGCGTCGATGCCCTCCTCGCGGAGCGCCTGAATCGCGTGGACCGAGCAGTAGTCGAACTCGACGCCCTGTCCGATGCGGATGGGGCCGCCGCCGACGACGACGACGCTCTCCACGTCGCGGTCGACCCGCAGTTCGCCCGCCGCCGCGTCGCCCTCGAAGGGTCCGGTGACGAACTCGGGTTTCCGCGAGGAGTAGTAGTACGGCGTCTGCGCGGCGAACTCGCCGGCGCAGGTGTCGACCTGCTTGTACGTGCGGCCGGGCACCGCGGTTTCGACGGTGCCCACGTCGGCACCGGCGGCGGCGGCGATTTCGGCGTTGGTGACGCCCTTGACCGCCGCGTCGGTGAAGTCGCCCTCGGCGGCGTTGGCCACCGCCTCCGAGACGCGCGCGAACCGCTCGACGTACCACTCCTTGATGCCGGTCATCTCGACCACGTCGTCGACGCTGTAGCCGCGGTCGAACGCCTCGAAGATGGCGTAGGGGCGGTCGGGCGTCGGCGTCGCGAGGTACTCGTCTTCGAGCGTCCCGTCGTCCACGTCGACCCAGTCGACGGCGGGGTCGTACTCCGTCGACCGGAGCGCCTTCAACAGGGACTCCTCGAAGGTCCGGCCGATGGACATCGCCTCGCCCGTCGACTTCATCGCCGTGCCGAGCGTGAAGTCCACGTCGCCGAACTTGTCTTTCGGCCACCGCGGAATCTTCGTCACGACGTAGTCGATTGCCGGCTCGAAGGCGGCCGTCGTCTCGCCCGTGATCTCGTTTTCGATCTCGTGGAGGCGCTTGCCGAGGGCCACCTTCGCGGTGACGCGAGCGATGGGGTAGCCCGTCGCCTTCGAGGCGAGCGCGGAGGACCGCGAGACGCGAGGGTTCACCTCGACGACCCGGTACTCGCCGCCGGGCGTGCCGTCGTCGTGCCACGCGAACTGGATGTTACAGCCACCCTGGATGCCGAGTTCCCGGATGACCTCCAGCGCGGCGTCGCGCATCTCCTGGTGGCCGTCGTCGGGGATCACCTGCGACGGCGTGACGACCATCGACTCGCCCGTGTGGATGCCCATCGGGTCGAGGTTCTCCATGTTGCAGATGATGATGGTCGAGTCGTCGGCGTCGCGCATCACCTCGTACTCGAGTTCGACCCAGCCCGCGATGGACTCGGTGATCAGGACCTCGCTGTTGCGGGAGAGGCGGAGGCCCTTGCGCACGCGTTCGAGGAGTTCCGGCATGTTGTCGACGACGCCCGATCCCGACCCGCCGAGCGTGTAGGTCGTCCGGGCGATGACGGGCAGACCACCCACCTCCTCGACTGCGGCCTCGACGCGGTCACGGAGCGCGTCCTGATCGATGCTGCTCACTTCCTCGCCCTCGTCGAGCGAGATGGTCGTCGAGCCGGGGACCGGCTGGCCGATGTTCTCCATCCGCTTGCGGAAGAGGTCGCGGTCCTCCGTCGCGTAGATGGTGTCGAGCGGCGTCCCCATGATCTCCACGTCGTGTTCCTCGAGGACGCCCTCTTCGGCGAGTTCGGCGGTGACGTTCAGCCCGGTCTGGCCGCCGAGACCGGCGATCACGCCGTCCGGCTTCTCCTTTCGGATGATCTCGGCGATGGCCTCGGTCGTGATCGGCTCGATGTAGACCCGGTCGGCCATGTCCGGGTCGGTCATGATCGTCGCGGGGTTCGAGTTGACGAGGACGACTCGCGCACCCTCCTCCTGCAGGGCTCGGCAGGCCTGCGCGCCGGAGTAGTCGAACTCGGCGGCCTGGCCGATCTGAATCGGGCCGCTTCCGATCAACAGTATCGTCCGATCTTCGGAGTCGGTGGCGGTCTCTGTCTCCGCCACGGTGGCCTCGTCGGTCATCGTCCGATCCGAGTTCGCACATCGTAATAAGCCCCACGAAACGGTACGAGATGCGAAGCAAGATTACGGATTTCGAAACGAGAGTGAGTAACAAGGGGGCTGTCGTCGCCCTCGGTCTCTCCGGGCGTCGCGACTGCAGCCGCCGGATTGCGGTCGTGTGTCTCATAGGGAGTATGGTCACTGTCCAGCGATTCTCGCCGGACCGTGCCGGCGAGAGTCGCTGCTGACTTCCGATAATCCCTATCAGTTGTTCAGTCGGTAGCGGTAGGGACTCCCCTGCAGGACTTCCACGTCACCCTCCTCGGCCCAGCGGCCGAGGACCGTCGCGACACGGTGGGCGCTCTCGAACTCTTCCTGTTCTTCCAGGAGCGTCAAAATCTCGCGAGCGGTCAACGGCTCGTCGGCGTCGGAGAGCACGCCCCGGAGTCGCTCGTACTGCCGTCGTTGGGGGCGCATACGTCACACAACGCCCGGGATCGACTTAGTGTTCAGTGAGACGACCGTCCGACGACTGTCAGACGAGTCGTGGCGATGTCGGGAGCGTCCGCGTCTCAGGCGTAGACGTCGTCGGCGTCGAGATCGCGCTCGGCGCGGTACTGGTCGACGAACGCCGACACGTCGAACTCCAGCATCTGCTGCTCGAACTCCTGGATCGCGGCGTCGTCGTCGGCGTGGCTGACGGCGTGTTCCATCAGTTCGATCACGAGTTCGACGACGACCTCGTGGAGGCGCCGCGAGTCGAAGTCGCTCACCCACAGGAGCGCGTAGCCCACGTCGCCCTCGTCGCTCAGGTCCGCGACGGCCACCTGGTCGGGAAACTCCTCCAGGACGACGCCCAGGAGGTGCGGCGTGTCGAACTCAGGCATCTCCTCGCTGCTGGTCTCGACCGTCTCCCGGAGCAGGTCGACCAGGAATTCGGGCAGGAATCGCTCGGGTGGATGGACGTCCATCACGACGGCGTGGACGTCGCCGCAGACACAGTCGAACTCCCGCATCCCCAGATCGAGGTCGGTCGCGCGGACGGTCTCGCCGCAGGGTAGCTCGACCGTCCGCGCGTCGTCGCCGGGGACGCCCGGTTTCGTCATACTCCGACTTGCACCCTCGTCGGGTTAAACGTCGCGTTCTCGATTATCGCTCGGCCGTCACCCACAGCACCGGCCCCACGACCAGCAGGACGATACCGAGAAACAGGTAGTGCACCGGAGCGAGCGACTGCGGCGTCATGATGAACACGAGACCGAACACCGTCGCGTTGATGGCGATGATCCGCCGGGATTTCAGCGGCAGCGCTCCGACCGTCGCGAGGATGAAAACCAACAACAGCGCCTGCCCGACGTTGTAGTTGAGCAGGAAACTGTCGATGATCTGTAGCGGGAGCATTCGTGTTCACATCTCGCCCGGAATCGGGCATTAAAGTTCCGTTTACCGACGACGCTCTACTCCCGGCGGTGCGCCGCCCCCGATGGCGCCCTACCGCTCGCTCGGGCCGGTGATGTCGAGCGGCCGAAGCCACCCCCACCACAGCAGAAACACCATCGTTCCGTAGCCCGTCACGAACACGGCCGAGCCGAGGGCGTCGTATCCCTGTTCCGCCAGGAAGCCACGGGCCAGCCCCGACCCGCCGATGCCGAGGACCAGGAGGACGATGATCAACAGGGTATCGCGGGTCAGAAACGCGTCGGCGTCCATACGTGGCAGTACGGGCGCGTCGCTACTGAGGGTGACGGTTCGCGCCGGAAAAAATGGGCCGTCGCGTTACTGCGGTGCCGTCGCGCGAGCGATGGTGTTGGTGCTCCCGCCGTTGGGGTTGGTCCAGATGACACGGATGGTCTCGCCGGAGTTGACGTCGCTGTGGGAGATGCGGTCACCGGCGGAGACGACGCCGTCGTCGCCCCAGTTCGAGTCGCTGGGGACGTAGGTCAGCCCGCTATCGTCGCCGCTCACGCTGAGCGTCGAGTTCTCTATTGTCTCGCCACCCTCGTGGGTGATGTTGACGATGTCGTCGCTGGTTCCGTCGAACCCGTCGCCGCCGTCGTTGAAGTCGAAGCTGAAGCTAGCCTGCGGTGCGTTGTCGCTCACCTGGTCGCCCAGGCCGAGGACGAACGTGCCGATCACGGCGGCGAGGATGACGGTGATGGCCACCATCAGGATGACGCCGATGACCGGGCTCACTGCGCGGTCCTCCGTCAGTAGTTGTTTCAGTTGCATGGGTGTGTGACACGCCGGGCCGGAGCCGGGGGGATCGGTTCGGTGCTCCCGCGCGGACACGCGTCGACGTGTTGGATCGACGAATGGGGTAGCGATGCATAAATCTGCGTCATCAATTCTCGAAAGAGATAATTTGATTGCCACGACCTCGGAAGCGGATGTGGTCGTCACTTGTCGACTTGGGGTTCAAAAAACGGTATGGCGGTGTCGCAGTTCGGTTACTGCGGTGCGGTCGCGCGGGCGATAGTGTTCGTGCTCCCGCCGGCCGGGTTGGTCCAGACGACGCGGATGGTCTCGCCTTCGGCGACACTACCGTACTCGGCTGTGTCACCGGCCGCGATCGTGGACGGGAAGGCCGTGGTTTCGGTCACGCCGCCCTCGTCACCGCTGACGTTGATGTTGCTCTCCTCCAGCGTCTCACCACCCTCGTGAGTGATGTTCACGCCATTACTGCCGTTGAAGTCGAAGCTGAAGCTGGCTTGCGGTGCGCTCTCGCTGACTTGGTCGCCCAGGCCGAGGACGAACGTGCCGATCACGGCGGCCAGAATGACGGTGATAGCCACCATCAGAATGACGCCGATGACCGGGCTGACCGCACGATCCTCGGTTAGGAGTTGTTTCAGTTGCATGTTATGTGGCACGCCGGGCCGGAGCCGGGGGGATACGTGCTCCCGCACGGACACGCGTCGACGTGTTAGCCCGACGAACGTGGCGACGAGTGATAAATTTGCGCGGCTAATTATCAAAATAGATAATTATACGCCGCTTATCGACGAACGCCGAGTGAACGTCCGCCGAACGTGGCTCGAAAAAACGGTATGGCGGTGTCGCAGTTCGGTTACTGCGGTGCGGTCGCGCGGGCGATGGTGTTGGTCGCTCCGCCGGCTGGGTTGGTCCAGATGACGCGAACCGTCTCGCCGGGGTCGACGCCCGAATAAGGAGCCGTATCGCCGGCCGAGATGGTATTACCCGCCCAGTTGTTGCCGCTCGGATCGGCGCCATTGTCGCCGCTCACGTTGATGTTGTCCGCCTCCAGCGTCTCGCCACCCTCGTGGGTGATGTTCACGCCGGTATCGTTGAAGTCGAAGCTGAAGCTGGCTTGCGGTGCACTCTCGCTGACCTGGTCGCCCAGGCCGAGGACGAACGTGCCGATCACGGCGGCGAGGATGACGGTGATGGCCACCATCAGGATGACGCCGATGACCGGGCTCACTGCGCGGTCCTCTGTCAGTAGTTGTTTCAGTTGCATGGATTGATCGACACGCCGGGCCGGAGCCGGGGGGATCGGTTCGGTGCTCCCGCACGGACACGCGTCGGCGTGTTGGTGGCACGAATGTGGCGGTGAGTGATAAATTCGGGCGTTCGAATATCACGAGAGATAATTGGAACCGACTCGTCGACTCAGGGCGTCGTTGAACGTCGGCGTCCCCGAAGAAGGGGGACCCTTCAGCCCGTTGCAGTCGGGTGATTTGGCGTCTCGGTGTGCGACCGTCGCTCAGTAGCTCCGCTCTTTCGGTTCGTACGTCTTCTTCTCGCCTTCGAGGACCACCGGCTTGTACCAGAGTTCGGGCGACCCGTCCGACCACGACACCATCGTGTGTTTGAGCCACTCGTCGTCCTTGCGTTCCTGGTGTTCCTTGCGCCAGTGGGCGCCGCGGAACTCGTCGCGTGCGAGCGCGCCCACGGTGATCATCTCCGCGATGTCCAGCAGGTTCCGCGTCTCGATGGTCTGGATCAGGTCCGTGTTGTACGTGCTCGACGGGTCGGCGACGTAGACGTCGCGGTACCGCTCGCGCGCGGCGTGGATGTCGACCAGCGCCTCCTTCAGCGCCGCCTCCTCGCGGAAGACGTTGACGTTCTCCGTCATCGTGTGCTGGACCGCCGCCCGAATCTCGGCGTGTTGGGTCCCGTCGTCGCGTTCGAGCAGGCGTTCGACCCGCTCGCGCTCCCGTTCGAGCGACCGTTCGACGACGGCCTCGGCCGTCTCGGCGGCCGCACCGCCGTCCGCCACGGCGTCGCCCTCGCTGCCCCACGGTTCGCCCAGTTCGACCGGCGTCTCTACGTCGCCGGCCTCCGAATCGTCGCTCCGGCCGACCGTCACCCGCGGCGCTTCCGTCTCGCCGCCGGCGGCGTGCAGGCCGGCACGCTTGCCGAAGACGATGAGTTCCGGCAGGGCGTTGCCGCCGAGGCGGTTCGCGCCGTGGACGCTCGCGCAAGCACACTCGCCGACGGCGTACAGCCCGTCGACGCAGGTCTGTCCGTACTCGTCCGTCTCGATGCCACCCATCGCGTAGTGTTGGCCGGGCTTGACCGGCATCGGCTCCTCCAACCCGTCGACGCCCTCGAAGTCCTCCGCGAGGTGGAGGATGTTCTCCAGCCTGTCGACGATGCGCTCCTCGCCGAGGTGACGCATGTCGAGGTGGACGTACTCGTCTTCGATGCCCCGGCCCTCGTTCACCTCGGTCAACTCGGCGCGGGACACCACGTCACGGGAGGCGAGTTCGCCGTCGTTGTTCGCGTAGCCGTGTTCGAACATGAACCGCTCGCCCTCGTCGTTGTAGAGGATGCCGCCCTCGCCGCGCACCCCCTCCGAAATCAGGACGCCCGTGGAGGGGAGCGTCGTCGGGTGGAACTGGATCATCTCCATGTCCTCGGCGGGGACGCCGGCGCGGTAGGCCATCGCCACGCCGTCGCCCGTGTTCGCCACCGCGTTGGTGGTGTGATCGTACACCTGGCCCAGCCCGCCCGTGGCGAGGACGACGCCGTCGCGCGCGGTGAAGGCCTCGACGTTCCCAGTCGCCGTCTCGTAGGCGACGACGCCGTGGCAACTCCGCTCTGCTGGGTCGTCCTCGTCGGAAACGGCGAGGTTCAGGACGTACCACTCGTCGAACACCTCGATGCCCCGTTTGACGACCTGCTCGTACAGAGTGTGCAGGAGGTGGTGGCCCGTCTCGGCGCCCGCGTACGTCGTCCGCGGGAAGGAGAGCCCGCCGAACGGCCGCTGGGAGACGGTGCCGTCGTCCTCGCGGGAGAACGCCATCCCCCAGTGTTCGAGCTGGATCACTTCCTCCGGGCTCTCCTGGGTGAGCGCCTCGACGGCCGGGGCGTCGCCCAGGTAGTCCGACCCCTTCATCGTGTCGTAGGCGTGGAGCTCCCAGTCGTCGCCCTCACGGAGAGCGGCGTTGATGCCGCCCTCGGCCGCCCCAGTGTGACTCCTGACGGGGTGGAGTTTCGTGACCATCGCCACGTCCGCCCCCGCTTCCTGTGCCGCGATGGCCGCGCGCAGGCCCGCCCCGCCCGCGCCGACCACGATGACGTCGTATTCGTACATGGTTACCAGAACTTCAGGTTGCTCTTGACTGCCTCGCGTTTCAGCTCCTGGATGTGCTCGGTCAGGGGGATGTCCTTCGGACACACCTCGGTACACGAGAACTGCGTCTGGCACCGCCAGACGCCGTGTTCCTGCTCGATGATCTCCAGACGTCGCTGTTTCATGTCCTCGCCTTCCCGCTCGTCCATCGCGAACCGGTAGGCCTTGTTGATGGCCGCCGGCCCGAGATACTCGTTGTCGCCCGCCGCGATGTTACACGAGGACATGCACGCGCCACACCAGATACACCGGGTCGACTTCTTGATCTTCTCCCTGTTTTCCCGGCTCTGTCGCTGTTCTTCCAGCTCTCCCTCGGGCCGGTTCTCCGTCTGGAAGTACGGCTCGACCGACTCCATCTGGTCGTAGAAGTGTTCCATGTCGACGACCAGGTCCTTCACCACCTCCGAGTGGGGAAGGGGTTCGATCCGTACCGGCTGATCGAGGTCCGAAAGCTGGGTCTGACAGCCGAGCCGCTGGGAGCCGTTGACGAAGAGGGCGTCCGAGCCACAGATGGCCTGTCGACACGAGTGCCGGAAGGTGAGGCTGGCGTCGAACTGGTCGCGCGCGTAGATGAGTGCGTCCAGTACCGTCATCCCCGGTTCGTAGGGGACGTGGAAGTCGTCGAAGCGCGGCTCCTGTTTCCCCTCCACCTCGGGGTCGTAGCGGAACACCTTCAGGTGGTAGCGTTCCGCGTCCGCCGCGGCGCGTTCCTCGGCCTCGACGCGCTTGCGTTCGCGCTCCTCGGCCCGCCGACGTTTCTCGTCGAGGCGGCGCTCCTGGGCCGTCTCACCCTCGCTTTCCGTACTCTCCGTCTCGGTTTCGGTCTCGGGTTGTTGTCGTTGCGTACTCATAGGATTGGGAGGAGGTCGATGCCGGCCCACGCGTTCGCGGTTCTGAACCCCTGCACCAGCAGGAGGAGGCTCGCGACGCCGAGGACGACTTTGACGGCCTGTCGCTTGACACCGGTCAGGCCGGCGTTGATCAGGGCGTTGTAGACGCCGTTGACGCCGTGGAACGTCGCGGTCACCAGAAAGAGGATCATCAGCGAGTAGTAGCTCCACGTCTCCATCCGGCCGGCGCTCATCGCGAACGTCACCTCGTCGGCGTGGTGGACGAAATGGAGGAGGAAAAAGTGGAAGGCGAGCACGACGACGAGGAAGGCGGCGGTGATGCGCTGCCAGAGCCACAGCCGCCCGCCCGCTCGGAACGAGGAGTAGCGCTCGGCCATCAGAGCGACACCCCCGCGAGGAAGGTCGGGATGCTCGCGACGACGATGGCGCCCGTCAGTATCAGTGACGCGTAGAAGCTCCGGTCCTGCGTGCCGAGGCCGATTCCGAGGTCGACCAGCAGGAGGCGCGTCCCGTTCAGGATGTGGAACACGGCGACCGCGAGCAACCCGACTTCGAGGAGGCGGACCACCAGCAGACTCTCCAGCGCCTGGATCGTCTGCGTGTAGAGGTCCTGATTCGCCGCGACCGTCGCGGGATCGGCGCTCGCCGACGTGAGGGCCGTACTCAGCACGGCGATGTGGGTGAACAGATAGCCGATCAACACCCACCCGGTGAACTTATGAAAAATCCAGGCCCACATGCCGGCCGAGAATTCCCGCCACCGGCCGAAATCCTCGATGAGGCCTCGATCGTAGGACTGACTCATGCTCGTCCGGCTCTCGGGACCGTGATCGTATAGAAGTTACGTACCGCTCGCGGGCGCTCGCGGCGTCGCTGGCCGCCGATTCCGTCGATCATCGATCCGTCTGTCGGCGGTCGACGATCCGCGCCGTCTCCGCGTCGAGTTCCGCGAGATGACAGATCGGATTGCCCGGGTACACCACCGGATTCTCGAGGAGACCGATCAGGACGCCGGTGAAGGGTGCCTCGACCGGCACCCCGTCGGCCTTGAACGGATCGGTGATCGTACAGATGCGCTCGCCCTCGTGGACGAGGCTCCCCCGGTCGTAGTGCATGTCGACGATGCCGCCCGCGTCCGCCCGTATCCACGTCTTCTCCGTCACGACCGTTCGCCATCCCGGCCAGCGGACCGGCCCCGGCTGGAGGCCGTACTCCGCGAACACGCTCTCCACGCCGTCGAGGGCGTCGTCGATGAGGCGGCGTTCGAACCGGTGGGCCTGCCCCATCTCGACCGTGATGGTCGGGACGCCCGCGCGGGTCGCCTCCCCACGGAGCGTCCCGTCGCTCCCCGCGCCGTCGACGACGACGCTCGCCCCGAAGGCGAAAGCGAGCCGCGACACCGCGTCGTCTTCCGTGTCCGCGCGCACGTGTAACATGTTCGTCCGCCCTCGCGTCGAGGTGTGGAAGTCGATGCCGAGATCACAGGGCGCGATGAAGTTCCGAAAGATGGCGTGAGCCATCCGCTTCGCGCTCGTCGAGGACGGGTCGCCGGGAAAGGATCGATTGAGGTCGCGGTCGTAGATGGGGAGATACCGCTGCTGGGTGAGAAAGCCCTGGACGTTCAGGACGGGCAGACAGACGATGGTGCCCGCGAGGTCGTCCAGGTCCCACTCGAAGGCCACCTCCCGTACCACCTCGATGCCGTTGAGTTCGTCGCCGTGGGCGGCCGCCGACAGGAACACCGTCGGCCCGTCGCGCTCGCCGTTGACGATGGTCACCGGAATCCGCACCGGATCGCCGAGATACGTCTCGCTGATGCCGTACCGGAGGTTCTGCCGCTCGCCGGGGGCGACCTTCCCGCCGTTGTACGTGAAGGCCGCGTCCGAATCCATGTCGGTCCTTCCGCGAGGCGGCCACTTAAACCATTCAACCTCCGCCGCACGACAGATTTTACCTTCGACCGATCCACGAAGTGATCGATGGTCACGGTTTCGCTCGACCTCGGGCGCTACGTGGAGTACTACCTCGGCAACGCGCCCAGCCTCTCGATGCTCTTGGTCGCCAACGGCGCCGCCTTCCTCGTCGGCATCAGTTTCTACGTCCACGCCGATCCCTCCTTCGCCGACCTGCCGACCTTCCTCTACCCGCTCTTCGGCGACTCGCCTACCGCGCTCGCGCTGGCGACGCTCTCGCTCGCGACGCTTCTTCCCCTCCTCGGGAACGCCCGTCGCGTCCGCGACGCCCCGACCAACACCCCGCTGGCCTACCTCCATACGTTCGCGTTCGTCTGGCTCGTCAAGTACGGCCTCTGGACCGTCGTCGCCCTCAACCTCCACCCCGGTCAGTACGTCGGCGCCCCGGGCGCCCTCTGGAACTACTGGGGGATCATGCTCACTCACCTGTTGTTCGTCGTCGAGGCCTTCGCCATCCCCTACTACGGTCGGACGACCGACCGCGCGCTCAAGCTCGCGCTCGTCGCGCTCCTCGTCAACGACGTCTTCGACTACGCCTTCGGCTACCATCCGCCGCTTCGCTACGATCCCGGCATCCCCCTGATCCTCGCGACGCTACTCCTCTCGGTCGGGGCCGTCTACCTCGCGGACCGCGTCTTCGACCGCCCGGAGCGGTTCGATCCGCTGGCGCCCAGCGGGGAGTAGCGGCACGCGACGGTGAGAATCGTGTTCCCGGTTGCCACCGCACGGCGTCGTGGCGATCAATTCGTCCCGTCACCGGCGTCCATCAGGGACGAGACGACGAGTCGCTTGATGCCACGTCGAAGGAGACCGCTGGCTGCGGGTTGGGAGATGTCGAGCGCAGCGGCGACGTCGCCGAGCGTCGCGTTGCGTGGTTCTTCGAAGTACCCGGCTTCGACTGCGACGAGGAGGGCTTCTCGCTGGCTCTCGGTCAGTCCGGCGTCCGTCTCACCCAAGCCGTCGTATTCGTTCACGCGCAGTAGCTCGATGTCGATGTCGTTCCCCTGTGCGTAGTCCCAGAGCTGCACCAGATCCGTTCGCTCGGGCATCCACACCGTCAGAATCCAGGCGCGCCCGTCGTTTTCCATGTCGAGGATGACGCCGTTCGCGGCCGAAATCACCGGTGAGAGGATCTTCGCGTCGTCGGTGTACTCGATGCTGTAAATCGCCTTCTCCGCCCCGATTTCGATCACCCGTTCGAACTCGCCGACGGTACTATCCGTCCGTAATCCGTCCTCGAACTGACGGAAGTCGGCCGACTCGATGTGATAGAAGAACTTCCCCGACGTCGGGTCGGTTCCCGCCTCCGACACCGACTTGACTTCCGAACTTCGGTCGTGGGTAACCGCTCCCGTGAGCACTATGTCGGGGTGCTCGACTCGGACGACCGCTTTAACGTCGCTCATCTCGCTACCGACCGGTCGCCGCGTGGCGGCTTAATTGATACGGGTCGGTTGGTCGTGCTCGTCGCCGCCGCGAACACCGTTCTCGAACCTACCCCGACGTTTCGACGCCGTGGTTGAACAGCGCCGCCCAGACGGACGTCGCCCGGTCGGCGACGAACGACGTAGCCGGCCCGGCGGGAAGGTAGAATTTCGGTTCGGTTGCGTTGCTTCGACCGTCGGCGTGACTCCGCTGTACCATGACTGAATGGTGGGC
Source organism: Haloplanus rubicundus (assembly GCF_003342675.1). Lineage (NCBI taxonomy): Archaea > Methanobacteriati > Methanobacteriota > Halobacteria > Halobacteriales > Haloferacaceae > Haloplanus > Haloplanus rubicundus. The sequence continues at coordinate 2,970,420 of NZ_CP031148.1, read as the reverse complement.
GCCTATCGCCATCGGTCTGTAGCTTAATCCTATAACGCCCTTATGAGGGGGTGGAAGAGCACCCGCGTTCCCGGCCGATCCCTTATGCCCGTAGGCCGCTCACGGCCGACATGAACGACGCCGACGCCATCGCCGCGCTGCGGGCCGACCCCGACCTCCGGCCGCTGATCGAGCGCCACGGTCCCCTCGCCATCGAGCCCGCGGACGACTTCTTCGCCCGCTTCGTCGTCTCGGTTCTCCGCCAGCAGGTGTCGATGGCGTCCGCCGCAGCGACCCGTGAGCGACTCTTCGAAGCCGTCGACGTGACGCCTGCCGGCGTCTTGGCCGCGGACGACGCCACCCTCCGCGACGCGGGGCTCTCCCGGCAGAAGACGCGGTACGTCAACAACGTCGCCGAGGCCTTCCGTGACCGCGGCTACACGGTCGACTCGTTCGCGGGGGTGGACGACGACGCCGTGATCGACGAACTCACCTCGATCACCGGGGTCGGGGACTGGACCGCGCGGATGCAACTCCTGTTCTCGCTCGGCCGCCCCGACGTGTTCCCGGTCGGCGACCTCGGGATTCGGAAGGGGATGCGGGCGCTGTACGGCGACATCGACCGGGAGGCGATGGTCGACCGCGCGGAGCAGTGGGCGCCGTACCGGAGTTACGCCAGCCTCTACCTGTGGCGGATCGAGGAGGACGTCGCCGACTCGGTCGACGAGGTGCGGGAGCGTTAGCCGTACGCCCGGTCCAGCGGATCCTCTAGCTCGCCCATCACGGCCTCCAGCGCGTCCGTCGCGGTCAGGAGGCCGACGACGTCGCCGTCCTCGAGCACCAGCGCGAGCTCCTGATCCTGGGCCTGGAACTGGTCGAAGGCGTCGCTGACGTTCGTCTCCGCCGCGAGCGTCATCGGCGCCGCCGCGATGTCCTCGAAGCTCCGCTCGCCCCGCTCCAGCGCCTCCAGATGCGTCAGCACCGACGGCGTGTAGACGACGCCCCGGAAGTCCCCGAGGTCCTCGCCGACGAGCGGGAAGCGGGTGTGCGGGGTCGCCCGCATCGTCGCCAGATTCTCCTCGACCGACGCCCCGACCGACAGCGCCACGATGTCGTCGGGGTCGGTCACGAGCTCCGCGACCGCCATCTCGCCGACGGCGAGGGCGTTGAGCACCTCCTCCTGGCGCTCCTCGGGTACGTCCCCCTCGTCGAGCAGGGAGTCGAGGCGGTTCCGGAGGTCCGCGCGCGACTCGATGACCTGCTCTTCGGTCTCCAGCCACGCGCCGGTCATCTCGATGCCGAACAGTTTCAGCGTCGCCTTCGCGACGGTGTCGCCGACGTGCATGATCGGCGAGATGAGCCACGCGAACCAGTAGAGCGGGCGCGCGCCGTACCGACAGACGAACTTCGAGCGCTCGACGCCGAGATACGTCGGTGTCTGCTCGCCGTGGGTGAGATGCAGGAGGTTGATGATCGCGTACGCGATGAGGGCGCCAGCGCCGACCGACGCCAGCGCACTCCCGGCGAAGTAGGGCTCGAACAGCGCCGCGAGCGCCGGCTCGGCGACGATACCGACCGCGATGCTGGAGGCGGTGATGCCGACCTGACAGCTCGTGAGGTAGATTTCGAGATCCTGTGTCATCTCCCACGCCCGTTCGAGCGCGGGCGTGTCGAACTCGGATTCGGGGTACTGGCGGACGCGCGTCAGCGCGAACTCGATGGCGACGAAGAAGCCGTTCGCGAGGATGAGAAGGACGCCGGCCACCAGTCGGAGACCGATTTCCAGCGGGGTCATCGCCCTCGATTTCAGGAACGAGCCGGAAAAGGTTACTCCTACTCCTCCAGCAGTTCGCCGCTACTCCGCTCGTCGTCGTCGGCGCGTCGCCGCACGTCGACCCGGTAGTGTTCGAGCACGTCCCGCCCGAGCAACAGGGGGTAGTCCATGTGGCCGCGGTCCTCGACGCTCGCGGTGACGGTGTGTTGGGTGCCGCCGATGCCGATGACCAAGTCGACGACCGGTCGCGCCTTCCCCGACTTGACGCTCCCCGACTTCACGCGCGTCATGCTCTTGATCGGCCCGGCGCCGATGTCGGCGGCGAGTCCCGTGTCGATGCTCGTCCGCGTCGCGCCCGTGTCGGATTTGGCCTTCACCTGTTTCGATCCGCTCGTCCCGCTGACGATGACGTCCTCGATGTAGCCGATGACCGGGAGATCCTCCTGTTCGGGCGGCGTGATGCGGGGCTTACACGAGGGGGTCGAGTCGTCGAGCGTGGCCGAGAGCTGTTCCACCCGTTCCTCGTCGACGCTCCCGCCGGCGCGCTCGATGGCGAGTTTCGCCACGTGGGGGGCGGGGCTGGTGCCCGTGGCCTCGTACAGCCCTTTGAACCCCGCCGTCGGGTTGACTTCGAGGACGAACCAGCCGTCCTCGCCCTCGATGAGGTCGACGCCGGCGTAGTCGAGATTCATCACGTCCGCGGTGTACAGCGCCATCTCTGCTGCCACGTCGGGGAGGTCGTCGGTGGCGTCGGCCACGTCGCCGCCGAGGGCGACGTTGGTCCGCCAGTCGCCCTCCGGGGCGTAGCGGTACATCGCGCCCACGATTTCGTCGTCGACGACGTACACCCGGAGGTCGCGGTGTTCGTTCTCGTCGCGTTCGACGAGGTCCTGTAGGAACGCCTGTCGGTTGCCGACCCGCGGGTTGACCGGTTCGGTGAGGTCGACCTTCCACGTCCCGCCGCCGTGCGTGCCGATGGCCGTCTTGTAGACGCCCACGTCGCCGAACCGTCCCCGGCCGCTGTTGAGTCGCTCGTTCGACAGTCCGAGGAAAGCGTCGGGCACGCTGATGTTCCAGTCCGCGAGCGTCGCCGCCGTCGCGAACTTGTGGATCGCCGTCAACACCGGGTCCGGTTCGTTCAGCATCGGGCGGATACGGTTGAACGTCGTCGCCAGTCCCAGCAGTTCCGCGGGATCGCCCGTCGTCGACAGTAGGAGGCGGTTGGCGACCACGTCCACGTCCGGATCGACGGTCACCTCGCTGTCCTCGATGCTGACCGTCGTGTTCTCGCGCCGGAGCCACACCGGTTCGTGGCCGAGGTCCTCGACCGCGTTCAAGATCGCCTTCGTCTCCTTGCTGTTGTGTAGGGAGAGCACCCCGACACGAACGGGTCCCTGCTCGTCGGTGGACATGGATGCGTGTTCCGAAGCGACCTTCAAAGGCGTGCCGATGGCGCCGGCAGGGCGGGGGGACCGTCTCGCACGGACACCCCTCCAGACGCGATGCAACAGGTAGTTAACGCCCGATGGCCTCGCTCGGATATGGACGCCGCGCTGGTCATCCTCGATGGATGGGGACTCGACGGCCCCGGCCGCAACGCCGTCTCGGCCGCCGACACCCCGACGTTCGACCGCTTTCTCGCCACCGGCGCCTCGGGGACACTCGACGCCTCCGGTCGACGCGTCGGCCTCCCCGACGGACAGATGGGCAACAGCGAGGTCGGCCACCTCAACATCGGTGCCGGTCGGGTGGTCGCTCAACCCTTAGCGCGGATCGACGATTCGGTCGCCGACGGCTCGTTTTTCGAGAACGACGCCCTCCGCGGCGCCGTGTCCCACGTCAGCGACACCGGCGGCCGTCTGCACATCATGGGCCTCGCCAGCGCCGGCGGCGTCCACTCCCACCAGCGCCACCTCCACGCCCTGATCGACCTCGCCGACCGCCACGACGTTCCGGCGGTCACGCACGCCTTTACCGACGGCCGTGACACGCCGCCGACCGACGGCGCGGACGCCCTCTCCGAACTGGAGGCCGTCGCCGCCGACCGCGGCACCGGCGGCGTCGCCACCGTAACCGGCCGTTACTACGCGATGGACCGCGACGAGAACTGGGAGCGGACGAGGCGCGCGTACGACGCCATCGTGAACCGCGAGGCCGATCACGCGGCCGCGTCGGCCGTCGAGGCCCTCGACGCCGCCTACGACCGCGGCGAGACCGACGAGTTCGTCGAGCCGACGCTGATCGAGGGTGGCCCCACCCTCGAAGACGGCGACGCCGTCGTCTTCGCCAACTTCCGTGCCGACCGCGCCCGCCAGCTCGTCCGGATGCTGGCCGACGTCGACCCCGTGTGGTCGTTCGAGACCGATCCGCCGGATATCCACCTCGTCACGATGACCGAGTACGACGAGCGGTTCGCGTTCCCCGTCGCCTTCCCGCCGCTCGACCTCCCCGACACCCTCGGCGGGACGCTCGCCCGTGCGGGCAAGACCCAGCTCCGTATCGCGGAATCGGAGAAGTACGCCCACGTCACCTACTTCCTCAACGGCGGCCGCGAAGTCGAGTTCGAGGGGGAGATGCGTCGGATCGTCGAGAGCCCCGACGTCCCAACCTACGACCGCACGCCCGAGATGAGCGCGGTCGCGGTGACCGACGCCGCCATCGACCACATCGAGCGCGAGGACCCCGACGTACTCGTCTTGAACTACGCCAATCCGGACATGGTGGGCCACACCGGTGACTTCGAGGCGGCCGTCGCCGCCGTCGAGGCCGTCGACGCACAGCTCGCCCGCCTCGTCGACGCGGTTCACGCCGCCGGCGGGCACGTCCTCGTCACCGCCGACCACGGCAACGCCGACGACATGGGGACGCCCGACGACCCCCACACCGCCCACACGCCCAACCCGGTTCCGGTCGTCTACCTCGCGCCCGGTGCGGACCCGTCGGGCGGCCGGCGGATCCGGTTCGGCGGGTCGCTGTGTGACGTGGCGCCGACGCTTCTCGAACTCGTCGGCGTCGAGACGCCGGCGGCGATGACCGGCGAGTCGCTGCTGGAGTAGTCGTCGGGCCACCCCGCGGACGCGACACGTCGATCCACCCGCCGGGCTTTAGCGTCGAGCCGGCGTAGCGTGGCGTGTCGAGATGCACCACGACCGAATCCACGCGCGCCGACCGACCCACGACCTCGACCGGTGGTCGACGGGGACCATCGAATCGATCACGGACCGTGACGGTCACTGCGTCGTCACCGTCGCGGCGGCGGACGACACCGTGGTCGAACTCGTGGTCACGTTTGCGATCCGTGACCTCGTCCTGTCGCGACTGGACATCGCCGACGGGGCGTCGCCCGTCGGCGAGCAGGTCTGGTATCGACGGCGCGGCGGGTGACCTCCCGTTCCGTCCGTTCAGCGTCGGTCCGGTTCGGGCAACGGCCGCGTATACCAGGCCGCCCAGAGGATCAGCACGGCCTGCAGCGGCAGCCGTCCCCAGCGAACGAGGGCGGACGGATCGCCGCCGCCCGGCAGTCCCTCGACGACGACGCCGTGGGTCGCCATGTAGACGTTCGCCGGAAAGACGGCGACGAGTACGGCGACCGTCGCCCACGCCGCCAGCCGTCGCGTTCGAGGGAGCAGTACCCCGATGCCGACGGCGATTTCGGCGAGGCCGGAGAGATACACGAGTGCGAGCCGCGCCGGGAATATCGGTGGGACGATCTGGACGTACAGGTCCGGCACGACGAAGTGCAACGCTCCGGCGACGGCGTACATCGGCCCCATCAGATAGAGCAACGGGCGTTTGGCCCGCCGCAGAATCCCGGTCACTGGCCGTCGGTATCGCCCCTGTAGTGAAGTAGCTTCGCCCTCGTCGACACCCCGGATCGAACCGACGCCGCTCTCGACGAACTCACCGACTGGCGTAGAGCCGGTACGCCGGTCTGGCGAAAGCCAGCCCGGCGAGTATCGCGGCCCCGACGACAATCCGCGGGTCCATCGCGGCCGAGAGCGACGCCGTCGAGAGCCTCGCGAACGAGTCGCCGGCGACGACGCCCGCGGCGACCCACGGCACCTCGCCGACGGCGGTTCCCAGCGCGAACGCCCGGAGCGGGACGCCCGCGACGCCCGCGCCCGCCGACACCACGTCGGAGGGGAGCGGCAGGAGACGACTGCCGACGACGCTCCGCACGTCGCCCGTCTCGGCGACGAGTCGCTCCCCCGCCGCGGCGACGGAGCCGTCGCCGGCGCTCAGGCCGGCCACCCAGTACGGGGGGAGACTCGTCACGACGACCAGCGCGAGCGCGAGCGGGAACCCCCCGAGGCCTAGCCCGTAGCCCGCGGCGACGGCGAGCAGCGTCGTCGGCCACGCGAACAGCGGGCGGACGACGGCGACGGCGACGAGCGCGAGGGTCAGACGGAGCGGATCGGCGGCGACCCACGCCAGCCGGCCGAGGACCGCCGCCGGCGAGGTGAGGGCCGCGAGGGCGGCGACGAGGGCGATCAGACCCACGCCGGCGCCGAGGCGAACGCGTCGGTCCATGTCCGTCGCTCGTCGCCACGTGGCAAACGAGTTGCGCTTCGGCGGACGCCCCCGACGCCCGAACGGGACGTTGATGAGCGCCGGTCCCGAACGGCCGGCCGTGACGGACGACACGCACGAGCGAGCGAGCGCGCGGGTCGAACTCGCACTCGACCTGCTCGCGGCCCTCGAACGCGACGACCTGCCGCTGTCGGCCGTGGTCGACCGGATCGAGACGGTGACGACCGATCCGACGCTCGTCCGAACGGTCCTCGACGAGGCCGAACTTCGGGGGATCATCGAGCGCGACGCGGATCGGGTCCGGATGCGTCGCGACGGCGGCTTCGTCCGCTTCGAGCGACAGGTCGTCGAACGGGAGGGCGACTTCGACTGTCGACGCTGTGGCGCGTCGCTCTCGACCGGTCACTTCGTCCAGTTCGAATCCGGCGAACTCGGCCCGTTCGGCTCCTCCTGCGTCAGAAAAGTGCTCGGCCGGGATTAGCGGCCCTGCCGGAGTTCCTCGATCAGCTGCTGGATGGTCCGCTCCTGGCGGTCGAGGCGCTCGTTCTGCTTCTCGACGACCTTTCGCAGCTCGGCCAGTTCCTCGGCGACGGCGTCGTCGGCGACGCCCGCCGACCGGAACCCGGAGTCGCCGAAGCCGTCGTCGTCGCGGTCCGTCGTCTCCGTGGCCTGTCCCGGCTCCGGCGTTCGAACCGTCTCCGTCGCTCCACGGTCCTCACTCCCGCTCTCTGCTCCGTCCTCCGCCGTCACGTCGCCGTCGACGCCGCTCGTATCCAGGGGACCGGGACCGTCGCCGAACGATACCGTCCCCTCCGTGTCGGCGTCGGCGTCCGTGTCCGCCTCGTCGTCGCGTTCCGCTTCCTCCGCTACCTTCGCCCGGAGTTCGTCGACGTCGTCGACGCCGTGGTAGGCACACACCGCCGAGACGAGCCCCTCGCGGACCGCCCGCGCCTGATCGTTCGGCGTCTTGAACCGCTCCTGTCGGCCGCCGACGGTGAGGACAACCGACGTGGCGACGCTCCCCTCCTCGAAGTCGAGGTCGGTCACGTCCTCGAAGGCGTACTCCTCGTACTCCTCGTCCCACACTGCGGCGCCGATGTGACGGATCAGCCGCGCGCTCGTGATGACGATGGTCAGTTCGCTGAACCGGTAGGTCTGCTTGACCGTCTCGCCGGTGTCCGTGATCCCGCGGGCGTTGAACACGCCGGCGAGCACCGGGTGGAGCACCTGATCGAGCTGTTTCGTCGGCACCGAGAACGTCCGCTCGCCGTCGAGCCCGTAATCGAGCGTGATCTTGGCCTTGCGTCGGCCCTCGGAGACGCCGACGTGTTCCGCGTCGTGGGGGTACTCCTCGACCGCTTCGTCCGAGAGGAGTCCCTCGGCCCGGTAGACGAGCGTCCGCGTCGACGTCACGAGGAGCAGGTCGTCACCGCCGAGCCCCACGCGTGCCGCCACGGATTCGCCGTCGAGCGTGGACTGGACGAGCTCCGGCAGACTCATGCGGGGATGGTCCCCGTCGCGAATCATAATACTGCCGGCTGTGCGTCGACGGGGTGGACGGATATGGGAAGCTTCAAGGGCGGCATTTGCCTACGACTTACTGCGCCCGGGTGGCTTAGCTGGACATAGCGCCGCACTCATAGGGTATTCGAGATTCGGTGCGGATACACCTCGGCCTTGGAAGCCTCCGTCTCCCTCGAGGCCCGCCGAGCCTCGTAACCTGGGACATGCGGAGATCGTGGGTTCGGAGCCCACCCCGGGCATTCTCTCGCTGTCACGTTCGCCGAGAGCCCCGGCTCCGGCATTCGATCCCGTAGTATCGGGGAAATATGATTTTCCACCACGATACTGATGAATTATGATTGTTTGAAGCGTCAAACACTATATTCTGGAAGTCTAAGCGTGAATTGCCACACAAGTATGCAACCAAAATTCACAGCCCGAACGGTCTTCCATGCGCTCTCGCCCGTCGGCTGCGCCGTCGAGGCGCTGTCGATCGCGCTGTTGTTCGTCGCGATGCTCGGCTGTGCGGTGGCGGCGCTCCCCTGAGCGGGCTCACTTCGTCCAGATGGCCTTCACGTCGCCGTCGGGGAGCGAAGACTCCCACGTTATTGTGATATCGCGCGCCTGTGTTCCCGCGGGCACGGAGTAAACCAAGTCGCCGCGCGTGACGGTTCGGCCGGCGAGTTCGCCGCCCTCGTACGGATCGTCCGTGACCTCCTGATGCTGGGGTCGGGGCTCGCCGTCGACGGTCAACACGAACTCGTCGGCGGCGGGCGTGGTCTGGGGCTCTTCCAATCGATTTCGCACGTCGACTCGCATGATCGCCCACGTCTCGCCGTCGGGCGCCGTCGTCGGCGTCAGCGTCTCGTTGGCCGTCGTGTCCGTCTCGTTGCTCGGCGCTGGGTACTCGGATTCGAACGAGCCACCGAGGACGTTGAGGTAGAGTCCCGTCGGCGCGGCGTAGTAGAGTCCGAAATCCAGCCGTTTCGGGGCGATCTCCATCGACCACGTCTCGTCGAACGCCGCGAGTCGGAAGTGAAGCGTCGCCAGATACCGCGGTGCGAATCGGGGGCTGTGCCACTCCCCCGTCTCGCCCGCTTCGAGGGGCATCTCGATGTTGGCCGCCGTCTCCCACTCCCCGTCGTCGACGCGTCGTTCGAGCGTCGAGGTGAACGTTCCCGCACCGGTCCCCGTGTTCTGGACGGCGACGGCGATGGCGGTGGGGACGTTCAACGCCCGTGCCTCGGGAATTTCGGCGCCGCGGAGTTCGAAGTTCGGCGTCCCGGTGCCCGTCGATGTTGCCGTCGGCGTCGCGGTTCCGTCCGACCCGTCTCCATCGTCGTTACCGCTGGAGCAGCCGGCGAGGGCGGCGATTCCGGCCGAAGCGAGGAAGGCGCGGCGTCGCATGCCCGTCCCTCCGCGCGGGCGACGTAAATGGCGTCCGGTTTCCGGCAACCGCGGCCGGCCTCGCTTCTCGGGGTTGTCTGACACACACACGACAATACCACAAAACATATACCATACTTGGGTAAAGAAATGCCCGTACCCCTACCAGTGGTGGCGCTGTCCCTTCGGGACGGCGGAGCCACAAATCGGCAGGAAAGAGGAAGGACCTCTGGAATGTCACTGCGGTCCAACAACAACGTAAAAAATGACAGACTATAATCAGAAGGTCCGCGCAGTCATCCTGGCCGCGCTCATGGTGTTCAGCGTCTTCGCTGGCACCGTGGCGCTGTCAGGCTCGGCTGCTGCGGCAAATGTTGGTACGCAACCGTCGGATGCGGGTACGCCTCCGACGAACGTTGCGAACACGACAGTAACGCATAGTGTGGTATTCAACGTGACCGAAGACCCGAACTTCGGCAATTCTAGTGAGGAGATCATCCTCACGCTAAACGACGGTGCCGTTACCGGTTCCGCTTCGATTACGGACGTTAGTGATGTTTCCATCATTAACAATTCCCGAGAAGAGGTCCCGGTATCCACTCAGCAAGCTAGCGCGCCGCAGATTGTCTACGACTCCACAACTACCAGTGGCACTGGTAATGAGTACCGAGTTGAAGCTCAAGTGGAGATAGACTACTCTGATATCACTACCAGCGGTGACGTGGACGTGGATCTGAGGAGCACCAGTGGTGGTGACACCACCCTTGACACCGTCACCGTCAGCACCGACGAGACCCGCGCGGGTCCGAACGGTGAGGTCGGTGAGTTCAACACCCAGGACGGTACGGGTACCATCTACAGTGGTGCGACCGTCTTCCAGGGTGAATCCGACGTCTTCCTCGCCGGCGCCATCTCCGGCGGCGTCGAGAAGACGGCCGGTGACGCCGAGGGCGTCCCCCTCGAAACGCCGAACGTCCCCCAGGACCAGCCGACTGGTTCCTACACGACGTCCGGTAACGCCGGCAGTCCGGGCGTGACCGTCCAGACGCCGCGTGTGACCACGCTGGACGTCCTCAACAGCAACCTCGAGGACATCGCGGGCGGATCCGTCGCTGAGGGCACGAGCCCGACCAGCGGCGAGGACGGCACGAACGCCGGTAACCTGACCGTCGTCGGTGCCTGGAACTACCAGGACGCCGAGAACCTCGAACTGACCGTCGAGGACGACTCCGGTCTCGACGTGACCGGTGACGTCATCGACGACAACGTGCAGCAATCCAACGACGCCGTGCGCACCGGTAGCGAGACGGGCCAGAGCTTCACGAACCCTGAAGGCGCCAGCCGCGGTGGCGACGCAGCGGTCAACGAAGTCCTCTACCCGATCGACCTCGCGAACACGGGTACGGGCACGTACACGATCACCCTGGCCGGGACCGACGACCTCGGCTTCGGTCAGGCCAGCCAGTCCACGACCATCACCGTCACCGGTGATGACGACGCGAACATCGAACTCGACTCGGACAACGTCGTCCGCGGTGAGGACGTCCGCTTCGAGATTGGCGGTTCGGACGCTGGTGACACGCACGTGGTCATCATCGAGGCTGACGACTTCCGTGACGGCGTCTCCCCCGAGAACGCCGCGCGGATCTTCCGGCAGGTCGGCGACACCAGCGAAGTCGGTGTCGTGACCGACTCGCCCGGCGATGCCGCCAAGTACAACCGGTCGACGGTTGACGACACTGGCATCAACGGCGACATGCAGTACGCCTACGCCAACATCACGATCGACGACGACACGGGTGTCGGCGTCGGTCAGATCGAGACGCAGTACCTCGACGAGACGGACGTCGAGATGACGCTCTACAACGGGACGACTGAAGTGCCGTTCGAGCTCGGTAGCACGACCGACACCGAAGGCGAGGACGACGAGCAGACGCTGGAAGTCGAGGAAGGCGACCTCTCGATCGAATCGCCCGGTAACGCGTACGTCGTCGGCAGCGAAGTCGAGGTCAACGGCACGGCCTCGGAAGGCATCGACGACGTTGCCTTCTTCGCCCGCCGTAACGACGACTACGAGATCGTCGAAATCGACGGCTCCAACACGATCACCGTCGACGCCGACGGCACGTTCGAAGAGGAAGACGTCGTCCTCAGCGAAGGGGAAGGCACCGGGAACGACATCCTGTCGCTCCCCGGCACCTACCGCTTCGGTGTGGTTGACGTCGGCGGCCTCTCGGGCTCGCCCGACACCAACGACGACTACGACCTGTCGCCCTCGGAGTTCAACACGAACACGAGCACCCAGCAGTCGCTGCGGGTGACCGACACGGAACTGTCGGCGACGGTCAAGACCGTCGGCGGTCAGGTCTCGACCACCGACTCGACCGTGAACATCTCGGGTAGTGCGTTCGGCGCCTCGAACGTCGACGTCCTGTTCGTCGGCGACCGTGGTGGCACGCACACCGCGGACATCTCGGTCGACGACGACAACACGTTCGACGAGGACGACGTGTCCATCAGCGGTCTCGAGGATGGCCAGCGCGTCAGCGTCCACATCCTGATCCCCGGTCGTGACGGCGAATACGGCACGACCGGCGAGTCCGACATCGACGGCTACCTCGATACGAAGAACTTCGGCAGCTCGACGGGTGCGCAGATCCGCGCGAACGTCGTTGCCGACACGATCGAGGAGACTGGAAGTGACGACCGCATGGTCACGGCGAACTTCCGCTACGCCGACGCGCAGACGCAGATTCAGACGGTCTACCCCGAAGGCATGGAAGCCTCCGGTGTCAACCCGGTTGGTGTCGACGACACGATGGTCGTTGAAGGTGCGACCAACCTGCGTCCGGACGACAACTCGATCACCGTCGAACTGCTGACGAGCGAGGGTGACTCGGTCGCCCTCGCGACCACCGACGAGTGGTCCTACGACGGCACGTGGTCGACGAGCCTCGAGCTGGAAGACGTCCAGACGGGCACGTACGACCTCGAAGCCGACGACGGTGAGAACACGGACCTCGTTCAGGTAGAGATCGTCCAGAGCGTCCAGACGGCAACGCCGGAACCGACGGAGACGCCGGAACCGACGCCGACTGACACGCCGGAACCGACGCCGGAACCGACGCCGGAACCGACGCCGGAACCGACGCCGGAACCGACGGACACGGCAACGGCCACGCCGACGCCCACTGAGGGTGGCGGTCCTGGCTTCGGTGCCCTCGTCGCCGTCATCGCGCTCATCGCGGCTGCGCTGCTGGCCGTCCGGCGCGACAACTAAACGACTGAATCACGACTGACCGCCGGAAGCGGTCACCCGATGCGGATTCTTTTATCGGCGCTGACCCGGTAGCGACAGGTACGATGTCTCTTCGCTCGCAACGATAACTGCAGTCGCGGCGGCGACGTACGTCGAGGAGCACGGGTTCACGACGTTCGACGCCCTCTATCTCGTCGAATCCGGTGGCGACACCATCGTCTCCAGCGACGAGACGGACGACGGATTCGCCACCCAGTTCGATCGTCGAAACACCGGCGGGTAGGCGAGCGCAACCACTAAACGCGCTTCGCGCCTTCGTCCGGTAATGACCGATTGGACGGAGAAGTACCGCCCATCGACGCTGTCGGCGGTCCGGGGGAACGACAAGGCCCGCGACGCGCTGGCGGAGTGGGCGAAGACGTGGGACGACCACCGCGAGGCAGTCGTCGTCCACGGGAGTCCGGGCGTCGGCAAGACGTCGGCGGCTCACGCGCTGGCGACCGACATGGGGTGGGAGACGGTCGAACTCAACGCCTCCGACCAGCGGACGGCCGACGTGATCGAACGCTTCGCGGGGCGAGCGGCGCAGAACGCGACGCTCGTCGGATCGGTCGGCGGCGGTGACGACGACGGTCGACAGCTCGTGATCCTCGACGAGGCCGACAACATCCACGGCAACTACGACCGCGGCGGGGCGAGCGCAGTCACGCGCGTGGTGAAAGACGCCGGCCAGCCCATCGTTCTGATCGCCAACGACTACTACGACATGGGTCGGGGGCTGCGCAACGCCTGCCGTGAAATCGAATTCCGCGACGTGTCGGCGCGCTCCATCGTCCCCGTCCTCCGGGACATCTGCCGGCGCGAGGACGTCGAGTTCGAGGCCGACGCCCTGGATCGCATCGCCGAAATCAACGACGGCGACCTGCGTTCGGCGGTAAACGACCTGCAGGCGGCCGCGGAGGATGACCGTCGCCTGACGGTCGACGACGTGGTGACGAGCGACCGCGATCGGAGTCTCGGGGTCTTTCCCTTCCTCGATGCGGTGTTGAAAGAGGAGTCCCCCGAGGAGGCCATCGGCTCCGCGTACCGCGTCGACGAGACGCCGGACGACCTGACGAAGTGGATCGCCGAGAACGTCACCAAAGTGTACGACGGGGCGGAACTCGCGCGGGCGTACGACCACCTCGCGAACGCCGACCGGTGGCTGGGGCGGGTACGCGCCAGCCAGGAGTACGGCTACTGGCGGTACGCGACCGACGCCCTCGCTGGCGGCGTGGCGGCGTCCCGCGACGGATCGAAGGGTGGATGGACGCGGTTCAACCGGCCGCAGTTCTGGCCGTCCTCCGATTCGACGGCCGACGAGGTGGTCCGCAAGGTGGCCGAGAACGGCGGATTCAGCATGGCGACCGCTCGCCGCGAGGTCATTCCCTTCCTCGCGGCGATGACCCACCACTGCAAGCCCCGTGAACTGACGGTAGCGATGGCCGCCTACTACGGCCTCGACGAGGCGGCGGTGTCTTTCGTCACCGGGAGTGGCGAGACGACGAACAAAGTGGAGTCCATCGTCGCGGACGCCGAGGAGCTTCGCGAGGCCGAGATGGAGGAACACTCGGGGGCGTTCGGGGGCGCGGTGACGACAGACGGGACCGTGGATACCGAAGCGGACGCCGACGCGGCGGACGACGGCAGTGTCGTGGACGAGGCCGACGGCGAGACTGCCACTGCCGATTCCGATACCGAAGCGGACGCCGACGACGGCCAGTCCGGTCTCTCGGATTTCATGTGAGCAATCCTTTTTGACCCGTGGTGGCGTGGCGTCGAGTATGCGAGCCGCAGTCCTCCGGGAACACGGCGAACCGCTGGAGATCACCGACGTCGAAGCACCCGATCCCGATCCGCACGGCGTCGTCGTCGACGTCGAGGCCTGCGGCGTCTGCCGGAGCGACTGGCACGCGTGGCAGGGACACGGCGAGTGGGTCGGCGACGCGGTCGCCGACGGGCAGATCCTCGGCCACGAACCGGCGGGTCGCGTCGTCGCCGTCGGCGACCGGGTCGAACGCGTCGCCGAGGGTGACCGCGTCGCCGTCCCGTTCAACCTCGGCGACGGCTCGTGTCCGCAGTGTCTGAGCGGCCACGGCAACGTCTGTGAGGACGGTCTCGCTCTCGGGTTCCAGCGGGAGGCACAGGGCGCGTTCGCCGAACAGGTCCACGTTCCGTACGCCGACTACAACGCCATGCACCTCCCCGACGGCGTCTCGGCGCGGGACATGGCTGCGCTCGGCTGCCGGTTCATGACCGCCTTCCACGCCCTGACGGCGCGCGGTGACGTCGGCGCGGGCGATTGGATCGCCGTCCACGGCTGTGGTGGCGTGGGTCTCTCGACGGTCCACATCGCCGACGCATTGGGCGCACGGGTGGTCGCGGTCGACATCCGTGATGCGGCGCTCGACCTGGCGACCGAGTTGGGCGCCGACGCCGTCGTGAACGCCGATGGGAAGGACGGTCGAGCGGTGACGGGTGCGGTTCGGGGCGCGACCGACGGCGGCGCGCACGTCTCCGTCGACGCCCTCGGGGTGGCCGAGACGTGTCGCAACTCGGTGTTCTCGTTGCGGCGTCGGGGCACGCACGTCCAGGTCGGGTTGACGACGGACGAGGAGCGTGGCGAGGTGTCCCTACCCGTCGAGCGGATGGCGATGATGGAGGCCGACTTCAAGGGCGCGCGCGGGATGCCGCCGACGCGATACGACGAACTGCTTCGCTTGCTGGAGTCGGGAGAGATCGAACCCGGCCGGCTCGTTCGCCGCGAAGTGTCGTTGGCGGAGGTGCCGGAGCGGCTGGCGGCGATGACGGAGTACGAGACGACGGGCGTGGAAGTCGTCACCGAGTTCTAGTCCGAACTCACCACGCTGCCGGCCCGTCCGTCGGGACGTGCCCGGCTGACGAGGACCGCCGTGGCGGCGACGAGGGCGCCGGCGAGCAGGAAGACGGCCGCGTTGACGAGGCGGACGGTCGGGGTGTAGAACACGAGATCACGGCCGAGCAGGCTGCCGACGAAGAGCAGCCCAAGCGCCGTTCCGGTCGCGAACCGGAGCCGCGGAACGGAGGAGGCGGCGAGCCATCGGGTCGCGGCGATGAGCGCGGCGACGGCGAGCAGCGAGGTGCCGTAGAAGAGGGCCTGTCCGGCCGGGCCGTACGGCGTCGGCGTGAAGACACGGCTGGCGAGGATGCTCGCGACGAGGGCGCCGAAGGCGACGAGGAGCGCCCGACGGACGCGGGGGAGCGGCGGGTCGCCGTTCGTCCGTGCGGACAGCGCCGTCCACACGAGCAGCGAGAAGATGGTGAGCGCGACGACGAGGTGGGCGCCCTGCGTCGGCGGGGAGTACCCCGTCGGGAGCATACCGTTGAGCGTGACGGTGACGGCGCCGATGCTGATCTGGAGCGGCAGGAGGAGGGTCGCGAGCGTCGCGGTGAGGCGGGTCCCCGTCTCGGGGCGACGCCACGACCATATCGCGGTGCCGACGATGAACCAGCCGGTGATCATGGCGACGAGGCGGTGGAACCACTCGATGAAACTCGGGATGGTCTGGGGAAGTAGCCCGTTGTCACAGAGGGGCCACTGGGCCGAGCAGGCCAGTCCCGATCCCGTCGCGGCGGTGTAGACGCCGAGCATGACGAGCGTGAGGGTCAGCCCCGTGGTGAACGCGGCGAAACGAGGGAACGTAACCCGGTCGCGGAGGCTCATACGCGCGCTTCGGGGCTATGCGTACTTAGACCTGTCCGACCGTCCCCACGAACTGGGAGAGCGTCGGTTCACGGTCGAGTGCCGTCGACGCCCGTGACGGCCCGCCGCCAGCGGACTATCCGGGGCGTCCGATCGCCGGATTGAACGACAATCGACGAATGTAATGATCGACGTGCCACGGATAGCTTTTTATCTACCCCACTTGTGGTCGCGGTTATGGGACTCGACGACGACGCCAGGGAGTATCATCGACAGGATCCTCCCGGCAAGATAGAGATTTCGACGACGAAGCCGACGAACACACAGCGGGATCTGAGTCTGGCGTACTCCCCCGGCGTGGCCGCGCCGTGTTCGGACATCCACGAGGACCCCGACCTCGCCTACGACTACACGGCGAAAGGGAACCTCGTCGGCGTCATCTCCAACGGGTCGGCCGTCCTCGGCCTCGGCGACATCGGCGCGCAGGCCTCCAAACCCGTCATGGAGGGGAAGGGCGTCCTGTTCAAGCGCTTCGCCGACATCGACGTCTTCGACATCGAACTCGACTTCGACGATCCGGCGGACGTGATCACGGCGACGAAGGCGATGCAACCGACGTTCGGCGGGATCAACCTCGAAGACATCAAGGCGCCCGACTGTTTCGAAATCGAGGAGCGCCTCCGCGAGGAGATGTCGATCCCCGTCTTCCACGACGACCAGCACGGCACGGCCATCATCATCGGCGCCGGCCTCGTCAACGCCGCCGACATCGTGGGGAAAACCCTCGAAGACCTCACGGTGACCATCTCCGGCGCGGGTGCGAGCGCCATCGCCACCGCCGAGTTCCTCGTCTCCCTCGGCGTCGCCCGCGACAACGTCACCATGTGTGACTCCTCGGGGATCATCACGACCGACCGGGTCGACGCCGGCGAACTCAACGAGTACAAGGCCCGCTTCGCGCAGGACCGCGCCGAGGGAGGACTGGCCGACGCCATGGAGGCGACCGACGTGTTCGTCGGTCTCTCCGTCGGCGGCATCGTGAGCCCGGAGATGGTGCGATCGATGGCCGAGAACCCGATCATCTTCGCGATGGCCAACCCCGAACCCGAAATCGGGTACCACGAGGCCAAGGAGGCCCGCGACGACACCGTCGTCGTCGGCACGGGACGCTCCGACTACCCCAATCAGGTGAACAACGTCCTCGGATTCCCCTTCATCTTCCGGGGGGCACTCGACGTGCGGGCGACGGAGATCAACGAGGAGATGAAAGTCGCCGCGGCCCGCGCGCTCGCGGACCTCGCGCGCAAGGACGTCCCGGACGCCGTCGTGAAGGCGTACGGCGACCAGCCGCTTCAGTTCGGCCCCGAGTACATCCTCCCCAAACCCGTCGACCCGCGGGTGATGTTCGAGGTGGCGCCCGCCGTCGCGCAGGCGGCCATCGAGAGCGACGCCGCCCGCAAGTCCATCGACCTCAGCACCTACCGCGAGGAGCTGGAGGCGCGACTCGGCAAGTCCCGCGAGATGATGCGGGTCGTCCTCAACAAGGCCAAGACCGACCCCAAGCGGGTCGTCCTCGCCGAGGGTACCGACGAGAAGATGATCCGCGCCGCCTACCAGATCACGGATCAGGGTATCGCCCAGCCCGTCCTGCTGGGCGACCGCGAGGCCATCTGGGAGACGATGGACGACCTCGGCCTCGATTTCGACCCCGAAATCGTCGACCCCGCCACCGACGAACTCGACTCCTACGCGGAGCGCCTGTACGAACTCCGGAAACGGAAGGGCGTCACCCGCCGCGAGGCGAACGAACTCGTCCGCGACGGCAACTACCTCGGGAGCGTAATGGTGGAGATGGGCGACGCCGACGCGATGCTGACCGGCCTGATGCATCACTACCCGTCCGCGCTGCGGCCGCCGCTCCAGATCATCGGCACCGCCGAGGACGCGGAGTACGCCGCCGGCGTCTACATGCTCACGTTCAAGAACCGCGTGATCTTCGTCGCCGACGCGACGGTCAACCAGGACCCCGGTGCGGCCGAGTTGGCCGAAATCGGGCGCCACACGGGCGAACTCGCCCGCCGGTTCAACGTCGAACCGCGGGCCGCGATGCTCTCGTACTCCAACTTCGGGAGCGTCGACAACCCGGGGACGCGCAAGCCCCGACGGGCCGCCGAGATGCTCCGCGAGGACCCCGAGGTGGACTTCCCGGTCGACGGCGAGATGCAGGCCGACACCGCGGTGGTCGAGGACATTCTGGAGGGCACCTACGACTTCGCGGACTTGGAGGAGCCGGCGAACGTGTTGATCTTCCCGAATCTGGAGGCGGGGAACATCGGGTACAAGTTGTTACAACGGCTCGGCGGCGCGGACGCCATCGGGCCGATGCTGGTGGGCATGGACAAGCCGGTCCACGTCCTCCAGCGGGGCGACGAGGTGAAAGACATCGTCAACCTCGCGGGCGTCGCCGTCGTCGACGCCCAGGAACGGGACGAGTAGGTCAGTCGCTCGCGCGGCGCTCCGCCCGCGACGGCGGCGGGATCTCGGTCGTCGCGTCCTCCGGCGTCGGCGCGTGCCCCCGGTTCCGGTCCGGAAGGACGCATCGATCCTCGCGGCCGTTGACGTGAGCGTACCGTTCGGGTGCGTTCGCGAGCGGATGCGCCGGGTTGACGCGGCTGTCGATGCGTGCCGCCCGCAGTTCCTCGAAGTCGCCGATGCGGGCGCGGATGCCGCGCCAGTGGTACTCGCTTCGCGCCGGCACGTCGATGGGTCCCGTCGGCTCCCAGTCCGGATGGTCCGCGGTGAGCACGGTGTGGTTGACGTTCGCTGCCAGGTCGTCGTGGTCGACGAGGACGCCGACCCGGGTGTCCGGCGGTGCCCGCGCGGCGAGTACGTCGAGTCCGAGATGGAGCGCCCGATACTCCGCGACGTTGTTGTCCGGCGGTGTGTCGGGGAGGGCGAGTCGGGCGACCCGCGTCCCGTCGCGTGCCTCGATGACTGCCCCGAGTCCCCCACCCTCGGCTCGGTAGGAGCCGTCGGTGGCGACGTAGAAGTGTCGATGGTGGGTGCGCGGCGGGTGCGCGATGTGGGGCGTGGGCGAGTCGTCGAACAGGTCCCGGAGCGTCGAACGGCCGTGAACGGCCATACTCCGTTTTTGCGGTCGGGTTACTTAAACGTACGGCGCGGCGCACCCGCAAAACCTACGCCGCTCACCGTCCTCCCTCATCGCATGGCTCTGACCGCCCGTGATCTGATGGAGACGGACGTCGAGACGGTCGCCCCCGACGACGAGGTGAGCGAGGTGCTTGGCCGCCTGGCCCGCGCCGACTTCAACGGCTTCCCCGTGGTAGACGATGCCGGCGCCGTCGTGGGCATCGTCACCCAACACGACCTCGTCCACCTGTTCCAGACCGAGGAGCGAACCCTGTGGCTTCCCATCGGGCTGCCACCGTTCACCCAGACGCTCACGTACGCCATCGACGTGTCGTGGGACGACCTCGACCTCGGCATCGACCTCGCGAAGAACGCGAACCGGCCCATCAGCGAGGTGATGACCGCCGACGTGGTGACGATCACGCCCGACACCGACCTCGATACGATTCTGGATCTGCTCGCCGACGACGAACGCGACATCAACCGGCTCCCCGTCGTCGGGAGCGAGGAGACCGACGACGGCCGACTCGTCGGTATCGTCGCCCGACAGGACGTGTTGCGAGCGATCCGCGACGGGCGCCGCGAATCGAAACGTTGAGTGCCGCATCGGGCCGACTCACTCCGTGTCCCGCTACCGCAACCTCGCCCTCTTTCTCGTCCTCGCCGCCGTCTGGGGGTCGGCGTTCATGGCGATCAAAGCCGGGCTCGCGTACTTCCCGCCGGTCCTCTTCGCGGCGATCCGATACGACGTGGCCGGCGTCCTGATGCTCGCGTACGCCGTGTGGGCCGTCGACGACCCCGTCCCTTCGGGACGAGGCCAGTGGACGCTCGTCGTCGTCGGCGCGACGCTCCTGATCGCCGGCTATCACGTCCTGCTCTTTCTCGGCGAGTCCGACCCCGCCGTCACCAGCGCGGCCGCCGCCGTCATCGTCAGCCTCAGCCCCGTGTTGACGACGGGCTTTGCCCGCGTGTTCCTTCCCGACGAGCGTCTGACCACCGCCGGCGTCGTCGGCCTCTGTCTCGGCCTGCTGGGCGTCGTCGTCCTCGCGCGCCCCGCCCCTGACGCGCTCCTCGCAGGCGGCGTCGTCGCGAAGCTGCTCGTCTTCGGCGCCGCGACGTCCTTTGCCCTCGGCTCCGTGTTGACTCGCCGGATCGAGGCCACGCTCCCCATCGAGACCATGGAGGCGTGGTCGATGCTCGGGGGCGCACTCTTGATGCACGCCATCTCGCTCGCGCTCGGCGAGTCGTTCGCGGACGTGACCCTCTCCGTCGAGGGGGTTCTCGCGCTCGCCTATCTCGCCCTCGCGGCCAGCGCGCTCGGCTTTCTCATCTACTTCGACCTGCTGGACCGGCTGGGGGCGGTCGAGATCAACCTCGTCTCCTACGTCGCGCCGGTGTTCGCGGCGCTCGCGGGCTGGCTCTTCCTGCAGGAACGCCTCTCCCTTGCCACCGTCGGCGGCTTCGCGCTGATCTTCGCCGGCTTCCTCCTGGTCAAGCGGCGGGCCATCCGAGCCGAACTCCCACGGCTTCGGCGAGCGATGGAGGATTAAAGCGTCACGTCGCGCGTGGTGAAGGCCCCCTCGTCCGTCTCGGGGTCGTAGCCTTCGATGGCCGTGAGCACCATCTCGAGCACCGTCTCGGCGTCCCACCGAGCGGTGTTGATCGAGAGATCGTAGAAGGACTGATCCTCCACGTCGATACCGTAGTAGCTCTCGTACCGACCGGCCTCGCTCACCTCGCGGACGCGGAGCAGCGGGCCGATTTCCTCCTCGTCGTCGAGATGCCGGAGGCTGACGTCCTCGCGCTCGGCGGGGCGCTCGATTTCGTAACTCACCTCGTAGTCGCTGAGGCGCTCGATGCGGATCTCTTCGGGGGCGTCGAGCCAGATGCGCAGGTCGGCCCGGTTGCCCGCGAGCCATCCCGCCAGCCGCGATTCGAGGATGAACGCCTTGTTCGCCGCGCCCCACTGCTCGGCGATACGGCGGAGCCGCTGATCGAGCGCCCGGTCTATCGTGTCGTCCTCTTCGGCCTTGGCGATGAGCTGTTGCAGCGAGAGGTCGCGCTCCTCGGCGAGGTCACGGAAGATGTCGCCCCCGATGACGTAGCCGCAGTTCAGCGCCTCCGCGAGTCCCTCGGTGAGCGTCGTCGCCCCACAGCCCGGTGGTCCGGAGACGGTAATGAACAGATTGCTGTCGATTTGCCGCTCCGTGGTGGCGCTCGGATTCGACATGAACGTTCGTCATCACCTACGCGACACCGGCGTTAAGAGAACACCGGTTCGCGGTCGGTAATGGACCCGTACCTCCGCCGATATAAATTCTTCATATTATATTTGAATAAAAGAGTGAACGAGCCGTATGAAAAGTTAGCGCCAAACAGAGGCTGTGGATTGTTGGCCGATACTGAGCGTGTCGTGGATGAAAATCCCCGAAACGACGGCAACGCTCGGCGGGGTATATGGGTCCGCCCGTCCATTCGGGAAGTGAGGTGTCCCCGATGTCGAACTCGTCCCCCACCGCCCCAATCGACCGACTGCCCCGCCCACAGGAACTCGTCGACTCACGGCTCGTTCGCCTGAGCCTCGCCGTGGTCGTCGCCCCCCTCCGCTTTCTGGCCTTCTGGACCGCCGTCGCGTTGCCCTTCCTCTATCTCCCCTTGCTCGTCGGTGGCCTCGACGGCCAGCAGGCCACGGTGTTCGTCGGACTCCTCCTGATGAACGTCGTCGCCCTCGTCGTCGGCCACGAACACGGACAGTGACTCGACGGTCCCGCCCTCCGGGCCAGTCGAAAGCTAATCAGTTATGTGACTGCGGTACGAGCAATGTCGTATGCTCGGCCTCACGCAGCGTGGCCTGATCGGAATCGTCCTGATGATCGTGGGAACGGCAGCGTTCTACCCGACCCTCTTTCCCGGGACGACACTGTCCGTCGATCTGACTGCCGTCGCCGCCGCAGCGCTTCTGACGCTCGGTACCTACCTCGTCGGGACGGACATGGACGGGCGTCCGGTCTGATCGCGGCGCCGCGCGGAGCAGCCGCCGTCGACCGACGCTACTCCGACTTCCGTCGCCCCCAGACGACCTTCTCGGCGAGCCGGACTCGGGCGTCCCCGTCCAGCCGGACCTGACACGAGAGCCGCGGATACCCCCACCGTTCGGCGAGGGCGTCGTGCCAGTGCTCGGCGCTCGGACCCTCCTCGATCCGGACGCCACAGGTTCCACACAGTCCCCGGCCCCCGCAGTTCAGCCGCTCGGTGAGTCGGGTGTACGGCGACAGCCCGGCCGCGACGAGGACGTCCCGGAGCGTCGCCCCGGCCGGGGCCGTCAGGAGGCGTCCCTCGCCGTCCACGGGCTTCGACCGACTGCCGGAGGGACTGCGTCTCTCACTGTCCTCCACCCAGACGTACACTACGTCGCAGTGCTCGCCGTCTTCCATCGTCAGTCCCCGTACTGCGTCTCCGGATCGATCATCGGCGCCGGGTAGTCGAGCCGCGCCCGTCTCTCGTCGGGGAGCGTCCACGGTTCGTGGGCCGCCTCCGGCGACAGCCCGTCGAGTTCGGGCACCCACCGCTGCACGTACTCGGCGTCCGGGTCGTACCGGTGGGCCTGCCACACCACGTCGAACGAGCGGTTCCGCGAGTCGTTGCCCACGCCCGCGACGTACGCCCAGTTGCCGTAGTTCGACGCGGGGTCGTAGTCGATCAGGCGCGTCTCGAAGTACGCCGCACCCGTCCGCCAGTCGATCCGCAGGTCGTTCGCCAGGAAGGACGCGACGTTCTGTCGGGCGCGGTTCGACAGGTAGCCCGTCGCGTTCAACTCGCGCATACCGGCGTCGACGAACGGAATCCCCGTCTCGCCGCGTCTCCAGCGCTCGAACGCTTCGGGGTCGTCCCGCCACGCGATTTCGCGGTGACGGATGCCGCCCGGCGTGAAGAACGTCGCGCCGTGTTTGGCGAACTGGAACTGGAAGAAGTCACGCCAGACGAGTTCGAACCGGAGCCAGTACGTCGAGTCGTTCGCGACGCGCCGGTCCTCGTACTCGTCTATTTCGGCGTACACCCGCCGCGGCGAGAGACACCCCTCGTTCAGCCACGGCGAGAACTTCGAGGAGTAGTCGCGGCCGAGCAACCCGTTCCGGGTCTCCTTGTACTCGCGGAGCGCGTCGGTCTCCCAGAGGTACTCGTCGAGGCGGCCGAGCGCGGCTGTTTCGCCGCCCTCGAAGACGAGTGCCGCCCGGTCGTCGACGGGGGAGGTGTCGACGCCGAGGGCGGCGGCGTCGGGAAGCACGCCCGGATCGACGCCGGACGGCCGCGGGGGAAGTTCGGGGATCGGTTCCGGGTCCCGCACCGACGCCGACGACTCCACCGACTTCCGGAACGGGGTGTAGGTGTCGTCGACCCCCGAGACGCCGTTCGGGAGGTCCGCCGGGTGGTACAGGGTGTGCCCCCAGTGGCGGACGAGCGGGGCGTCGAGTGCCGCCTCGACCCGTTCCTCCACTGCCCGTTCCTCCGGTGTCGGGCGCGTGTGGACGTGGACGGCGTCGGCGTCGACACGGTCCGCGAGCGTCGAGAGGACCGAGGCGGGGTCGCCCGTCCGCACGACGAGGTCGCTCCCGCGGTCGCGGAGTCGCGAGCGAAGGTCGGCGACGGAGTCGATTCGGAATCGCGTCCGTCGGCCCCCCGTCTTCTCGTAGGTGAAGGAGTTCGTGCCGCCGTACTCGGCCGTGCCGTAGTGGGCCGGGTCGAAGACTGACACCGGGAGCAGGCGGTCGGCGTCGGCCGCGGCGACGAGCGCCGGGTTGTCGTGGAGGCGACGGTCACGTCGGAGCCACCAGAGTGTGGTGTCGGGGTCGGCGTCGGAGGCCATCGCACGGCGTAGTGGCCGGAGTCACATGAAAGCGTGGCGGCGACGGGTCGACCTATCGCTCCGCCCAGAACCGCCCTCCGAGCGTGAACGCCCCGAGGAAGACGACGAGCAACTGGAACCCCGAGCGGACCACCGGGAAGATCCGTTCGACGTTCTCGGGCTCTCTCCCGCGCGTCGGATCGACCCCCGTCCAGTAGTGGGTGTTCTCGGTCGTCCGCTCGGGATCGGCCGACAGGTCGACGAACGTCTGGACGACGCCCCGCTGATTGGAGAGGAGAAGCTCGCCGTCGACGGTGAGAAACCGGTCGTAGAAGGGGTAGAAGGCGTTGACGCCGTTGGTCATGAGGTCGGGGAGGATGCCACCGATCAGAAGCGCCGCGAGCGCGACCCACGCCACCCGAACGCCGCGTGGACCGAAGCGGCCGTGGAGCCACGATCCGGGCCGTATCCGCGTGTCGTAAGCGAGGACGGCGCCGGCCCCGGCGGGGAGGACGAGCGTGTGCAACAGCGCCCGGTGAGCACCCTGCATGTAGAGCCCGACGAAGGTGTCGACGTCCGGAACGGCGGTGGCGGCGAGGACGACGGCGACGGATCGTCGGTCGAACTCGTCGCCCAGGAGCGCGGCGGCGACGACGGCGCCGACGGCGAGGTGGACGACCGTCGAGGGCATAGCGGACCGTCGGCGGTCAGCGGCTTGAATGTCTCGGCTCCCGCGACAGACAGTGTTCAAATAAGCCGGTGAAACTGGGAGCACCTCGAAAGCCCCGACTCGCTGGAGTCGGGGGCCTCGCTGCGCGCGCTCGCTCCGCTCGCGTGCTTGCGTCGGCCGCCTTCCTCCAGCGAGTCGCCCCTTTCAGTCCCACCCGCATCGGCTGGCCGACCGGCCGCCGCTGGGTGGGACTGAAAGGGGCCGGCGTCTCGGCGAACCCGGACGAAGCAAGCACCGCAACGTAGTGAGGAGCGCAGCGAGTCCCGGGAGCCGAGACGCCGGGGGCTTTCGAGGTGTCCTCAACCAAAGTGCGCTAATCTGAACAGTATCCCCGCGACACCGTCACCGACCCGAGCGTGGCGAAGCGCGCCTCGACGGTGTCGCCGGGGTCGAGCGACACGAGTTCGGTGAGCGATCCGGTCGAGACGAGGTCGCCGGCGGCCAGTCGCTCGCCACGGTCGGCGAGCGCCTCGGCCAGCCACGCGACGACGCGGGCGGGCGACCCGAGTACGTCGGCGCCGACGCCCGTGGCCACCCGCTCGCCGTTCCGGCGGACGACGACGCCTTCGAGCGGGAGGTCGACGGCCGCGGGGTCGGCGATTCGGTCGCCGTGGACCACCCGCGCCGCGAGGGCGTTGTCCGCGACGGCGCTCCCGGCCGTCAGCTCCCAGTCCGCGACCCGGGAGTCGACCACCTCGATCACGGGGACCACGGCGTCGATGGCTGCCAGCGCGTCGACCGGCGTCGCCGGCGGGTCGAGCGGCGTGGCCAGTCGGACGGCTATCTCCGGTTCGATCTTCGGATCGATCAAGTCGTCGCCGTCGTCGAGTCGTCCCTCCTCGCGGACGGTGTCGGCGAGCACGCGCCCGTAGGCGGGTTCGTCGACGCCCAACTCCTCCCGGATCGCTGCCGAGGTGAACCCGACCTTGTAGCCGACGCTCGGTCCCTCGTCGACCTCGCGGCGGTCGGCCACGGCCCGCTGGACCGCGTAGCCGTCGGCGACGTCGAGATCCGGGAGCGTCGCCGCGTCGAGGGGGTCGCCACGTCGGTAGGCGTCGTACAGTCGCTCCGCGAGGCCGTCGACCGTCTCGTCGTCGATGGATTCGGTCATCGGTTCCCTCTGGGACGCGGCACCTAAAGGCCGTTCCCCGAGTCGGTAGCCTTTTGCGCTCACCGGCCACCCATTCGGTATGGTGTGGTCCCAGAGCCGGTGGGGTGACCGATGAGCGACGACCCCCGCGACGAACTCGCCCGACGCATCGCCGGCGAGATCACGCTGAGTTCGAATCCCGGCGCGACGCTCCGGAAGTGGCGCACCGACTTCGACGTCTCACAGACGGAGCTCGCGGAGCGGCTCGACGTGTCCTCCTCCGTCATCTCCGACTACGAGAGCGGCCGCCGGGAGAGTCCCGGAATCGGCGTCGTCAGTCGGATCGTCCGCGCGCTGCTCGACATCGACGAGTCCCGTGGCGGCGGCCGCATCCGTCAGTACGCCCGCGTTATCTCCGCCGGCTTCGAGAGCGACATCGTCCAGGACCTCCGGGAGTATCCGACCTCCATCCCCCTCGAACGCTTCTACGAGGCGATGGACGCGACGGAGGTGGTCGCCGGCGACCGCGATCACGTCAGCGGGCACACCGTCATCAACAGCATCGAGGCGATCAAGCGCCTGCCGAGCGAGGAGTTCTACCGACTCTACGGGCAGAGCACGAACCGCGCGCTCGTCTTCACCGACGTGACCCGCGGGGAGTCGCCGCTGGTCGCGCTTCGAGTGGTGAATCCGACGCCGAACGCCGTCGTCCTGCACGGGCTGGAAAAAGGGGATCTGTGGGAACACGCGGCGGCGCTCGCGCGGGTCGACGGCTTCGCCCTCGCCGTCTCGACCTGTGATCTGGACGCGGCGCTCGCGAAACTCCGCGAACTGCCCTAGTCGACGTACTCGTACTTGCGCTCGTTCATCCGGCCCCAGCCGGTGAAGACGAACTCGCCGCTCGGCACCGTGAACTCCTCTAGTTCACGCTCTTTCTCGTGGTTGTGGGCGTCGTGGACGCGGCCGTACTCCTCGAAGCTCAGGTCGTAGCGCCGGGCGAGTTGTTCGTCGATGTCGAACGCCTCGACTTCCTCGCGCCAGCCGTCCATGATGGTCTCGGAGTGGATCTCGGCCTGTGCGCCGGAGCCGTAGGACCCGACGAGGAGTTTCTCGCCCGAGAGCGCTCGCCCCGTCTCGGCCGCGGTTTTGAGCGCGCTCGCGCGGGCGACGTGGACGGAGCCGGTGTACCAGTTGCCGACCCGGCGTGCGAGCGTGAGCGTCGGGTCGATGGCCCGTGCGTACCAGTCGTTGTACGTGTCGGTCTCCTTCAGGGCGTCCATGTAGCTGCGGATCGCGTCCTCGTAGGCCTCCCAGTCCTCGTACTCCTCCTCGCGGGGCTGGCGGCCGATTTCGGTCGCGAGTTCGTCCTCGATTTCCGTATCCCGCGTCATGTGTCGGAAGCCCAGCAGGGCGGCTTTCCGGACCATCCCCGGGAACGGCGTGTGGAAGGGGAAGTAGGCGTAGTCGTCGGAGTGGATGCGGCCGGCGACCGATTCGAAGTCCGTCAGCGCCTCGCGCATCCGTGCGAGATACACCTGGACGGAGCGCTTGCCGTCGACGCTCGGGAACTGCTGGTTGGGCTTGAGGAAGTCCGTCTCGTCGGCGCTGCCGTAGCCCTGGTGGGTCGAGAGTTCGACGACGCTCGGATCCTCGGAGACGAGCATCGCGACGGCGCCCGCGCCCTGTGTGGCCTCGCCGGGATCGCCGCGGGCGTAGAGCGCGGTGTCGGTGGCGATCACCAGCGCCGACCGGCCACGATGCCGGCCGGCCTTGATCCAGTTGTAGGCGTCGTCGATGCTCTGGGTGCCGGCGACGCAGGCGAACTTGCGTTCGCCCTTGTTGGCGTGGTGGAAGTCGCCGTCGTACACTTCTTCCAGACAGCCGGCGATGTAGGTGGAGACGGGCTTGGAGTTGTCGAAGGCGCTCTCGGTGGCCACGTCGATGCGGCCGATGTCGTCGGGGGAGAGGCCCTTGCGGTCCATCAGCCGCTTGGCCGCGTTCGCCCCCATCGTCACGATGTCTTCGTAGGTGTCGGGGAACGACGAGGCTTCCAACCCCAGCCCCTTCGTGTACTTCTCCGGGGCCTCGCCCTTGGCCGGCGCGAACGTCTCGGCCAGGTCGAGTTTGAGCTTGCCCGTCCAGATTTCGATTGCGTCGATGCCGACGGCGGTCATACCCTCGGATTGCAGGAGACACCATATGGGTTTGTCGATGCTCGATACGTCAGGTGTCGAAGGTGGTTTCGGCGGGGGCGAGGCTGACCTCGTTTCGAGGCCACGGTCGCTTCGTCGCCGACTGTAACCGGTCGTGGGCCGGTTGCCCGAGAGAACCTCGATCTCTCGCTGCCCGAGGGACCTCCGATCCCTCGCTGCTCCCTGCGGCCTCGCTCACAACCCGCCCTGCCCACCCCGGAACCCGACCGAGAGGTCCACGTCGGACGGCAGGAGCGTGCCCGCGGCCCGCTTGCGGACGACGGCGCCAGTCAGGCCGAGACCGATGGCGAGTCCGAACGCGACCATCACGGCCATCACGCGGGTGGCGGTCGGGCCGGCCCAGAGCGTCCAGCCGACGAGGGCGACGCCCCAGAGGGTGGCGAGGGCGCTGGCGGCGAGGAGGAGGGTGCCGATGAGGGCGGCGAGACGCGTCGTCAAGCTCACGCCAGTCCTTCGTCCCGTCGCATCATGTCGTTTTTGTCTGGTACGACGGCTGCGGGCGGCGCCGGCGTCGCCGTCGGCGTCGGCGTGGCGGCGACCCGTCGCCCCCGGAAGAGGACGGTGTTCGAGGGATCGTGGATCAAGCGGACTTCGACCCGGTCGCCGACGGCGTACGGGACAGCCCCGTCGAGTCGCCACTCGTCGCCGGGATCGAAGGTGGCGTCCGCGCCGTAGCTCCCGTCGGTTGCGAAGTCGTAGCGCTCCTCGCTCCCGCCGTACCGGACGACGACGGTCAGGTCGTCGCCCGGGAGGCTGTCGCCGCTCCAGTGTGTGAGCGCCAGCGTGCTGTCGGTTACCGTCGACTTGACGTCGACTGCGGGGCTGTCGTCGGGTTCGATCGCCCCCAACGCGACGTAGCCGACGACGCTCACGCCGATCACCACCATCGCGAGAAGCAGGACGGTGCCGACCGCCTCCGACTGGGCACGGTTCACGGTTCGAGGGCGACGCCCGAACCCGTTAACCGTTCCCACTATTCCGCCTGAGATTTTGGCGACAAGGCTTTTTTACCCGCTCGACCGCTCTTCGGCACGATGGGCTTTCGCGACGCGAACCGAGCACAGGCCATTCAGGTCGGTGCAATCCTGTTGTTCGCCCTCCTCATTCTCGGCATCTCCATCTATCAGGCGACGGTCGTTCCCCAGCAGAACGCCCGCGTCGAGTTCAACGCGTACCAGGAGGCGACCGACGACATGGTGTCGGTCCGGGACGACGTGGTGACCGCGGGAACGGAAGGGACGGCCGCGAGCACGACGGTCGAGACCGGCGCGACGTACCCGGCCCGCTCGATTTTCATCAACCCCGGCGCCCCGTCCGGGACGGTCTCGACGGCGTCGGCGTCGAACGTCACCGTCAGCGGCATTCGCCCCGTCGACAGCGAGGCCAGCAACACCCGGGCGTTCTGGAATCAAACGTCCGGCACCTACGAGACCAACCGCGTGACGTTCACGCCGTCGTACAACGAGTTCGACGGCTCGCCGGTCGCCATCGCCGGGCAAGGCGTCTATCGGCTCCCGGAGGGTCGCGTCCTCCCGATATCGGCGGGATCGACGATCAGCGGGAACCGCATCACGCTCGTGACAGTTCGCGGTGACCTCGGCGCCTCCGGTCGCTCCGTCTCCGTGACGGCCGATCCGGTCTCGACGGCGACGAGGACCGTCGTCGTCACCGGCACCGGCGGGACGTTCAACGTGACCGTCCCCACGCCCGTCCCGGCGTCGGCGTGGAACGACACCGTCGCGCCGGACGTGGTGGCGAACCCGAACGTCCGGACGACGGACCCGGTCGGCGACGACAGCGTCCGCATCGAGTTCAACGGGAGCCGGCGGTACGAACTCCGCCTCGCCGCGGTGGAACTTCGAGCGCAGTCGGATTCGAGTACCGTCCAGCAGCCCGATGGGTCGTATCTGATCGGGCTCACGGGGAACGAGACGATCAGCACGAACGGGACCAGCCCGATTGCGGTCGAGGTTCGGGACCGCTACAACAATCCGGTCAGCGGGGCCGACGTGACGTTCAACGTCACCGATGGCGACGCGACCTTCGCCGGCGGCGGCACGGAACGAATCGTCACCACCGACGGTAGCGGCCGCGCGCCGGTCGCCCTCCGTCCCGGTGGCTCCGGAACGATCACCGTCGAGGCGAAAAGTGATCTGAACGGGAACGGAACCATCGAGTCGTACGAGCGCACGCGGTTCGCGGTTACCGCGACGGACGGATCGGACGACCAGGGGGGTGCCGAAGAGATCAATCCCGCAGAAGAGGGGGATGTCGTCCTGGAATCCGGCGAGACGCAACAATCCTCGAATAAAGATGAAATAACAATACGCTTCAACAACACCGCCGACGGCGATCGGACGATCACTGAGGCCCGACTCAGTTTCTACTATGCGTCGGGATCGAATGACAACCCCCCCGAGTCGATCACTATCGGAGGAACCGATCTTTCGGTTCCCAGCAGGCTAACCCAACTCGATTCAACTCTGACGCTCGCACCGGGGACGGGACAGACGATAACGCTGACCGCTAATATGGGAAGTGGAGTCCCCGTTCCCGGCGACTTCTTGGTCCTCTCGCTCGTCTTCGAAGAGACTGGAGATGTTAATACGTACTTTGTAACGCTGGAGAAGGCTTGAGGCGGTAGTCGACGAGCTCGGACCCGCGTCAGCCCTCGTCCTCTTCGACCACTTCGGGGTCGCTCATCGCTTTGCAAACTATCGAGCCCGTTGACCCACTCCGAGACCAGGCCATACTCTAGATCCTCCACCAGCGCGATGTCGAGTTCGTCGCCGTCGACGACGTGCGTGCCCGACGTGGCCACCGGCTACGGCGCCGCCGCACCGACGTTCCGATCCGAATCGACGAACGGGATGTCGATTTCGAGGCCGTCGTAGGCCAGGATCGGTTTCTTCGCCCGCCCGGGACCGCCCCCCTCGAACTCGACGACGCCGATGTCGTGGAGTTCCGAGAGATTCCTGTGGACCTGTTTGTAGTCCCGACCGACCAACTCGGCCGTCTGGCTGATGCTTTCCGGATCGTGTTCGGCGACCGTCTGCAGTAGTTCCAGGTTCTTCGGGCTGAGGAGCCGACTGAGTTCGGCGTACGAGCCGAAGTTCAGCGTCGGTTGGTCGTCCTCGATGTCCGCTCCCTCCCGTGCGGCCTCGATGCGGCGGCGCGTTCGCTCGTCGAGACGGTCGCGTTCGCCGACGGTGACTTTGAGCGTGGGCATGGTGTGGCTCCCGGTGGCGTCCTACTCCGGCCAGTTCCACGAGACGGGGCATAGTTCCGTGGCCTCTCGCGTGAACCGGTCGTAAAGCGAGAGCATCCCCGGAAAATCGATGGATTCGACATCGTCTCCGACGTGGCGTTCGTGGCCTTTCGTTCGCTCGTGGGCGTTGTCGTAGCGGAGGACAGTGTCGCCCCCGACTTCTCCGAGGTGGAGGCTGTAGTCCCAGCCGCTCGGGTACGACTCGGCTTCAGTCCGGCGGATGGTGATGGCGACGACGTAGCCGGCTTCGACGTCCCGCCAGTCGGCGACGGTCGTGTAGGACGCCATCCGTACTCCGATACTCGCCCCACGATCATAATCCTATGGACTGAAGTCCATAGCTAACTGGAGGAGGTCGATCGTCGGGAGAATCGGAGACAGCGGGGAGAGCGGCCTACCGCGTAACCCGGACGGGTATTCAGTCCTCGTCTTCCTCGACGACTTCGGGGTCGCTCATCGCGCTCTGCAGACTGTCCAGCCCGTTGACCCACTCCGAGACCAGGCCGTACTCCAGATCCTCGACCAGCGCGATGTCGAGTTCGTCGCCGTCGATGATTCGCGTGCCGGCCTGGACGAGATAGCCCAGCGCGGCGTCCAAGTCCTCGTTGGCCTCGGCGTCGGCGGCGGCGTGGACGTACTCCTCGACGGTGCCGTCCTCGGCCGGGCCGGCGGCGATGAACTCCTCGGCGGCGTAGAAGACACAGACGAGGCTGGTCTGGACGCCGTCGACGAGCATCCGCTTTTCCTCGTCCTCTAGCTCCACGTCGTCGAGGACGATCTCGCGGATGCCGGCCAGTTCGTCGATGGCGGCCTCCTCGTCGAGGCGGTCGTCCTCGTAGGCACTGATGATCTTCGCGACGGCGATGGCGGCGTCGTCCTGCAGGTTGAGCAGGAGGCGGGCCGAATCCTCGTTCTCGGGGTCGAGCTCCTCCTCGGCTACCCGCCCGATCCAGTTCTGCCAGCGGTCTTCCGTGTAGAACGTGTCCTCCACGTCGGTCATACCTCGTTGGAACGTTCGTGGACTCAAAGACCTTTCCTATGCGTTCGTCCGGGCCGAGAGCGTCGCCTCGGTGTCGACTCCGTACACGTCGGCGGGCGTCTCGACGTGCGCCCGCCGGATGGCGTCGTCGTATCCCTCGTCCAACAGGGCCCGGACGCGACGGGGCACGGTCTTCGGTCCCATCACCGCCCCCGGCCGGTCGGGGTCGTCGACGAAGTCCGTCTCCATCAGGAACGGCGCCCCGCTCTCGGCGGCCTCGCGGAGCCACTCTTTCCGACACATCACGCTCGGCGTCGGTCCCGCGAGCGTCGGCCCCGCGTAATGTTTGACCACCTTCCGCGCCGGCAGGCCGCGCGCTTCGGCCCACTCGGCGATGTCGGTCAGGTCCTCGCTGGCCTCCGTATGCAACTGGACCGCACAGTCCGCGTCGGCGCCGAGCGCGAGCGCGTGTTTCAGGACCGCGTTCGAGGCGTCCCACACCGCGTCGGTCGTGTCGTAGTGGGGTCGCCCGGATTTGAGCGCGAGTGCGCGCCCGTCGCGGACGTACTCGGCGGCGGCGTCGAGGCCGGCCCGCATCAGGTCGCGGGCCTCGTCGGGCGCGAAGCCACGCTCGTCGACGAGCCGCGAGATCAGGCCGGGGTGGACGCCGAGGACGGGCCACGCCCGGCCGGGAAGCAGGTCGTCGGCGTCGGCGACGATGTCGAGTGTCCGGTCGAAGACCGCGCGGAAGTCGTCGCCAGTCTCGGCTTCGACGCCGAGATGCCACGACGGCTTGTTGACGACGAGCAGGTGCGTCCCGCCGAGGCGACGGAAGTCGCGCACGGCGTCCAGCCCTCGCCCGTTGTCGGGGTCGAGGTGGAGGTGGTCGTCGAGAACCGGCGTGTCGAGGTCTGGCTCGGTCACGGGCGAGCGTGGGGGCGCACGGCGCGAAAAGGTTACGCGTCGGCGTCGCCGTCGAGCGTGACGCTCTCGCCGGCGGCGTTGCGGAGGGCGTCCGAGCGGCCGTGTTCGCCGGGTGCGATGGCGAGCGTCCGGAGGCCGCAGGCGTTGGCCGCCTCGATGGCGGGTTTGAAGTCCGTATCCCGGGAGGCGACGGCGACGACGTCCGCCCGCCCCTCGACGGCGAAGCGGGTGAGGTCGACGGCGAGTTTCACGTCGACGTCGCCGCTGGTGACGACCACCTCGAACCCGCGGGCCTCCGCGGCCTGGACGAGTTCGGGGGTGGCGTGTTCGTCGAGGTAGAGGCGGGTCGTCGCCGGGCGTCCGGCGGCCGCGGCGGCCTCGCGGACGTCGTCCAGGTCGACGTCGAACTCCCCGCGGAGCACGTTGGGGCCGTCGACGAAGAGCGCGACGCGGGGCTCGCCGTCGTCGCCGTCGTCGCCCCGACCGAACAGGTCCATACGGTGTCGTACCGCGCTCGCGGGCATATACGTCCCGGTATCGGCGGCGGCCACGTTTCGATCCTGATAATTTGGAGGGTGGGGTTATTACCCGAGCCGGCCACCTCCCCGTATGAACTCCGTCGTCTCGGTTTCGCTGGACGAAACGCCCTTCGATCCCACCGAGTTCTCACGGCTCTGGTTCCTCGCGACGCTCACCTACGGCGTCGGCGACATCGTCACGACGCTCGCACTCGTGGGCTACAGCGCCTCGGTGAACGAGGGGAACGTCCTGCTCCGGACGGTAATCGAGAGCTTCGGACTGTGGGGGCTGATCGGCATGAAGCTGCTTGCCTTTCTCTTCTGTCTGGTGATCAGTCTCTACGGCGCCCGTGACGACGACTCCGCGCTCTACTACGGGCCACCGGCGATGCTGGCGCTCGTCGGCGCCTTCACCACCGTCTACAACCTGCGGCTGCTGATCGGGTAGTCCGCTCCGGCCTTACCGTCGCCGCACCCGGACCGTGATCCCGTTCGGGCCGTCGACGTCGATTCCGTCCGGGCGGTCCGTGACGGCGTCCGGATCCAGTCGCTCCCGAATCGTCTCCGTGTCGTCGACGACGAGTTCGATCCACGCCAGCCCCCGTCCTTCGGCTGGCTTCGACCGTCCGTTCCAGACGTTACAGCCGACGTGGTGGTGATACTCGCCGATGGCGAGAAAGAGCGCCGCGGGCATCGCCTGCCGGACGCGGAGGCCGAGGCCGTCGACGTAGAACGCCCGCGCCGCGTCGAGGTCGGCGACTTCGAGGTGGACGTGGCCGATATCCGTCCCCGACGGGGCGCGATCGGCGCCGGCCGCGGCGTCGCGCAGGGGGTCGAGTGCGAGCGGGAGGGTGTCCATCCCGACCCGGCCCTCGTCGTCGACCGGCCAGTCGTCGCGTGGCCGGTCGCGGTACACCTCGACCCCGTTGTCCTCGGGGTCGGAGAGGTAGAGCGCCTCGCTGACGTGGTGATCGGAGGCGCCATCGAGGCGCCACCCCGTCTCGATTCGGTCGAGGGCGTCGCCGAGCGCCGCCCGTGAGGGGACGCGAAACGCCGTATGGAAGAGTCCCGTCTCGTCCGGCCCGCGAGCCGGCCGGTCGGGGGCCGCGAGGAGGACCAAGAGCGGGTCGTCGACGCCGAGGACAGCGCGGCCGTCCGCCCGGTCGAGGATCTCCAGGCCGATCACGTCCTCGTAGAACGCGACCGTGCGGTCGAGGTCGGTCACCCGAAGCGCGACCCGACCGACGTGTCCGGTCATGATCGTCGGTACGGGAGCCGGCCACTTCGCTCTGCCGCCCCGTCCGTGCCGCGACGATGACGAAACTAAAAAACATTAATAGAGAAATTGAATTCAGTTCTCTGAACTGGACGTAACTGGAAATAGCTTCGTTTCACTCCGTGCTAGACCGAATCGCTAGCGCAACGTAACCATATATACCAACTTTATTCCTCAAAAGGCTTATTAGGTTGCTTAATATGGTTACTGTCACGGTAGATTGCCGATGATGGTACAAACACTTAACACAGCCGTACCGTCCGGGGTGACCCGATAATGGAGTTCGACGGCACGTTCGGCCTCGAAGACGTGACCACCGAGGAGGTCTGGCTCGCCCTCTCGGACCCGATCATGGTCAAGAACGCGCTGCCGGGTTGTCAGTTCCTCGTCGAGGTCGACGACCCCGACGACGTGGATTTCGACGCCCTCGCCGACGAGGCGGCGGAGCGGGAGGACCCGCCGACGCTCCCGGAGGCCGACCCCGAGGACGTGGCCGAACGCGGCCTGACGGAGGGTGGGCACTACGCCGCGCTCGTACAGGTCGGCGTCGGGAGCGTCAAACCCCGATTCGAGACGGTCGTCACCATCGACCGACGGGAGTTCCCCGAGATGGACGCCTCCGGACAGGGGAGCGCGAGCGACTCCTCGTTCGAGATGGACTCGGGGATGACGCTCGTCGAGACGGACGACGGCGTCGACGTGGAGTGGTGGACCGAGGCGGACGTGTTCGGCCGCGTCGCCCAGATGGGCCAGCGCGTCATCAACCCGGTCGCCAACCGCGTCGTCGGCCGCTTTTTCAAACAGATTCAGACGGAGCTCAGCGACGTCGGCGGCGGCTCGTCCGGGCTCCGTGACCGCATCAGCAACTTCATCTGACCATGGCAGCGGAAATTTCACTCACGGTAAACGGCACCGACCACGAACTGAACGTCGAACCCCGATCCCTGCTGATCCACGTCCTCCGGGACGAACTCGGATACACCGGTCCGAACGTCGGCTGCGAGAGCAGCATGTGTGGGGCCTGTACGATCCACCTCGACGGCGAGGCCGTCAAGTCCTGTACCGTCCTCGCGGTTCAGGCCGACGGCCGCGAGGTGACGACCGTCGAGGGCCTCGCCGACGACGGCGAGTTCCACCCCATCCAGGAGGGGTTCCAGGAGGAACACGGCCTGCAGTGTGGCTACTGCACGCCCGGCATGATGATGACCGCCACGCAGCTGCTGGAGGACAATCCCGACCCGACTCGGGAGGAGATCCGGGAGGCGTTGGAGGGCAACCTCTGTCGCTGTACGGGCTATCAGAACATCGTCCGTGCGGTAGAGACCGCCGCCGAGAAGATGCAGGAGCAACCGGCCGTGGCGGACGGAGGAGGTGACTGACGATGGTCGCCCCCGACGAGGGCGTCCAGTCCATCGACCCCGACGACGTCGACGCCGCGGACATCCTCGGGTCCGCCATCGAGCGCCGTGAGGACCCCGCGCTCCTGACCGGCGACGCGGAGTACACCGACGACATCGAACTGCCGAACATGGTCCACGTGGCCATCAAGCGGAGCCAGCACGCCCACGCCCGCATCGACGGGATCGACACGAGCGACGCCGAGGCGTTGGAGGGCGTCCTCGACGTGATCACCGCCGACGACCTCGACGTGCCGGGCAACCTCCCGACCGGCTGGTTGCTCGACTCGCTCGAACAGGTCGAGCACCCGATCCTCGCCGGTGACCGCGTCCGCTATCAGGGCGACGCCCTCGCCGTCGTCGTCGCGGAGGAGCGCTACGTCGCCCACGACGCGCTCACGCGGATCGAGGTGGACTACGACCGCCTCGACGCGGTGACCGACCCCGCCGAGGCGCTCGACGACGACGCCCCCGTCGTCCACGACGACGCCGGCGACAACACTGCCTTCGACTGGGAGATCGGCGACGCCGAGAAGACCGACGCGGCATTCGCGGACGCCGACCACGTCGTCGACCTGGACGTGGAGAACCAGTTGCTGATCCCGAACGCGATGGAGCCCCGCGCCGCCGTGGCGGACTACAACCCCTCGAACGACGAACTGGAGGTTCACATGACCTCCCAGAACCCGCATCTCCACCGCCTGCTCATGTCGGGCGTCATCGACCACCCCGAACACAAGCTTCGAGTGCGCGCGCCGGACGTGGGCGGCGGCTTCGGGAGCAAGATCCACCACTACGCCGACGAGGCGCTGGTGGCGCTCGCGGCCAAGCGCCACGAGCGGCCGGTGAAGTGGACGGCCCGGCGGACCGAGACGTACCTCACGGACGCCCCAGGCCGGGGTCACGACACCCACGCCGAGATGGCGCTCTCCGACGACGGCGACATCCTCGGCTTCCGCGTCGACACCAAGGCGAACCTCGGCGCCTACCTCTCGACGTTCGCGCCCGCGGTACCGACGTATCTCTACGGCACCCTGCTGTCGGGCCAGTACGACATGCCCGCGATCCACTGCTCGGTCGAGGGGGCGTTCACGAACGTGCCGCCGGTCGACGCCTACCGCGGCGCCGGCCGTCCCGAGGCCTCCTTCCTCGTCGAGCGGATGATCCACCGCGCGGCCAAAGCGTTGGGGATGGACCCCGCCGCGTTCCGGCGGCGAAACTTCGTCCAGGAGTTCCCCTACCAGACCCAGGTCGCCGTCGAGTACGACAGCGGCGACTACGAGAAGACCCTCGACCTGGCGCTCGATCACCTCGACTACGACGCGTTCCGCGAGCGACAGGCCGAGGCGCGCGAGGACGGACGGTATCTCGGCGTCGGCCTCTCGGCGTACATCGAGGCCTGTGGGCTCGCGCCCTCGGAACTCGCCGGCCAACTCGGCGCACAGGCCGGCCTGTGGGAGAGTGGTCTCGTCCGCTTCCACCCCTCCGGCACGGTGACCGCGTACTGTGGCACCTCCGGACACGGGCAGGGACACGACACCACCTACGCCCAGATCGTCGCCAACGAACTCGGCGTCGACTACGACGACGTGGAGGTCGTCGAGGGCGACACCGACGAGATTCCACAGGGGATGGGGACGTACGGCAGCCGCTCCGCCGCCGTCGGCGGGAGCGCCCTCGTCAAGAGCTCACAGAAGCTGGTCGAGAAAGCGAAACGGATCGCCGCCCACCAGCTGGAGGCCGCGCCCGAGGACGTCGAGTTCGAGAACGGTGACTTCCGGGTCGCCGGCGCCCCCGACCGCTCCATGACGATCACCGAGGTGGCCACGCAGGCCTATCTCGCCCACGACATGCCCGACGACATGGAGCCCGGCCTCGAAGCGACCTCCTTCTACGATCCGGACAACTTCGTGTTCCCGTTCGGCGTCCACGCCGCCATCGTGGAGGTCGACCCCGACACCGGCGAGATAGACATCGAGCAGTACGTCGCCGTCGACGACGTGGGCAACCAGATCAACCCCAAGATCGTCGAGGGACAGATCCACGGCGGCGTCGCACAGGGTATCGGTCAGGCGCTCTACGAGGGCGCCGAGTTCGACGACAACGGCCAACTGGTGACGGGGTCGATGCAGGACTACACCGTCCCGAAGGCCGAGCACATCCCGGAGATGGAAACCGACTCCACGTGCACGCCCAGCCCGGTCAACCCACTCGGAGTCAAGGGCGTCGGCGAGGCCGGCACCATCGCCGCGCCGCAGGCGGTCGTCAACGCCGTCTGTGACGCGTTAGAGCCGCTCGGCGTCGAGCACATCGACATGCCGCTGAAGGCCGAACGGGTGTGGCAGGCGGCCAACGCGACGGCCGCGACCGACGGAGGTGAGGAGTGATGTACCCCGACGAGTTCGACTACGAGCGACCCGAGACGGTCGACGAAGCGCTCGACCTGCTGACCGAGTACCCCGAAGCCGAGGTGCTCGCCGGAGGGCACAGCCTCCTGCCGACGATGAAGTCGGGGCTCGCTAGCCCGGATCTCCTCGTCGACATCAGCCGCATCGACGAGATGCGGGGCATCGACCACGCGGACGGGACGGTGTCCATCGGCGGCCTCACGAACTACGCGACCATCGACGAGTCCGAGGTCGTTCGGGAGAACGTCACGGTGTTCGCGGAGGCGGCGCACGCCGTCGGCGACGTGCAGGTCCGGAACCGGGGGACCGTCGGCGGCAACCTCGCGCACGCCGACCCCGCCTCCGACCTGCCGGCGGCCGCGCTCGCGGCCGATGCGACGATGGTCGTGCGGGGGCCCGACGGCGAGCGCCGCGTCGACGCCGACGACTTCTTCTTCGGCATGTACGCGACCGACGTGGCCGAAGACGAACTCCTCACACACGTCGAGTTCCCGGCGCGGCCGGCGGCGACGGGCGCGTACGCGAAGAAGCCGAGTCCCTCCTCGGGGTACGCGATGGTCGGCGTCGCCGTCTCGCTGACGGTCGACGCGGGTATCGTCGAGGACGTCGGCGTCGCCGCCAACGGCATCATGGATCACGGCGTCCGCCTCGATCCCGTCGAGGAGGCACTTCGGGGGACGACGCCGGACGACGAGTTGGTCCGGCGGGCGGCCGAGAGCGCCGCGGACGAGTTGGACGAGATGATGATGATGGACGACCTCCAGGCCTCGGCGGCGTTCCGAGCGCAGTTGCTCGAGAGCTACGCCGAGCGCGCGCTTCGGGAGGCCGGCGACGGCACTGGCGTCATCGCCGGGTCGGCGTAACCTTCGCCCGCTTCATGACGGACGACACGCACGCCGACTTCGAGACGCCGACGCGGGAGCAGCTGCAGTCGGTCTTCGACGCGACGGACTACGTCGCCGGGGACGAACTCACGACGACGGTGTTGCTCGCGCTGAAGCTCGGGCGACCCCTCCTCGTCGAGGGCGAACCCGGCGCGGGCAAGACCGAACTCGCGAAGGTGCTCGCCGAGGGGTTCGGGACCGACCTCGTTCGCCTCCAGTGTTACGAGGGCTTGGCGGCCGAGAGCGCCCTCTACGAGTGGAACTACACCAAGCAGCTGCTGGCCGTCCAGTCCGGCGACGGCGAGGACTCGGTGTTCACCGAGGAGTACCTGCTGGAGCGCCCGCTCCTCCGCGCGCTCCGCCACGAGGGTGACCGCCCGCCCGTCCTCCTGATCGACGAGGTCGACCGCGCCGACGAGGAGTTCGAGGCCCTCCTGCTCGAGGTGCTGTCGGACTTCCAGGTGACGATTCCGGAGCTCGGCACCGTGAGCGCCGAGCGACCGCCAATCGTGATCATCACCTCGAACCGCACCCGCTCGCTGAGCGACGCGCTCAAGCGGCGCTGTCTGTACCTCCACGTCGAGCCCCCGAGTGTCGAGAAGGAGCGGAGCATCGTCCGGCGGAAGGTGCCGGAACTCGACGCGGCGGTGGCGGCCGCCGTCTGTAACGTGACCGGCCGGCTCCGCGAGGAACCGCTGCTCAAGCCCCCGGGCGTCGCCGAGACGCTCGACTGGGCGCGGGCGCTGGCCGTCCTCGACGGCCCGAACGGCGACGGCGACGACCCGCTGACCGAGTCCGACATCCGAACGACCGTCGGCTGCCTGCTGAAGGAGGTCGAGGACGTCGACCGCCTCGACGACGAGACCATGTCCGCCCTCCTCGCGGCGGCCGAGGACGCCCCGTCCTGACCATCGATGGCCTCCGACTCCGACCCCGACTCGTTCGGCGAGGGCGGGGGAGACACCCCGCTGACCCCGGTCCGACGCGTCCGCACCGCGCTGGTTCGGTTCGTCGACCACCTCCGCACCGCCGGCGTCGAGGTTCCGGCCGACGGCTCGCTCGTCGCCGCCGAGGCGCTCGGCGCCGTCGGCGTCGAGGACGAAGCGACGGTCCGGACGGCCCTCCGATCCGCCCTCGTCTCCCGCCCCGAGGACCTCGACACCTTCGACCGCCTGTTCGGGCGGTTCTGGACGGTGGTGAACGACGCCTTGACCGAGGACGACCCGGGCGGCGTCGACGCCTCGTCGCTCGACGGTGGCTTCGCCCCGGTGACCGCTCCCGACGCCGACGACTCGGACGTGGCCGAGACGGACGAGACCGACGACGGCGACGGTGACGGATTCCAGTTCGACCACGTCGGCGCCGAGTCGGGGGCGCGGACGCCCGACGCCGAGGGGTCGGTCGCCCGGTTCAGTCCCGTCGGCGAATCGACGCGGGTGCGAGCGGAGGCGCTCGGCGTCGGCACCGACCCGACGCCGGCGGTCCGTGAACTCACCGCCGCGCTGGCGACCCGTCCCGGTCGGCGCCACGCCCCCGCGGCCGACGGCCGACCGGACGTTCGCCGCGCGATGCGCCGGAGTCACGGCACCGGCGGCGCCGTGGTCGAGGTGCCCGAGCGGGCGCCCCAGCCGAACTCGGTCCGCGGCCTCGTCCTCGTCGACGTGAGTCGGTCGGTGCTCGATACGGTAGATCGGGACTTTCTCGTCCGCGTCCTCCGGGCGCTGTCCGCCGAGTGGCGCGACAGCCGAACCTTCCTCTTCGACACCGACGTGACCGAGGTGACGGCGGCACTGGAGGCGGAGTCGGCGTCGGCGACGCTCCGGGCGTTCGACCGCCTCGAAGCCGCGTGGGGTGGGGGGACTCGCATCGGCCACGCGCTGACGACGGTCCGTGACACCGCCCCGACCGCCGCCGACCGGGACACGGTCGTCCTGATCGTCAGCGACGGGCTGGAGACGGGCGACGTCTCGGAACTCGCCGACGGACTGGCGTGGCTCGACCGCCGGACGCGGCTGGTGTTCTGGCTCAACCCGCTCGCGGCGTCGACGGCGTACGAGCCGGCCTGTCGGGGGATGGTGATCGCCCGCCCCCACCTCGACGGGCTCTTCGCCTTCGCCGATCCCGCCGACCTGTTCGATATCGCACGACAACTACGACGCCGACGGCACCCCGTCGGCTACGAGTACGACTGGCGACGTGACGACCGATGCTAGCAAGACATCCCACAGCGACGACCGTACCGACCCGTCGACCGACGACCGCTCGCGGAGGGCCGCGATGATCCCCGACGAGGAGTGGAGCGCGCCCGAGGCGACGGTGATGGCGTCGATCCGTGACGCCCTCGACGCCGACGAGCCGACGGTACTGGCGACCGTCGTCGGCGTCGAGGGGAGCGCGTACCGCGGCCCGGGTGCGAAGATGCTCGTCGCCGGGGACGCCGGCGTGGGCAGCATCACCGCCGGCTGTCTGGAGGACGTGCTGATCGACCTGGCGGGCGAGGTCCGTGCGGACGGCACCCCCCGCGTCGAGCGGTTCGACCTGACGGGCGACGACGACGTGTGGGGCCTCGGCGTCGGCTGTAACGGCGTCGTCGACGTCCTGCTCGAACCCCTCGACTCGGGCTATCGCCCCGTCGTCGACGCGTACGACGGGGGCGAGGCCGCCCTCGTCTACACCGTGGTCGACGCGGACTACTCGGCGGCCCCCGTCGGCGACCGGGCGGTCGCAGTCGGCGACGATCCGATCCCGGACGAGCCACCCGCGTGGTTCGGCGACGACCTGGCCGACGCCGCCCGCGAGTTCCGCCGGCAGGGGGTGTCGGACACCGTCGAACTCCCCCGTCCAGCCGGGCGGATCGAGGTGTTCGTCGACGGCGTGACCCCACCCGCGGACCTCGTCGTCTTCGGCACCGGTCACGACATCTCCCCGGTCGTCGAACTCGCCCGCCGTGTCGATTTTCGGGTCACCGTCGCCGGGTTCCGCGGCGCCGACGCGACGAGCGAGCGGTTCCCGGCGGCCGACGAGGTTCGGTCGCTCTCCCCCGCCCGGGTCCGGGACGAACTCGACCTCGATGCCGA
Source organism: Haloplanus rubicundus (assembly GCF_003342675.1). Taxonomy (NCBI): domain Archaea; kingdom Methanobacteriati; phylum Methanobacteriota; class Halobacteria; order Halobacteriales; family Haloferacaceae; genus Haloplanus; species Haloplanus rubicundus. The sequence goes on along the minus strand of NZ_CP031148.1, from coordinate 2,927,511 downwards.
CACCTACGCCGTGGTGATGACACACAACTTCGTCGACGACGCCATCGCGGTCGACGAACTCCTCGCGTCCGACGTCCCGTACGTGGGGTTGATGGGACCGCCCGAACGATTCGAGGAGATTGCCGACCAGTGGCACGAGGAGGGCCGCGAGGTGTCGCCGTCGGAGCTCGACCGGCTCTACACGCCCGTCGGCCTCGACCTGGGCGGCGGGACGCCGTATCAGATCGCCTACAGCATCGTCGCGGAACTGCTCGCGATCCGGTACGGGCGCGCCCCCGATCACCTCCGCGAAGCGGAGATGCTCGACCGACGCCTCCAGCCATGAGCGACGGGTCGAGCATGCGCGCCCGGGAGTGGGTGCTCGCCGCTCGGTTCCACGAGCCGGCGGACTACGGCGTCCCCGAAGCGCCCGTCTTCCCCGCCGTCGAGTGCGCGTCGGGCGCGCTCATGCTCAAAGATCCGGAGACCGATGCCGTCGCGATGGTGGCCGGCGGGCCGATGCCGGTCCGTCGGTGAGCGGCCGGTGGGGGATCACTCGTCGACGAACACCTTCACCTCGCCCTCGCGGGTCAACCCGATTTCGACCTCGGTGTCGAGGCGGTTCCGCGACGTGTGGGGTTCGAGCCGGCCGAACAGGTGGGCGTACAGCTCCGGGCGGCAGTAGTCGATCTTCACACCGTCCTCGTCGCCCCGTTCGTACACGGTGTCGATCAGGTCGTCGAAGGTGGTCCCCGCCTCGACGGTCAGGCGGACGGGGGACCTGATCGTTCGAATCAACCCCAGCGTCCGGCGGGCCTGCTCGACGTTTCGCTCCGCCGCCCGCTCGATTGCGCTCACGTTCGAACCAGTCGTCCCGAGGCGCTCGGCGACTTCCCGCTGTGTGAGCCCCCGCTCCCGGAGTTCGAGCACCTCCACCTGTCGTTCGGTCAGGGTCGTCGACTCGGCCGCAACCATACGACTAAAACGAAACCGTTTGAGATAACCTTTTGGCTCAACTGTCTGTACTCCAGGCCATGCACGAGACAGCCGGGGTCCCCCGCCGTGCGTTCCTGTCCGCTGTCGGCGCGGCCGGCGCCGCCGGGCTGGCTGGCTGTGTCGGCGGCCGAGCGGGTGCGAGGGGTGCCGACGACGACTCGGTCGCGATTCTCGCGGCCGGGAGCTTCCAGCACGCACTGGAGACGGGGTTGAAACCCGCCGTCGACGTGCCCATCCGGGTCGAAGCCCACGGATCGGCGACCGTCGCGCGCATGGTCGCCGAGGGACAGCGCGACCCCGACATCGTCACCGTCGCCGACACCGCGCTCTTCGAGGATCCCCTCTCGCCGCCGTGGTACGCGACGTTTACGAGCAACGCGGTCGTCCTCGCGTACAACCCCGAGACGGCGGGAGGGCGACGCGTCGCCGAGGCGGCGCGGTGGTACGACCCGCTGGTCGCGGGCGACGTGCGCCTCGGGCGCACCGACCCGGATCGGGACCCGCTGGGGTATCGCACCCTCTTTACCCTCGAACTCGCCGGCCGCCACTACGACGACGCGCCGGCGCTCCGCGAGGTGGTGCCCGACCGCCGACAGATCTACCCGGAGACGGCGCTGCTCGGCGAGTTCGAGACCGGATCGATCGACGCCGCCTTCGCCTACCGAAACATGGCCGTCGAGCGCGGCTACGACTACGTTTCCCTCCCCGACCGGATCGACCTCAGCGACCCGGCCCACGCCGACCGGTACGCGACCGTCTCCTATACGCTCCCGAGCGGACGGGAGATTCGGGGTAGCCTCATCGCCTACGGCTCGACGATCCGGCGACCGAGCGAGGCCGCGCGGTCGGTCTTCGCCGCGCACACGACCGGGACCTACCTCGACGAGTCCGGCTTCCTGCGCCGCGACGCGTTCCCGCGGTACGAGGGCGACGTGCCCGCCGCGGTCAGGGCGGCGACGAACGGCGACCGCCGCGAACCGACGGCTGCCGACCGAACGAGTCCCCGATGACGACGACACGCTCGATGCGTCGACGCCTGCCCCGCTCCGACTGGCTCACCGTCGCGCTCGCCCTCGGGGGACTGCTCCTCCTCTACTACCTCGCACCCCTCGTCTCGCTGTTTCTCTCGGCGCCGCCGGGTGCGGTCGCCGCCAGCCTGACCGAGGCGACGGTGGTGAACGCGGCGACGACGTCGATCGTCGCCGCGACGCTCAGCACTCTCCTCGGCACCGCCTTCGGCCTGCCGCTTGCGTACTGGCTGGCCCGCGCCGACACGCGGTGGACGGACGCCGTCCTCGCGGCCGTGGTGCTTCCACTCGTCCTCCCGCCGACGGTGGGTGGGGTCGTCCTCCTCACGGTGGTCGGTCCGAACACGCTCCTCGGCGACGTGGCCGCCGCGGCGGGCCTCCCGCTCACCCGGTCGCTCGCGGGCGTCGTCCTCGCCCAGACGTTCGTCGCGTCCCCGTTCGTCGTCGTCACGGCGAAGGCGGCCTTCGAGGGCGTCGACCGGGCGCTCGAACACGCCTCTCGCTCGCTCGGGAAGGGACGCTTGACGACCGCCCGGCGTATCACCCTGCCGCTCGCGGCGCCGGGCGTTCTCGCCGGCGTGACGCTCGCGTTCGCCCGCGCGATGGGCGAGTTCGGCGCGACCATGATGCTGGCGTACTACCCGCGGACGATGCCCGTCCAGATCTGGGTGTCCTTTGTCTCGCTCGGCCTCGACGCCGCCTATCCGGTCGCCATCGTCCTCGTCGTCGTCTCCGCGCTCGCACTGCTCGTTCTGGACACCGTCGCCTCGAACCCGTGGCGATGACTGGCGGCCTCCGCCTCGACGGGGTGACGAAGCGGTACGGACGCTTCGAACTCGGGCCGGTCGACCTCGCCGTCGACGACGAAGTGGTGACCGTCCTCGGACCGTCGGGCTGTGGCAAGACGACGCTCCTCTCGCTGATCGCGGGTACCGTCTCCGCCGACGACGGGAGCCTGACGCTCGACGGCCGATCACTGGACGGCCGGCCACCGGAGGAGCGCGGCGTCGGTCTCGTCTTTCAGGACGGCGCGCTCTTTCCCCACCTGACTGCCCGAGAGAACGTCGCGTACGCGGCGACGGCGGAGGCGCGCGTCGACGACCTGGCCGCGACTCTGGAGATTCGGGACCTCCTCGACAGGCGGCCGGCCGCCCTCTCCGGCGGCGAGGCCCAGCGGGTCGCGCTCGCTCGGACGCTCGCCGCCGACCCCGACGCCCTGTTACTCGACGAACCGCTGTCGAGCCTCGACGCGCCGATCCGTCGGCGCCTCCGCGACGAACTCCACGACCTGTTCGGCGCGCTCGACGTGCCGGTGCTGTACGTCACGCACGACCAGCGGTCGGCGACGGTGCTCGGAGATCGGATCGCGGTGCTCCGGGACGGCGCCGTCGAACAGGTCGGCACCCCGGACGCCGTCCTCGACCGCCCCGAGAGCGAGTTCGTCGCGCGCTTCACCGGCTGTGAGAACGTCTTCGAGGGGACGGTCGTCGAGGACGGCGTCCGCGTCGGCGGCGTCACCCTGCCGGTTGCGACGGATCGAGCGGTCGGCACGGCCGTCACGGCGTGTCTTCGCCCGTCCCGCGTCCGCCTCGATCCGGCGGACGACGACGCCGGCCTCGTCGGCGCGGTCCGTCGCCGTCTCAACGAGGGGGACGGCTGGCGGGTGATCGTCGACCTCGGCGGCGTGGATCTGGTCGCCACCGTGCCGCCGGCGGCCGGGCGACCGCTCGACCCCGGCGACCCCGTTCGGGCGTCGGTCGACGACGTGCACCTGTTGTGATCCCGTCGTCCCCGCCGCTCGACGCCCAAACATACAGGACCGTCGCCACGGACGTACGGGGTATGGGTGACGAGGACATCGACGACGTAGACGGAGCGATTCTGTACGCGCTACAGGAAGACGCCCGAAACACGTCGTCCGGGGATATCGCGGAGCGTACCGGCACCTCCGACAGCACCGTCCGGAAGCGAATCAGGCGCCTCGAATCCGACGGCGTGATCAAAGGGTACAGCGCCGATGTGGACTACGGTCAGTCGGGCTACCCGCTCCGCATGTTGCTCTACTGTACCGCGTCGATCCCGGAACGGGGCGACCTCGTCGCCGACATTCTGGAGATAGACGGCGTCGTTTCGGTTCAGGAACTGGTCACCGGGGAACAGAACCTCCTCGTGACGGCCGTCGGCGAGTCCGACGGCGACATCACGCCCGTCGCACAGGAACTGCTCGACATGGGTCTCACCGTCGCCGACGAAGTGCTCGTCCGGAGCCACGAGACGACGCCGTTCGGGAAGTTCGACCCCGCGCGACGCGGTGAGGACGACGAGTAGCTCCGCGTTCGCCTCCGGATCGGTCCCGCCCACTGCCACTCCCCCGTCAGTGAAACCTCTCCTCCGACGACTGTCTCTCTGAAAACCATAACGTTCTATAATATACAATATTCGAACGATCTGGTAAAATAGACAGATTTAATGCCTATTCTGTTCGTGAAAGTGATGTAGGCGACCGAAACTAGTCTCACGGGGCTGGCGACGCCCCGTCGTGGTCGGTCGTCGACGGAGCAACCGATGCACGAGGAAGAACGGACACCGACCGTGGGATCGCTGCCGACGCCGACGAGTGACGAATCACGCGTTCCGGGGGCGCTGACGCGACTCGTGTGGTTCCTCTGGGTCGCGAGCGTCGCCGTCCTCGCCCTCCGACTGCGGAGCGCCGATCCCTGGACGGTCGGCCCCCTCGCCGTCGACGGACTGACCGCCGTGATGTGGGTCACCGTCACGTTCCTCAGCGGGGTCGTCCACAGCTACTCGCGGCGCTACATGGCCGGGGACCACCACGTGGACCGGTTCTTCGGCCGCCTGTTCGCGTTCACGCTGGTCGCGACGGTACTCGTCGCGGCCGACCACGTCGCCCTGTTCTGGGCCGCGTGGCTCGCGATGGGACTCCTCATGGCCGACCTGATCGGGCACGTCGAGGGCTGGAAACAGGCGAAGGCGGCCGCCTCGCTCGCGCGCCGGTACTTCCTCGCGAGCAGCGCGTTACTCGCTGTCGGTCTCGTGACGCTGTGGTGGGCCACCGGGTCGACGACGGTCTCGGGCATCGCGTCGACCGTCGGCGCGGCGCCGACGGCGGCCGTGCTCGTCGCCGCCGGGGCGCTCCTGCTGGCGGCGATGGTGCAGTCGGCACTCCTGCCCTTCCACACCTGGCTTCTCTCGTCGATGACGGCACCCACGCCGGCCTCGGCGCTGATGCACGCCGGGTTCGTCAACGCCGGCGGGATTCTGCTGGTGCGCTTTGCCCCCGTCGTCACCGTCGACCCGGGAACGATGCTGGGCATCACGGCCGTCGGCGCGGCGAGTGCGCTGCTCGGCAAGCTCCTGAAGACCGTCCAGACGGACGTCAAGGGTCGGCTCGGCTGCTCGACCGTCGGACAGATGGGCTTCATGATCATGCAGGCCGGGCTGGGCTTTTTCGCGGCCGCGATCACCCACCTCGTCCTGCACGGGTTCTACAAGGCCTACCAGTTCCTCTCGTCGGGCGGTCGGGTTTCCCACGAGCACCCGTCGACGGGCGCGACGGGGTCGACCGGCCCCGTCGGCGCCGCCGTGATCCTCGGCACTGGCCTCGCGGGCGGCGTCCTGTTCGCCGCGCTCACGGGCAAGGGCACCGCGCTCGATAGCGGTCTCCTGCTCACGCTGCTGGTCGTCCTGACGGTCCTGCAGGCGGCCCGGACCGTCGTCACCGGCACCACAGTTCCGACGACGATTCGGTACGCCGCCGTCCCGCTGGTCGCTCTCCCGGCCCTCGCCGTCTACGCCGTCTTCTACCGCGTGATCGAGGGGCTGCTGTCCGGACTCCCCGCCGTCGGGGAGCCGATGGCGTTGACGCCGATACACGGACTCGTCGCCGTCGCGTTCGTCGGCGCGTATCTCGCCGTCGAGACCGGCGTCTACCGCCACAGCGAGCGCCTGTACGTGGCGCTGTTGAACGCGTCACAACCCGCCTCGGAGACCCTGCTGACCGCTACGGAGGATTACAATGAGTACTGACCCTGCCATCGAAGCGAGTATCGACGCGGCGGCGGACGCAGTCGGGTCGGCCTGGCCGATCCACTCGTTCGTGACCGCCAACCCGCTCTCCGGATACGAGGACCGCCCGTTCCACGAGGCCGTCGCGGACGCCGAGCGTTTGCTCGGCGGCGACGGCTACCCGAGCGCCGACACCTTCCGCCGTGCGTGGGCGGCCGGCCGGATCGACCCCGACGCCCTACGGTCGCGGCTGGACGCCCACGGCTACGACGCCGACCCCGAGGCGTCGCTCGACCGCATGGCCGCCGCCGACCCCGACGACGGGACGGCGACGCCGGAGACGGATCGGGTCGACGCCATCGTGGCGAAGTGGCTGGCGGCGTTTCTCGATCAGGGATCCGCGTCGTGGTCCATGCCGAACCGCGAGGCGGGGTTCTACGAGGCCTTCCGCACCGTCGCCCCCCACGATAGCGACGTGCCGGACGCCGTCGTCGACCTCCCCGAGGAACCGATCGACGCCATCCGGGACTGCCTCGCAGCCCACCCCGTCGGTCGGTGGCAGGACAGCTTCGAGTTCCACTTGGCCGCGCTGCCGGGTTGGACGGGCCTGCTCAAACAGCGCGCCGCTGACGGCGACGCCTGGCAGTCGACGTATCCGATCACGCTTCCGGGCTATCTGGCGGTGCGGCTGACGCTCGCCGACGCCGTCGACGCGCCCCTCGTACCTCCGGAGGACGGAACGGACGACCGCACGGACGCGGGCACCGTCCCGCTCGCCGACGTCTGGCTGTCCGCGTGGGAGGCGACCTACCGGTCGGAACTGGCCGAATCGGTCGCCGACGCGAGCGAGTCGGTCGCCGAGGACGGGGACGACGACCGCCCGGACGCCCAACTGGTCTTCTGTATCGACACCCGCTCGGAGATCATCCGTCGGCACGTCGAGGCAGCCGGGGACTACGAGACGTTCGGCTACGCCGGCTTCTTCGGGGTGCCGATGCGCTGGGACGGCTACGACGCCGACGTGACCGTCGACGCCTGTCCGCCGATCCTCGACGCGGAGCATCGCATCGCGGAGCGTCCCACGGCGGCGGCCGAGGCGGACGCGTACGACGACTGGCACGCCGCACTCGACGCCGGGAAGGCGGCGGTCAAGCGGCTCAAATCCAACGCCGCGACGGCCTTCAGCTTCGTCGAGAGCGCCGGCGCCGGCTACGGCGCCGCGCTGGCTGCCCGCACGCTCCTGCCGGGACGCGTCCGGGACCTGTTCCACGCCGCCGACCGGACCCCCGAGACCCACGAGTTCTGTGAGCCGACGGTCGACTACAACCCGGACTCGGTCCACGAGCTTCGCGAGGGACTCACGCTCGAGGAGAAGGTGACCTACGCCGAGACGGCCTTCGACCTCATGGGCTGGGCGGAGTTCGCCCGCGTCGTCGTCTTCACCGGCCACGCCAGCGAGACGGCGAACAACCCGTTCGATTCGAGCCTCGACTGTGGCGCCTGTGCCGGCAACCCCGGCGGCCCGAACGCCCGCGTCCTCGCCGCCATCTGCAACGACGACGCAGTCAAGGCGGAACTCCGCGAACGCGGGATCGACGTCCCTCACGACACGGTCTTCCTCGCCGCCGAACACAACACGACCACCGACGAGGTGCAGCTGTACGACGGCCACGTCCCCGAGACCCACGCCGAAGATATCGACCGGCTCCGTGCCGACTTGGCGACCGCACGCGCCGATGCGGCCGCCGAACGCGCCGCCGACATGGGCGGCGACGCCGACGCGGGCGTCCGCGAGACCCAGCGCCGCGCCGGCGACTGGGCGGAGACGCGCCCGGAGTGGGGGTTGGCCGGCAACGCGGGCTTCGTCGTCGGTCCCCGCGCCCTCACCGACGGCCTCGACCTGGACGGGCGGTCGTTCCTCCACTCCTACGACTGGGAGACCGACGACGGGGAGGCACTCGACGCCATCCTGACCGGCCCGATGGTCGTCACGCAGTGGATCAACGCCCAGTACTACTTCTCGACTGTCGACAACGCGGCCTACGGCAGCGGGTCGAAGGTGACGCACAACCCCGTCGGCAACGTCGGCGTCTACCAGGGCAACGGCGGCGACCTGATGACTGGGCTCCCGCTACAGTCCCTGACGAGCGCCGACGACGAGCCGTACCACCAGCCGCTCCGGCTCTCGACGGTCGTCCACGCCCCAATCGAGCGCGTCACCGGGATTCTGGCCGACCACGAGGAGCTGACTACCCTCCTCGACAACGGCTGGCTCTCGCTGACGGTCGTCGATCCGACACAGGACCACCGCGCGTTCCACTACGAGGGGGCGCTCAACTGGGAACCGATGGACGGACGCGTGGCGTCGCGTGCGCCGACCGCCGCCGCGTCGGACGACTGAGTCGGCTGGCGACGGCTCCCGTTCGGTCACGTCCGCCGCCGATTCTATATCGCAATATACGGTTTACGCCCCGGTCGTTCGTCGGCTTTCGGACAAAACCATTAGGTCACGAGGCGTTGAGGGGTGAGCATGGGCCTCCGGAAGCCACCCTTACGCGAGATGCACGCCGAGCGGGACGCCTCGTTCACCGAGTTCGGCGGGTGGGAGATGCCGGTGGAGTTCGACTCCATCCGGACAGAACACGCCGCAGTCCGCGAGTCGGCGGGCATCTTCGACGTCTCGCACATGGGCGAGATTCAGGTGGCCGGTCCCGACGCGACGGCGCTGATGGGTCGGCTGACCACCAACGACGTATCCGAACTCGAACCGGGCGACACCCAGTACGCGTGCATCACGGACGAGTCGGGGGTGATCCTCGACGACACGATGGTGTTCAGGTTGCCCGACCGGGAGGGCCAGCCCCACTATCTGTTCATCCCGAACGCGGGCCACGACGCCGAGATGTACGAGCGGTGGGTCTCCCACCGCGACGAGTGGGGCCTCGACGCGACGGTGGACGACACCACCGAGGAGTGGGCGATGCTGGCGCTCCAGGGGCCGGAAGCGCCGGATTTGGCCGCCGAGGCGAGCGACGGCCTGACCACCGACATCGACCGGTTCGAGGCCACGTTCTGCGAGGTGGCCGGCGTGCGCTCTTTCACTTCCAGAACCGGCTACACCGGCGAGGACGGCTTCGAGTTCCTCGTCCCGTGGGACGAGGCCGAGACGGTGTGGTCGGCCTTCGACTGCCAGCCCTGTGGCCTCGGCGCGCGGGACACCCTCCGCTTGGAGATGGGCTTTCTCCTCTCCGGCGAGGATTTCCACCCCGAGGACGAACCCCGCAACCCCTACGAGGCGGGCGTCGGCTGGACGGTCGACCTCGATACGGAGTTCGTGGGCCGTGACGCCCTCGAAGCCGTCGAGCGCGAGGGCGTCGACGAGCGCTTCCGGGGCGTCGTCCTCCAGCAACGCGGCGTCCCTCGCCACGGCTACGAGGTGGTCGACGCCGACGGCGACCACCTCGGTCACCTCACCAGCGGGACGATGAGCCCGACGCTCAACGAACCCATCGGCCTCGGCTACCTCTCGACCGAACAGGCACCTCCGGGCACTCGTGTCCGCGTCGTCGTCCGGGGCGAACCGAAGCAAGCAAACGTAGTGACGCCCCCGTTTATCAACAGATGAGCTTCGACGTACCCGCGGATCGACGGTATCTGGAATCGCACGAATGGACGACGACCGACGGCACCGTTCGCATCGGTATCACGGACTTCGCACAGGACGAACTCGGCGACGTGGTGTTCGTCGAACTGCCCGCGGAGGGCGACGAGGTGACCAAAGACGGCGAGTTCGGCGTCGTCGAGAGCATCAAGGCCGTCTCCGACCTCGTCTCGCCCGTCTCGGGCACCGTCGTCGGTGTCAACGAAGACCTGTTCGACGCGCCGGAACTCGTCAATCAGGACCCCTACGGCGACGGCTGGATGATCGAAGTCGAGCCGAGTTCGGAGGGGGAGTTCGACGACTTGCTCACCGCCGACGAGTACCGCGAACAGATCGAGTAGCGCCGCGGTCGTTCCTTTTTAGAAGCCGACGTGTTCGGAGCTGTCGATGCCGTCGATGCGGACGAGGCCGTAGTCGCAGTCGGTACACACCCACTTCGTCTTCTCCCCAAGGTGAAGCGTCGTGCTCGCCGTCCGCCAGAACGTGTCGTTCGAACACTCCGGACAGTCGTGTTCCATCTCCAGACTCATAGCTGTCTTTCGGTGGGCGGCTCAATTGAAGATACTGGTTGCCGAAATGCGCGATAAACCACATGTCGCGATACGAAGTTCACGGGCACGCCCCCGGGCCAAGCTACTTGCCCACCGCGTCCCAAGGCGAGGTATGTCGATCACGCTCTACGCGCTCGACGGCTGCCCGTACTGCGAGAAGGTCCACGACGCCCTGGAGGCGAACGGTATCGACTACGAGACGGTCTGGACCGAAGCGCTCCACTCGAAGCGCAACGAGGTGAAACGCGTCAGCGGCCAGCGCGCCGTGCCCGTCATCGTCGACGACGAGCGCGGCGTCACGATGGCCGAGAGCGCCAACATCCTGGAGTACGTCGAGCGGACCCTCGCATGAAGATCTACACCGGCCGGGGCGACGAGGGGATGACCGATCTCCGGGACATGTCCCGCGTCTCGAAGACCAGCCCCCGAATCGAGGCCTACGGCACCGTCGACGAGGCCAACGCGCTCGTCGGGACGATCCGGCCGACCGGGTACGACGACGTGGACGAGTATCTCGAACGGGTGCAAAATCACCTCCACATCGTACAGGCCGACTTCGCCAACCCCGATCCGGACGAGGACGCCCCCGTCGTCCGCGAGGCCCACACCGAGCAGTTGGAGGACTGGATCGACGCCGCCGACGAGGAACTCGACCCGCTGGAGTCGTTCGTCCTCCCGACGGGAAGCGAGGCCGGCGCCGCCCTCCACCACGCCCGGACGGTCGTCCGCCGGGCCGAGCGCCGGGCGGTCGACCTCGCCGGCACCGATCCCGTCAACGCCGAGGCCATCGCCTACCTGAACCGCCTCTCGGACGCCCTCTTCACCTTCGCTCGCCTCGTCAACAAGCGCGACGGCGTTCGCGAGGATCGGCCGTCCTACTGACCGTCGAAACCGACTTTCACGGCGACACCTAACGGTCGACGATGCGTCCGCTCGTCCCACTTTTCGCGTTCGCCGTCGTGGTGTCGGCGGTCGCCGCCGGAATCGGCGCCGCGGACGCTGGCGGGTCGTCCTCGACCGTCGACGCCGACCACCCCCGACGCGTCGCCATCGTCGACGTGGGCCCCGTCGACGACTCGAATCGCTCCGGCGTCCGCCCCGTCGAGGCCGGATCGACGCTTCTGGTTCGTGGCACCACCAACCGCCGCCCCGACGACAACGCCATCGACGTGTCGGTGATCGACGGTCCCGACGCCGACCGCTTCGGGTTCGACGTCGTCGAGTCCTGGGGGTACGACGGCGTCTGGATCGCCCGGCTCCCCGTTCCGGCGAACGCGACGCCGGGCACGTACCTCCTCGAAGTCCGCGTCGACGGCGACTCGGACGTACAGCCCTTCGAGGTGGTCGAGCGCCGGTCGGCGACCCTGGGGGCTGCCTCGCTGAGCGACGCCGTGCGCACCGTCGCCGTCGAGAACGTCTCCCTCCCCGACGGCGGCTACGTCGAGGTCCGTGACGGCGACGCCCTCGCCGGGCGGTCGGCTCACCTTGCCCCCGGGAGACACGCCCTCGTCGTCGTTCCCGTCGAGGGCGTCGACGCCGGGAGCGACCTCCGAGCCGTCGCCGTCCGCGGGACGGCCGAGACCGTCGGTGATACGTACCGGCGGAACGGGATGCCGGTCACCGTACCGGTACCGTTGCCGCCGGTCGGACCGACGCCGACGGCGAGTCCGACGCCGACGGCGAGTCCGACGCCGATTTCGATTACCCCGTCGTCGACCGCGACCGTGACGCCTCCCCCCACGACCGGAGCCGGCCCCGGACTCGGCGTCGTCACCGCTCTCGCCGCCGTCGGGGTCCTCGGAGCCCGCGGCGTCGGCCGATCCTGACTCCCCTCGCCACAAGAGCTATATTTGTCGTCTACGTTTGGTCATATATGAACAAGCACTTCGAGGATGCACTGTACTACATCGGGCGAGCGGGCGAGCACGCGAAGGAAGGTGTCGTGGAGGAACTCGGTCCGCTGGAGGAGCGCTTCCGCGAACTCACCGGGAAAGAAGAGGAGCCGGAGCCGTCCCGCCTGGAGAAGTTGCAGGACGAACTCAAGGAACTGGAGGCTCGCGCCGAGGGCGAGACGAAGACGGCCATCGCGGACGCTCGGGAACGAATCCGGCGCTACCGCAGCGGCGACGCGGCGGAGTAATCGACGCTGTCGACGCCGTCGATAGATTTTCGCCGGCTGTCTCGGCGACGAGCCGTGACGGCTTCCGACAGTCCCTATAAGACAACCCTTAAGTCGACATCACCAGTACTCCGTACTGGCAGGGTTGGTGGTCTAGCCCGGTTATGACGGCTCCTTCACACGGAGCAGGCCGGCGGTTCGAATCCGCCCCAACCCACTCGTTTCTTACCGCCGTCGTCCGATCATTCGAACACTTGGTCGTCCGTCGGCGTCAGCCGCCGCTTTTCGTGGAGATAGTACGTAAAGAACCCCGAGAATCCCGCCATATACGGCGTGACGATGGCGAGTTGGTCGAACGCGCCGACGGGCACGTCGAAGACGGCGCCGCCGACGCCGACGGCGAAGGTCACCACGGCGGCGAGCAGGAGCGTCGCCGCGCCGACTTCCCACAGGAGGGTCAGCCGCGGACTGTGGCCCGCGGGACGGTAGCCACAGATCGGACACCGCTTCACGCCCGTCGGGACGGGTTCCTCGCAGCAGCCACAGCGGTCGGTCCTCGTGGAGGCGTCGTCGGCCGTGGCGGCGGGAGCGCGGCCAGACACGGATTGGTCGGCGTCGGCGGTCAGGTTTCGAGCCGCGTCTTCAGGTTCTGGAGCGTCGTCCGCAGTTCGCGCTCGTTGTACTTGCGGACGAACGGCGCCGCCAGCCGGTCGAGGACGGGGATGGGGAGGTCGTACTCGGCCGCGTAGCCCACCCTGACGCCGTCGTCCTCCGGAGAGAAGGTCCACTCGATGGTACCCTCGATACCGCCGGTCATCTCGAAGACGATTCGTCGGGGCGGGTCGTAGACGGTCGCTTCCACCTCGCCGTCGAGCGGAACGCCGGCCATCCGGTAGGTGTAGGTGGCGCGCTTGCCGCCGTTCGGCAGTTCCGCGACGGTTTCGACGGCCGAGAGGCTGGGCGAGATTTCGGCTTGGTGTTCGGGCACGTCCATGTAGTCGAACGCCGTCTCCGGATCGACGGCGACGTGGATTTCGTCCTCGATGCGGACCATGGGGACGACGCTTCGGGCTCGTCGGAGAAGTTCGTTCCGGCCCGTGGAATCGAGTCATGCGCCGCGTGCCGGGCGCTCGACGGCGCGTCCGGCGTCGGTGAACGTCGCCCCGTCGTCGGCCTCGCCGGTGGCCCGGAGGGCGGTTTCCATTGGCGATTCGTGTCGGTACAGATCGGTCATGATTGTGAAACCCCCGACCGCCGAGAGACGTAGCGTTGACGGTTTCGGCGCGCCGCGGGTCGTCGCTCACCCGAACGTGTCGTCGTCGGTCGGCGTCGCCCGACGCTTTCGGTGGAGGTAGTACGCGAAAAACCCCGAGATGCCGGCGGTGTACGGGGTCACGATGGCGATGCGGGTGAGGTCGCCGACCGGCAGATCGAACGCCGAGGCGGCGACGCCGCCGACGAAGACGACCACGGAAGCGACGACGACGCCGACGAGGGCGTACTCGGCGAGGCGTGTCGCACGCCGATTCCGGGGGCCGGGACGGTAGCCACAGAGCGGGCACCGATCCACGTCGGTGGGAATCGTCTCCTCGCAGCGACCGCAGGTACCTTGTTCGTCCGACATATTCGGCGGGTAGGATTCCGGCGGCTTGAGTCCGTTCCCGCCGTCGCACTGGCGAAGTCAGGTCGCCCCCGCCCGATCCCACAGGTCGTAGCCGACGACACCGACTGCCAGCGCGACCGGGAGAGTGATCGGGAGGCCACCGACCCCGTCGAACGAGACGCCGGCACCGACGTTGGCGACGAGAACTGTAAGGGTCACGACGGGGCCGCCGGCGAGCGCCGCGCCGAGCCGTCGGCGGCCGGAGCGCAGGTGGCCGACGCCCCACGCCACGAGACCGGGGAGGGCGAGGAGAAGCCCCAGCAGCCCGAGGCCGACGCCGAGCAGGACGTTCAGGGCGACGGTCGGGTCGGCGGTCCCGCCCGGTCCCGCCGAGACGACGAGCATCGTCGCCAGCGTCCCGACGGCGACGCCGACGACGGCGACGACGGCGAACCAGCGCTGCCAGCGAGCCATCCGCTCCCGGTCGCGGCGAAACAGGGCGAGCAGCCCGACCAGTATCAGCAGCGCCGCCGCGACGGCGACGGCGGGAGCGACGGTTCGTTCGAACCATAGCGCGCCGAACCGGGGGGGATCGAAGACGTAGGAGTCCGTGGGTCGCGGCCCGAGCCAGCGTGCGGGCAGGGTGGCGACGAGGGTACAGAGACCGCCGAGGGCGGTCAGGCCCCCGAAGACGCGGTTCGACGGCGTCCACATCGTCAGGCACCTCCGACGGCGGCGACGGTACCGCGGCGGGTGACGGTGACGACGCCGTCGTCGAGGACCGCCGGCGGCACCGTCCGATCCGCGGCCGCGTAGCCCCACGTCGCCTCGCCGAAGCGTTCGGTGAACGCGACCAGTTGCGGGTCGGCGGCGCCGGACTGGAGCGCGAACGCGTGGCCGCCGGCCGCGGCCGTGACCGACCCCTCTGCGACGTACGAACACCACCGCGGCTCCGGCGACCCGTCGCCGTCGCGGTCGAAGGCGAACGTCGCGTCGGCCGCCTCGGACGGGCGTTCGACCGTGTAGACCGTCTCGGGCGTGACCACCGGCGCGGAGAAGGTCCGCCCGCCGCCGCGGTCGACCGCCCACCGCTCCCGGCCGTCGTCGAGGGCGAGCCCGACGAGTTGGCTGTACGTCCCGAGGAAGACGGTGTCGTCGGCGACGACGGGGTGGAACTCGGCGCGCGCCGACGCCGACCACTCCCGGTCGCCGGACGCGGCGTCCAGCGCCACCGTCTCCTCGCCGCCCGCGACGACGGTCCCGTCGGCCACGGCGGGCAGGGTGGCCTCGACGTCGGCGACCCAGCGTCGACTCCCGTCGCGGGCGTCGAGTTCGGCGAGGCCGTCCGTCGTCGGAGCGAGGAGTCCGTCCCCGTGGACAGCCGGCACGCCCGTCGCGGCCGCGTCCGTGGCCCGCCACGCGACGGTACCGTCGTCGGCGTGCAGGGCGACGACGCCGTCGGCCGTCGCCAGATACACCCGGCCGTCCGCGACGACGGGTGGGGCGAGTTCGTCGTCGTAGCCGACCGTCGGATCGGTCGTCGCCGGCGTCGTTTCGTGGTGCCAGCGCTCCGACCCGTCCCGGAGGGAGAGCGCGAAGGCTCCCTCCGCGGTCGTCACGTACACCCGTCCGTCGGCGACCGTCGGCGAACTCGCGGCGGCGCCGGCGCCGTCGACGGGCGGGGCGGAGAGCGTCGTTCGCCAGCGGAGGGTCGGCGAGTCGGTCGGCGGTCGGACGGGGGCGTGGCCCGTGTTACCGGCATCGAAGCGGGGTTGGGGCCACGAGCCACCGGGGAGCGTCTCGAATCCCGATCCGGCGGTCCCGTCGACGACGACCGACGGCTCCGGCGGGTCGCTGTCGGGGCACGACGACGAACACCCGGCGACGCCGGCGGCCGCGCCGACCGCGAGCGTTCGGAGGAGCGTCCTGCGAGTGATGGAGGGCATCGAGCGTCGTGTTGTGACACTACCTTGAAATGAGTCCCGGTTCCGGCCTCACGGCGCGACGAACCGCTCGCCGAAGACGGGAATCGACAGGACGAGTCCGAGGAGGAGGGCGAGGATTCCGACCCCCGCCAGCGCCCGATGCCGGCCGTAGCCGAACAGACAGAGGCCGGCGCCGAGGGCGGGGAGGCCGGTCACGACGCCGCCGACGACGCCGAAGTCGGTCCACCGGGCGGGCGGCCAGACGGCGACGACCCCGACGAGCGCCGTCGCGAGGGCCGCGCCGGCGCCGATCCGCAGGAGACGGTCGTTCCGGCGGAGCGTCGCAGCCGTCAGGAGACAACACGCGAGCAGGCCGTTGATCGTCGCGGCGAGACTCAGGTCGTGGAGGAGGGCGTCGGGGAGCATCGGCGGGCGTCTCCCGATGGCACGCCCGGGCACACGAAGGCACCGGTGACGCGGAGCCACTCGCCCCCGTCGCGACGGGCTTATGTGCCTGTATCGTGCAGTGTCAACGCATGACAGACACGCTGGTCAGCGACGCCATGACCACGCCGATGCTCACGCTCGATGCGGACACGCCGGTCGACGAGGCCGCACGGGGGATGCTGGAGGCCGGAATCAAATCCGTCGTCGTCGTCGGCGAGGCCTGTCGTCCCGAGGGCATCTTCACGTCGACGGACGCCGTCCGCGTGGCGGCGGACGCCACCCCGGCCGACGAGGCGACCGTCGGCGCGTACATGACGACCGACGTGGAGACGGTGCGACCGGACGACCCCCTCACCGTCGCCGCCCGGCAGATGGTCGACGCCGACATCAGCCACGCCCCCGTGACCGACGCCGACGGCAACGGGGTGGGCATCCTGACGACGACGGATCTGGCCGAGGCGCTGTCGGCGGCCGACGCCCCCATCCAGGGGTAGTGGCCGCTGGCAAAGACTTACCATTCGTCCCGGAAATACGTCGGTATGGCGATAGATCTAGAGCGGGTCGTAACCTACCCGACCAACTCCGACGACTGGCTCAAGACGGTCCTCATCGGCGGGGCGTTGACCCTGTTTTCGTTCCTCATCGTCCCGGCGTTTCTGGTGTACGGCTACGTCCTTCGCGTCCTGCGTGACGGGATCGAGGGGCAGGAGAATCCTCCCGTCTTCGACGACTGGGGGACGCTCCTGAAGGAGGGCGTGGTCGCGTTCGTCATCGTCTTCGTCTACCAGTTGATCCCCTTGCTCGTCTTTCTCTTGACCGTCGGCGGCTCGCTCGCGGCTATCGCGTCGGGGTCGGAGGTGGGCGCGGGCGTCGGCATCGCCGGCCTGCTCGGCGGGCTGGCGCTCTCGACGCTGCTCGCGCTGGCGTTCGGATACGTCACCCTGATCGGCCTCACCAACTACGCCCACGTCGGCACGCTCGGCGCGGCGTTCGACCTCGACGTGATCGGCTCGGTCGCGACGGACCGGACGTACGCCATCCCGTGGCTCTACGGGGTCGGGGTGTTGCTCGCCGCCGCCGTCGTCGCGAGCGTCCTCGGCATCGTCCCCTTCGTCGGCGCCATCGCCGGCGTGTTCGTCACCTTCTACGGCCAGGTCGCGGCGGCGTGGGTCTGGGGCACGGGCTTCGGCGACGCCATCGGGGGCGGCGACGACGCCGACGTCGATCCGGCGGTCGCCTGATCGCCCGCGTGCGCTCCCGTCGCCCACAACCACAACCCTGAAACGCACCGGTGCCGGCGTTGGGATATGGCCACGGTCGCGGAACGCCTCGACGTCGAACCGCTGCAGCTCTGGACCGGGTCGGTCCTCGCGCTTCTCGTCGCCCTGATCGGCGGGTCGCTCCTGTTCCCGCGTACCGTCTACGACGGGTTCGTCTGGCACTTCTTCTGGGGACCGGTGCAGGCCGACGCCAACAGCGCCTTCTGTGCGATCCGTGAGGGCGGCGCCACCCGCTATCTCTACGAGTCCGCGGCGTGTTCGGCCGCGCCGGAGCCGGTCGCCTACCCCGGCTACACGCTCGTCTCCGAGGTGGGGTACGTCGTCATCCTGCTCGTCGCCCTCTCCGGTCTCGTCTTCCTCCTCCGCGCCCTCGATCTCGGCACCGACCGCGAACTCTTCTTCTCCCTCCTGCCGTTCGTCTTCTTCGGCGGCGCGCTCCGCGTCGTCGAGGACGTGACCGACGCCGCCGCCGATCCGCTGATCGACTACCCGCTCAACACGCTGCTCATCAGCCCGGTCATCTACTTCACCGTCTTCGGCGTGACCCTCGCCGCCGTCGTCGCGAGCGTCGCACTGGCCCGCCGGAACGTCGTCGGTGACTACACCCGACCGCTCCTCGCGTCCGGCGTCGTCGTCCTCGTGGCGACCCTCCTCTTCCTGCTCTGGAGCGCCGTCGCCCCCGACGGTCCGGGCACCTTCTACCCGCAGGTGATCGTCGTCATCCTCGCGGGGTCGACGATCTCGGCCGCCGGGACGTGGTGGCTGATCGAGCGCTTCGCCCCGGCGGTCAACGCCGGCACCGGTCGCATGGGCTTCGTCGTCATCTGGGGCCACGCCGTCGACGGCGTCGCCAACATCGTCGGTCTCGACTGGATGGTCGCGCTCGGCGCCGGGCCGAACCTCGTCCCCAAACACCCCGTCAATCGGGCCATCGTCGAGATTACGGGATCGACGCTACCCGCGTCCGTCCTCGCCGTCACCGGCGACACCTGGCCGTTCCTCGTCGTGAAACTCGTCGCCGCCACCGTCGTCGTCTGGCTGTTCGACGCACAGATCTTCGACGAGAACCCGCGGTACGCCATCTTGCTCATGATCGCCATCCTCGCCGTGGGGCTGGGGCCGGGCACCCGCGACATGTTGCGGGCGACCTTCGGCGTGTAGCGGCGGGGGCTACGGATAGGGGTGGAACCCCCGGTCGAGACGGGGTTCGTAGCCCATCTCCGGGGGGACGTTCTCGGCGCGGTCGCCGAAGAAGGGATCGCCGACGAACAGCGGCTGTGCGGTCGGGGAGAGCACGCGAACCGCCTCGAACCCCAACTCGGCCACGTCCGGCGTCGTGAGGCGGGCGGCGTAGGCGTCGAGGCCGGCGTCGGTCGCCCGCGAGACGACCGCGTCGAGTTCGGCCGCGCCCGCCGGGACCGGATCGGGGCCGACGGTCGACGCCGGCACCTCGCCGTCGACGCCGAGGAACGCCTCGGCCGCGGCCGGGAGGTCGGCGTAGTGGCCGATGGCGCCTTCCTCGCCGTTCGCCTCCTCCGGCCCCATCGCCCGCAGTTCCATCCAGTTCTGGAGCGCCTCCGCGAGCGCCGACCGGGCCGCGGCCGCGGCGTCGAGGTCCGCCCCCGATCCGACGGCGAACCGGGGCCACTCCCCCTCGCGGTGGACGGCGACGGCGACGACCGGGACGTCCACGTCCGCGGTGACGAGTAGCGGCGTCACCGACAGCCGTTCGGCGCGGGCGCGGTCGACCAGCGCCGAGAACCCCTCGTCGTCCACCGCCAGCCCGAGCGGTTCGTACGTCGAGTACCAGGCGAGCATCGTCGCGTCGCGTTCGATCACCTCGTACAGGCCCGAGAGGATGGCTTCGACGCCCGAACTGCCCAGCCCCAGCCCCGTCGTGATCGGTGGCCGGTATCGCTCCGCGGGCGGCGGGTAGTGGACGAACTCCGCGGGGAGGGCCACGGCGTCGCCGGTCGCCAGATCCTCGCCGGGCACCCACGGGATCGGATCGGCTCCCGCGTCCCGGTCGTCGGGGCGGACGAACGTCGTCGGGGAGATTGCCTCCCGTCCCTCGACCGTCGTGGCCGCGGGCGGGGCGTCCGCGAACTCGGCCTCGCGGTAGACGCCGGCGCAGTAGCGTTCCAGCCCCTCGCCGAGCGCCTTCACGAACGCGCGGTCCCAGTCGTCGTCGACGCCCGCCGTGAGGGCGGCGGCCCGGGCGTCGCTGAAGACGCTCGTGTCGGACGTGGACGCCAAGTAGTACGGCGCCGGGAACGACTCGCGTTCTCCCACCTGCGTCAGGAGGCCGACCCGGTCGTCGACGGCCCGTTCGGCGCGAGCGAGGGCGTCGTCGAGGGTGGCGTCGCGGTGGGTCCGCCGGAGGCCACGGTCCCGATTTTCGGCACGTGGGACCGCGAACACCCGCCGCTCGCCGCCGGGCACCTCCACGACGGTTCCGGCGAGGTCCGCGCCGGAGAGCAGCGAGACGAGGCGGTGGCCCGCGACGGCGCCGGCGAGGCGGACGGCGCTTCGACTCCCCGTCGGGTCGCCGCTCCCCTCGACCTCCGCGGCAGCGACGCGCTCCCGGAGGTCGCGGTAGCCGACGCCGTCGGCGAAGACCGTCACCGTCGCGTCGAGGTCGGGGATGGCGACGCCGCCGAGACCGCCGATTTCGACGGCGAGCCAGCGCGTGGCGGCCGCGTCCGCCGCCTCGAAGGCCGGTGCGCCGGCCGGGGCGATCACGACGCCGAGGGAGTACGAGTCGAGTCCGTCCGGCGGCACCGCCGCCGCCGTCGCGTCCACGTCGTCGAGCGCGGCCCGGACCGACTCGGCCGCCGGTCCGCTCCCCGCGATACCGATCTGCATGGCTCGGCCGACGCTGTCCGGGGAGAAAAGTGGTCGGGAGTCGCGGTCAGGCGTGGTTGAGCGTCACCGCGGCGAGTTCGGCGGGCGTCGCCTCCTCGAATCGGTCCTCGTTGAGTTTCAGCCGCAGGCGGGGTCGACCCACGTCGATGGGAACCTTCTCCGTCCGGATGAGTCCCTCCTCCTCGAGGGTGGTCTTGGTCCGCGAGAACGTGGCCTTGCTCGCGATGCCCACGTCCTCGCCCCACTTGCTGATGTCGTACAGGAGCACGTCGTTGCGGGCGGCGACGAGGAGCGTGAGCGTCACCTCGTCGAACTCGCCGGTGGCATCGCGGGCGGACTGGAGCGCTTCGAGCGTGGCGTCGAAGTCGGCCCGGGTGTCCTGCCCGATGTCCTCGCCGAGCGTCTCGCGGACCAGCGACAGGGGTGGCGTCCGGAGGTTGAACGACTCCGCTCGCTCCCACTGGGTCTCGTAGGTGTCGCCGGCGGCGGCGACGAAGTCGTCCGCGTCGGTTCCGAGCGCGGCGACGTGGTCGTCGGCCCCGACCAGCGCCCACACAGCCTCGTCGGTGAGTACGAGCGCGTTGGCGGCGGCCGTTCCCGTTCGCACGGAGAGCGTTCCCGACTCGATGTGGTCGGCGGCGTTGCTCGCCACGACGAAGTCGTCCATCACGTCTTTCAACACCGCCGCCTCGGTCAGAATCCGGACCGACGGCGGGTTCGCCACCGTCGACGTGACCGTCGTGAGCGCCTCGACCATTCCCCCGGTCGGATCGACCAGCAACAGCGCGTCGGTCGACTCGAACACCGTCTCCAGTACCTCCTCGAAGCTCTCTCCGTGCAGGTTCACCCCGTCGACCATGGCTTCAATATCTTCGCACCTGTATTAATTTTAACGACCCCTCTATCGCGTAACAGAGTAATTTTAGAGTTGTACCAACCGTTAATTTTCTTGACGACGACCGTCCGCGCCGGCCGCCGGTTCGAGTGAGAGACAGCTTTATGCCTCGGTTGCCACGCGGGTACACATGGACTACAGTCACGTCCGAGCGACCGATCCGGCGGTCGCGGACGCGATCTCCGCCGAGACCGAGCGCCAGCGAACCACGCTATCGATGATCGCCTCGGAGAACCACGCGAGCGAGGCCGTGATCGAGGCCCAGGGAAGTAGCCTCACCAACAAGTACGCCGAGGGTTACCCCGGCGAGCGCTACTACGCCGGCTGTCGGTACGCCGACGCCGTCGAGGAGCTGGCAATCGAACGCGCCAAGGAACTCTGGGGCGCCGAGCACGTCAACGTCCAGCCCCACAGCGGCTCGCAGGCGAACATGGCGGTGTACCTCGCGACCCTCGATCCCGGCGACCGCATCCTCTCGCTCGAACTCGAACACGGCGGTCACCTGAGCCACGGCCACCCCGCCAACTTCGCCGGGCAGCTGTTCGACGTGGAACACTACCGCGTCGACCCGGAGACGGGGTATCTCGACTACGAGGCGCTGGCCGACACCGCGGACTCCTTCGACCCCGACGCTATCGTCTCCGGCTTCTCCGCCTATCCGCGGCAGGTCGACTGGGAGCGCATCGACGCCGTCGCCGACGCCGTCGACGCCATCCACGTCGCCGACATCGCCCACATCACCGGCCTCGTCGCCGCGGGCGTCCACCCCTCGCCCGTCGGTGTCGCGGACTTCGTCACCGGGAGCACGCACAAGACCATCCGCGCCGGCCGCGGCGGGATCATCATGTGCGGGGCGGAACACGCCGACGCCGTCGACAACGCCGTCTTCCCCGGGGTACAGGGCGGGCCCCTCATGCACAACGTCGCCGGCAAGGCGGTTGGATTCGGCGAGGCGCTCGACGACTCCTTCACCGCATACGCCGAGCAGGTGGTCGACAACGCCCACGCGCTGGGCGAGCGACTCGCCGACCACGGCCTCTCTCTGGTCTCCGGGGGCACCGACACTCACCTCGTCCTCGTCGACCTGCGCGAGTCGCATCCGAACCTCTCGGGCGGCGACGCGGAGGACGCCCTCGACGAGACGGGTATCGTCCTCAACGGCAACACGGTGCCGGGGGAGACGCGCTCGCCGTTCGACCCCAGCGGCATCCGCGCCGGAACGGCGGCGCTCACCACCCGCGGCTTCGAGGAGGAGGCCATCCGCGAGGTGGGCGATCTGATCGCGCGCGTCCTCGACGCGCCCGCGGACGACGCCGTCCTCGACGACGTGAGCGACCGGGTAGACGAACTGTGTGCGGCCCACCCGCTGTACGAGTAACCGGCTACCCGACGCCAACCGTGTCGGTCCCGTCCCGTCCACCTCGACCGGGAGCTATCAGCACTGAACCAAATTAACTATACCCCTCGGCCCAGTCAAGCCAACCGACGGTTATGAAACTCGCTACAATCGGTGTCGGCAACGCTGGAAGCAAGCTCGTAGACCGAATGGTCGAGTTCGAATCCGAGACCAATCGGAACCTCTGTCGACACGTCCACGCGATCAACACCGCGCGAACGGACCTCGCCAAGCCCGAGTATATCCCCGAAGAGCAGCGGGTGCTGGTCGGCGACACGAACCAGAAGTCGAAAGGGCACGGCGTCGGCGGCGACGTCGAAATCGGTGCCGAGGTCATGTCCGGCGATATCGACGAGCTCCGTCGGGCCTTCGACGACATCGAGATTCACAACGTCGACGCGATTCTCGTCGCGGCCGGCCTCGGTGGCGGTACCGGAAGCGGCGGTGGCCCCGTGGTTATCGACGCCCTCCAAGAGATGTACGACGAACCGGTGTACGCCCTCGGCGTCCTCCCCGGCGAGTACGAGGGTGGCCGCCCGGCGCTGAACGCCGCCCGGTCCCTCCAGTCGTTCGTCAACAAGACGGACAACTTCATCGGCTTCGACAACGACGCTTGGCGCGCTCGTGATCAGACGATCGAGGAAGGCTACGAGGAGATGAACCGCGAACTGGCCGCCCGGATCGTGACGCTGCTGGCGGCCGGCGAAACCGACGACTCGGAGGTCGCGGAGAACGCGATGGACTCCAGTGACATCATCCGCACGCTCAACACCGACGGGGTCTCCTCGATCGGCTACGCCGCCACCGCGGTCGACGCGGGGCCCGAGGGCCTCCTCGACCGGTGGGGCGGCAGCGGCAAGGACGAGGACCCCCTCGACGACGCCAGCCAGGCGACGAAGATCAAGGCGCTCGTCCGCCGGGCGACCAACTCCCGGCTGACGCTGCCCTGTGAGGTATCGAGCGCCGAGCGGGTGCTCGTCGTCCTCTCGGGACCGCCGGGCGAGTTCTCCCGGAAGGGCATCGAGAGTGCCCGCCAGTGGCTCGAACAGGAAGCCCAGACGGTCGAGGTGCTCGTCGGTGACGATCCGCGCGAGCGCTCGTCGCAACTCGCCGCGGCGGTGCTCCTCTCGAACGTCTCGGACGCCCCGCGGATCGATGCGATCCAGAATCAGGCCGTCGACGCCCAGGAACAGATCGCTCAGCAGCGGGCCGAGCGCGAGGACAAGATCAACGACCTGATCACGGACGAAAACGACGACCTCGACCCCGTCGTCTGAACCGTGCCCCGAACCGAACGCACTCCGGTCGGACGAGGGCGACGATGAAACTCGCGCTCGTCGGTATCGGCGGTGCCGGTAGCCGTCTCGTCGACACGATTCGCGGCGTCGAGACGGCGGGTGATCGGAAGCTCTGCTACGGGCATCTGCTGACGGTCGACATCTCCCGGACGGTCGACGACGAGTTCGATCACGTCCCGCCGGAGAAACACGTGACCATCGGCGACACGCACCGCGAGGTCGATTCGGGCGTCGACGGTGACCAGGACCTCGCCGTCGAGATCAGCCGCACCGACTTCCCCGAGATACACCGCACGCTCGATTCGATACCCATGCGCAAACTCGACGGCGTGTTGGTCGTCGCGGGGCTGGGTGGCGGCACCGGCAGCGGCGCCGGAGCCGTCCTCGTCGAACGGCTGCAGGACATGTACGACAAGCCGGTGTACGTCCTCGGCGTCCTCCCCGGCGAACACGAGGGTGGCCGCCCGGCGTTGAACGCCGCGCGGTCGCTCCGGTCGCTCGTCCCGGCGGCCGACAGCGTCCTGTTGTTCGACAACGACCGGTGGGTCAGCGGGAGCGACGCCGACACCGACGCGGACGACAACGACGGGTACGCACGGGCGAACCGCGAACTGGCGTCCCGAATCGTGACGCTGTTCGCCAGAGAGAACACCGACCCCGAATCCATCGGGGCGAACACGATGGATTCGAGCGACCTCATCCGAACGCTCTCGCCGGGCGGCGTCGCCTCCATCGGCTACGCCGAGACCGACCTCGACGACGGCGGCGGCTTCCTGTCGTGGCTCCGCTCGCTGCTCCCCGGCGGTGGCGACGACGACTCGGACGAACCGACCGACGCAGTGAAGATCCAGAGTCTGGTTCGACAGGCACTCAACTCACGGCTGACGCTGCCGTGTGAGGTGTCGAGCGCCGAGCGGGCGCTCGTCGTGCTCTCCGGGCCCCCGGAGGAACTCTCCCGACGCGGCTTCGAAAGCGCCCGCCAGTGGCTCGAAGAGGAGACGGAGACGGTCGAGGTGCTCGCCGGCGACGACCCGCGGGCGGGAGCGTCGACCGTCTCGGCGGTCGTGTTGCTCTCGAACGTCACCGAGGTTCCCCGGATCGACTCGCTGCAACGGCGGGCCGTCGAGCACGAAGGTGCAGGCGAAAACGAGGACCGAAACGGAACCGCCGATCCCGTACAGGCGACCGACGAGTCGGACTGACTCCCCTACCGCCGGTCACCGTCGGCACGCGGGCGAACCGCGTTCGCGAACGTCACGAGCAGGCCGAGCATCCAGCCGATAGGGACGGCGAGACCGGCCCACATCCCCACGAACGCGGCGCCGGATAGGTTGAACTGCTGTCGGATGACCGTGTTGAGATTCCCGACGGCGAGAACGTTGTCGAGGAGCCACGCGGCGAGTGACGTGCTCCGCGGAAGGATGACCTCGCCCAGGGTGGGCGAGAAGAGCGCGGCCGTCACCGGTGGGAGAAAAATCGCCGCGACGGCGAACGGGTACGCGGCGACGAGGGTCAGTCGCCGACCGCCGGCCCGAGTGGTGCCCCACGCGAGCGCGGTGGATATCGTCGCGACCACGCTGGCCGTGAGGACGGCGGCGAACCCCGAGGCCGGAAGCTGCCCCCAGGCGATCACCGTCAACGTGCCCCAGACGACGGCCACGACGGCGACGATGGCGACCAGCCCCAGGCCGGTGGCGATGCGGTTGAGCCGTCGGGTCACGTACCTGGCCCAGAACCCGGCGACTGCGAACGGGTAGGCGGCGGCGATCAGTACGGCCCCCAGTCCACTCCAGGCCCAGAACGCCAGGCGGTCCCGAATCGTCTCGGGCTGCCAGCGATTCCGGGCCGGATGACTGTGCGACTCCACCGAGAACAACAGCTTTCGCCACGCAGTCAGCAGCCAGATGAGATCGGCTTTGATCGCGGTGACGAGTTGGGAGTCCGTCGACATCGATCGACGGTACTCGACACGGGGCGTTAACAGTTTTCGCTTGGCTGCCGGTCGAGTTACTCGACTTCCGTCTTCACGACCGTCACCGGCTCGTCGGCCAGCCGGACCACGCGGTCCGTGACGCTCCCGAGGAGGCTCCGGTACTCCTCGGGATGGCGTCGGGTGCCGAGGACGATCAGATCGACGCCCTCCTCGTCGGCGTACTCGACGATTTCCTCGTGGGGGCGCCCGTGTCTGAGCTCTTCGAGCACCTCGACGCCCCGGTCGGCGGCGCGCTTTCGCACCGCCGCGAGCGCCTCCTCGCCGACTTCCTCCAGCCCGTGTTCCGGGCCCTCACGTTCGTCGACGTACTCGTCGCCGCTGTACGCCGAGTAGACGTCGCTGTCGACGACGAACAGGACGTGGAGCATGGCGTCGTGGAGGTCGGCCAGGCCGATGGCGTGACTCGTCGCGTTCTTCGACGCGACGCTGCCGTCCGTGGCGAGCAGGATGTTCTCGTACATGGCTGCGCGTTCGCCGCCCCAGGGGAAAAATGACGCCCCCGATTCTCGGCTGCCGGTACTGCATCGGACAGTCCGGGCGGCGCCGCGTCGTGATCGGCACCAGCCGTCACAACAATCCGTAGCAACCAGTGCGTTGAAGGCCGTCCCCCTCGCCTGTCGGGACATGACCGACATCATCGACGGCAACGCCGTCGCCGCCGAGGTACGCGACGGTCTGGGAGCGGCCATCGACACGCTCGACGACGCGGACGTCACGCCCACGCTCGCCACCGTCCTCATGAGCGACGACCCCGCGAGCCAGACGTACGTCTCGATGAAACAGCAGGACTGCGAGGAGGTCGGCATCGAGGCCCTCGACGTGGAGATCGATCCCGACGCGCCCGCCGAGGAGCTGTTCGACACCGTCGCCGACCTGAACGCCGACCCCGACGTGAACGGTATCCTCGTCCAGATGCCCGTTCCCGACCACATCGAGGACCGCGACGTGATCCGCGCCATCGACCCCGCGAAGGACGTGGACGGCTTCCACCCCGAGAACGTCGGCCGCCTCGTCGCGGGCGACCCCGTCTACAAGCCCTGCACCCCCCACGGCGTCCTCAAACTCCTCGACGCGGCCGACGTGGAGACGGAGGGCGCCGACGTGACCGTCGTCGGCCGCTCGAACATCGTCGGCAAACCCCTCGCGAACCTCCTGATCCAGAAGGCCGACTACGGCAACGCGACGGTGACGGTCTGTCACTCCCGCACCGACGACCTCGCCGAGAAGACCCGCCGGGCCGACGTGGTGATCGCCGCCGTCGGCGTCCCGGAACTCGTCGACGGCTCGATGATCGCCGACGGCACCGTCGTCATCGACGTGGGTGTCAACCGGGTCGAACGCGACGGCGAATCCACCCTCGTCGGCGACGTGGACTTCGAGAGCGCGAAGGCGAAAGCGAGCGCCATCACGCCCGTCCCCGGTGGCGTCGGCCCGATGACGCGCGCGATGCTCCTCTACAACACCGTGAAGGCAGCGAGCCGGCAGGCAGACGTGCCGGTCGATTTGGAGTAACGAAGCCGCTCCCGGGCGGACGCCCCGCCTTCGACACTGGCGTCCGCGTGACGCTCACGCCAGTCGCTCCCGGGCGGACGCCCCGCCTTCGACACTGGCGTCCGCGTGACGCTCACGCCAGTCGCTCCCGGGCGGACGCCCCGCCTTCGACACTGGCGTCCGCGTGACGCTCACGCCAGTCGCTCCCGGGCGGACGCCAGTGCCGATTCGTCCCCTCGCATCAGATATTCCCCCACCTCGCGGGCCGCCCGCACCAGCGACTCCGCCTCCGTCGGCGACACGTCGCCCTGGAGTGCCTTCACCCGCTTGACGCGTTCGTGGATCGTCCCGAGGGTCCGCCGCGCCTCGGGGTCCGGATGTTCGTCGAGCCACTCGACGACGTCCCGGCGGTAGTCGTCGACGGCGTTCGCGTACGCGAGGCCGCGGGCCTCGGTCCACGCGGGCGATACGTCCTCCGGCGGCGGTCGCTCGCCCTCGTCGGCACCGCGAAGCAGGGCGAGCAGATAGCGTTCGTCGTCGTCGGTCGGGTCCCGCGCCCGCCCGTACAGGTCTATCACCTGCAGTAGTTCGTGGGCGGCGAGGACCGCGTCGTCGAGGGGTTGGAGGGCGCCGCCGTCGACGAAGCCGCGCTTGCGGACGTACTCGCGCAGGGCGGCCTTGCAGTCGTCGACGCGGTCGGCGAGTTCGTCGTCGGCCCACGCCGCGCGGTAGGGGGACAGATCCAGCGTCGCGGGGGCGTCGGTGTGGAGGTGTCGATCGTCGACGCCGACGCTCCGGAGGCTCTCGCAGGCCGGACACGCCACGCTCCCCGTCTCGTAGTACGACCACCGGTGGCCACACGACTGACACTCCCGCTGGCCGCGAACCTTCATAGCCGCCGTTGGCCGGGCGGCGACAAAAGGCCGACGCTCCGGGGAAGCTACGGGGCCGGAGCCTCAACCCTCACGTATGCGCGACGAAGCCGAGGTTCGCGAGCAGTACGAGTTTCTTCAGGAACAGCTCGACGACGAGGAGATGCGCCACGAGGGTGTCCGAGAACTGTTCACGCACTACAAACGCGCGCTGGGGTGGGTGCTCGAGGAGGAGTATATGTAGCGGCGAGGCGGTATCTTTATGAGTAGGGATCACTCAGTATCTGGTGACGCTTCGCTTGGAGGGCCGAAGCGTCAGCGGGGACCAATTCAGGGCGGCAAGCATCCACGCGATTTTCGCGTGGCTTGCTTCCTTTTGCACCAAATTCGCCAGCGGCGACGCCGCCGGCCCGTGACACGACATCCGACAGCGACGGCTACGCGCCCGTATCGTCGCCCGTGCCGTCGGTGTCGGCGTCCAGACCGGTGTACGGCTCGCCCGTGCCGACGGTCCCGGGATCGACCGCGTACGGCTTGATCGGTTCCCCGTCCAGCAGTTCGGGGAGCACCAGCCGTGCGAAGTGGACGACCAACACGAGAAGCATCGGCGTGAGGAAGATGCCGTACCAGCCAAAGAGGAGCGGGCCGAAGGTGTAGGCGATCATCAGGCTCCCGACGTGGAGGCTGCGGCCGGAGACGTACGGCCGGAGCACCAGGTCGGGGATGGTGTCGACGATGACGAAGGAGATGGCGGCGAAGAGAACGACGAACCACAGTCCCGTCGGATCGGTGAGCGCACCCACGACGGCGAGATAGAGCGCGACCGGCACGTAGACGAGTTTCATGCCGACGATGGGGATGAGACTCGCCACCCCGGCGAGCAGGCCGACGAGGGGGGCCGCCGGAATCGCGAGTCCCGCCGGCGCGTAGACGTTCAGAATCGAGTACGCGAGGACGCCGATGCTCCCCGTCAACACCGCGTTGAGGATGTTGCCGAAGAAGATGGCCTTGAAGTCTCGGTCGACGGCGCGGCCGTAGGTCTCCAACACGCCGCGCTCGTCGCCGAACTTCCGGACGACCCACCGCGACAGTCGGTCCCCGTCGCGGAGCAGGTAGAAGGAGAGCGCGAGCATCACGAACAGGTGGACGGCGCCGATACCGACGAACGCCACCGTATCCACCGCCGATCCGAGCGAGGAGAGGAGCGACCGGACGCCCTCGGCGGTGAGATACTGCTCGAGGTCGAGTTGGAGGAGTGTGGCCGGATCGGCGATGCTGTCGAGCAACTCCTGGTCCACGAGCGGCCACCGCGTCGGGTCGAGCGCCCCGCCGTTGACGTACCGCAGGAGTTCCCCGAGCGCGATGCTCAAGGCGTAGGTGACGAGGACGAGTGCGGGGAGCGCGAGCGCGAACAGCGAGACGGCGGCGGCGAGGCTCGCCGGCCGGATCACCCGGCGCAACCGACGGTAGATCGGCCGGGTGGCGTAGTAGATGAACACCCCGAAGACGAAGGTGCCGACGAACCGGTAGACGACGTAGAGCAGCGCCGCCCCGAGCGCGATACCGAGACTCCACCAGCCGAGGCGGTACCGAGAGAGTTCGACGGCGGGCATGGTGACGACCCACGCGGGCCGGGGGAAAAAAGCTGCCGCGCCTACGTCCAGCGATCGAGGCCGGTCTGGACCAGCGACGCCTCGATGCGCTCGAAGCCGCGTTCGACCTCGTCGGTGTCGATCTCCCACGTCTCGGTCACGTACTCGCGCGCGGCGGCCACGTCGGGGTCGATGTCGGCGTCGACCGCGTAGTCGTCGGTCACCGGGGGGTTGCGAAAGAGGTCACGCACCCGGTCGGCGTTCGGCACCTGCCAGCCCTCGGCCTCGACGGCGGCCCACAGGTCGCCGTGCTCCGTGATCGCTCCGAGCGCCGTCTTCGGTCCCACGCCGTCGACGCCGGGGTTGAAGTCCGTCCCACAGAGGATGGCCACGTCGATCAGTTGTTCCAGCGTGATGTCGTGGCGCTCCAGCGTCGCGTCGAGGTCCATCAGTTCGGGCTGCCCCTTGCTCGTCAGTTGGCGGAGCGTACGCGGTGCGCCGAAGAGCAGGGTGTCGTAGTCCTCGCTGCCAGCGTAGTCGGCGTCGCCCCGGCGGGCCATGTACGCCGCCTGCGCCTCTCCTTCCGCGGGCGCGTCGACGGTCGGCACGTCCAGCAAGGCGAGGAGTTCCCGGGTCGTCTCCAGAATCGTGTCGGTCAGACGCTGGGTGCGGGCTTCGAGGCGAGCGGCCTCGATGGCGTCGCCGCGTTCCTCCGCCTCGGCAAGCCGTTCCTCGGCGCGTTCGCGCTTCTCGCGGCGTTCGGACACCTCCGCCTCCTTCAGGTCGGTGACGCCCCCGTCGAAGACGAAGACGGGCGTCAGGTCGTGGTCGAAGAACTTGGGGAGTCCCTGCACGACGCCGACGAGGTTCGCCACCTCCTCGCCCCCGCTCGTCGTGTAGGCCGCGTCGTTCGTCCACTTGACCGTCGTCGTCAGATATCTGTACAGCCAGTTGTGCGCGTCGACGGCGACGACGCTGCCCGCCACCTCGTCCCACGTCACGTCCCGGAGCGCGGCGAGTTGCCGGAGGTCTGCGTTGCCCATCGGCGTCCGGTAGGGCGCGACCGACTTTCAACCTCCGGGTTCGTCGTCGCAAGGCGGATCGACGACCGACGGCGGCCCCGCCGCCCGCTTCTCGTCGAGGCGGGCCAGCGCCTCGGCGTCGAGGTCGCGCTCCCGGTAGCGGTCGAGCCCCGACCGGTAGGCGTCGGCGTCGACGACGGCGGGCCGGACGGCCGACCGCTCGCAGACGAGTTCGGCCAGCCCCGTCTCCGTGCCCGTGAACGCGAAGCCGGCGCGGTGGGCGGCGACGTAGGCGGCGGGATTGTTGACGGCGATCCGAACCCGGTCGTAGCCCCGGTCGGCGGCGCGGGCGGCGACGAACGCCAGCAAGCGGGCGCCGAGGCCCTCGCCCCGCCGGTCGTCGCGGACGGTCACGTAGCGGACGACGAGGCGGCCGGCGTCAGTGCGGTCGGGGTCGAACGACGCGGCGGCGAGGAGATGGTCGTCGTACTCGCCCACCCCTCGCTCCCCCTCGCGCACGACCGCTTTCCCGGTCGACCCGCGGACGAACTTGCCGGCGTAGGCGAAGCGGCGGTAGTCCAGCCGGAGCGTCGGGGCGTCCGGCGGCCACCCGAGGAGGGCGAAGTCCATGGTCGGGCTACGCCGTCGACCCCAAAACCGTTGGCGCTCGGGGTTCCACTCCCGCCATGCACGGACCCGGCGACGTCGACTTCTTCGACCGCGTCGCGCGTCTCTACGACCGCCTCGCGCCGGCAACCGATCCCGAACCCCTCTGGGCGGGGCTGGCGCGGGCCGACCGGCCCGTCGAGCGGGTGCTCGACCTCGCGGGTGGGACGGGACGGGCCGCGCGGGCGATTGCGGCCCCCGTCGGAATCGCCCGTGCCCCCGAGACGGTCGTCGTCGACGCGTCGCGGGCGATGCTCGCCCGCGCCGCCGACCGGGGGACACCGGCGGTGCAGGGCGACGCCGGTCGGCTCCCGTTCCGCGACGCGAGCGCGGACGCCGTCGTCGTCCTCGACGCGCTCCACCACCTGCCCGAGCAGGGGGCGGCGCTCGCGGAGGCGGCGCGGGTCCTGCGGCCGGGTGGCGTCTTCGTGGTTCGGGAGTTCGATCCCCGGACGCTTCGGGGGCGGGCGCTCGTCGCGGCCGAAGGCGCCGTCGGCTTCGATTCGACGTTTCGCGGGCCGGACGCGTGGGCGACGGCGCTCGACGACGCCGGGTTGGTCCCCAGGGTCCTCGACCGCGGCTTCGCGTTCACGGTCGTCGGCAAAAAGCGGGAGAGCCAATAGGCCCCGGGAGCAAGCGCGGATATGGCAAACGCAGTCGCGAACTTCTTCGACCGTCGTCTCGACGGCCGAGCGGCGCCACTGGCGATCGGTGATCTGTTCGTCGTCGCCCTGCTGTTCAGTTGGGGGACGATCCACCACAACGGCCTCGCGTTCGTCGCGTCGAACCCCGGCTACCTCGCGGGCACCATCGCCCCGTTCGTGATCGGGTGGGTGATCGCAGCCCCGTTGCTCGGCGCCTACTCTCCCGGCGCTGCGGAGTCGGCGAAGGCGGCCGTCCCGCTCGCGCTCCGGTCGTGGCTCCTCGCCGACGCCATCGCGCTGGGACTCCGGGCGACTCCGTTCGTTCGCGGCGGCGTCCAGCTGTCGTTCGTCCTCATCTCGCTCGGCGTCGGATTCGTGGGCCTCGCGCTCTGGCGGACGCTCTTTTTCAAGCTCCGGTAGCGCTCCGTCGTTCCCGGCGGATCAACAGGAGCGCGAACGCCGACGCGACCAGCGCGATGCCCGCGAGCGTCGCGAAGAGGGCGCCCGCGTCGCCGTAGGTGAGGATGGCGCCCGCGAGGCCGCCGCCGAGCGCCCCGACGCCGAAACCGCCGAGGTAGGTGTAGCCGTAGGAGAGCCCGCGCGTCCCGGCGGGCGTGTGGTCGGCGACGGCCGCCTGGTAGAGCGGCTGGGCGGTAAACAGCGTCACGCCGAACAGCGCGCCGAAGACGAGTAGGGGGGCGATGCCGAGCGCGGCGACGGGGAGGAAGGCGAGCGCGAGGACGGCGAGGACGCCGAAGACGGCGGCGATGCCGTACTCCGGCGGCAGGCGGTCGGTGAGTTTCCCGCCGACGTACTGGCCGGCGACGCCGACGAGGAGGAGGCCGGCGTAGAAGTAGCGCTCGGGATTGATCGTCCGGCCGCCGCCGTCGAGGCCGGGGGCGACGGCCGAGAGCGCGATGGGTTCGAAGCCGGGGAGGCCCTCCAGCAGGTCCGGGAGGAAGGTCAACACCCCGCGGTAGAAGAGACCGTTGGCGATGACGACGACGAAGACGATGGCGAAGGCGCCGACGAAGAGCTGCCGGGACGCCGTGAGGAACTCGCCGAACGAGTCGACGCCGGTTCCCGCACGGGAGTCGCCGCCGTCGGTGGCGACGTCATCGGTTCCGGCCGTCTCGTCGAACTCGGCGCGGAGGGCGTACAGCCCGGCGACGGCGGCGGGCACCGCGAGTACCAGCGCCACCGTCGTCCAGTCCATGACGAGGAGGAGGGTCGCGGTGACCAGCGGGCCGAGACCGATGCCGAGATTGCCGGCGATGCCGTGGTACGCGAAGCCGGTGCCCCGCTCCGTGACGCCCTTGCTGATGAGCGTCAGCCCGGCGGGGTGGTAGACGCTGGCCGCCGCGCCCCACGCGAGGAGCGCGAGCGTCACCACGAGGAGGTTCGGAGCCGCACCGAGCAGGAGGAAGGACCCGGCCATCCCGAACAGACAGGCGGCGATGAGCCGACGCGAGCCGATCCGGTCGACGACGATGCCGCCGGGGAGTGCGCCGAGGCCGAACAGCGCGTAGCCCGCGGTGACGACGACCCCGAGCGTCGCCTGCGTGACGCCGATCTCCAGCCCCGCGAGCTGCAGGGAGTCGAACTCGGCCAGCCAGATGGACACGAAAATCGGGATAGACAGCTCGTAGGTGTGGACCATCCCGTGGGCGAGCATGACGAGTCCGGTGATCGACCGATCGTTACCGTTCATGTCTAATCCCACGACGCGAGTAAATTTAATTCCTTTTACTACGAACTTGAAATATAATTATCTTACGTGGCGGACTGGCCCACGGCCGGCGATACAAAACTTATAAGATGGTTTTTGGGATGCATTGAAAGACGTTTGTCGTGCCTACGGGAAAGAATTATATGGCCTCCGAAAAAATTATCGTGCGAGTGGTACGCATGCCAGACTACTACGACTACGTCCTCGCGTTCGTCCCCGTCGCTCTCGTCGGCATCACGACCGTTCTGGGCGCGGCCGGCGTCGACCTCCTCGTCGCCATCCCCGTCGGTGCGGCCGCCGCGAGCCTCGCCGTCGGTCACGCCCTCTTCGTCAACGGACCGGTCACCGGTCCGACCGACGAGACGCCGGTTCGGTCGTCCACCCCGTCGACCGACCATCAGCCGATCAACGCAGACTGATCCGGTTTCTTGTACGTCAGTACCGGTCGTTCGCCAGAACGGTCGGCGAACCGCCGGTAGACAGGTACAATGATCCGTATGCGTGCCGATTTCGCGATGACGCTTCCGAAAGAAACGTCTGACAAAGGTATAATATCCTTCAGGCAGTCGTCATAGGGCATGGTGAAGAGCACCGTTCGGTTTCCCGAGTCCGTCGTCGGCGAAATCGAAGCGCTGGTCGAGGACGGACGCTTCGAGAGCAAGTCCGAGTTCTACCGGTTCTCCACGGACTACGTCCTGAATCAGGTGCTCGACGACTACGAACCGGAGACCATCGACTACCGCGAGATCAAAGCCGAGGTGATGCCGGAGCGCGAGCGAACGCTGGGCACCGAGGAACGGGAGGACGGTCCCCCGTTTCTGGAGTCGGTGTCGTTCGTCCGGAAACTCGCGCTCCGTGGCAAGTTCAACGACGCCGAGGACTTCATCGACCACCAGTACGCCGCCGGCGACCGACACGCCATCCTCCTCGAGGAGATTCTGCGCCTCTATCGCTCCGACCGGCGACGCCGGGCCGCCCCCCTCGAGCGCGACTCCCAGCGACCGGAGTTCGACGACCGGCCCTGACCGACCCGCGAGGCGGGCCACACTATAACTATCCGCCGCTCACAGTGAGCGTATGACCGACACCCTGTTCCTTTCGAGCGACGACGTCGCCGGCCTCGCGACGCCCGCGGAGTACGTCGACGCCGTGCGCGAGGGCTACCGACAGCGCGGCGAGGGCGCGCCCGCCGAACCCCGGACCGCCCTCTACAACGACGCCCCGCCGGGCCTCTTTACCTCCTACGCCGCCGTCCTCCCCGACACCGGGGTCATGGGCGGGTACATGTACTCGGCGGGCTTCGGCGCGGGCGACGCGTGGTTCGTCACGCCGCTGTTCGACGCTGACTCCGGAGAACCCCTCGCGCTCGTCGACGGTGCGAGCATGAACCCCTTCAAGACGGGCGCCGCGGGCGCCGTCGGCGTCGACGCCCTCGCCCGCCCCGACGCCTCGGCCGTCGCCGTCTTCGGGTCGGGCGCGCAGGCCCGCGGCCAGCTTCGCGCCGTCGACGCCGTCCGCGACGTGGAGACGGTGTGGGTCTACTCGCCCACCAAATCGAGCCGCGAGTCGTTCGCGGGGGAGATGGACCGCGTCCTCGACGCGAGCGTCGCCGCCGTCTCCTCCAGCGCCGCGGCCGTCGAGGGCGCCGACGTGGTGATCACCGCCACGAACTCCCCGGAACCGGTCTTCGACGGCGACCTGCTCGAACCCGGCGCGCACGTCACCGCGATGGGGCAGTACCACCCCGAGAAACGCGAACTCGACGACACCACGGTCGCGCGGTCGACGTACGTGGTCGACCTGCGTGGCCGACTGGAGCAAGACGCCGGCGCCTACATGCACGCCGTCGAGTCCGACGCCATCGAGGCCGATCACTGCCACGCCGAACTCGGCGAGGTGGTCGCCGGCGACGCCGACGGCCGCACGGACCCCGACGAGATAACCGTCTTCGACAGCGGCGGGACGGGCATCGAGACGACGGCGGGCGCCGCCCTGGTCTACGAGAAGGCGCGCGAGGCGGGACTGGGCCAGTCCATCGACTTCGCCCCCGCGAGCGACGCGCTGACCGGGCGGGAGTAGTCGCCTACTCCCCAGACCGCGAGAGGACGCCGCCGCCGACCAGACAGCACAGCGCCGCGCCCACGTACGGCACCGACTCGGCGAGAGAGATGAACCCGCCCACCATCCCGGCCGCGCTCCCCAGAAAGAGCAGACAGGCGAGCGCGAGAAAGGCCTGACCGACGAGTCGCGTGCGGCGCATCATTCGAGCCGGTAGCGCAGCAGCGCCGCGATGCCACCCAGATTCTTCAGGCGCTGCCCCGGTTCGAACTCGCCGGAGAACACCACCACGTCGCCGCCCTGTCGCTCGACGGACGTGATGACCTCGTCGGCGTCGACGTCCCACTCGCCACGTCCCTGTCGCTCCTCTCGGAGTCGGTCGTCGAGGACGAGCAGGGTTTCGACCGCGCCGAACTCGGCCGCCTCGGCCACCGCCTCGGGGCCGTACGTCGCCTTCGCGCCCGTCGCCATCTCCTCGGTCAACTCGTCGATGAGTTCCGCCTCGCGGGCGATGCGTGTCTCCGTCTGTACGTCTTCGAGGGCGCCCCGCTTCAGCACCTCGTGGACTCCCCGGTCGCCGACGCCCGAGGTGTCCACCGTGGTCGTCTTCGCCGCGACGTCGGGGAAGTTCTCCTGCAGATGGTCCAGCGCGTCCTGTTTCGTAAAGCCCGGCCCCGCGAGGATCACCGCGTCCGCGTCGAGGTGGGACAGTGCCTCGCCGAGTTCGGCGAACAGTTCCGAACGCGGGCGGGCGTACTCACCCTTCCCCGTCGGGCGGGTGAGGGAGGCGTACTCCTCGGTGCCGTACTGGGCGACGGTGTGGACGTGGGCCTCGCCTTCCTCCACCGTCGCGATGGCCACCTCCGGATTCTCGGCCGCGGCCTCGGCCTCCTCGATGCGCTCCATCTGGTCCGGTTTGAAGTGTTTTGCTATCGTCAGCTCGTCGTGTTCCTCGACGTTCAGCGTGTGGTGGTGGCCCAACTGGTCCTCGCGGGAACAGCCGACGATGACGCCGCTCACGCGGAGGCGGTTGGCGAAGCGGGCGAACTCCACGTCCTCCACCTCCAGCGTGACGTGGATGTGTTCGCGCTCGCCGCCGGTGTCGCGCATCTGGTCGTCGTCGCGCTGGATGCGGCGACTCGTATCCCCCTCCACGTCGTCACCGGGTTCGAGGACGTAGGACAGGTGCCAGAGGTCGTCGACGTTCTCGGGGACGACCGTCAGCCGGGTGCGTCCCTCCTCGCCGCGACCACGGCTCTGAATTCGCATATCGGAGGGTCGCGGTCCGGGGACTCATGCCTTGTCATTCGACCCGCGAAAAAATCCGATCGGCCCGTCGGGACTTAGACCGCCGGCCGCTCCGCACCCATCTCGCCCTCGCCGTCGTGGAGTTCGAGGCCGCGGCAGTCGCCCCACGCGTGGCCCACGACGTAGTACGCCGCGGTGATGGCGTAGAAGCTCACGAACGCGCCGACGACCGTCCCGAGGAGAGGGACGACGTTGAGGACGGCGGCCACGAGACCCGCGCCGAGGATGATCGCGAAGCCGGTCACCCACGCCGTCGCGTACGTCCCCGAGGTGAGGACGGGACGGAGGTCATCGACGGCGAAGCCCGACCGGATCGACCCCTGTTCGGCGTAGTTGGCGACGGCCGCCGGGATGATGTACGCCGCCAGCAGGCCGAGTGCGAGCGCGAGGAGGCCGCCGACGAGGCTCACCGCGCCGACGACGAGTCCGGACCGGGGCCCGGGACCCGCGACGGCGGCCGCGAGACCGGCCGTCACGGCGACCAGAACGGCGGGCACCAGCCCGTACACGAGGGCGATGGCGAACGCTCGAAGGCCGTCGCCCGCCAGGTTCCCCCAGTCGTCGAACTGCGGCGCCGTCTCGTCGCCGTGCATCGTTCCGCGCAGTACGCGGACCAGATAGCCCGCGACGAGTACCGTCGGCACCACGAGGAAGCCGAGAAGCGTCAACAGTCCGCCGACTACGACCGTCTTGACCCACCCGTCGCTCTCGCGAAGGTAGGTGAGGGATTCGGTGATCATGGTAGTTCGAGCCCAACGGGCCGATCCAGTTTGCTCGGTACTACGACGTCGGCTCGGCTATTAAAGATACGTAGGCTGACATTCTCTCGCCTACTCGTCCACGATGTCGCTCCCACCCGGTGGCAGGAACTCCTGAATCCGGTCCGGGCTGGCGATCTTCCGGACGAACGACTCGTCGGTGAAGCGCTCCTTGAACCGGCGATAACACAGCTTCGCCGCGTCGTTCTGGGCGTACTTGCCGGGTTCGAGGCGGAGCGTCGTCGCCGCCTGCGGTTCGACCGCCGACGGCGGCCCACCGATCACCCGCGTCTCGGGTTCACACTGGATGCCGACGGCGACGCTCGCGGACACGTCGCGGAAGTAGGTGCGGTCTCCGCGGATGACGAACCCGCCTTTCTCGATGTACTCGCCGCTCTCGGGCGTCTTCGACACCTGGTCCGGGTCGACCATGTACGCGTCGCCCGCGAACCGGCCGTCCTTCCAGACCGAGGAGTACGAGACGGCAAACTGCGCCGCTTCGTCGAGCGACGACTGGGGGAAGTCCACGTCCCTCGCCTTCTCGCTCGGCCCCGTCGCCTTCAGAATCGTCACCGGGCCGCCGTGGGCCTGTGCGTGGAAGAAGCGGTCGTTGCCCTCCATGTACTTCTTGACCAGCGCCTCGTTCTCGTCGGCGTTCCGACCGCCGACGACGAGGAAGCCGTCGCTCGTGTGGAACCACCGGAACTCCTCGTACCAGTGTTCCGGCTGCTTGATCGGCACCGACGCCATCGAGAGCCAGTCCCGGTCCCGTGGCTCCTCGTCTACGTCCTCCTCGTCGTCCCCGTCGTCGGCCTCCCACTCCTCGCGGCGGCGCTTGACGGCTTCGAGTTCGTCGCGGGTGTTCTCGATGGCCGCCAGCGCCCCTTCCTTCTTCCCCTCGACGCGTTTCGCCTCCTGGTAACGCTGGTCGGCGTTCTTCTCGACGCCCATCGAGGGGTCGACGGGAACGCGTGTCCCGTCGAGGTCGACCGTCACCGTCCCTTCCTTCGGGTTCACGTCGACCACCGCTTCCGCGGCCGGGATACCGCGTTCGGCGCCCTCGGCGAGGGTCGCCTCGATGTCGTCCCAGCCGTGCCCCTCCTCGCGGGCCGAACGCACCGTCGAGATGATTTCGTCGACGAGGTCGTAGTCGGCGTAGAGCGCCTCGGCGCGTTCGCGCTCCGCCTCGGCCTCCTCCTCGAACCCCTCGATGGCACCCTCCTGCTGTTCGATGATGCGCTCCTGTTTCGCGATTTCGGCCTCGAAATCCGGCCGTTCCCGTCCGGTCGACGTCTCCTCCTCGGGTTCGCGTTCGAGGCGGTGGAAGTAGTCGTCGACGGCGGCGTTGAAGGAGTCGTAAACCTCCGCGTCGAGTCCCTCGCGTTCCTCCAGCGGGAAGGGGGTCACGTCGACGACGCGGTCGTCGTCGAGGTAGATGCGGGGGTCGACGTCGCCCTCGCGGAGCCGCTCGGCCAGACGGTCGATGGCGTCGTAGAGGGCGTGGTAGACGTCGTCGTCCGCGTCGGCGATGTCGAGGGTCTTCTCGACGCCCGCCCGCGAACAGAGTTCCTCGCCGTAGAGGCCGCCGAAGTTGAGTTGGGTCGCGAGCGTCCGAACCACGTCCGTATCCGACTCCTCCATCCGCCGGACGAAGGCGTCGTACCCCATCTTCAGTGGGTGGATGCGCGACTCGGGGAAGCCGTACTGCGACCCTGGCGCGACCGTCCGCGATTTCAACCGTACGGTCTCCAGACTCCGGACCACGTCCCCACTTTCGTCCAACACCGCGACGTTTCCCGGGCCGAACAGTTCGGCGACGATGCGGGTGTCCGCGTCGTCGCGTTCGAACTCGAAGACGAGGATGCGGTCGAACTCGTACTGCTCGACGCCGGCGAAGTCGGCGCCGCTCAGGCGGTTCCGGAGCATCATCGCGAAGTTCGGCGGGCGCCCCGGCGCGTCCGCGACGTGGTCCGGGTCGGCGACGTGAGCGCGTTTCACGTCGCCCACCTCGATCATGAGTTCGACGCGGCCGCGGTCGAAGTCCCGCATCCGAAACCGGAGGAGGTCGTCGTCGTAGAGGTAGGCCTTGTCGACTTTCGCGCCCTCGTACCGGTTGAGTTCGGTGACGAGAGCGGCGAGGTCGACGCTCGTCAGTTCCCGCTTCGCGTCCATGTGTGGCTGTTGCGCGTGCGGCTGAAAAGGCGTGTCGTTGTCGGGACGCCCACTCGGTCGGTCGGCCGTACCGTACGGCGGCGGCGAGGCGAGCGCTCACCTGCTCCGGGCCCGGTGCGTGGGAGAACCGATTTACAACTGTTTTGCAAAATGTGCTCTAAGATCCACACTTAACAGCTTCTAACCGCATATACGAGTCATGTGGATGCAGATTCGTACGACTACCGTACACTCATCGTAATCCACTGCCCGGCTCACGACGGAAGCCACCGATCAGTCCGGACACACTATGACGAAACGCCACGTCGACATCCCACCGGAGGCACAGGCGACGATCGATGAAACCATCGAGCATATCCATACGCGGCTCACGGAGGAGCCCCTCGCTCCCACCGTCGCGGAGTTACTCGCCGACCTGTTCGGCGACTGGGACGCGTACCAACGGTATCGAAACGGGGAGTCGCTCCCACCGATAACCGGCGCTCGAGTTCGAAGCTACGACCCACGGAACGCACTCGTCGAAACCGAACACTGGGCGGAACAGAAGCTCTCGGCGCTGCAGGAGGCGAAGTGCCTCCGGTATCTCTGGCAGGGGTTCGATCTGTCGCCCCTGTCGAACAACCTCGCGTTCGCGATTCCCTTTCGACAGACCCTCGCGAACCACCTGTTCGCCGAAGCCGGCGACGGACTTCGCCTGTTCGGCGGAATCAAGATCCAGTGCGGTCACAATATCGTCATGGGCGACAACGTCGTCGTCCACAACGACGTCCTCCTCGACGACCGTGGACGGCTCTCGGTCGGTGATCGGGTCTCCATCGCGGACCGAAGCCACGTCCACACCCACGACCACGACACCGTCGATCAGACGGACGTAACGACCTACGAGACGATCCTCGAGGACGACGTTCGACTCGGGTACGGCTCGATGATCAGCGCCGGCTGTCGGATCGGACGGAACGCGATGGTCGGAGCGGGGGCGACGACGCTGGGTGATGCGCCGGCCCACCACATCGTCGCCGGGTCGCCGGCAAAGAGCGTCAAAGTCAAACCGGGGTGGGAGCCGGTCGCCAACGACCTGGGACCGCTTCCGGACAACCGCGAGCGCCGACGGCTCCCGACGGAGTTCCCCGAGTCGTTCGACGAGTTCGACGAGTTCGGGCGGGATTTATCCCCTCCGGAAGACGTCTCGGGATAGCCCGTCGGACCGCGCGCCGCACGGCTACCGTCGGCGCCCGAACGGGCCGACGGCGCTCGACGCACGTTCGACTTCGGCCCGCCCGATGACCGACCGTCCGGCGCCACCTCGGAGGCAACCACTATACGCCCCGCCCGACTGCCTCCGGTATGCGACTGGAGGATTACTGGGGCGTGGGGCCGAAGACGAGCGAGCGCCTCCGAGAGGCGCTGGGCGAGGAGGCTGCCGTCGAGGCCATCGAATCCGCGGACGTGCGCGCACTGACCGATGCGGGGATCACGCGGGGGCGGGCGACGCGTATCCTCCGCCGCGCCAACGACGAGGCGGGGATGGACGCGCTGGCCACCCGCGACACCCGCGAGGTGTACGACGACCTGCTGGCGCTGGCGAGCGAGTACGCGCTCACTCGCCACGCCGCCGACCGGATTCGCGTCCTGACGCCGCTCTCGAATCCCGACGCCGTGGTCGACCGACTGGACGCCGTCGACGCCGCGCGCGAGGCGTGGACCGGTCTCGACGACGCAGGTCGGGCGGCGGTCGTGGACGCCTTCGACGCCTACGACTCGGCGGCCGGCACCGAACGCGCCGCCGTCGACGCCGTCCTCGCGCTCCGGGACGCCG
The DNA here is from genome assembly GCF_003342675.1 of Haloplanus rubicundus. Taxonomy (NCBI): domain Archaea; kingdom Methanobacteriati; phylum Methanobacteriota; class Halobacteria; order Halobacteriales; family Haloferacaceae; genus Haloplanus; species Haloplanus rubicundus. The sequence goes on along the minus strand of NZ_CP031148.1, from coordinate 2,885,321 downwards.
GACTCGACGGGGCGACGTTCGACGCCCTCGGCGACATCGACCCCGACGCGGTCCGGGAGGCGGCCGACGCCCTGCAGTACGTCACCGCCGACGGCGTGGCCGCGGGCGCGGACGACCGCCTCGACGACCTGCGCGGCCGCCTCGACGACGCGCGCGACCTGGAGAACTCCGCGTTCGACGTGCTAGAGCGGATCCGGGAGACGGGCGTCCGTGATCTGGAAGATTTCCGCCGGGCCTTCGCCGACTACGTGGACCGCGAGACGCGGCTCTCGCGTTCGGCAATCGAGGAGGTGGCGCCCGACGAGGCCCACGACGCCGCCGACTTCGTGAGCACGGCGCTCCGGGCGCTGGTCGACGACCTGGAACGCCGGGTCGCGGACCGGGAGCGCGAGGTCGAGGACGGCCTCCGCGCGTCCATCGCCGACGCTCGCGAGGACGTGGACCGGGCGGTCGCCGCCGTCGACGACGTGGCCCTCGATCTGTCGCTCGCGCGGTTCGCGGCGGCCCACGACCTCACGCGGCCGGCGCTGGGGGGCGACGGCCTCGCCGTCGAGGGCGCGCGAAACCTCTTTCTCGACGATCCGGACCCCGTGGACTACGCGGTCGGCGACCACGACCTGTCGCCGCCGACGGGCGACCGCGTGGCCGTGTTGACGGGGGCGAACAGCGGCGGGAAGACGACCCTGCTGGAGACGTGCTGTTCGGTCGCGCTGCTGGCGGCGATGGGGCTGCCCGTCCCCGCCGACCGCGCCGCCGTGGGGGCGTTCGACGCCATCGTCTTCCACCGCCGGCACGCGAGCTTCAATGCGGGGGTGCTGGAGTCGACGCTGAAGTCAATCGTCCCGCCCCTGACCGACGACGGCCGGACGCTGATGCTGGTCGACGAGTTCGAGGCGATCACCGAACCCGGCCGCGCCGCGGACCTGTTGAACGGCTTGGTGGATCTGACCGTCGACCGCGGCGCCCTCGGGGTGTACGTCACCCACCTCGCGGACGATCTGAGCCCGCTGCCTCCGGCCGCACGGATCGACGGCATCTTCGCCGAGGGGCTGACGCCGGAGTTGGCGCTCCGGGTGGACTACCAGCCCCGCTTCGGCACCGTCGGCAAGTCGACGCCGGAGTTCATCGTCTCCCGCCTCGTCGCCAACGCGGGCGACCGACGGGTGCGACAGGGGTTCGAACACCTCGCCGCCGCGGTGGGCGAGGAGGCGGTCCAGCGCACCCTCTCGGACGCGTACGAGGACTGAGACGGCTCGCCCGGGAGGGCCCGCCGCCCCGGCGAGGAGCGTGCGACTCTTAACTCCGCATCGTCTGGGGTGAGTATGTTCGAGGACCGCTCGGGACACCTCGCCGACAACCCCCCGTTTCGAGGGTACGGCGCGGCCGTCACGACCGGTCCCGACGGGCCACGGGTGTTCGTCGCGGGCTTCGGCAACGCCAACCGCGTCCTCGGCTGGGCGGACGGGTCGGTCGCCGACGTGGCCTGTGGCGTCCTCGCGGACGAGGCGCGCCACGCCATCGGCGTCGCCGCCGCCGACCTCGACGCCGACGGTCGCGAGGAGGTGTACGTCCACAACGTCGCCGCCTTCGGCGGCACCTCCGCGGAGGCGGACCTCCTCCTCGATCCGACCGGCGAGGGGACGTGGCGCGACCTCTTCGCCGATCCGGTGAATCGCGGGCGCGAGAACTACCACGTCGGCCGCTCGGTCGCCGCCATCGACCGCCTCGGAACCGGTCGGTACGGGATGTTCGTCACCGGCTACGGCGCCCCCGCCCGCTTCTACGAGGTGGGCGACGACGGCGGCATCACCGACCTCGCGGACGCGGTGGGCCTCGACGTGGTGACCGGCGGGCGGTCGATTGCCGCCGGTCCCATCCTCTCGGAGCGGACGGACGTGTTCGTCGGCGCCGAACGGGGGCCGAACCTCCTGCTCCGGAACGTCGGCGGCACGTTCGTCGACGTGGCCCGGGAGTGCGGCGTCGCCGACGCCGAGGAGAACGCCCGCGGGGCGGCGCTCGTCGCCCCCGACGGCGCGGCGACCCCCGACATCGTCTGTGGCAACTGGAACGGCGAGAATCGACTCTTCGCTCACGACGGCGACGGATTCGTGGACACCGCCCCGCCCGCCCTCGCCCGCCCGGCGCGCGTCCGCACCGTCGTCGCCGCCGACTTCGACAACGACGGCCGGCAGGAACTGTTCGTCAACTGTCTCGGCGCCCCCAACCGCCTGCTCGAATACGACGGCGAGTGGGTCCAGACGGGCGTCGGCGACGCCCTCGAACCCGAGGGCATGGGCACCGGCGCCGCCGTCGCCGACCTCGACGGCGACGGGACGCTCGAACTCCTCGTCGTCCACGGCGAGGCCGAGGCGCAACCGCTCTCCCTGTTTACCGCCCCCAACGACGGCGACTGGCTCCGAGTCCGCCCGCTCACCCCCGACGGGGCGCCCGCCCGCGGTGCCCGGGTCGACCTGACGACCGGCGACGGGCGACAGAGCCGCCTCGTCGACCCCGGGAGCGGCTACCTCTGTCAGATGGAGCCCGTCGCCCACTTCGGTCTCGGGACGGCGACGCCCCACGAGGTCACGGTCCGCTGGCCCGACGGCCGCGAGCGGACGATCACCGACCCCGGCAGCCGGACGACGCTGCGCTGCCCCCATCCCGGCGGGTGACTCCCGTGCCGGCCGAGTTAGCGGGATTTAAGATGGGCTCCCCGTTACTGACTGGAAAGATGATCGACCCCACATCCGATATTGGGGAGGACGTCGACGAGAGCACCGCACCGACGTGTCATACGTGTGGGAAGAAGATCATGCAGGAACCGAACCATCGGGTCGTCTCGTGGGTCGACGAGGGGGCCGTCGAGCATCTTCACTTCTGTGACGGCGAGTGTCGCGAGGACTGGAGCGGGCGGCGGCCCCGATAACTATCCGCCGAACCGCTCCAGCCCCAGCGACAGCATATCCGGGCTGACGGGCTGGAACTCCTCGCGCTCCCACTCGGGGAAATACTCCCGCACGCCGTTCCACCGGTCGCGAGCGTAGCGGGTGTCGACGAACACGCGGACCCCGCGCTCGTCGGGCCCGCGGATCACCCGCCCGACCGCCTGCCGGGCCTTCCTGACCGCCGGCACCGTCAGCGCGGTCTCGAACCCGCTTCGGCCGCCGCGCCCGTCGCTCCCGAACGCGCGGTCGTACGCCGTCACGACCGCCCGCGTTCGCGGCAGCGTCGTATCGACGAGGGGGACCCCACAGACCACCGCCGCGTGCAGGCGGTCACCCCGGTAGTCGACGCCCTCCGTGAGCGTCCCCCGGAGGCTGGTGACGAGCGTCTTCGACCCGCCGGCGAAGAAGTCCGACTTCAACGCCTCCGTCGCCCCGTCGTCGCTCGACTCGTCGAGCAGCACTGGCGTGTCGAGACGGGCCTCCAACTCGCCGGCCATCCACTCCGCCTCGGCGTAGTTCGGCATCCCGACCAGGACGTTCCCCTCCCGACTCGCCACCTCGGCGACGGCGTCGACGTACATCCGCCTGGTGTCGCTCTCCGACCCCGGCGACCCGCGGTTCTCGTGGGTGAAGGCCGGCGCGTCGACGGCGAAACTCGCGCGGTTCTCGGCGGGGAAGGAGAGACCGTACGTCCGCTCGACGACCGGTCGGCCGTCGGCCTCCAGGTCGTCCAGTCCCGTGACGGTCCGGAACACCGACAGCGGTTCGAGCGTCGCCGACATCAACACGCCGCCGCCGAAGTCGCCCAGGCGGTCCGCGATGGCGTCGCCGGGGACGCAGTTGTGTAGCGACAGCCGCGCGTTGTAGGCGCGGCGCCACGAATCGGGGGGTTCGGCCTCGTTCCACGTCCGCGAGAGATCGATCGACCGGAAGTACCGACCGTGGTCCGCGCGGTACCACGCGCCCAGCACCCGGCCTGCGGTGGGGGCGGCACGCTCGCGGTCCTCCTCCTCCAGTTCGTTCAACGCCCGCGCGACGACGGCGCCGACCGTCTCGGCGCGCACCCACACGTCGTCGCCGTACGCGCCCTCGGCCCACTCCGTTAGCCGGTCGGGTTCCGGCGTCTCCGGGTCGCGGAGGGGGATTTCGTCGTCCGGCAGGTCGTCCATCGCCGTCCGCCACGCCGGATGCTCCCGGTCGAGGTGGGCGCGCACCCGGCGGTCGAGTTCTTCGCGCAAGTCGCGGACGAACGCCCGCGTCTCTTTCAGTTCCGCGAGACTCACGTCCGTCTCCTCCAGTTCGCCGCGAACGAGGGCGGCGTCCTGCGAGTCCGTTCCGGTGGAACGCCGCTCCGCGTCGTCGCCGGTTTCGCCGGCTGCCCGAGGGATCTTCGATCCCTCGCTGTCGCCGGTTTCGCCGGCTGCCCGAGGCGTCTCCGACGCCTCGCTGTCGAACTCGACCGGCTGGATCACCCGAGTCAGTTCCGACTCGGCGTCCCGCAGGGTGGCGTCGGCCACCCCGTCGCTCACCAGGTCGCGCACCCGCGGTTCGAGCATGTGCGCCTCGTCACAGACCACGAAGGTCGAATCGTCGAGGAGGGCGCCGGTGAAGGAGTCGACCGTCCGCGGGTCGAACGCGTGGTAGTAGTTGCCGATCACGACTTCGACGTGGGGGAGCAACGCCCCGAGCATCGAGTGCGGGCAGGTGCCGTGGCCCGCCGCGAGGCCGACGAGGTCCTCGGTGTCGAGGAGGCCGGCGTCCGCGAAGTCGAAGGGGACGGCCTCGACGGGGTCGCCGTCCTCGGGCAAATCGTCGAGATACTGCGCGTAGAAGGGGCAGTATTCGGTGTCGCCGTACTCGGCAGTGTCGGGAAGGTAGGGCGTCGGTTCGCCCGCAGTTTCGAGGTAGTCCGGCGTCGCCGACGCGGTGCCGTCCGAGTCGAGGAGGCCGGTCTGAGCCTGTCGGGCCTCCGACGCCAGCGTCGCCGCCGTCGTCGGTCCTTCGCTCCCGGTCAGGTTGCGCGTCCGCTCGCGGAGCCCCTCACAGCGGTCGTAGACGGTCGACTCGTCGATCCGTCCCACTCGCTCCCGGCTGTACGGACACACGTCGGCCTTGCCGACGAGCGTCAGCGCCGAGACGGGCCGCCAGTCGTCGGGAAGGTTCTCGTTGATCGTGCGCACGTCCGCCTCGAACTGTCGGAGTTGCTGTTTGACGCTCGTGAGCACGACCACCCGCTCGAAGTCGGAGTCGGGGTCGCGCACGCGGTCGATGCCCGCGGTCAGCGCGAGCATCGTCTTGCCGGTGCCGCAGGCGCCTTCGATCACCGCGAACCCGCCCCGGTCGGCCGTCTCGATGGCCGTCTCGATGCCGTCGGCCTGTTCGGGGTACGGCTCGTCGTGGCCGAACACCGCCCGCCACGTCTCGCCCATTATCCCCACGCTGGCGGCGTCCCCGGATAAAAAGCTCGGCTCGTACGGAGTAGTGTAACTGGTTACCGGTTGTAATGACTCACACTACACCGTATCACAGCAGGCTGCCGCCGAGGACGATCACGCTGAGGTTGTTGGCGAAGACGCCGAGCCCGACGGCGACGAGGACGCCCAGCCACGCCTCGATGGCGAGCGCGAAATACTGGTTCGCGGGCGACGGCGTCCGCCGCAGACGCTCGACGAGCAGGCGGAAACAGCCGGTGACGAGCACCACGACGGCGAGGTGGGCGCCGATCACGACGAGGACGCTCCGCCCGAGCAGCCACCGCATCAGCGGGTTGCTCTCGGCGCCGGTCCCGACGAGGCGCGCGGCCGCGAGCGTCGTCAGCAGGTCGACCGCGAGGAGGAGAAAGAGTGCAACGGCGATCCAGTCCCAGTACTCCTCGATCCGCGACTCCGCGATTCGCGTCGTCACGGGTTACCGCGCCCCGTCCCGCCGGTCGGACGTGTCGTCGCGTCGCTCCCCGTCGGTCGACTCCGTTCCGCGGTCCCGTCCGTCACGTTCCGTGTTTCGGTCCGCACCCGCATCGCCGTTTCGCTCGTCGGCCCCGTTCTCCCGGGCGTCGTCGCGCGCGGTACCGTCGCGACCCTCGTCGGTCCGGCGCTCCTCGTCGGCCCGCTCTCCGTCGCCAGCCGGTCGGGTGACGTTGCGTGCGGCGCGGTCGACCGAGTCCGCCCCCGTCGCGTCCGTCGTCGCGTCGGTCACCCGCCGCTCGTCGTCCTCGGGGCCGGTGGACACGTCGACCAGCGTCGCCGTCCCGTCGGTCGAGATGGTGGGGCCAGCCGAGCCCCCGTCGGACGCGTCGGAGACGGCCGCCGGCCCTGCACCCGCCGCCGTCGCAGCCTCGACGGCGGCCAGCGCGTCGACCGTCTCGCCCTCGCCCGCGGCGGTGCGTTCGAGGATGGACTCGACGCGGGCGGGCGAGGGGTCGCCGCCGGCGGCCGTCACCAGCGCCGCGGTGCCGGCGACGTACGGGGCGGCGGCGGACGTGCCGGTGAGGTCGGGGTCGGCGCGCGTGCGGGCGTCGGCGGGCGCGGTCAGATCCACCGCCCCCGTCGCCGAGAGCGAACTGTAGTCGAGGCGCTCGCCGTCCGCCGCGGCGCCGACGGCGACCACGCGGTCGCTCGTCGCGGGGGCGAGCATGCTCCCCCGGGCGGTCGTGTGTTCGAGTTCGTGCCGGGCGGCGAACACCTGTACGCGGTCGGGGTCGGTGACGCCGTCGTCGGCGTAGACGGCAACGTAGTACCGGCCCGCGGGCACCGCCACGTCGATACCCTCGATGGAGGGCCCCGGACTGGCCTCGTCGGCGACGGACTTCGCGACGACCGGGTCGTCGCCGTTCGGCAGGCGGCGGTAGAGATACAGGTCGTAGTCGGCGGCGGAGCGCCAGCGCAGGCGGACGGTCACCCGTCCCCGAAGCCGCTGGCCGTCGGCGAGGGCGTTCGCCGCGTCGCCGTCGTCGAAGGCGACCCAGCCCTCGGCGGTGCCCGGCCCGGCCCAGTGGCGGTTCGCGTAGTTGCCGGCGGAGGTGACGAAGACGACGCCCCGGTCGCTCGCCCGTTCGGCGGCGGCGGTGATCCGTCGCTCGTCGGCCGCGACGCTCGGGAAGTAGCTCCCGGAGTCGACGATGATGTCGACGCCGCGGGCGGTCAGCCACTCGACGGCGGCGGCGTACTCCGCGGGCGTGGGCGTCCGGCCGACGCCCGCGAGATACAGGTTCGCGTCCGGCGCCGTCTCGGACACCACTTCGGCGACGGCGGTGTCGTGGGCGGTCGAGCGCGGGCCGTCACCGACCTGTCGCCAGCCGGCGGTGTGGGGTTCGAGCGCGTCCTCCGTCTCGAACCCTTGCCCGATGACGCCGACCGAGACGCCCGTGCCCGTGTGGCCGCGTTCGTGGACGGTGTCGGCCCGAACCGACCGGAGCGCGTCGGCGGTGGCGCCGGCCCCGGACGGGTGGCGTTCTATCGCGGCGCCGACGGTCGGCCCCACGTCGCCGACGCTCCGGGACCCGTCGGTCGGCGCCGTCCCCGCCAGCGTCGGCTGGACGGCTGCGAGGACGACGACGACGGTGAGGAGTGCGACGCGGGAGCGGGGAGGCATAGGCGTGTTTCAGTCGGTGTATCGGTTCCAGGCCGCGAGGAGGGCGACGACGAGGAGGCCGCCGGCGAGGAAGGCGACGCCGGGGGGGACGAGACCGAGGAGGGGGCCGGTCGCGCTCCCGACGCCGTCGCCGACGCGGGGCGCCGTTCCCGGGCCGCCGAGGTCGACGACGCCGCTGCCGAACGCCCGCTGGACGGCGAACGCGCCGACCGCGAGGACGGCGAGGACGCCGACCAGTCGATCCAGCGAGTCCAGAAATCGTTCCTTGTCCGCCTCCGACCCGACGACGACCAGCGAGTCCTGACTCGGCGCGTACACCTTCATCTCGCGACCCTTCACGGAGTAGCGCGTGCCGGCGACTTCGACGAGGCCCGCCTCCTGTAAGTTGCCGAGGTGGTGGCGCACGTTCTGGAGGGAGGTCGACACCGAGTCGGCGAGTTCCGACGCGGTCGCGGGGCGCTCTTCCAGCGCGGTCAGGATGGACCGGGCCGTCTCGGAGGAGACCGACCCGATCAGGCGTTCCGCATCGTCGTCCGTCAGGGACAGGACGCGGAGCTCGCCGTCCCCCTCGGGCGTCACGTCCCGCTCTAGATGGGAGGGTAAGAGCCCTGACATCGGGTCGTGGGTTACGAATCCAGATTAAAAATCCTTCGCCACAATTTCGTTCGGTAAGCGAGGTGATACGTTCACGCGGCGTCGGTCGTCGGGAAGCCGCCGATCAGATACAGGCCGGCGAGGAGGGTCACGAGCGCGAGCAGTCCCGCGGCGAACCCCTGAAAGACGGCGTCGAACGCGAACCGTTCGCCGAGGACGCCGACGGCGCCGCTCCCGGTGGCCTGGACGAGGAGCGCGAGGCCGCCGTACACCGCGTACGCGCTCCCGCGGTTGTCGGGTATCGCGCCGAGGACGTACGCGTCGAGCGCGGGAAAGAGGCTGTGGGCCGCGAGGCCGAGCGCGACGCTCACGGCCACGAGCGCGGGCAGCGACTGCGCGACGGTCAGCGCCGCGACGCCGGCGGCGACGCCCGCACCGAGGCCGAGGATGTACGGGACGTGTGGGAGGCGGTCGGCGAGGCGGCCGCCCACCCAGAAGGCGGGCAGGCCGGCGGCGAAGGCGACGGTCAGGAGCGTGCCCGCCCGCTCCGCCGCCAGCCCCTTGCTCGCCACGAGGTAGGTGACGTAGAAGTTGAACACGCCCTGCCAGACGAAGCCGGCGCCACCGATCATCACGACGGCAGCGAGGATGACCCGCCAGTGGCCGAGCGCCGCCCGGAAGTCGCGGTCCGCGCCGCGGGGGACGCCGCCCGCCCGTCGCCGGGCGACGCCGACGAGCGCGAGCGTCAGGAGCGCGCCCAGCCCCGCGAGCAGCCAGAAGACGGCGCGCCACGACGCGGTGGCGACGAGGGCGACGGTCAGCGCCGGCGCGACGACGGCCGCCGCTTGCGCCGCCGTGCCGTGGACCCCGACCGCCCGCCCCACCGCGTCGGGGTAGAGGTCGCCGATGAGCGGGACGGCGGCGGCGTAGTACGCGCCCGAGGCGACGCCGAGGGCGAAGGCGCCCACCTGTAGAAGCGGGAGTGACGTGGCGACGGCGGTCAGCGCCGCGCCCGCGGTCAGCAACGCCCCGGCGCCCATCACGATCCGACCCCGCGGGACGCGCGTGACGAGATAGCCCACGGGGATGCGGGGGACGGCCGTCCCGACCCAGACGAGCGTCGTCACCAGTCCCAGCCCGGCCGTCCCCACTTCGAAGGAGGTGCGGAAGGTTTCCAGCAGGGGCGCGAAGGCCACGCGGCCGAAGTTGGCACAGAAGACGAGGCCACAGAGGGAGGTGAAGAGCCGGCGGGTCACGTGACCGGGTTTCGACGGCCGGTGAAACAAGGGTTGCGTTCGCGCCGTGGCGAATAGTATAACGGCCGTCGGGGCAACGTTCGGGTATGATCACAGCCGAACGCATGGCCGCGGTCGACGAGAACGCGGCCGCCCTCGGCGTCCCGCGCAAGCAGTTGATGGAGTCGAGCGGCAACGCCGTCGCCGCCGCGGTCCGACGGGTCGCGGACCCCGACGACTCGGTCGCGCTGGTCTGTGGCCGCGGCAACAACGGCGGCGACGCCTTCGTCGCCGCGCGCTTCCTCGACGACTACGACGCCACGGTCCATCTGCTGGGTCGCCCCGAGACCATCTCGACGGACATCGCCCGCGAGAACTGGACCGCCCTGGAGCGAGCCGAGTACGACTCCCGCGTCGTCCGCGACTCCCGGGACCTCGACCTCGGCGCCCCCGACGTGGTCGTCGACGCGATGCTCGGGACGGGTGTGGCGGGCGCGCTCCGCGAACCCGAGCGATCGGCCGCGGCGGCGATCAACGAGTCGGGGGCGACCGTACTCGCCGTCGACGTGCCCTCCGGCGTCGACGCCGACACGGGCGAGGCGGCTGGCGTCGCCGTCGACGCCGACCACGTCGTCACGTTCCACGACGCCAAACCCGGTCTCGACGACTGGGACGTGACCGTCGCCGACATCGGCATCCCCGAGACGGCGGAACTGTTCGCGGGGCCGGGCGACCGGCGCGTCCTCACCCGCCCCGGCGACGCCCACAAGGGCGACTTCGGCGAGGTACTGGTCGTCGGCGGCGGGCCGTACACGGGCGCGCCCGCCCTGGCCGCACAGGCGGCGATGCGAGCCGGCGCCGACCTGGTGCGCGTGGCCTGTCCCCGCGCCGTCGCCCGCGAGGTCCAGGGGTTCGAGGCGGGGCTGATCCTCCGCCCGTTCGACGGCGACCGACTCACGGCCGAGGGCCTCGACCACGTCCGGACGCTCGCGGCCGACCACGACGCCGTCGTCTTCGGCCCGGGACTCGGCGACCACGAGGCGACCCTCGCCGCCGTCGGCGACTTCCTCGCCGACTACGACGGGCGGGCGGTGATCGACGCCGACGCCCTGCAGGTGGTGCCGGAAGTGGAGACAGAGGCCACCCTGCTGTGTACGCCCCATCAGGGCGAACTCCGGGGGATGGGCGGCCCGAGCGCCGACGACTGGCGGGCGCGACTCGACGCCGTGGCGGACTTCGCGGCCGATATCGGGCACACCCTACTGGTGAAGGGCGCCTACGACGTGATCTCCGACGGCGCCGACGCCCGGGCGAACCGCACCGGCAACCCGGGGATGACCGTCGGCGGCACCGGCGACGTGCTCGCCGGGATGGCGGGGGCGCTCCTCTCGACGCAGGAGCCGGTCGACGCGGCGACGCTCGCCGCCTACGCCAACGGCCTCGCCGGCGACCGGATCGTCGACCGGCAGGGGTACGGCCTGCTGGCGAGCGACCTCTTACCCGAACTGCCGCGGGCGCTGTGGGGTGGTGCCGATGAGTGACCCACAGGACGACCTGACCCACACCGACGAGACCGGGAACGTCCAGATGGTCGACGTGGGCGACAAGCCAGACACGTCGCGACGGGCGGTCGCGCGCGGCGAGATTCACCTCCAACCCAGCACCATCGCAGCCATCCGCGACGACGAAATCGGGAAAGGCGACGTGCTGGCGACGGCGCGCGTCGGCGCCGTGCAGGCGGTCAAACACACTTGGGAGACGATTCCGATGTGTCACCAGATCCCGATCACGAACGTCGAGACGGAGTTCGACGTGGGCGACGAGCTAGTGACCCTGACCGTCGCCGTCGAGACGACGGGCAAGACCGGCTGCGAGATGGAGGCGCTGGAGGGCGTCACCACCGGGCTGAACGTCGTCTGGGACATGGTGAAGGCGGCCGAGAAGGACGACGAGGGCGAGTACCCCGACACCGCGATCCGTGACGTGCGGGTGATCGAGAAGACGAAACGGGAACTCTAGGCGTCGACGGCCGTGAGGTCGCTCGCCTTCGCGCGGGCGCGTTCGACGATGGAGGGTCGCGCCTCGAACTCCAGGACGACCTGCTCGCCCTCGTAGGCCTCGCTCTCGACGTTGGCGTGGTCGTGGACCCACGAGACGAGGCTCATGGTGTCGTCGGCCATGGGGAGGACGAGACGTTCGAACTGCCAGTCGGGCAGTTCGCGCTCGATCCGGTCGCGGAGTTCGGCGACGCGCTCGCCGGTCAGCCCGGAGACGGCGACTGGATTGGGCGCCAGCGCCGACAGCGCCTCCCGCTTCTCGGCGAGTTCGTCGTCGTCGACCCGGTCGATCTTGTTCAACACGGTGACGATGGGCGCCTCGTTGCGTTCGTAGAGCGTGTCGTGGCAGGTGACGAGTTTCTCGCGCATCGCCTCGACCGACTCGCTGGCGTCGACGACGAGGAGGACGAGGTCGGCGTGATAGACGGAGTCGAGCGTGGACTCGAAGGACTCGACCAGCCAGTGGGGAAGATCGGAGACGAAGCCGACGGTGTCGGTCAGGAGTACGTCCCGCTTGCCGGTGTCGGCGCGGCGGGTGGTGGTGCCCAGCGTGGTGAAGAGGCGGTCCTCGCTCTCGGCGGTGGTGTCGAGGTCCGGGTGGCGACCCTCGTTCTCGTCCACGTCGAGTTCGGCGGCGAGACGGCGCATCAGCGTCGACTTCCCGGCGTTCGTGTAGCCCGCGAGGGCGACGAGGTCGAACCCGGACTCGCGGCGCCGGTCGCGTCGGGTCTCCTCTTTCTCCGCGATGGCGTCGAGTTCCCGCTTGATGTCCGCGATCTGGTTTTTGATGTCGCGCTCGCGGCTCTCGTCGTACTCGCCGAGGCCCATGAACCCCGGCCGCTCGTCGCGCTTGGCGAGGCTGGTCTTGGCCTCGGCGCGCGGCAGTTCGTACCGGAGTTCCGCGAGTTCGACCTGCAGCTGGGCCTTGCGGGTCTGGGCCCGCTGGCCGAAGATGTCGAGGATGAGCGTGAAGCGGTCGACAACCTCGACGCTCTCGGGTAGTTTGCCCCCGATGTTGTAGGTCTGGTAGGGACCGAGGCGGTTGTCGACGATCACGGCGTCGGCGTCGACGCGCTCCGTGAGTACCGCGAGTTCCTCGACTTTCCCCTCGCCGAAGGCGTAGGCGGCGTCCTCCTCACGGGTCTGGGTGAGTTCGCCCACCACCTCGTAGCCCGCGGCGCGCGCGAGGTCCTCGATCTCGCTCAGGTCGGCGTCCCCGCGCTCGACGCGTTTGGCGACGACGGCCCTCATCGGTCCACCGTCCGAGTCGTGTGGATTCCCTGCACGTTTCCTGTCGTGGTAGGTGCTCGAACCACTTAAACTCCGCTCGGCCGGGGCTCGTGAGTCGTTTCGCCGACCGTCGCCGCCGAATAATATACAATTAATTAACAGGTTTTCCGACGTAGCCGGTCCCGTCTCGCGCCCGGTTCGGCAACAGGTCGGTCGATGGTTCGACTCCATCGGTGGGACCTCCCCGGGAGGGGAGCCACGATGCCACAGGAATTCACGCTCTCACGACGGAAAGCACTCGCCGCCCTCGGTACCGTCGGCGTCGCGTCGGCGGGGGCGGGGGTGGGGACGAGTGCCTTCTTCAGCGATCAGGAGTCGTTCACGAACAACTCGCTCGTGGCCGGAACGCTCGATATGAAGGCGGCGTACTCGGTTCACTACTCGGACTGGTCTGTGGACGAACTGGACGGCATCGACGACGCCGACGTCACCATGACCGACGGCGAGGCCCGGTTCGAGCCGGGACCGACGAGGGTCCCGGGTATCGAGTTCGCCACCGAGAGCGACTTACAGCAGTTCCTCGCGAACACCCTGGTACACGCGGACGGCGACGCGTCCTGTCCGGACGGCACCGACGCCGAGGACCTCCAACGGCCGGTCGTCGAACTGGACGACGTCAAGCCCGGCGACCACGGCGAGGTCACGTTCGACTTCGCGCTGTGTGACAATCCGGGGTACGTCTGGCTGCAGGTCGCCGACGCCACGGCCTCGGAGAACGGGTACACGGAACCCGAGGCCGACGACCCGGACGAGGAGGAGGGCGTCGTCGAACTCCTCGACGCCGTCCGGGCCGCCTACTGGATCGACGACGGGGACAACTACGTCGACGGCGACGAGACGTTCGGGTCGCGGGGGTCGCTCCGGGAGATTCTGGGAGAGCTCTCGGGGCTGGGTGCGGCGCTCGACGGCGACATCTCCGCCGAGGAGGGCGGCGGCACGGGCGAGCAGGGCTGTTTCTCCGCCGGGGAGCATTCGGTCGGGTTCGTGTGGTGGCTGCCGGTCGACCACGCCAACGAGATTCAGAGCGACTCGGTGCGGTTCTCGCTGACCTTCTACACCGAGCAGTGCCGCCACAACGACGGCACCGGCGACCGGCTCTCGGCCTTCGTGAACGACGACGCGCCGCTCAACGACCAGCCGTGGGACGGGGTCGTCGCCGACCGGACCGGCGAGGAGGAAGTCGTGGTGGCGAACAACGCCCTGACTCAGGTGAACTTCCCGAACGTGCCGCCGTTCGGGCCGCCGCCCCAGACGTTGCCGTTCGGGTTCACGCCGCGGGTGGTTCGGGTGTCGACCGGGACGACCGTCAGGTGGGAGTGGAAAACCTACGACGACACCGAATCGCCTCCCGCGGATCCCGAAGATCCCGACGGGCCATTGCTCTTCAATATCATCCCACACAACGTCGTCGCGCTGGACGGGTCGTTCGGTAGCGGCCCGCCGGAGCCCGCGGAGCCCACGGAGACGGCGCCCGACTTCAGCCACACGTTCACCGACCCGGGGCTCTACCTCTACTTCTGTGAACCTCACGGTGGGCCGCATTTCCACCACTCCTCTCCCGGCGTCCCGTTCCAGGAGGTCATCAACGAGACCGGTATGCGGGGGGCCGTCATCGTCGAGGACTGACGGCTCCGGCGTGTGCGCTCTCATCGCTCCGGCTCCGTCTTCCGGGCGCTCTCCGACGGTCACGTCCCCTCCGGGCATCGGACCGCCCGCGCCACAAACGACTTAACCGCGACCGGCCCACTGATGGTATGGACTGGCTTCTGGTCGGGTTACAACTGGGGATCGACCCACAGCAGTTGGGGTTGGAGTTCGGCGGCGGCGCCGTCATCGGGGGCATCATCGGGTTCGCGGCGAAGAAACTGGCGAAGGTCATCGCGATCATCGTCGGTCTCGAACTCGCGCTGTTCAAGTTCCTGGAGTCGCGCGAAATCCTCACCGTCGACTGGGCGGCGCTGTCGGCCGGACTGTTGCAGACGGGTGAGGGCGCGGCGTCGAGCGGCCCGCCCGGCTGGCTGTCGACCATCCTCTCGACGCTCTCGGTGTCGGCCGGCTTCACCGGCGGGTTCCTGCTCGGCTTCCGGCGGGGATAACTACCTGACGTTCAGGTCGTCCTCGTCTTTGACGATGCGCGTCTCCGCCTCGCCGCTCGTCACCTCGTTCACCAGGTCGTAGAAGTCGTTTTGCATCCCTGCGGGGAAGGTGAGCACGCCGATCCACGAGCCGTCGGCCTGCCACTCCTCCCGGTCCAGGTCGCCGAACTGGCGGATCTTCGACTGTGCGCTCCCGGCCTTGTCGGCGGGCACCTGTACCGCGACGGTCACCTCGGCGAAGCGGATGGGGATGACGGGGCGGAGGGCGTCGAGGGCGTCGTCGACCTGCGTCTCGACCCGCTCCATCGGATCGACGCGGAAGCCCGCCTCCTCCAGCGCCCGCTCGATGCGTTCCGGCGGGTGGGGCGCGTCGTCCATCTGCGGGTTGACCGCGTTGCGCGCGATGCGGTTGATCAACTGCTTGCGCTTCTGTTCTTGCATCTCGCGGCGCTGGTCGGCCGTGATCTGGATCTCGCCCCGCTTGACCACCTCCGGGATGATTTCGAGGGGGTCGGTCGTGCCGAACACCTCCTCCAGATCGTTCTCGGCGGGGCGGTCGCCCCGCGAGGCGTCCTCGAAGACGTCTTCGGCGGCGATGACGTCCTCGAGGTCGCCGTCGAACTCGCCGCGTTTGATCGCGAGCGCCGCATCGGGGTCGATCAGTACCTCGAACCGCTCGCCGTGGGATTCGAGGCGTGCGGTGACGGCCTCGTCCAGCGAAATCATACCGCGAGGTAGTTCCTCCGGGAGTATATAGTCTCGGCCGCCGGCTCACTCCTCGGCGACGATCCCGTCGGTAAATCCCGTCGCCATCAGCCGCCGTACCACCGCTACCAGCCCGTTGTCGAACCCCCGCCCGAACACGGCCCGCTCGTGAGCGTCGTCGTCACCGGTGAACGAACTCACGAGGATGGCCGACTGATCGACCAGCAGGAGGCGTCCGAGGTCGGTCTCGTCGTCGGGGAACGGCGACTCGGTGAGCACTTCGATGCCCGAGACGAACACCTCTGCGTCCGGGAGGTTGGCCTCGATTCGCTCGCGGATCGACTCGTCCCACGTCCCGACGACGACGTCCACCCCGCGGTCGCTGGCCGTCCGGAGACGGTCGAGCAGTTCCTCGGAGAACACCGATCCGTGGCGACTGACGATGATCACCTCCTCGGTCGCCTCGTCGATCAACTGTCCGACCCGGCCGTCGATGCTCGCCGATCCCGACAGCGACCAGACCTCGTGGGTCACCTCCGCCTCGTCGGTATCGTCGATCCGGTCGAGGTTCCGGAGCGCGGTCCGGAGCGCCTCGGTCCGCTCCTCGTACTCGGCGCGGATCGTTCCGATCGCTTCGTCGATCGATACGGCCCGGAACTGCTTGGGACTCGAGTGCTGTACCTCGACCAGCCCCTTCGTCTCCAGCGCCTTGATCGCGTCGTAGACGCGGGTGCGGGGGACCTCGGAGATGTCACTGATCGCCTTCGCCGTCCCCTGTGGCCGGCGCGACAACGCCACGAAACACCGGGCCTCGTACTTCTTGAACCCCAACTCATGTAGCAGTTCGGCCGCAATCCGTTCGTTCGGGTCCTCGTTCATGGGTTCCAACTCCCAGTACCGGCCGCCCGGCTATCGACGCTCCCCCGCAGTCATCGAGACGATTTTCCCACCGAGTAAAATCACAGCGAGTTGACTTATTTTTATCGGCTGAAACCGTACGTCGACGAGCAGGGTCAGCACCGCCCCGAAACAGCAGCTCGATCGATCTGTGGTTCACCGCTACCATTACAACTTCCGTCGTACGTCGCCCGTTTCGAATCGCTCGTTCACTCTGTTACTCACAGTAACGCTATACGCTCCCTCGACGACGAGCCCCACGTCCGAAGACGGGTCGCGGTCCTCGGCGGTCGATTTCCTCACGAAACTCGACTCGAGCACCTACGCCGCGCGGACACCTCGGCCGACTCCCGATCTGGACCGCGAGCGGATGCTCGTGAGCGTCCTCGTCGACGGGGACGGTTAGGAGAGGTCGTCGATGATCTCGACGAGGTTCGACTTGTCCTGGACGCCGATGAGTCGCTCGGCCTGCTCGCCGTTCGCGTAGAACTCCAGCGTCGGGACGCTCCGGATGCCCCGATCCTGAGCGAGCGCCTGCAGTTCGTCGATGTCGACTTTCAGAACGACGGCTTCGGTTTCGGCCGCGATCTCCTCGACCGTCGGCTCCAGCATCTTGCAGGGGCCACACCAGTCGGCGTAGTAGTCGACGAGAACGACGGCGTTCTCGGCGATGAGTTCGTCGAGGTGGTCGGCGTCTTCGACGTGGATGGGTTCCCCCTCCGCGGTCGATTTGCTCATACGAGCCCGTAGCCACGCGAACCCCTTAACGGTTGAGTCGTTCGGGCGGCCGGGCGCACGACCGTCACTCCGTCCGGTAGGTGAGCACGACGCCGTCGTCGAGGCGTTCGACGCTCCGGAGGTCGAGCGTCGGGAAGTCCGCGACGAACCCCTCGCCGTCGGCGAGCGTCGGCGCGTCCCGTCCGCCGACGACGAGCGAGCCGACGAAGACGCTCAACTCGTCGACGAGACCGGACGAGAACAGCGAGTAGATGAGTTCGCCTCCGCCCTCGGCGAGCAGGCGCTCCACCCCCTCGGCTTCGAGAGCGTCCAGCGCGGCGGGCAGGTCGACCCGCTCCTCGCCCGCTTCGATCACCGTCGCGCCGACGTCGCGCAGGGTTGCCAGTCGGTCCTCGGGCGCCGCCGCCGAGACGAGCAGATACGTCTCGGCGTCGTCGTTCAACAGCGTCGCGTCCGACGGCGTACGGGCGCGGGAGTCGGCGACGACCCGCGCCGGGCTGGCGGGGCGCCCGTTGCGCAGGCGTTCGACCCGTCTGTCCTCCGATTTCACGCCGAGATGCGGGTCGTCCGCGAGGACCGTCCCGACGCCGACGAGGACGGCGTCGGCCGACGCGCGCAGGCGGTCGACGCGGTCGAAATCCGCGTCGCCGGAGATGCGCACCTGTCGACGCTCGTGGGTCGAGAGCTTCCCGTCCACGCTCGTCGCCGCGTTGACGACGACTTCCATGCCGATCACTTCGCGTCGGGGCGCAAACCGCTTTCGGTGGTCGACGCGGCCCGGAGCGGTTCGACCCGCATCTCGAACCCGGGACTGTAGTGGACGACCGGATCGGCCGTCGGCGCCGGCAGATCGGCCGCCTCGAAGAGGCCGTTCGCCCGTATCGTCGCGTCCACCGACCGGAGGTCCCACGGCTCCCGGTCGAGTTCGCCGACCCGTACGCCCCCACCGGAGCGTCGCCCGGTCCCCACGCGCCGGTCCTCGTCCGCCGGCAGGAAGTACCGGAAATGCTCGATGCCGAACGCCTCGAAGGAGTCCGGTTCCGCCCGGTACGGCTCCCCAGTCGGCCGATATCGTGCGTGGAAGACGGCCGGCGGGTCTCCGTCGCGCCGGCTCCGGAACGTCACCGTCTCGTCCCGACGGGTTATCCGCATCGACGCGCGGTGGATGGGGATGCCGAACGCCCGCCGCCCGACCGCCGCCGGGAGTCGCGCGCCGGTGTCGAGCGAGAGGAAGTAGACACCCAACTGTCCGTCCAGCGTGACGTACGTCCGGAAGACGAGTTGGGGGAGTCCCCGCTCCAGCCGCCGCGGGAGTCGGACCGGTCCGGGACCGAAGCCGCGCACCTCGATGGCGAGTGCGCTCACCCACGCGGACCCGTCGAACGTCGCCACGTCGAGGGCGTCGGGGACGCGGGACTCGACGACGGCCGAGTCGAGAGGCCAGTGAGCGAACAGCACGTCGCGCCCGGTGACGGTGAGGACGGGTGGCACGGTCGGAGTTGGCGCGCAGCGACTTCGGTCTGACGCCGGCTGTCGACTAGTTCGTCGACCGCGAGTGACCGCAGGGAGCGAGCGGGCCGAGAACCGACCGAAGCGAGACGGCTCGCCGTCTCGCGGAGGGAGGGACGACGGCTTTTGATCGAGCTTTTGCCAGGGAGCGAGCGAAGCGAGCGACCGCAGCAAAAGGTCGGGAGTCGTCGTTTTTTATGCCGGCACGACCAACGCCCCACCCGATGAACGTCGACGATCATGCCGAGGAACTCGCCTCCGACCTCGGCGTAGACAAAGCGGAGGTCAAAGAGGACCTGCAGAGCCTGCTGGAGTACAACGTCCCAGTCGAGGAAGCCAAGGCGAGCATCCGCCGCAAACACGGCGGCGACGGCGGTTCCTCGTCGTCGGCACCGACGGCCAAGTCCGTCGCCGACGTGACGCCGGACGACGGCTCCGTCACCGCGACGGTCCGGGTGCTCACGAAGGGGACCCGCTCCATCCGCTACCAGGGCGAGGATCAGGTGATCCGCGAGGGCGAGTTCGCGGACGCGACGGGACGCATCTCCTACACCGCGTGGGAGGAGTTCGACTTCGAACCCGGCGACTCGATCACCGTGGGCAACGCGAACGTCCGCGAGTGGGAGGGCCGGCCCGAACTGAATCTGGGGACGAACACCACCGTCGCCGCGGCGTCGGAGGCGATCGAGACGCCGTACGAGGTGGGTGGCGACCGCGACCTGGTCGACCTCGAACCCGGCGACCGCGGGCGGGCCGTCGAGGTGACGGTACAGGAACTCGACCGCCGGACCATCGACGGCCGCGACGGCGAGACGGAAATCCTCTCGGGCGTCGTCGCCGACGAGACGGCGCGGCTCCCGCTGACCGACTGGGATCCCCACGCCGACGTCGAAGAGGGAGCGTCGGTCCGTCTCGAAGACGTGTACGTCCGCGAGTATCGCGGCGTGCCGCAGGTGAACGTCACGGAGTTCTCGACGGTTCGGCGGCTGGACCGCGAGATTACCGCGCCCGCGACGGCGCCCCACATGGGCGTCGGCGAGGCCGTCGACTCGGGCGGCCTGTTCGACGTGGAACTCGTCGGCAACGTCATCGAGGTGCGCGACGGCTCCGGCCTGATCGAGCGGTGTCCGGAGTGTGGGCGCGTCGTCCAGAACGGGCAGTGTCGCGCCCACGGCGACGTCGAGGGCGAGGACGACCTGCGCGTGAAGGCCATCCTCGACGACGGAACGGGGACGGTGACGGCCGTCCTCGACACCGACCTGACCGCCGCGGTGTACGGCGGCGGAGTCGAGGACGCGAAGCGCGCGGCCCGGGACGCGATGGACAAGGAAGTGGTGGCGGACGAAATCCGTGACCGCATCGTCGGCCGCGAGTACCGGGTCCGGGGATCGCTCTCGGTCGACGAGTACGGCGCCAACCTCGACGCCGACGAGTTCGCGGAGAGCGCGGACGACCCGGCGGACCGGGCGAGCGAACTCCTCGCGGGGGTGGCGCGATGAGCGCCTCCGACGACGGTCCCGGCCGCCGCGAGGTGGCCTATCGCCTCTTCGCCGCCGAGTTCGACGACGCCACCCTCTCCTACGCCGAGAGCGACGAGGAGCGGGCGCCGAAGTACGTCGTCACGCCCACCGGCGCGCGGGTGAACCGGCTGTTCGCCGTCGGCGTCCTCACGGAGGTGGAGTCGGTCAACGACGACGTGCTCCGCGCCCGCGTCGTCGACCCGACCGGCGCCTTCGTCTCCTACGCCGGGCAGTACCAGCCCGACGCCGCGGCCTTCTTCGAGCGGACCGACCCGCCGGCCTTCGTCGCGCTCACGGGCAAGGGCCGAACCTTCCAGCCCGAGGATAGCGACCGGGTGTACACCTCGGTTCGTCCGGAGAGCGTATCGACCGTCGACGCCGAGACGCGAGACCGGTGGACCGTCTCGGCCGCCGAGGCGACGCTCCGCCGCGTCGCGGCGATGGCCGACGCGCTCGCCATGGACGAACGGGGCGACGAGTTGGCGGCGGCCCTGCTGGACCGCGGCTACGACGAGTCGCTGGCTGCGGGCATCCCGGTCGCCCTCGACCACTACGGGACGACGGTCGCCTACCTCGACGCCGTGCGGGAAGTCGCCCTCGACGCCCTCGAAGTCGTCGCCGGCGACCGCGACGAGGTGCGGGCGCTCGACGTGGCGCCCGACGACGCGGGCACCACGTCACTCGGCCCGCTTCCGGAGGCCGTTCGGCGGGCGTCGCCCGACGACGCCCCGGCCACCGCCGAACCGGCGGCGGTCGAATCGACGGCGGCGTCGACTGCCGACACCACGACGACGGAAGCCGAGACGGCGACGGACGAGCCGGCTACCTCGAGGCCGAGCGACGCGTCCGCGGACGCGACGACGGCCGACGCCACGGCGACGGACGAGTCGGATGCGTCGGCGGCGGACGCATCGGCGGCGGACGAATCGGCAGCGGACGCATCGGCGGCGGACGAATCGGCAGCGGACGCATCGGCAACGGACGAATCGGCAGCGGACGCATCGGCGGCGGACGAATCGGCAGCGGACGCATCGGCGGCGGACGCATCGGCGGCGGACGACACCCTCGGCGAGTTCGACGCCGGCGACTCCGAGGATGCCATCGGTGACTTCGACGCCGGCGACTCCGAAGACGACCTCTACGAACTCGACGAGGAGGAGCGTCGCGAGGTCGAGGAGGAGTTCGACGTGGGCTTCGAGAGCGGCGCAGAAGTCGACGATCCGGGCGAGGCCGGCATCGACGTTCCGGGGCCGGAGGAACTGGACGAGGCGTCGGCCGAGGCGGGGGCCGCGGCCGACGCGGATGCCGACGGCGACGCCGACGGCGACGCCGACGCTGACGCTGACACGGGGTCCGACGCCGCCGACGCTGACGCTGACACGGGGTCCGACGCCGCCGACGCCGACGCGGCTGCCGACGTGGACCTCGAAGCCGCAGCCGTCGACGCCATGTCGGACCTCGACGACGGCGACGGCGCGCCCCACGACGAGGTGGTCGCCGCGGTGGTCGAGGAGTACGGCGCCGATCCGGGCGCTGTCGCCGACGCCATCGAGGACGCGCTGATGAGCGGGAAGTGTTACGAGCCGAGCGAAGATCGGTTGAAAGCGATCTGAGCGGATGGCGCTCGTCGAACCGGTGCCCGGAGCGCCGGCCGCCGTCGCGGACTGCGGCGCCGAGCGCGCGCTCGTCGTCGCCGACTACCACGCCGGCATCGAGGCCGGCCTCCGCTACGAGCGCGGCGTCGAACTCCGGAGCGACGCCGACGGTCGCCGCGCACGCCTGTGTGCGCTCCGTGATCGCGTGTCGCCGGACCGCGTCGTCGTCGTCGGCGACCTAGTCCACCGGATCGGCGACCCCGGCGAGGGCGAGCGCGACGAGGTGGAGCGACTGCTCGACGCGCTGGCCGTTCCGCTGACGCTCGTCCCCGGCAACCACGACGGCGGCGTCGCGGACGCCTACGACCGGATCGAGGTGGCCGACGCCGGCGGCCTGCGACTGGGGGACGTGGGGTTCGTCCACGGCCACACCTGGCCCGACCGGGCGGTCCTCGGCGCCGAGACGGTGTGTATGGGCCACGAACACCCGCAGGTTCGGCTGGAGGACGCGGTGGGCGGCGGCCGGACGGAGAAGGCGTGGCTCCGGGGCCGCCTCCGCCTCGAACCCTTCGCCGACCACTTCGAGGTGGCGCCCGAGTCGCTGGGCTGGGGGGACTCCGAACTCGTCGTCTTCCCGGCGTTCAACGACCGCTCGGGCGGGACGTGGATCAACGTCGACGGGCAGACGTTTCTCTCGCCGTTTCTCCCCGACGGCCTCGCCGACGACGCGGAGGCGTACCTGCTCGACGGGACGCGGCTGGGCGCGTACCGGCGGGTGTGACGGCGCCCGGCCTACGCGCCCGGCACGCCGAACGCGCCGATGCCGACGCCGAACGCGGCGTTCACGACGAAGAGGATGACCAGCGCCGCGATCCAGGCGACGAGTCCCATCACGGCGGCCGTCCCCCAGCCGCCGGGGTAGCGCCACTTCAGGACGCCGATCCAGACGATCAGGGCGACGACGGGGCCGATCAGCGGAAGCCACGAGACGACCGCCCAGCCGAGGGCGCCGAGGAGGGCCGTGACGACCGCACGGCCGTAGTCGTCGACGTCCGCGACGACCCGCGCGCCCACGTAGATGGCGAGGCCGCCGACGAGCGCACTGACGACGAACGTGACGAGCGCGCCGACGAATGGAACGGGCATGCAGACGTGTTGTTCGCCGACGGACTAATCCTTGTGGCCGACTCGCCCCACGAACGGTGGTCTTAATCCGCTCGGACCGTTACGGGGGCCGATGGCAGACGGGACGCCGGTCGCCGGGATGGACGCCTTCACCCACCTCGGCGACCGGGTGCGGGCGGCGCTCTCCGAACGTGGCTTCTCGACGCCGACGGAGCCACAGCGCCGCGCGATCCCGCCCCTCGCCGCCGGCGAGAACGCCCTCGTCCTCGCGCCGACGGGGACGGGCAAGACGGAGACGGCGATGCTCCCCGTCTTCGATTCGATCCACCGTGCGGAGGACCGCTTCGGGGTCTCGGCGCTCTACATCACGCCCCTCCGGGCGCTCAACCGCGACATGCGCGAACGCCTCGACTGGTGGGGCGAGTATCTCGACGTCGAGGTGGACGTCCGTCACGGCGACACCACGCAGTACCAGCGGAGCAAGCAGGCCGACGACCCGCCGGACGTGCTGGTGACGACGCCGGAGACGCTGCAGGCGATGCTGACGGGCGAAAAGCTCCGGAAAGCACTCTCGGACGTGGAACACGTCGTCGTCGACGAGGTGCACGAACTCGCCTCCTCGAAGCGTGGCGCGCAGTTGACGGTGGGTCTCGAACGCCTCCGGAACCTGGCCGATCCCTTCCAGCGCATCGGCCTCTCGGCGACGGTCGGATCGCCCGCGGAGGTGGGCAAGTTCCTCACTGGCGACCGGGGCTGTACGCTCGTGGAGGTAGACGCCGGTACGAACGTCGACTTCCGGGTCCGGAACCCCGACCCGACCGACGAGGACGAGCGACTGGCGGGCGAACTCGCGACCGACGTTGACATCGCCAGCCACGTCCGCGCGATTCGGGACATCGTCGCCGAGAACGAGTCGACGCTGGTGTTCGTCAACACCCGGCAGACGGCGGAGGCGCTGGGATCGCGGTTCAAACGACTCGACGCCCCCATCGGCGTCCACCACGGCTCGCTCTCGAAGGAGGCCCGCATCGACGTGGAGGAGGCGTTCAAGAGCGGCGAGATAGACGGCCTCGTCTGTACCTCCTCGATGGAACTCGGCATCGACGTGGGGCGGGTGGATCACGTCGTCCAGTACGGGAGCCCCCGGGAGGTGGCCCGGCTGCTCCAGCGGGTCGGCCGCGCGGGCCACCGCCGCGACGCCGTCTCCGAGGGGACCATCCTCGTCGATCACCCGGACGACACGTTCGAGGCGCTGGCCATCGCCCGCCGGGCCGTCGCGGGCGAGGTGGAACCCGCCGCGATCCACCACGGCAGTCTGGACGTCGTGGCGAACCAGACCGTCGGCCTCGTGATGGACCACGGCGAAATCGACGCCCGCGACGCCTACGAGACGCTGACGCGGGCGTACCCCTTCCGTGACCTCTCCGAGGCGGGGTTCCGCGAGGTGGTGCGCGAACTCTCGGGCAACCGCCTCCTGTGGCTGGAGGAAGAGGCCGACCGGCTGGAGAAGTCGGGGGGGACGTGGCGCTACTTCTACGCCAACCTCTCGATGATCCCCGACGAGGAGACCTACGAGGTGTACGACCTCTCCTCGCGGGAGACGGTCGGGACGCTGGACGAGAAGTTCGTCCTCAACTTCGCGACGCCGGGCGAGACGTTCATCCAGCGCGGCGAGATGTGGCGCATCACGGAAGTCGACGAGGAGGAGACGCGGGTGGAGGTGACGCCCATCGAGGACCCGGCGGGCGAGGTGCCGTCGTGGACGGGGTCGGAGATTCCCGTCCCCGCGGCCGTCGCCGGCGAAGTCGGCGAGATGCGCGGCGTCGCGGCTGGGCAGTTCGAAACCGGTGGCGACCGGATCGCCGTCGCCCGCGAGTTCCTGCCCCGGTATCCGGGCGACGAGCGCACCCTGACCGAGGCGCTCGCTCCGGTGGAGCGGCAGGTCGAGACGGGCGCGCCGACGCCGACGAACGACCGAATCGTCGTCGAGGGTCAGGGCCGGACCGTCGTCGTCGACGCCGCCTTCGGTCACGAGGTGAACGAGACGCTCGGGCGCCTCTGCTCCGCGCTCGTCGGACAGAAGACCGGCTCGTCGGTCGGGATGGAGGTCGACCCCTACCGGATCGAACTGGAGGTGCCCGGCCGCACCGGCCCGAGCGACGTGGTGGAAGTGCTGGAGACGACGGACCCCGGCCACGTCGAGAGCCTGCTCGAACTCGCGCTCAAGAACTCGGGGACGCTGAAGTTCACGCTCGCGCAGGTGGCCGCGAAGTTCGGTGCGCTCAAGCGGTATCAGGGGCAGGGCCGCTTCGGCGCCGACCGCCTGCTCGCGGCGCTGGAGGACACGCCCGTCTACGACGAGGCGGTCCGTGAGGTGTTCCACACCGACCTCGCCGTCGAGGAAGCGGCCG
The DNA here is from genome assembly GCF_003342675.1 of Haloplanus rubicundus. Taxonomy (NCBI): domain Archaea; kingdom Methanobacteriati; phylum Methanobacteriota; class Halobacteria; order Halobacteriales; family Haloferacaceae; genus Haloplanus; species Haloplanus rubicundus. The sequence goes on along the minus strand of NZ_CP031148.1, from coordinate 2,860,014 downwards.
CGGTGCTGGAGCGGATCCAGTCGGGCGAGGTCGACCTCGTCACGGCGCGGGAACTGACGCCCATCGGCACCGGTGGGCGGTCGAGCGGGCGCGAACTCCTCGTCCCCGAGAACGCGGACGCGAGCGTCGTCGAGACGCTGAAAGAGCGGATCCACGAGGACCGGGTGATCCTCGCCTGCCTCCACTGCACGGAGTGGACGCGGAAGACGAAGGTGAAACGCGTCCCGGACCAGCCGCGGTGTCCGGAGTGTGAGTCGACGCGAGTCGCCGCCCTGAATCCGTGGGACGAGGAGGCGGTGAAGGCGGTGCGCGCCGGGGAGAAAGACGAGGAACAGGAGCGGCTGACCGAACGCGCCTACCGGTCGGCGAACCTCGTCCAGAGCCACGGCAAGCAGGCCGTCGTCGCCATGGCCGCCCGCGGCGTCGGCCCGCACAACGCCGCCCGGATCATCGCCAAACTCCGCGAGAACGAGGCCGACTTCTACCGGGACATCCTCGAACAGGAGCGCCAGTACGCGCGGACGCAGTCGTTCTGGGACTAGCTACGCCGAATCCGCCCCGCCGTCACGTCGATGCCCGGACTGTACCGCACGTGCGGCTCGCCTCCCGGGCGGTCGAAGCCGTTCGCCGCGAAGAGCGTGTTCTCACGGATCGTGAGCGCCGCGTCGCTCAGCGGCCACGGCGGGTGATCGATCTCACCCCGGTAGAGCCGGCCGCCGTCGCTCTCGGTGTAGAAGCGGTAGCGCTCGGTGAGGAAGGCGTCGAGCGACCCCGGAGCGACCGGGTCGGTCTCACCCGTCGGTCGGTACGTCGCGTCGAACCGCGCCGGCGACGCCCTGCGGTGGGTGCGCCGACTCCGGAACCGAACGCCGTCCACCCGGTCTTCGACCTGCATCGCCGCCCGGTAGTAGGGGAGCCGGAACAGCCCGCGGGCCAGCGACACCCCGATCCGGTCGTCGGCGTCGAGGTTGTAGAAGTAGACGCCGCCGCCCTCCGATCCGCGGACGTACGTCCGCAGGTTCAGTTCGGGGAAGGAGAGTCCGAGCGAGCGCGGCAGGCCCCGGGGACGGATCGACTCCATCCGAAAGCCCACGACGCCGAGGTAGGCGTCGCCGTCGTGGGTGTCCACGTCGAGACCCTCGGGGAGCGTCGCCGCGACGACGCCGGGGTCGACCGACCAGTGGGCGAAGAGGATGTCCGTCCAGCGCATCGACAGGAGCGAACGGCGCATACGTGAACGTGAGGTCGCGAGCGGGTTCCGTCTGTCGATTGGCTTCGTCTCGGAGTACGCGTCTAGCACGCGGTAGTGCCGTCGAGGACGGGGGAATCGATCATCGGCTGTCCCGGACGTTCGTCGCCGGCGACGTGACGGTGTCCGCCAACTCGTCGTGTGTCTCGACCGACAGCGCGAGCTCCCCGTCGGACACCGTGACGTGGAGTTCTTCGAGCGTCGTCTCGAACTGGCACCGATGCGCCCCGTCCGATCCGACGGTCGAGTGTTGTCGGAGGAGGCCGTGTTCTTGAAGCGTCGAGACACGCCGGTAGACTGTCGCGAGCGAGGCGTCGCAGATGTCGCCGAGGTCCTTCGCCGTCCGTGGCTCCCGATCCGCGGCGAGGAGGATCCGTCGCGAGTACTCGTCCGCGAGGAGTCGGAAGACAGCTGTCGTCGCGTCGGTCTCTTCGGCCTCCATGGATGTGTACATGAGTTCCACTACTAAAGGGACAACGATCTCGGAGTAAGGTGCTTATTCACTCTAATTCGGGCTGGGACGGTGGATGCGGATATGCAAGTTCTAAACAATAGTGCAAACTCCCCGTCCGCTTTACCTGCTCGTGGACGAACCGGGTGGCGTGCACCTTTCACGGAGGCGTCTCGCCACCTCGGCACTCGTCGGCGCTGGCTCGTTCGTCCTCTTCGGCGTCGTGACGGGACTGCTCCCGAACCCGCTCTACGTCCGGCAAGTCCCGCGGACGATGCCAGATTACCTGTTTCTCGTTCTCACCGCCGGATTTCTCGGCCTCTACACGCTCCAGCGCCCGGCCGACGGACGAACCGACGACGGGGCCGCGACCGCGAGCACGGTCGTCTGCTTTCTCGCGTTCGGCTGTCCGACCTGTAACGCCGTGTTGCTCGCGCTGTTCAGTAGCTCCGCGTTGCTGACGTATTTCGACCCGCTCCGCCCGCTTCTGGGCGCGGTGAGCGTCGCCCTCTTCGGCTGGTTGCTCTACGCTCGCTCTCGGCGCGGGTGTGACTCCTGTGTCGAGCGTCGGTCGCCCGGGTCGCGATCCGACTGAGCCGAGTACGCCCCGCCCGACATCGGAACGTCTATCCGACGACGAGGGCGGTGCCGCCGAGACGGAGCGGGTTCCCTCCGAAGGGCATCGCGACGAGTGCGCCGGGTCCGACCGCTACCCAAGCGACGGGTCGACGACTGAGAGCGCCGCTTCGAAGTGATCGGCCGAGAGCGACACCTCGTCGGCGTGCTCGTTCGCCTCCGGACCGGGGTAGGCGTCGGCCACCGCCCGCACCGCGAGCATGGCGGCCTCCCGGCAGACGGCCGCGAGGTCGGCACCGGAGTAGCCCGCCGTCCGCGCCGCCAGGTCGTCGAGGTCGACGCCGTCGGCGAGGGGTTTGGCGCGGGTGTGGACATCGAGGATGGCGCGGCGCGCGCCCTCGTCGGGCGCCGGCACCTCGACGTGCGATTCGAGCCGCCCCGCACGGAGGAGCGCCGGGTCGAGGGTCGCTTTCCGGTTCGTCGCCGCGAGGACGATCAGGTTGGGGTTGTCCGCGACGGCGTCGAACTCCGTCAGGAGTTGGGAGACGACGCGCTCGGTCACCTCGTTGCCGGCGCGGTCACGGTCGGTCGCCACGGCGTCGATTTCGTCGAAGAAGACGATGGCCGGCGCGGTCTGGCGGGCGCGGTCGAACACCTCCCGGACCGCCTTCTCGCTCTCGCCGACGTAGCGATCCAGCAGTTCGGGACCCTGCACGCGGACGAAGTTTACCTCGCTCTCGGCGGCGACGGCGCGGGCGAGGAGGGTCTTCCCGGTCCCCGGCGGGCCGTAGAGCAGGACGCCGGAGGGCGGGTCGGCGTCCGCCGCCTCGAACAGCGGGCCGTAGGTGAGCGGCCACGTCACGGCTCGTTCGAGGGTGGCCTTCGCCTCCGCCAGGCCGCCGACGGACTCGAACCCCTCCGTCGGTGCCTCGGAGACGTACTCGCGCATGGCGCTGGGGTCGACGCTCGCCATCGCCGTCTCGAAGTCGTCGCGAGTCACCCGGATGTCGGCCGTCGGCGTCCCCTCGCGTTTGGCGCGGCGGAGCGCCGACATCGCGGCCTCGGTCACCAGCGATTCGAGGTCGGCGCCGACGAAGCCGTGGGTGCGGGAGGCGAGGCGGTCGAGGTCCACGCCGTCGGTCATCGGGACGCGCCGGGTGTGGACGTCGAGAATCTCGCGGCGGCCGGCGACGCCGGGGACGCCGATCTCGATCTCGCGGTCGAAGCGCCCGCCGCGGCGGAGCGCGGGATCGAGGTCGTCGACGCGGTTGGTCGCGCCGATGACGATCACCTCGCCCCGCGCCTCCAGTCCGTCCATCAGCGAGAGGAGCTGTCCGACGATTCGGTCCTCCATCCCGCCGCCGTCCTCGCGTTTCGGCGCGACGGAGTCGATCTCGTCGAAGAAGACGATGCTCGGTGCCTCCTCACGGGCGCGCTCGAACACCGCGCGCAGGCGCTCCTCGCTGTCGCCCTTGTACTTGGAGACGATTTCCGGGCCGGAGACGGAGATGAAGGTGGCGTCCACCTCGTTGGCCACCGCCTTGGCGATCAGCGTCTTGCCCGTCCCCGGCGGGCCGTAGAGCAGGACGCCCTTCGGCGGGTCGACGCCGAGGCGGGTGAACAGCTCCGGCTCCGCAAGCGGGAGTTCGATCATCTCCCGCACGAGGTCGAGTTCGTCGTCGAGGCCGCCGATGTCCTCGTAGGTGACGCCCGTCGCGGGGCGGGCGTCGCCGCTCGGCGTGGGGGTGGACGAGGCCGTCCCGTCCCCCACCTCTGGGTCGGCCGACGTCGACGGCCGGTCGTCCCCGTCCCCGCCCTCGGCCCCGCCACCGATCAGTCGCACCTCGGTCCCGTCGATCGACCGGACGGCGCCGTCGGGTCGCGTCTCCACGACCACGAAGGGGTCGGCGGCGACGCTGTCGACCCGGACCTGATCGCCGTCGCGGAGGGGCCGGCCGTCGATGGCCCGTCGGAGTTCGCGGCGCACCGATTCGCGGTCCGCATCGACTCCCGACGGCGCCGAGAGCGTGATCGAATCAGCGTCGGCGACGCTCGCCCGGCACACCCGGACGGTGTCGCCGACGGCCACGCCGGCGTCGGCCCGCGTCCCCGCGTCGATCAGGATGGCGTCGCCGGGGACGCCGGCCCGCGCCGGCCACAGTTTCGCCACCGTCTCGCGCTCGCCCGCGATGGCGACGGCGTCGCCGCTCAACACGCCGAGACGCTTTCGGGCGGCCTCCGGCAACCGTGCGATGCCACGGCCCGCGTCCCGTTTCTCCGCGCTCCGGACCGTGAGTTCGACCCCGCCGTCGTTCATTACCCGTCGGTAGGACCCGACCGGCCCTGTACCCTTCGCTCCTCGCGGCGGTCCACGCCGCGGCTACCGCACCACGTCCGCCGCCACCGACCCGATCCGGTCCACCTCGGCCCGCACGTGATCTCCCGGCTCGATGGGGTGGGCGCCGGGCGTTCCCGTCGATATCACGTCGCCCGGCTCCAGCGTCATCACCTCGGAGTGATAGGCGACGAGTTCCCGCGGCGAGAAGTGCATGTTCGCGACGGTGTTTCGCGCCCGCACCTCGCCGTTCACGACTGTCCGCACCTCGATGTCGTCGAGCGTCACGCCCGGCCCGGGGACCGCGACGTGCGGCCCGAGGACGAGGAAGGTGTCGTAGCTCTTCGCCCGCGTGAGGAATCGGGGGTTGCGTTCGAGGACGTCCTCGGCGGTCATGTCGACGACGGGCGTGTACCCAGCGATCACGTCGTCGGCGTCCTCGACGGCGACGTTCCGACAGGTTCGGCCGATCACGACGGCGAGTTCCGCCTCCGCAGTCACGCGGTCGGACTGCTCACGCGGCGGCAGGCGGATCGGCCCCCCCGGCCCCGTCGCCGCCGTTCCCGGTTTGAAGAAACTCGCCGGTTCGTCGGGCGGGTCCTCCGAGAGGTCCGCCGCGTGGTCGGCGTAGTTGAGGCCGATGCCGAACAGTTTGCCGGGGTCGGCGAGCGGCGGGCCGAAGGTGATCCCCTCGCGGGAGAGAGGGTCGGCCGTCGCCGACTCGACGTTCGGGAGGCCCTCGGTCGCTCGCGGGAGCGCGTCGCGGACGCTCGAAACGTCGGGATACGCCGCGTCGAGGGGGACGAAGCCGTCGTCGTCGCCCAGGAGTGGGTCGCCGGCTGCGGTGCGGGCGAGCGAGCGCATTATGCGCCCCCGTCTCGCCGCTCGGTGGCGGTCGTTCCGTCCATACCGGGTCCCGCGGCGGCGACGATAATGAATCCCCGGACTGATCGCCTCGACTGTGAGCACCGTGACTCGTCGATCCGCCGTGACCGATTCGGGACGGGACCCGATCAGAACGTCGTGTTTTGTAACTACGAACAATTTCAGAATAGACGAGAGGAAACTGATTATAGTTACAAAATTCCGTTTTGCTACCCTAGCTTTATTCTTCCATATCCGAAAATACGACTGATGAGTTCGGATCAAGATCACCTCAAAGAGACGGACACCGAGGCCCGCTTCGAGTTCAAGAAGGAGGAGCGCTCCTCCTTCCAGGCCGAGAAGGGTCTCACCGAAGAGACCATCCGCGTCATCTCGGAAGACAAGGGCGAACCCGAGTGGATGCTGAAGCGGCGCCTCCGTGCGCTCGAACAGTTCCAGGAGATGCCGATGCCGACGGACTGGCCCGGCCAGCCCGACCTCTCCGAGGTCGACGTCAACGAGATCATCCCGTACATCCGACCGGACGTCGAGACGCGCGAGAGCGTCGACGACTGGACGGACCTGCCCGACGACATCAAGGACACCTTCGACAAGCTGGGGATTCCGGAAGCCGAGAAGAACGCCCTCTCGGGCGTCGGCGCCCAGTACGAGTCCGAGGTCGTCTACCAGAACATGCAGGAGCAGTGGGAGGAGAAAGGCGTCATCTTCTGTAACATGGACGAGGCCGTGCAGGAGCACGAGGACCTCGTCCGCGAGCACTTCATGACGAAGTGCGTCCCCCCGAGCGACAACAAGTTCGCGGCGCTCCACGGCGCCATCTGGTCGGGCGGCTCGTTCGTCTACGTCCCCGAGGACACGACGGTCGAGATGCCCGTGCAGGCGTACTTCCGCATGAACTCCGAGGGGATGGGCCAGTTCGAGCACACGCTCATCATCGCCGAAGAGAACTCGGAAGTTCACTACATCGAGGGCTGCAGTGCGCCGAAGTATTCGGCGTTCAACCTCCACTCCGGCGGCGTCGAAGTGTTCGTCGGCGAGGGCGCTCACGTGCAGTATTCGACCGTGCAGAACTGGTCGAAAAACACCTACAACCTGAACACGAAGCGAGCGCTCGTCGAGGCCGACGGGCGCATGGAGTGGATTTCGGGGTCGATGGGGTCGAAGGCGACGATGCTGTATCCCTCGACGGTGCTCAAAGGCCCCGGCGCCTCGGACAACCACATCACCATCGCCTTCGCGGGCGAGGGCCAGAACATCGACACCGGGGCGAAGGTGTACCACAACGCGCCGGAGACGAAATCGACCATCGAGTCCAAGTCCATCAGCAAGGACGGCGGCCGCACGAACTACCGCGGGCTGGTCCACATCGCGGACGGCGCGGCGGACTCCTCGACGTCGGTCGAGTGTGACGCGCTGATGTTCGACAACGAATCCACCTCCGACACGATGCCGTACATGGAGATCAACGAGTCGACGGTGGACGTGGCTCACGAGGCGACGGTGGGGAAGATCGGCGACGAGGACGTGTTCTACCTCCAGAGCCGTGGCCTCGACGACGACGACGCCAAGCAGATGATCGTCTCGGGCTTCATCGAGCCGATCACGGAGGAACTGCCCATCGAGTACGCGGTCGAACTCAACCGTCTCGTCGAACTCGAGATGGAGGGGAGTCTCGGCTAGGTGTTATGCCGACCTGTACGTACTGTGGCGCGCACGTCTCACAGCGGTTCGTGACCGTCTTCGGTGACGGTCGCGGAGACGTCCGGGCCTGTCCCAACTGCACGGCCAAGGATCGTATCGTCAAGGAAATGCACGCTCGCGCGGAGTCGGACTGATCCGGAGGACCACGGGGGCTCCCCCGACTCCGTGCCACCGAAAGATGTCCATCGAAATGCTACGCTGTTACGACTGTGGGAACGAGTACGGACACATCGGGACGGCGCCCCATCCGGGCCGATGTCCCGCCTGTGACTCGGTGTGTGTCCCGCCCGCCGGCGCGCTCACCGTCGTGGACCGTCCGTTCTGGCGGAGTGCGAACGGGTTATCGAAAGCCCGGATTCGTGCCGTCGACGCACACGAGCGTCAGTTCGTGTGGGAAGTCGCCGCCAAGGGCTCTCGGGGAACGCTGGTGGCCGTCGAGGTCGATGGGGTCCGAATCGACGCCCGAGGGAGCGATCGGCTCACGCCCCTGCCTGCGGCTATCGAGGACGCGATTGCCGAACTGGGAGTTGGCGACGTCGAAACCAGTCGGCTCGGGCAGCCAGAGTGAGACGTTCGGAAAATGCTTCGACAGGGATTCGAACCACGGTCGCGGCGACACCGCTCCCTGATTCGAATCCCATCGGCCGCGTCTCACTCGCTCACAGAAGTTCGCTCGCTTCGATGCTCCGACAGGGATTCGAACCCTGGTCATTGCCGTGAGAGGGCAATATGATTGGCCGGACTACACTATCGGAGCGTCGTCGACGCATCCGAATCGAAGGGGTGCCGATATTTAAACGCAACTATCTCGGTCGTCCGTGGGAGGGTGGCACGCGGTCGGGGTTCGACTATAGTATAAAGGGCCTCCGGGCCGTCGGATCGCACGACCATGAGTCTCGACGACAGCGCGACTATCGTCACGGGTGCGAGTTCCGGCATCGGGGAAGCGACCGCACACGAGTTCGCGAGCCGAGGGGCGCGGGTCGCCCTCGCCGCGCGGAGCGAGGACCGACTGGCCGAGATCGCGGCCGATCTGGAGACGGAGTACGGCACGGAGACGCTGGTGGTGCCGACGGACGTCCGCGACGAGGCGGCCGTCGAGGGCCTGATCGACACCGTCGCGGCGGAGTGGGACGGCCTCGACGTCCTCGTCAACAACGCCGGACTGGGCCGCGGCGGCGACGTGGCCGACCTGTCGACGGAGGACTACCGAGCGATGATGGACACGAACGTCGACGGCGTCTTCTTCGCGACGCGGGCGGCCCTGCCCCACCTCGCGGCGTCGGACGGCAACCTGATCTTCGTCGGGAGTTTCGCGGGGCAGTACCCCCGCCCCGGCAACCCCGTCTACTCGGCGACGAAGTGGTGGGTTCGGGGGTTCGCCCACGGGGTCGAGGGGCAGTCCGGACCGGACGGCGTCGGCGTCACCGTCGTCAACCCGACGGAGGTGCGGACGGAGTTCGGCGGCGACGACGGTGACTCCTTCGCCGAGCGCTTCGAGCCGGGCGAGGTGAGCGAACCCGAGGAGATCGCGGACGCCATCGGTTTCGCCGCCGCACAGGACCACTCGACGGTCCACGAGATCGACGTGTACCGACGCGACAAATTCGAGGGGTGGTAGCCGTCGATCGTACGGATCGACCGTCGCCGGGTGCCGGTTCGTCGCGGCGGTCCGAGCAACAGCGGACGGCGGGCTCACCAGGAAGCGATCTGTTTGTCGATGCTCGTGCACTGCCAGGTCCAGGCCCAGCCACAGATCGAGCCGTCCACGTCGAGCGTCTTCTTCCTCCAGTCGGCGACGAACGTGACCTTGCCCTTGACGGCAGGTAACTCGAACGCTCCGGTGCCGCTGGTCTTTCCGCCCGGCTTCTTCTCCAACTTCAGGTGTTCGACCCGCTCACCGAACGCGACGACGCTGATTTCGAGGTGTTCGTCTCTGAGGATAACGTCGGCAGTGACGCCCACGTACAGTGGGACGTGCCAGGACTGTCCTTCTTCGCCCTCGAACACGGACGGTTCCGTGGGAACCTCGGGCGCCTCCAGTTCGGGGAGCACGTCCTCGCCCGGCGGGTGGAACACTACTCCCTCGATCGATCCGCTTTCGGCTGGTTGTGACATGACCGACACCACGTTGGTTTTGTGAAGATATAGCCTTACCTACAGGAATGGGTGGTTCGAACAGCCGAGGCAGTCGAAGCTCGTCGCCACCTCCGAAAAATTGACATAATCCAGTGGCGTCGACGGGTCGGGACCCGACGGGAGTCCGATGCCGGATACGTGCTCCGGGCGTAACGGACCTCCCTCTCCGGAGCATGCCGACGGCGTCGGCTGTCCGTCTCACGCGGCGTCGACCGACTCGACGCCCGCGTCGGGGGCGACGCGCTTGAGCCGCTGTACGTCGCGCGCCGCGGCGTGTTCGGTGTCGTAGACGCCGTCGCTCGTCGCCACGACGGCACCGTCGTCGGTTCGGAGGCGCCACCGAAACCCCTCCGGCGTTTCGATCAGCTGGAACGTCGCGGAAGCCATACGCGAAGATCAGGAGAGCTGTCTCGACCACCAGTGGAGCCAGTCCGCCAGCGGGCCGCGCATCCCCTCGACGTGGACGCGGACGGTGCCGTCGAGATGCCACCGCGCGAACTCCGACTCCGAGTCCATCCGCAGGGGCACGTCGACGGTCACCTCCTCGAACGTACACTCGAGGTCCTCCTCGCGGTCGATGGCCGTATCGAGTACGTCGTCGACGACGTCCAGCCACGTCTGCCCTTCGGCGACGGACCGGTCGGACGGATCGTTCGACATCACGTAGAGCAAGTAACGGGGTTGGCTTGTATCTTCGCCCCGCGTCGTGCGAAGCGTTTTCAGGATTCACGACGACGGGTCACTATGCCGACTGCCGAATCCGGGACCGGACTCCGTCGGCTGGTCGAACGACGCCGGCTCAACGCGATTCTCGGGTGGTCGTTCGTGGTCGTGCTCTGCCTGATCGGCGCCGGGGCGGCGCTCGACGGCCGCCCGCTCTGGGCGGGATTTACCCTGACGCTGGTCGCTCTCGCCGTCGTTCCGGCCGTCGCCTTCCGGAAACCCGACGCGATGTTGCCGTGGGAAGTGTTGGCGCTCGCTTCCATCCCCTCGCTGGGTCGGCTTCTCGTCGCCGGCCAGACCGTCGGCGGCGTCACGCTCACCGGCCGCATCACGACGTACGTCGCCGTCGCGGCCGCGGCGCTCATCCTCGCGGTCGAACTCGACGTGTTCACGCCCGTTCGGATGAGCGACACCTTCGCGGTGGTGTTCGTCGCCATCGCCACCGTCGCCACCGCGGGGCTGTGGGCCGAAGTGCGGTGGCTCTCCGACATCCTCTTCGGCACGGGGTTCCTGCTCGACGGCCGCCCCGAACACGTCGTCGAGGAGGCGCTCATGTGGGATTTCGTCGCCGCGACCGTCGCCGGCGTCGTCGCCGGTGTGCTCTTCGAGCTCTACTTCCGCCGCTACGCGGACACCACGCCGCGGTATCCCGTCGATCCCGGTGGGAAACGGCGGGGACAGGGCGGTGAGCCCTGATGCGTCTCCGCGACCGTATCGGCCTCACCGACCGCCGACAGCGACAGCTCACGCGGGCGATGCAGGTGTCGCTGCTCGTGTTGATCGGGCTGGGTCTCGAACGGGGGTCGCTGGGCATCGTCGTCAACGCGACCATCGGTCTCGGCGTGACCCAACTTCCCGCCGTCCTCGAGCGGGACTACCACATTCCGATGGACTCCGCCCTGACGCTCTGGATCACCGCCGCCGTCTTCCTGCACGCCCTGGGGACCGCCGGCCTTCCCGGGGCCGAGACCAACTTCTACCGGAGCATTCCGTGGTGGGATCACCTGACGCATACGCTGTCCTCCTCTATCGTCGCCGCCGCGGGCTACGCCACGGCCCGCGCGGTCGAACTCCACTCCGACGCCGTCTCGCTCCCCGACCGATTCATGTTCGTGTTCATCCTCCTGTTCGTCCTCGCCTTCGGCGTCTTCTGGGAGGTCATCGAGTTCGCGGTGGCCGGCGCCGCCGCGCTCTCCGGAACGCCGGCCGTCCTCGTGCAGTACGGGCTCGAAGACACGATGCTCGACCTGCTCTTCGATACGCTCGGCGGCGTCGTGGTCGCGGTGTGGGGAACGGCCCACCTGACGGACGTGGTCGGCGCGATCGCGGAGCGACTCGGCCGGACCGACGCGTGATCAGGCGTCCCGACCACGTTCCTGCGTCACCTGGAGAATCGAGATAGCGACGAACGCCGCGCACGCGACGGCCGCGTAGCCGAGTCCGGACACCGACGTGAACGGCCGGACGCCGAGTGTCGCCAGCCCGACCGGCACGGCGACGACTGCGGCGACGAGGAGATACCACCGCCACCATCGACGACGTTTCCGGTCCGTGTCGGCGGCGAGATAGGGGAGGCAGTTCTCCGCCCCCGCCGCGAGTTCGACCCGACCCGCCCGACGGTCGTACGAGATGATGTTCTGTTCGGCGAGTTTGGGGAGGTGCATCTGATAGAGCGCCGTCTGCACCCGCTTGCGCTGTTTGTACGTCACCGCCGCCGGCTCACAGTCGTTTTCGATTGCGGCGATGTACTCACTCAGGTCGCGGAGGTCGACCGGCCCCTCGTGGGTACGGAGGTAGTGAATCACCTCGCGGCGCCGCTCGTTGCGCAGCATCGAGAACAGGTCGTCCCGCGACAGATCGCTCGTACTGGGGCTGGTGAGTTGCGGTCCCATCCGTCAGTTCAGGCGATCCATCCTCGTCGTTGTCGATCCCCGGCGGTGCCGACGTACACTCGCTGGCGTCGACCCTGCGGTCCCTCGGTTCGACCCCTTTCCTGCCGCCCATCCGCTCCAACGGTTGTCTCGCGCCGCGTCACCGAGCGTGATGAACGGTACACTCTATACAGTTCCGCCAACACTCTGTTATATGTTGTGGCCGACGTCGACCTCCTCGCCCCCTCCCTCGATCAGGGTGTGCCGCTTGGACGGTGAGGACGACGACGGCCGACCGCCCGTGGACGTGAATTTAAGTCACTCCTATACGAACATCTGACACGTAGCCATGGTCTTCAAGAAGATCACCCTAATCGGGACGAGTCCGGAGAGTTTCGATAAGGCAGCCGACGACGCCATCGACCGCGCCGAAGAGACACTGGACAACGTGAAGTGGATCGAAGTCGACGAACTGGGCGTCGAGATAGCGAGCGTCGAGAACCGGGAGTACCAGGCCGAGGTCACCGTGGCGTTCGAACTCGAGGGTTGATCGGTTCGCCCCGTCCTCGCGGCGCCGCCGCTCGACGGGGTCGATCCGTGCCGTCGCCCGCGCGGGGCCGCCCGAATCGAATAGATTGAAACGCCCCCGAATCGTCTGTCCTCGCATGCCCCTGGTGGTCGTCCCGGTTCGCTACCCGCTCAGTAGACACTCCCAGGCGACGCTCGCCGAGGCCGTTCGGATCGCCGAGGAGCGCGACGCCGACCTGACGGTCCTCCACGTCGACCTCTACCAGGAGGGCCGCGAGGTGACGCGAACCGAACTCAAGCGGGCGGTCGAGGCGGAGTTCGGTCGGATCGACCGCGCGCGCTACGTCATCCGCCGGGGCTTTCTCGTCGAGGAGACCATCCTCGACGAGGTGGCCGCGGAGAACGCCGACGTGGTGGTCATCGGCTCGAAGCAGGTCAGCCGGTGGCGACGCACCTTCAGTCGCTTCCTCGACGACCCCGACATCGACCGCTTCCTGCGGGAGAAACTCGACTGTGACGTGGTGACCGTCAGCGCGTAGCGTCACTCCCCACCACCGTCGTCGGCCGCGTCGATCCCCACGTCCTCGTCGCTCTCTATCGACTCCCGCGTCGTGACGCCGCTGTCCTCGGGCGCGCTCGGCGGTTCGATCCCGTCCCCGACGGCGACGCGCGCGGTCCCGCTGTGTTCGTCGAACAGCAGGTGCTGGTGAGGGTAGGCGATCTCCACGTCCGCGTCCTCGAGGGCCGTCCAGATACGCTCGCGAACGGTCGACTCGATCCGCGGGATCTTGTAGGGGGTGCGCACCCAGTAGCGGAGGCTCAACCGGACGCCGCTGTCTGCGTACGCGTCGATCAGACAGGTCGGCTTCGCGGGGTAGCGGGCGCTCCCGATGCGGATGTCCGGCCCGCCCTCGATCACCCCGTCGCAGTTGCGGGCGGCCCGCTCCATGATGTTTCGTGCCGCCTCCAGATCGCCCTCGTAGGTGACGAGCAACGGGAGGGAGAGCCGCGTCCGTTCGTCCTCGGCCGAGAAGTTGGTCACGTCCCGTTCGCGCATCGCGGAGTTGGGGACGACGAGGAAGGTGTTCTCCAGCGTGAATATCTTCGTGTAGCGGAGGGTGATGTCGTCGACGAAGCCCCGGCGGCCGTCCTCCAGTTCGATCATGTCACCGATCTCGTAGGGGTTGTCCGCGAGGACGAACACGCCGTTGATGATGCTCCCGACGATGGGGGCGAGGACGATACCGAGAACGGCCGAGAAGACGGTCACCGAGAGGACGATGTCGCCGATGCCGAGGCCGACGATGCTCCCGGCGGCGAACGTGGCGACGATCACCGTCGAGACGCGGATGATGCCGAGCACCGTCTGCGCGACGCTCTGTCGGTCGAACCGGCGGGCGACCGGGCGTCCGAGCAGGCGCACGAGGAACTTCGAGAGGACGACCCCGAGGGCGACGACGAGCACCGCGACCAGTACCCGAGCCGTTCGGAAACTCCACAGCCACCGCAACAGCGCCTCGATTCCGGTCGGTGGACTCGCCCCTGCCAGTGCGACCGGTCCCATGTCCATGCGGGTCACTCACCGCGTCCGGAAAAAAGGGTTTCCACGTCACCGCCCGCGTTCGGAAGTTACTAACTCGTCGGCTACGCAGGTGGGGGACGAATGGATCGACGGACACGCGAGTATCTCTCGGGCCGGTTCGGCGACTACTATCGGGACGCCGATCCGACGCTCCCGCCCGCCCCCGACGCCCGCGAGTGGGGCCACATCCCGTGGACGGGCGGCGAGTCGACGACGATGGTCCGCCACCAGTCCATCTACGACCTCGGCGACGTGGACGACTTCCTCGCGCGCGAGGCGCCGCGACACGTCTACTTCTCCGCGGCGCGCTACGACGATCCGGGCGCCGACACGATGGACGAAAAAGGCTGGCGGGGCGCCGACCTCGTCTTCGACCTCGACGCCGACCACCTCCCGAGCGTCGACCCCGCCGAGACCACCTACGCCGAGATGCTCGCGGCCTGTAAGGACGCCCTGCAGCGGCTGTTGGACCTACTGGAAACCGACTTCGGCTTCGAGGACGTGACCGTCGTCTTCTCCGGTGGCCGCGGCTATCACGTCCACGTCCGCGACGACGGCCTCGCCGACCTCGACTCGGCGGCCCGACGCGAAATCGTCGACTACGTCCGTGCGGTCGACCTCGATATCGAGGGACTCGTCCGCACCCGTGCGGTCGGCGGGGCGACCCGACGCGAACTCCGGACGGCGGGCGGGTGGGGACGACGCACCCACCGCCGCCTCCGCGAGTTCGTCGCGGAGCTACAGGCCCTCGACGAGGACGCGGCCCAGGAACGGCTCATGGCCTTCGACGGCATCGGCGAGGGGCGGGCGACCACCCTGCTCGGTGCCCTCGACGGCGAGACGGTCGCCGACGGCAACGTCGAGGCCGGCGGCCCGGGGGCACGGACGCTGGTCGAGGCGCTCGCCCGCGAAACGGTCGCCGACGAGACGGCGCCCATCGACGAACCGGTGACGACGGACACCCATCGGCTGATCCGCCTGCCGGGGAGCCTCCACGGCGGGAGCGGCCTCGTCGTCGCGCGACTCGACCGGGACGAACTCGACGCCTTCGATCCGCTGGTCGACGCCGTCCCCGAACGCTTCACCCGGCGGTCGGTCCGCGTCGACGTGACCGATCCCGGCGTCGTCGAACTCGACGGCGACAGTTTTACACTCGATGCCGGTGAGCAATCCGTACCGGAGTGCGTCGGCGTGTTCCTGATGACGCGCGACCGAGCCCGGAAGGTGAAAGAATGAACGTGGAGGAACTGCGCTCGGCACAGCGCACCGAACGGCAGAAAGACAGCCTCCAGCACCTTCGGGACTCCTTCTACCGCGACGTGGCCGACTACGTCGCCGACCGCAAGGCCGAACGCAAGCGGGTCGCCGCCGAGGCCGACGACCCCTTCTCCTCCCCGGAGGTGAGTCGCCTCACCGACGAGATAGAGACGGCCGAGGAGGTGGTCGAGAGCATCTACGAGCGGCGCGTGGGCAAAATCGTCAAGCGGGCGACCTTCGCTGCGGCGGGGATGGCCGCCGAGGACGAGGGCCTCACCGCCGAGGAGCGTGCCCTCTTCGACGACCTGGTGACGCGAATCGAGCGGAACCGCGAGACGGTGCTCGACACGCTCGCTGGCGAGTACGACGACGCCGGCGCCGACGGAGACGCCGATCGATCGGGCACGGCCGACGCCGAGGGAGCCGACCCCGATCCGGCCCCGTCGCCGCCGGCCGACGCCGCCCCGGCGCCCGACCCCGACGACCTGCTCGCGGAGGCGATGGGTGGCTCGTCGGGCGACGCCGACCCGACGGACGCGGTGCCGAACGACTCGCCCGTGGACGCGGCGGCCGGAGCGTCGCCCGACGAGCCGCCGACCCGCGACGACTCGCCCGTGGACGCGGCGGCCACACCGTCGCCCGACGACTCCCCGACACCCGACGGTGGCGCCGCCGACCCGCCCGCGTCCGACACCGACCGGACCACCCTGCGGATCACGCGCGACGTGGGCGAGATATTCGGCGTCGACGAACGCGAGTACGACCTCGCGAGCGAGGACGTGGTGACGCTCCCGACGCCGAACGCCGAACCCCTACTGGCTCGGGACGCGGCCGAGCGACTGGACGACTAGGGGACCTCGGAAAGAGCCACCTTCGCCGATCCTCAGCCGTCGTCGGGGGCGAGTCGATACCCCACGAGAGCGACGGCGACCATCCCGCCGACGGCGCCGAGAATCTCGACGCCGGGGAACGACGGAATCGTGTTACTCTCCGCGGAGCCGGTGCTGGCGGCGTCCACGTCGGTGCTGGCGCCGGTGCCGTCGCTCTCATCGCCGGACACAGCCGTGGCTTGCTGGCTCCGGGCCCCTTCGAGGTCGAGCCGAATCGACTCGCCCGCCGCGACGGGACCGTCACTGACGAGGAGGGACACTGGCGCGTCACCGACGCGCAGGTTCGACGAGTGGTCGACCGCGTTCGGATCGTACCCCTGAACGACGACGGTGAGCGACGGCGCGTCGCGACGGAGCGTCGTCGTCAGCGTCTGCCCGGTGAGGTCGTACGCCGCGCCGACCCGCACGGTCCCGTTGGCGGGGACGGTGACGTCGAGACGGACGCCAGCGTCGGTCCGCCGATACTCGGCCTCGCGGTTGTCGACCATGCCGGCGTACGGAGTCGCGTTCGCTGGGACGGGGATCGTGACCGATCCGGCGAACGGCCGGTCGGCGGTGTTCCGAAGCGTCACCGTCTGCACGACGCTCGGCACGCCCGAGGCGTTCCGCGGCGGCACCACCTGCAGGACGTACGCCGGCCGCGTCTCGGGGGCGACGTGCAGCGCCGAGGCGTTCGACGTCGGCGGACGAGCCGTCATCGTCACGGACTCGTTCGCGGTCACCGTCCGCCGGTACGGCACGCCGTCGACCGTCGCGCGAAGCTGATACGTCTCGTTCGGTTCGACCGGGCCGACGGCGAACGTCCCGTCGGCGCCCGTCTCGGCGGTCGTCACGACGAAGCCTCCTTCATCGATCACGTCGACCGACACGCCGGACAGCGGAGTGCCGTCGTCGTCGACGACGCGCCCATCGAGGGTGCCACCGAGGTCGATACGCGTCCGCGTCGCGTTCTGTAACACCTCATAGTGGGTCGTGCCGTCGTATTCGACCCGGACGACGTAGCGTGGGGCGTCGGCTACCTCGACCGAGAACGACGAGTCCCGGACCGTCGTCCGTGCGGACTCACCGGCACGCTGGAGCGTCTGTGTCGCGGGGACGACGGTCACCCGTGCCCCGTCGGCGGTACCGTTCTCGACGGTGACGGTTCCCGATATCGACGTCGCTGCCGAGGCAGTCGGGACGGTGGCGAGACAACTGAGGACGACGAGGACGACGAGTACGCGTTTCATATCAGTCTGCGACCTCCGGGTCCGCGTCACGGCTCGGTTCACGAAGGCTCAAATCGGTCGCTACGCCGTGCCGTGGATCGAACAGCGCGACGAGGCTCATCCCGACGAGCAACATGACGATGCTGAGTCGCATCAGCGTGACGAAGGGGATTCGTTTGACGGTGATCGAGGCCGTCCCGTCGCTGACGCCGGCGATGACGTACGTGTCGACGAGGAGTCCGCGGTCGATGAGGACGTCCCGAATCTGCATCCCGCCCTGTTTGGGGTAGCGACGCTGGCCGGCGATGCCCGACGCGACGAGTTGGTCGCCGTCGTAGACCGCGAGCGACACCCCTTCGGCGACTACGCGGGTCGGGGCGACGCTCTCGGGGGGGTTCGACGCCGGACCGACCGTCCCCGATCCGGCGAGGAGGACGGCGTCGGCGCTCGGGACGAAGTCCCACATCAGTTGTCCGCGTGCCACGAGGTGCTGTCCGGCGGCGAGCGAGGCGTTCGTCTCCTCGCCGGGCAGACCGATCCAGACGCGCGAGTCGTCGAGTTGGACGACCGTCGCGCGCGGCCCGTCCCGAACGTCGGTCACGGTTCCGTGGACCGTCTGGACGGAGCCGTTCAGTGCGGGCCCCCGCGCCACCACCTGATCGGTCGAGAGCGCGTACGACTCCACGGCCGGATCGGTCGGGAACTCGGTTCGGGAGTGGCCGAGAATCCGGATCGAGTAGTCCGATTCCGGAATCGCCTGCTGCGACCGGTCGATCGACTCCGTGCCGACGCCGGTCGCCATCACCGACGCCTGTCCCGCGAAGGCGTACATGAACGGGAGCGAGAGGACGAGCAGGGCCGCCCCGATGTGGATCAGGGCGATGCCCGTCTCCTTCAGTTTCGCGTCGCGGGTCGTCGCCGCCCGGATCCGTCCGCCGGTGCGTTTCACGGTGCCCGTGATGGCGTACGCGACGGGTGGGAGCACCGAGAGGAGACTCGCGCCCCCGACGACCCGATAGACGAGGGCGTCGCCGGGGCGCGTCGACGCCAACTGCCACGTTTCGGACGGTGCCACCGCGGCGCCGACGAGCGTCGCGGCGGTGAAGGCGCCGAGGCCGACGAGGCTCCGCCGACTGCCCTCGCCGTCGTAATCCATGTAGAAGCCGAGGAGAAGCAGGAGTGCGAGGACGAGCGGGTAGCTCCAGAGGTTGTAGTACCGCGACTCGACGGAGACTTCGAGACCGGTGACGGCGTCGCGGAGGAGCGGGAAGGTGAGACCCCACAGCGAGACGAACGTGAGGAGGCCGAAGCCGAGGACGGCGAGGTGGAGGAGGTTCGACCGGCGGAGCCACCCGTCGGTGGCGTCGGCGTCGTCGTCCGTTTCGAGGAGCCAGTAGACGAGCGGTGCGAGGACGCCGAGGCCGGCGGTCACCGCCATGAGGACGAGGAAGGCCGCCCCGATGCCGCCGTCGGCGAAGGAGTGGACGCTCCGGAAGACGCCGCTCCGCACGACCGACGTCGTGTACACCGCGAGTGCGAACACGCTGGCGGTCATCGCGGGGGCGAGCACCCGATACCGCCCCGTCGGTTCGTAGGCAGTGACGGCGTGAAGCGTCGCGGTGAGAAACAGCCACGGGATCAGAATCGCCGTCTCGACGGGGTCCCACGCCCAGATGCCACCCCACCCGAGGACGGTGTACGACCAGAGGCCACCGAGTGCAACGGCGGCAGTCAGGAACAGCCAGCTCAGCCGAAGCCACCGGGTGACGCTCCCGTGCCACGTCGGAAAGACGCCGCCGTTGCCACGGAACAGCGAGACGAAGTGGGCCGCGCCGATGGCGAAAGGCATCGCCAACAGAGCGTAGGCGGTGAACATCACCGGCGGATGGATCGCCATGTACGGATCCACCAGCAAGGGGTTCAACCCCTGTCCGGTCGTCGGGACGAAGCCGGGTGGAGCGTTCGGGAACTGCGTCCGAATCGACGCGAAGGGGCTCTGTGCCAGCAACATCCCCGTGAAGTACGTGACGACGCCGAGCGTGAGCGCGTGGACGAGTTTCGCATGCTGGTCCGGAATCCCGCGGACGGCTCCGGCCACCAGCGCCACGATGGAGACGATGACCGCCCACAGCAACACGGAGCCCTCGTTCGCCGCGTAGACGCCCGTCACCCGGTACAGGAGCGGGAGATAGGAGGCGGTGTTCTCCCAGACGTAGGCGTTCGTGTAGTCGGTAGTGACGAACTGGTACGTCAACTGGAGGAGGGCCGACACGAGCAGCACGGCGGCCGCGGTGGTGAGTTTCGACACGTAGTCGAGGTAGGTGTCGTCCGCGGTGAGGTAAGCCCGGGCGAGGATGCCGGTCGCCGAGAGCGAAGCGGCGAAGGCGAGCGCGAGTAACACCGTTCCGACGTTCGGCGTCATCGTGCGCCGTACTCCCGTTTGCCCGCTTCCAGATACGAGCGGAAGTCGCTCGTCTCGGCGTAGCCGTTGATCCGCACGAGCACCTCGCCGTCCGGCGTGACGATGACGTGCTGTGGCGGGTAGTTGACGTTGTACGTCCGTTGCAGGCGGGACGCCGACGGTTCGTCGCTGTCGAGGTTCACCGCCACCTTCACGAAGTCGTCCAGTTCGGACTGCACTGCCGGGTCGGCGTACACCTCGCGGTTGTAGTCTTCACAGTACGTACACCACGTGGTCCAGAAGTAGACGACGATCGGCTTGTCCTCGGCGACCGCCGTCGCCTGCGCCGCGGACATATTCGTTTGCCAGCGGGTGTCTCCGTGGTACGAGTAGTTCTCGTCGCTCAGTGCGGGCGCCGCATTCATCGAAAAATACCCAATACTAAGCAAGACTACGAAGAAGGCGAGGGTCATCGCCTTTCGAGGCTTCATCGGTGACCGCCCGTAACAGCTTCCCTTAGTAAAATGTACTGTCTCGTCGCCGAATCCGTCCGAGCGATCCGAACGAAATCGATTTTCAGGCTCTGAAAAACCGTTTTGGCCGTTTGGTAGCTGTGGCAGCCACGTTCGGATCCGGCTGGTGTCCGACTCCTCGTATTCATGCTGTAGATCGTCGCGTCGATCCGCAGAAGAAGTTTTATATCACATGTGTGGATTATGGGAACTACTGCGCATACAGACTGGACTATACAGATGACAGGTAACTCGACTACGTCGACGGAACAGACATGAGCCAGGGAGATTCGACGCTCCTGCTCAAACCCGCACTCCTCGTCGTCGGGACGGTGATCGCAGCCGTCATCGTCGTGTTCGCCCTCAACGGCCTCCTCGCGTACCTCGGGGTCGGCGCCGTGGGGCCCGCGCCGCAAGCGGGCGCACCGGCGGCATCGCAGGCGAACGCCACGCAGGCGAACGCCACCGGTAACGGGGGCGGGGCAGCGGCGGCTGGCGGCGAGGTGCGGAAGCTGCCCGGGACGTGGGGCGGGAGCAAGTGGTACAACGAAGACCTGCGCGAACAGGAGTTCAAGTACAAAGATCCGGAGGCTGGCGAGGAGGTACAGTTCCAGCCGAAGAAGATGAACGACTCGACGTTGCCCGAAAACGAGAAGCGGGCTGAACTCATTCGGGAAGGGCGTAGCCTGTTCGCCAACACCTCGGAAGAGATGCCCGAACACGTCGGGAACGACCTCTCGTGTGCGAACTGTCACGGTGGGGGCGACCTTCCGACGACCACCGGCATGGTCGGACAGGACATCGACATGATTCCGCTGGTGGGCACTGCCGCCGGCTATCCCGAGTGGACGGGCCGTACCGAGCGCATGCGCGACATGCGACAGCGCATCATGGGCTGTTTCCTCCGGAGCATGAACTCCCCCGGCTCCGCCGAGGGCATGCCGGAGTACGACAGCCGCGAGATTCAGGCCATGGAGTCGTACATGGTCTGGTTGAACAAGGGCACTCCGAGCGAGCGGGTTCCCTACTGGCGGCACATCGAGAAGCCGGAAGGTGACGAGAAGGTCCCCGTCTCGGAGGTCAATCCGGTCCGTGGGGCCGAGCTTTACCTCGAAAACTGTGCGTCCTGTCACGGTGCGGACGGGCAGGGAGTGGACGGTCAGTACCCGCCGCTGTGGGGTGAGGACTCCTTCAACGACGGTGCCGGTATGGGTCGGATGTACACCTCCGCCGGCTTCATCCGCGAGTCCATGCCCTACGGCGCGGGCCACACGTTCTCCAACTGGGAGGACGTCCAGGACGTCGCCGGATTCATGAACGCCCACAAGCGGCCGCACCTGCCGCGCCAGCCGAAAGACTGGGCGGCGGCCGGTGCGCCGGACGAGGGCATCTACTACAACCGGACTCAGCAACGACTCGGCTACGACATGAATCCGATGACGAAGAAGCTCATGCTCGCCGACATCCCCATCGACGACTCGAACGTCACCGAGGAGATGATCCCGGAGGACACGAGCCGGTACGACGAGCCGCTCCGCAACGAGTCGGTCGACGGCTCGTGGGAGACGACCTGGATTCGCACCTACGAGAACGTGGGGAACGAATCGACGAGCAACACGACCGCGTCGAATCGGTCGACGCTCGAACCACAGGCCGCAGTGTCGTCGGCGATGCAGGACGGTGAGTCGGCCGAGAATCGGGCGGACGCTGCGGGCTGACGCCCGCTTCCCCTCGACGACCGAATGATAGAGACACCCTCCACGGTTGCGGTTTTTTTTGCGGGAGTGCTGACTATCCTGACACCGTGTTGTCTGCCGATGATTCCAGTTCTCGTCGTTGGCGCGAACGGTAACCGACTCCGTCCGGTCGCCATCGTCGCCGGGAGCACACTGACGTTCACGGCGCTGGGGACGCTCACGGGGTCGCTCGGCGCGGTCACGCCGGAGACGGTCCGAGCCCCGTTCGCGGTCCTCATGCTCGCGTTCGGCGTCGTGCTGGCCGACGACGACGTGAACGACCTCTACACGAGGTACGCGTCCCGACTGGCGGGACGGGCGACGGCCGTGACGGGGCGTGTCGACGAGGACCGCCACCCTCTCGCCAACGCCTTCGTCGTCGGGTTGCTTCTCGGCGTCATCTGGTTGCCTTGCGTCGGTCCCATCCTCGGCGGCGTCCTCGCGTACGTCGGGTCGTCGGCGGGCGTCGGCGGCGGTGCCGCCCTGCTGTTTACCTACGGGATCGGCTTCTCGATTCCTCTCCTCGGCGTGGCCTACGTCGGCCGGATCGGCGGTCGCCGCCTCGTCGACGCTGCCGCTCCGTCTGGCGAGGGCTTCCGAACGGCGACCGGCTACGCCTTCGTCCTCCTCGGTCTCGCGGTGCTTTTCGACGTGGACAAACTCGCACTCGCGTCGGTCACTAATTTGAGCTGACACACATGACGACAGACGACTACGAACGAACGGAACGCAATCGACCGCGGTCGAATCGCTTCAGCGCCGCCCGAATCGTCGGACGGGTGACGGGTATCCTCCACCGCGTGACGCGGAGTCCCGCAGTGAAGTGGGGGGCACTCCTGTTCGGCACGCTCTCGCTGGCGCTCGTGTTCGGCGTCGCCTCGAAGACGATGTACGGCATCGAACACGGCGGCAATCTGCTCGCGTACTGGCACATCGCCCTCGCGTGGGTGGCCGCCGCGGCACTCGGCACCACGTTCGTCGGGAGCGCGCTCTACCTCCGCTACCACGGCCCGTTCTGGAGCCGTCTCGCCCACAGTTCGGGCGAACTCGGCTTCCTCTTCGCGACGCTGACGCTCCTGCTCGGGAGCGCGTGGGGGAAAGTCATCTGGAACTCGTGGTGGGAGTGGACGGACGTGCGACTCGTCACCTTCCTCATCGTGTGGTTCATCTATGCCGGCTATCTCGTGGTGTCGTCCGCGACGGATCCCGGGTCCGGTGACCGATACGTCGCGGTGTACGGCGTCATCGGCTTCGTCACCGTGCCAATCTCGTACGCCTCCACCCGGCTGTGGACGCCGACGTTCCACGAGACGACGATGGGGAACCCGCAGGTCAGCGCCAACATCGATCCCACGACGCTGGTCGTGACCGTCGTCGCCGCGACGCTTCTGTACGTCTACCTGTTGGGGCTTCGCATCCAGGTACACGAAGTCGAAGACCGGATTCGCCGACGCAGCACGCAACGGAGGTGAAAATCATGGAACCACTGCTCCTGTTCGGCTACACGGCGCTGTTCGTCGCCCTCTTCGGGTACGTCACGTATCTGCAGCGCCGACTGGGTCGTCTCGAACGCCAACTGAACGACGCACGATAACCGCTACGCCTCCACGACGAACTCGAACGTCGCCACGCCCGCGAGCAAGAGGACGCCCGTGTAGAGACAGAGGAGGCGGAGCCACGACCCCAGTCGGGCGCCTGCAGTGAGCGCCGCTGTGAGTTCGACCCCCGCCAGCAACACGGGGACGACCAGCGGAACGAGCAACAGTGGGAGCGCGAGTTCGTCGAGGCCGGAGCGATAGGTTAGCGTCGCGACGACGACGCCCACGGCGGCGAATCCGACGGCGGCGACGGCGAGAACCCCGACGACGGCGAGCGCCGTCCCCGGCGTCGGCGCGTAGCCGAGGAGGGCCGTCGTCGCCCCGAGCGTCACGACGTTCACGACGAAGACGAAAAGCGCCGTACTCGTCACCTTCCCGAGATAGACGGCCGAGCGGTCGACTGGTGCCACCAGCAGACCGTCGAGGGCGGCGTTGCGGTCCTCGACGGCCGCCGCCTTCGTCACGCCGAGCGTGCCGCCGAAGACGAATGCGATCCAGAGCGCCCCACGGCCGAGTACCGCCGGCTCCCGGAACGTCTTGACGAAACTGAACGCGAACGCGAGGACGACGAGGAGCGCGAACATCGCCATCGTCGTCGTGATGCCCTTCGTCCGACTCTCGATACGGAGGTCCTTCTTGACGATGCGGAACACGGCGGCGAGGAAGGTCTTCATACGCCGCGGCCACGTCCCGGTTCGTCCAGCCCGATCGCACGGCGATACGTGGTTTCGAAGTCCGTGGCCGAGCCGTCGAGGGCGACGTCGGCGCGGAGTTCCCCCCGGTCGAGTACCAGCGCCCGGTCACACCGCTCGACCCCGCGGTCGATGTCGTGTGTCGTCAGAACGACGGTCCGGTCGTCGAACCCGTCGAGGACGGCCTCCAGGTCGGCGACCGACCGCTGGTCGAGTCCGGTGTAGGGTTCGTCGAGGAGCAACACGTCCGGGTGGTGCAGGAGTGCGCGGGCGAGCGACAGTCGCTTGCAGAGTCCGTGGGAGAACGCGTCGGGTCGCTGGCTCGCTCGCTCTCGCAGACCCACGGTGTCGAGTACCGCCTCACAGCGCGCCGCCGGGTCGTCGAGCCCGTGGAGGTCGGCGTGGACGCGCAGGTTCTCGCGGGCGGTGAGGGCGTCGTACAGCATCGTCTCGTGAGTTACGACGCCGAGCCGTCGGTAGACGGCGTGATCGTCCGGCGTCAGTTCCGAGGTGCCGAGGGTGATTGTCCCGCTGGTCGGACGGACGAGCCCTGCGAGCATGGACATGAGCGTGGTCTTGCCGGCCCCGTTCGGTCCGAACAGTCCGACCGTCTCGCCGTCCTCGACGGCAAACGAGAGGTCGTCGACGGCGGTGACGCGACCGTATCCCTTCGTCAGATCGTCCACTCGAATCGCCGTCTCAGTCATCGCGACTCGGGGGGACGTTCGGACCCTTCGTGGGCACGGACGGAGAGCTGTTTGGCGACGAGGGTGTCCCCCTCGACCCGCCCTTTCGCGACGACGATACGGTTCTCACCCATCGTCTCGGGGAGCGTTCCCTCGTAGACGACGCGCGTCGAATGGTTGCTGTCGGTCACCTCGAACGTCGACCGCTGTCCCTGCGTGTCGAGGTGCTGTACCGACCCCTCCAGATTCACCCACTCGCCGTCGTAGTCGTCGTCGGACAGTTGTGTCGGTGTTACGAACGCAGCGGAGGCGTTCATGCTCGACACACCGAGTACGCCGAGGAGAACCAGCATCCCCACGACCGTGACGAGGAGCTTGTTTTTTCGTCGCACTGGCCCCAACTGCGAGCCGACGATTCTTGATTGTGTCGGATCGATAGTGGATATGAAATAGTGCGGATATGGGACGTACACCCACGATTCGTGACCCTCTCGCAGCCTCACGACCAGCCGACGCCGGGCCACAGATTCTTCAGCCACCGTTTCCAATGCGCGCCATGACATCTCGCCCGGTTCGGACGCTCGTGGCGCTCGTCGTTGTCGTCGGCTCGCTCGTCGGTGCGGGCGTGGCGCCCGCTGCCGCGACGGTGACCGACCCGGCTACCGTCGAGTGGACGACGCTGCCCACGCACGAGGGGGGTTCGACGGGGACGCCAGGTGACGAGGCGATCATCCACCAACGGGGCATCGTCTCTCGCAACCCCGAACCGGGCAACGTGACGCTCACCTTCGAGTACGAGGTTGCGTCGTCGATCACGGGCCTCCGCGTCGCCGTCCCGGTCGTCGGTCTCGACGGCATCGACGTCGCGGGGATGGACGGCTTCGAGCGCACGGAGCGCGGCTACTTCCTCTGGGACGGCGAGACGGAGCGCCCGACGATATCGATGACGATGGCGGTGAGCGACTCGATTTCCGAGGGCGTCCGGGGCGTCGAGCGTGACGACTGGGCGCTCGTCTCCGAACCCCAGACGCGGGTGCAGGTGCGGACCGACGCCCAACCGCTACAGACCAGTTCCTTCACCGTCGCCGACGGAGAGGAGGGGTACGCCCGGAGCCACCTGGCCTACCTCGGCCCGCACGAGCGCCGGAACGTGACCGTCGCCGACGAGCGGGCGACCTTCGTCCTCGGCGACGAGGACGCCGACCCGACGCGAGCCATCGAGTTCCTCCGCACCGCGAACGAACACTTCGACTTCGGCATCCGACGCGACGCCGTGACGGTGTTCGTCCTGCCGCTGACCGCCGCGGAGACGGAGAACATCGAGGCCGCGACCATCGACAGCGCGTTCTGGATCGGGGCGTCGGGGATCGAACTCGACGAGACGGGCGCCGTCTTCGCCCACGAGTACGTCCACACGCGACTGGAGACGATCGGTCGGGGCGACGCGACGTGGGTGACCGAGGCGAGCGCCGAGTACTACGGCCGGCTGTTCGCGCTCAACGACGGCGTCGGCACGTACGACTCCTTCCTCGAGGGGCTCCGCGCGAGCCAGTACGCGCCCGACCGCCGCGTGGTAGTCCTTACGGACGCCGAGACGTGGCGGGGGACGCAGGCTCACTACGACAAGGGCGCCCACGTCCTCGCGGCGCTGGACGCGGAGATTCGGCGCCGGACCGACGGCGAACACACCCTCCGTGACGTGTTCACCGGGCGGACGGAGTCGTTCGAGAACTACCGGGCCTTCCGGACGGCGGTGATCGAGGTGACGGGCGACGAATCGCTCGGCGCGTGGCTCGACCGCTACGCCACCACCGACGCCTTACCGCCGCTCCCGGAGGACCCGCGGTACTACGTGGCCGAACCGTCGCTCGACCCGGACGGCGACGGGATGGCGAGCGGCGCCGAACTCGACGCCGACCGCCACCCGTTCGTCGAGGGGGCGGCGAGCGAGCGATTGGACGAACGGCGAACGGCGACGGGGACGCCGACGGACGCCGACGGTGAGACGTCGACCGACGCCGGCGGCGAGACGACGCCGGAACCGACCGGCACCGAAGGGCAGGCTCCGGGCTTCGGCGTCGTCGCCGTCCTCGCGGCGCTCGCGGTGCTCGCGGTCGGCGTTCGTCGCAAAAAATAGGGCGATTCGTACGGATTATTGTAACTGGTTACCGGCGGTTCGCCGGACCGTCTCGGCGAACCGCCGGTAATGACTTACAATAAACAGTATCAGGCGCGCCGCAGCCCCTCGCCGAGGCCGCTCGCTTCGCCACACTCCGGACATTCGTAGGTCCACCCGTCCTTCGTGGCGCGACCCTCCGGGAACTCGGCATCACACTTTCGACAGACGAGCAGATCCCGGCGGGTAGAGACGTGCATCTGCGGCATAATCGGAGAATCTACAGCATCCAACATCAACGTGTCGGTTCGGTTCCATGCTAACGTATGTCGTGGCGAAGGGGACGACGAACGGGCCGTATTCGGCCGATGCCGGTCCGTCGGATTCCCGAATTACTCGTCGTCGTCGCCGCTCAGAATGCCCCGGTGGGTCATCCGCTCGGGATCGAGGACGTCGTCGGCCTCCTCGGCGGTGAGATACCCCTTCTCGACTGCCACCTCGCGGACGGTCTTGTCCGCTTTCAGCGCCGCCTTGGCGACTTCGGAGGCCCTGTCGTAGCCGATGGCGGGGTTGAGCGCCGTCGCCAGCGCCATCGACCGCTCGACGGCCGCGGCGCAGTGGGCCTCGTTCGCCTCTAGCTTCGCCACGAACTTCTCCGCGAACGTCTCGGCGGCGTTCGCGAGGATGGTCGCCGACTGGAGGAAGTTGTACGCGATCACGGGCTTGTAGAGGTTGAGGTCGAGTTGGCCGCCCGCGGCACCCGCGGAGACGGCGGCGTCGTTGCCCACGACCTGCGTGTGGACCTGGTTGACCGCCTCGGCGACGACGGGGTTGATCTTCCCGGGCATGATCGACGACCCCGGCTGATTCTCCGGCTGTTCGATCTCGCCCAGCCCGTTTCGCGGCCCGGAGGCGAGCAAGCGGAGGTCGTTGGCGATCTTGTTCAGCGACCCGGCGACGGTCCGCAGGGCGCCGTGGGCCTCGCCCATGGCGTCGTGGGCGGCCTGGGCCTCGAAGTGGTCGTCGGCCTCGCGGAAGGGGAGACCGGTCTCCTCGGCGATGTAGTCGGCGGCGCGGTCGGGGAACTCGGGGTGGGTGTTCAGGCCCGTCCCCGTCGCCGTCCCGCCGAGGGCGAGTTCGGCGAGTCGAGGCTGGATCGACTCACAGCGGTCGATCCCCTTCTCGACCTGCGTGCGGTAGCCGCCGAACTCCTGACCGAGGCGGACGGGCGTCGCGTCCTGCAGGTGGGTGCGGCCGGTCTTGACGACGCCGTCGAACGCCTCGGCCTTCGCGTCCAGCGCGTCGGCCAGCGTCTCCAGCGCCGGCACGAGGTCTTTCTCCACCGCCTCCAGCGCTGCGACGTGCATCGCCGTCGGAATCACGTCGTTCGAGGACTGCCCGAAGTTGACGTGGTCGTTCGGGTGGACGACCCGGTCGCCCACTGCGGCGCCCATGCGTTCGGCGGCGCGGTTGGCGATCACCTCGTTGGCGTTCATGTTCGAGGAGGTGCCCGATCCGGTCTGGAACACGTCGACCGGGAACTGGTCGTCGTGGTCGCCGGCGATCACCTCGTCCGCGGCGTCGACGATGGCGTCGGCCACGTCGTCGTCGATCAGGCCCAGGTCGCGGTTGGCCCGCGCCGCCGACTTCTTGACGACGCCCAGCGCGCGGATAAACCGCCGCCCGAACCGGGCGTCGCTGATGGGGAAGTTCTCGACGGCGCGCTGGGTCTGTGCGCCCCAGTACGCGTCGGCCGGTACCCGAATCTCGCCGAGGCTGTCGCGTTCGACGCGGAAGTCGTCGCCGCTCATGCGCGAGCGAACGGCGGCCGCGTCGTAAAACTTACCGTTACGCGTCGCCGTGTTCCGCGTACGCCTCGGGCGTGTACGTCTTCATCTCCAGGGCGTGGATGTCGGTCGTCATGTACCCCTCCAGCGCGTCGTACACCATCTCGTGTTGCTGGACGAGGGGCACCCCCTCGAAGGCGGGCGAGACGACCACGGCCGCGAAGTGGGCATCCTCGTGGTCCTCGTCCGGCACGCGGGGTTTGGTGACCGTCGCTTCGGCGTCCTCGATGCCCTCCTCGATCAGGCGTTCGACTTCGGCAGTGTCCATACGCTTACGGGGTCGTCGGGCCACAAAAACCACGCGCTACGCCTACATCTGGTAGCGGCGTTCGTCGTCGCGCTGGGGGTACTGGTCCGCGCCCGTCATCTCGTCGTAGGTCATTCCCGAGAGATACTCGTCGTAGGTCACGTCGTACCCCTGCCGGAGGTGGAAGTCAAGGTCGCCGGTGTCGACGGTCGAGCGATAGAGCGCGTGGATCGCCCGCCGGACGAGTTCGCCCTCGTCGCCGTCGAACGCCGCCAGCAACATCGCGAGTTCGTTGCGCGTCTCGCGGTCGAGGTCGGTGGTCAACTCGTCGCCCAGGTCGCTGTAGGCGTCTTTCACGTCCGCGTTCAGGTCGTCGAGGCTCATGGCCGGTCCGAAGGTGGCGCGCCGAATACGGTTTTCGGCTCGGAAACCACCACGCCTAACCCGCCCGCTCCCTACCCCTCGACGATGACCGACGCCGAGGGCGCGGACGCCGCGCTCCCCGACGACCTCGACATCGACGCGCTCCGCGCCGCGCTCGTCGAGTGGTACGAGGCCGACCACCGCGATTACCCGTGGCGCCGGACCGACGACCCCTACGACATCCTCGTTTCGGAGGTGATGAGCCAGCAGACGCAGTTGGATCGGGTCGTCGAGGCGTGGAACGGCTTCCTCGACCGCTGGCCGACCGTCGAGGCGCTCGCCGACGCCGACCGGAGCGAGGTGGTCGCGTTCTGGTCCGACCAGCGCCTCGGCTACAACAACCGCGCGCGCTACCTCCACGAGGCGGCTGGACAGGTCGTCGACGACTACGGAGGCGAGTTTCCCGAGACCCCTGCCGACTTACAGGAACTGATGGGCGTCGGCCCCTACACCGCCAACGCCGTGGCGAGTTTCGCGTTCAACGCGGGCGACGCCGTGGTGGATACGAACGTCAAGCGCGTCCTCTATCGCGCGTTCGGTGTCGAAGACGACGACGAAGAGTTCGAGCGGGCAGCGAGTGAACTGATGCCCGACGGCGAGTCCCGCGTCTGGAACAACGCGATCATGGAACTGGGCGGCGTCGCCTGCCAACAACGGCCCCGGTGTGACGAGGAAGGATGCCCGTGGCGCCGGTGGTGTCGCGCCTACGAGACGGGCGACTTCACCGCGCCCGACGTGCCGACGCAACCCGAGTTCGAGGGCAGTCGGCGGCAGTTCCGGGGGCGGGTCGTCCGGGTCCTCGGCGAGCACGACGAACTCCCGCTGGACGAACTCGGACCGCGGATTCGCGTGGACTACGCGCCCGCCGGCGAGTCCGGCCGCGAGTGGCTGCGCGGCCTGCTCGACGACCTCGAAGACGACGGGCTGATCGAGGTGATCGAACGGGACGAGGGTACGGTGGCCCGTCTTCGGGCGTAACGACGGTGGGTCACCCCGACTGACAGTAGTCGATGGCGTCGCGGACGGCCTCCTTCTTGCCGATGAAGGTGACGCGATCCTCGCGTTCGAGCACGTCGTCGGCGTGGGGGACCTGACTCTCGCCGTCCCGATTGATGAGCGCGATGTAACAGCCGTCGTCGAGTTCACCGCCGATCTCGGCGACGGTGCGGCCGGCGACGTCGCTCGACGTGAGCGCGATTTCTTGGACGTCGCCGATGCGGTCCATCTCGGTCATCCAGTGGGCGATGCCCGGTCGTTCGATGAAGTTGTCCATCGACCACGCGACGGACATCCCGGTCGGTACCGCCTCGACGTCGAGGTCCTCGAACGCGGCGACGTTCGCCGGTTGGTTGACGCGTGCCACGACCGTCTCGACGCCGAAGCGGTTCTTGGCGAGTTGGGCGACCAGCAGGTTCACGTCGTCGTCGCCGGTGGCCGCCGCGATGACGCTCGCGTTCCCGGCGCCGGCGCCCCGAAGCACGTCCGCCTCGGTGGCGTCGCCGTGGGTGGCGGTGTAGCCCGCCGCCCGCGCCTCCTCGACGACCCGGCTGTCGGCGTCGACGACGACCACTTCCTCCCCCCGGTCCTCGAGGCGCTCGGCGAGCGCCGTGCCGACGCGGCCGCCGCCGACGACGATGACGCGCATGGGTATCACGTCGAGCGCCTGGGCAATATGTCGTGCGAACCCGCCCTGGACGACCACCGTCGCGAGGATGACGAGAAAGACGGTGCCGACGAGCGTCGACGCGGCGCCGGGGTTCGTCGCGCGGAGTTCGAGCGCGAACAGCGTGGCCACGCTCGCGGGGATGATCCCTCGCGGACCGATCGCTCCGACGAACAGCCGCTCGCGGAGCGTCCATCGGCTCCCGACCGTACAGAGTAAGACGAGCGCGGGGCGAAGGACCCCGGCGACGAGGGCGACGACCAGCAGTCCGCCGACCCCGAGCGCGACGAGGTCACGCACGGACAGCAGCGCCGCCAGCGTGATGAACACGAACGCCAGCACGAGCAGCGTGATGTCGCCTTTGAACCGTTCGATCTCCGCCCGGTAGGGGATGTCGGCGTTGCCGAGGACGAACCCGGCGGTGGCGACGGCGGCGATGCCGGCTTCGGCGGCGTCGACCTGTGCCGCCAGAAGCTCCGCGAGCGCGTACGCCACGAGCGCCGCGATCAGGACGATCAGCCGGGCGTTCTGCGGGGCGTTCTCTGCCGACAGCCCGACGTGACGGAGCAGGTACCAGACGACGGCGGCGACGGCGAGGCCCACGCCGATGCCGATGCCGAACCGGACGCCGAACTCGGCCGCGAGCGTGCCGACGCTGTGTGTTTCCACGACGACGTACTCGAAGGTGACGATGGCGAGGATGGCGGCCGTCACGTCGTTGACGACGCCCTCGGTCTCCAGCGTCGTCGCGACGCGTTCGCGCACCGGCACGACGTTCATGATCGGGGTGATGACCGTCGGTCCCGTCGCCACGAGCAACGAGCCGACGAGGAAGGCGAGTCCCCACGTCGTCCCGAGCGCGTACCGAACGACGACGGCGGTCCCGACGAGGGCGCCGGCCGCGCCCACGGTGACCAGTCGGATCGATTCGGTCGGCGCCTCACGGAGGCGGTCGACGTGGAGGTGGAAGGCCCCCTCGAAGACGATGATGGCGACGCTGAGGCCGACGATGGCGGGGAGTGCGTCCCCGAACGTCGCCGGGTCGACGACCCCGAGACCCTCCGGGCCGACGGCGACGCCGGCGAGAACGAGAAACAGCACGCTCGGGACGGCCAGCCGGTCGGCGAGCACCTGCGCGGCGACGCCGAGGCCCATGATGACGACGACCGGAACGATGGTGTCGATGGCGGCGGTCACTGACGAACTCGCTACACCGTTTCTCGGCCAGCTACAACACGGTTTCTCCGCTCCGCCGCCGAGGATTTATGGGTTCGCCCCGCCGCTAATCGATCATGCGCATGGAACTCCGCGTGTGTAAGCTCTGTCACGAGGGCGAACACGGCAACGAGCACAAGACTGCCGTCACACGGGACATGGTCCGCTGCGCCCAGCAGATCAGGGAGTACAAGGACCTCATCGGTCTCGACGAACTTCACATCACGATGGTTCAGGAGGGCGATCCGGGCGGCTCCGAGGCGCTCCCGGTCATCGTCGCGAGCATGGAACAGGACCAGATTTCGCTCTCGGACACCCAGCTCGTCATGGAGGACGACGACGGCAACTTCCTCGTCTACCCCGAACCGAAGGACATCCTCGAAGTGCTCACGCGCAACATCGACCAGATGAGCCAGCAGACCCGACAGGACGTGACCGTCGAACTGTCGACCGAAGGCGCGGAACTCCTGTCGGCCTAGGGTTCGGGCGACGGATACGTCCCCCGGCCGACTTCGGTCGTCCCGTTCGCGACGACCCAGCCATCGCGTGGTCCGGTCGCAGCGAACGACACCCGATCGGTGTAGCCGTTACCGGTCCAGCCGCCCGCGAACCACTCGTTCGAGCCGTAGACGGCGACGACGCCCGACACCCGCGTCGAGTCCGCCGACCCGTAGGCGAGGTAGACGGGCGCGTCGTAGGCGAAACACGCCGTCTCGTCCCGGTACGGGAACGGGCAGTCCGTGGGTTCGCGCGCCGCGTCGGGGACGAACGTCGGCGACGCGCCCACGGGCGCCCGCGTCTCGATTGGGTAGGTCGCCGTCTGCGTGACGCTCACCGTCACCGTCCGGTGCGATACCTTCTGGTGGTCGGGGTTCTCGGGGTCGTATTCGGATTCGTCGATTTCCTCGCGGCGACCCATCCCGTCCGCCTCGACGACGCGGAAGTAGCGCGTCTCGACGACGAACGTCTCGGCGGTGAGTTCGAGCATCGGGCCGTACTCGGTGTCGACCACCGTCGCGTCCATCCCGTCGACGGTGTCGTTCGGCGCGATGGCGTCCGCGTCGACGGCGGCGTCACCGTCTCGTTGTGGGAGTGGGACGCGGATCGTCACGTCCGAGAGCGTCCCCGTCGCGTCGACGCCGACGCTGTACTCGTACGTGCTCGTGTAGCTCTCGGGATTCGGCGCGAGGAAGGAACAGCCGGCGGTGAGCGTGAGGGCGGCGAGCAGGAGGGCGAGGATTGGCCGTCGGGACATCGCTGCGGACATTGACAGCGAGCCGAAAAAACGGTTCCGGAGCGGTCAGTCGTCGTTCGATTCGGGGTGGCCGCCGTCGGCGGCGGTCGTCGGCTGGCTCCGCTCCTCTTCGAGGCGACGCTCCCAGCGCACGCGCAGGAGGTTGCCGTACATCGAGAGGACGAGGCCGACGAAGAGCACGAAGATGCCGGCGTTGATGCCGAGCGTGAGCAACAGGCTCTCCGGGCCGCCGCCGATGGTTATCTCACGCGGGACCGGATACCCCTCGTCGAACACCGAGCCGATCATGACGCTCGTGATGCCCACGACGGTCAGGATGCCCATGACCGTGCTGATCGTACTCCACGACGGGGCGAGGGTGAGATCCTCGATGCCGCCGTCGGCGTGCGTCTCCGGGATCAGTTCCCGGGGGATGAACGCTTTCGGCTCGACCGGGTAGAACGCGGGGTGGAACCCGTGTTCGAAGATGTGGAGCATGACCCCCATCAGCATGATGACGCCCAGCAGGCCGTGGAAGACGACGAAGCCCATCGCGGCGGTCCTCGTGCCGAAGTACTGCATCAGGCCGGTCTTGCTCCAGATGAGCAGTCCGCTGATCGTCAGCAGGAACAGCTCGATGGCGAAGATGAAGACGACACCCTTGCCGATGTACGAGAGCAGCGGAATCTCGTCGGGGTCGCCACCGGCGAACTGCTTCGCGGCCGGGTGGCGCTCGTCGGCGCTCCCGAGCGCGAACTGCACGTCCTGGATGAACGCCTTCACGTCGTCGCCGCTGGGCATGATCTCCGCGAAGTTGCTCCGACCGGTGTCGGTCGTGATCATGAGCGTCGCCCAGAAGCCGATGAGGGCGATGAGCCCGAATCCGGCGGCCCGATGCAACGCGGTGACGCTCTCGGGACCACCCATCAGCGACACCATCCACCAGAGTTCGTCGTTGAACGTCAGGCTGTACCCCGAGAAGAACAGCAGGAACACGTCGAGGGCCAGCAACGAGTGGAACGTCGTCGTGACGCGCGTGAACTTGCCGTGATCGAGGCTGGTCATTCGGCCTCACCTCCGTCGGTCGCGACGGCCTCCGTGGTCCCCTCGCCGGGCTGTTGCATCCGGTCCGCGAGGCGACGGAACGCCGCCCAGTGGATGAACACCATCAGGAGGATAAAGAGTCCCATCAGCACGTCGGCCGCGTGGATGACCGCCACGAGGAAGTCGAGCCACGGGACGGTGTTGCCGACGACCCAGTCGGTCCCGATGCCGCCGCCTTCGACCGTCGGGGAGACGCGGAACAGGCCCTCGTAGAAGACGGCCGTGCCCGCGGCCCACCAGACCGATACCACGGCGAGCGCGAGACCGACGATGGCGCTGATCACCACCGAGACTTTGCTGTACCCACTCGTTTCCGGAAGGTCATCTTGGTAGCTCATTTAGAACACCTGAGCCTCCTCTTCGCCGAAGATGATCTCCATGGCGACGTCGTTGAAGAACGTGCCACTGTCGCGACGCTCCAGTTCGGCCGAGATTTCGTCGGCGTCGCCGACGAGGATGGCGTCGGTCGCACACTCCTCGGCACACGCCGGCCCCTTGCCGACGTCTTGGCGCTCCTCGCACATGGTACACTTGTCCATCGTGCCGCCGGTGCCGAACAGCTGTGCCGCCCCCTCGTCGGATTCGGGGAACTGCGGCGCGCCGAACGGACACGCCGACAGGCAGTACTGACAGCCGACACAGAGGTCATCACGCACCTGGACGAAGCCGTCCTCCTGTTTCACCAGCGAATCCGTCGGACAGACCGACACGCAGGGTGCGTTCTCGCAGTGGTAACACTGCATCGGAACCGCCGTCTCGCCGGGCGACTGACCCTGTTCGAGGGCACGGGCGCTGTGGGCGTTGAGCCCCTCGGCGCCCTCCTGCCCTTCCATCATCGTCGAGATGCTGATCCGCTGTTCGTCCGGGGCGGAGTCCCACGTACGCTTGCAGGCGACGACACAGCCACCGCAGTCGATACACGCCTCGACGTCGGGGAAGATGCGGGCGTCCTCGCCCGTGCTCATCACGCCCTGCCGCATGATTTCTTTGTTGCTTGACATGCTTGTCACCTCCTATTGGACCGCGTTCTGGTCGCGGACGTCGAAGTCCTTCTGTGTGCCAATGTCGTTGCGATCCTGCGGGAACTCGAGGTCGACGTCCATGTTGAGTTCCTCGAGGAGGCTCTGTGTCGCCGGGCGGACCGCGACCATCCCGACTTTCGTCTCCTGCATCTGCGTCTCCACGTCGTAGCCGCGGGACGTGATGGCGTTCACCGAGTCGCCGATGGCGTACGGCACCATCCCCTCGGGGTATTTGTCCTCCAGGCTCTGGCCCTTGAAGACGCCACCCCAGTGATACGGGAGGAACGTTTCGTCGTCGTTCGGCCGGTTCGTCACCCTGGCCTTCACGAGGATCGACCCCCGGTCGGTCGAGGAGATGACGATCAGGTCGCCGCCGTCGACGCCGAGGCTTTCGGCCTTGTTCGGCGATATCTCGGCGTACATGTGGGGCTGGAGGTCCGCGTTGTGGATGTTGCTCCGCGTCTCCGAGCCGCCACCCTGATGTTCGACCTGCCGGCCGCTCGTCAGGATGGTGTCGAGCGCCGGCCCGTCGCCGTCGCCGTGGATGATCTCCATCGCCTGCTCCTGTTCCACGGCGTTGTTCTGATCGAGGCGGTAGAAGTTCCGCTGCTGGCCGTTCGCCGGCCACTCCTCGACGAGGTCCGGATGCGGACTCTCGAGCGGTTCGCGGTGGACCGGCGTCGTGTCGATGAAGTTCCAGACCACCGCGCGTGCCCGTCCGCGCCCGGTCGGCGCATCGGGCTGCTTGAAGTCGTACTGCTCGTAGAACGACGGGTCGATGCTCTGGGTCTCCGAGAGATACTGATCGAACTCCGGAATCCCCGTATCCGGATCCGCGAGCGCCTGGGCGGCGGTGTACACCGACCGCTGGTTGTCTAGTGCGTGTTGCTGCGGGATGGTGAGTTCGTCGGACTGCGTGGACTGGGTCGGGTCGACCAGACTCGCCGGTGGCACCGTCTTCCAGCCCGGATACTCCGGAATCCCGTGGATCATCCCGTCGCTGGCCGTGTCGGCCTCCGACGCCCAGTCGGGGTCGTAGGGTGCCCGCGTCAGATCGAGGGCGTCCTCGACGCTGTCGTACCGGTCACCCACGGCGTCGACCGTGTTCTGGAACGGGTACTCCTCGTCGGTGTTCATCGCCTCCCACTCCTCGGGGCTTGGCGCCCGCGTTCCCCACCGGGTCCGGAAGTCCTGCCCCCCATTGTTGGGGTTCATATCGTCGTTCCAGATGATCGGGGTGCCGGGGTGACCCTCACCCCAGCACGGCCACGGGAGCCCCCAGTACTCGCCTTCGACCGGCGACCCCTCCGCGGCCTGTAGCGTCTCGTGGGAGAACGCGTAGTCGTACTCGAGATGTTGCTGGAGGCGTTCCGGCGTCTGTCGGTAGCCGATGGTGTTCGTCCCGAGGTTGAACTCCCGGATGACGTTCTCGTAGGTCGACTTCCCGTTGTAAATCTCCGGGCCGGTGCCCCAGTCGAAGTGCTCCCCGAAGCCGAGTTCGTCGGCCAGTTCCTGCATGATTCGCAGGTCGGGTCGGGAGTTGTGCGACGGCGGACGGACCGGCTCGGACCACTGGATGGAACGGTGCGTGTTCGTCAGCGAGCGGTAATGCTCGTACTGACTGCAGGCCGGCAACAGCAGGACCGGCGGTCCCTCGTCGTAGTCCGGGAGGACGCTCGCGACCGAGGGGAACACGTCGATGACGACGAGCAAGTCGAGGTTCTCCATCCCCTCTTTCATCTTCTCCATCTCGCTGATGGAGTTCGAGGAGTGACCCCAGAAGATGCCGATCTTCACCTGATCGGGCTGGTAGACCGGCGTCTCCTGCATCCGGTCCTCCTGGTCGAGGGCGCCTTCGAACCAGCGGGCGACCGTGAGCCCGTTCTGGAACATCATCGAGTTCGGCGCCGGGTTGCCCGGACCGAAGTCGCCCTCGTGGCTGCTCGTCGGGAGCGACTCCGGCACCACGTCGTTCGCCATCGCGTACTTCTCCGGCGGCATCACCTCGAACCGGTCGTACATGTCCTCGAACGAGGTGGAGCCGCTCGTGTACGGATTCATGTCCCAGACGTCGGCCCACCACGACCAGCCACCGGGTGACAGCCCGTAGTACCCCGGCAGGATGTGGCTCGCGACGGCGAGGTCGGTTGCACCTTGGACGTTCGCGTGCCCGCGCATGACCTGCAGGCCGCCGCCGCTCCGAGCCGCGCTCCCCGAGCCGAGGCTCGCGGCGGCGTACGAGCGGATGTTCTGGGTGCCGTTGTTGTGCTGGGTGCCACCCATCGCCCACTCGATCTGGATGTGCGGGCGGTTCTCGTGGAACATCTCGGCGAGTTGCTCGATCTCGTCGACCGAGAGCCACGTGATCTCCGAGACGGTCTCCTTGTCGTACTGGTCGAGGTCGGCGTCGATCTCCTCCCACCCCTGGACGCGGTCGGTGAGCATGTTCTGCCCCGTGTCGTCCGCGTCGGGGTCCATCGCCAGCCCGTACTCGTCACGGAGTTCCTTGATGATGCCCATCATCAGGGCCACGTCGGTCCCCGGTCGGAACCGCATGTACTCGTCGGCGTGGGCCGCCGTCTTCGTGAACCGGGGATCGAGACAGAGGATCGTTCCGCCGCGTTTCTGGCCCTCGAGGATGTGCTGCATCGCGATTGGGTGGGCCTCCGCCGGGTTCTGTCCGATGACGACCAGCAGGTCGAAGTTACGATAGTCCTGCAGGGTGTTCGTCATCGCGCCATAGCCCCACGTGTTCGCGAGGCCGGCGACCGTCGTGGAGTGACAGATGCGTGCCTGGTGGTCGACGTTGTTCGTGCCCATAAAGGCCGCGAGCTTCCGGATGGCGTAGGACTCCTCGTTGGAGTGGTGGGCACTCCCCAGGATCATGACGCTCTCGCGGCTGGCTTCCTCGTCTACGTCGACCGCTTGATCGGGTGAGACGTCCGAGTCCGGCCACAGCGCCTTGATGTCGGTGCCCAACCGCTCGTAGGCGGCGTCCCACGACATCTTGCGCCACGCGCCGTTCTCCCGGACCATCGGGTGCCGGACGCGCTTTTCGGAATGTTCGGTCTCGTAGATCCCTGCCCCCTTCGAACAGAGCGACCCCTGGTTGATCGGGTGGTCCTCCCACGGTTCCATGCCGACGAACGAGTCGCCGACGCGCTCCCCGTGGAACCCACACCCGACGGAACAGTAGTTACAGATGGTCTTCGTCAACTCTCCTTCCGTATCTGCGGCCGACTCCGACTCCTCACCCGTCTGGGCGAGCGCTTGCCCCGCGCCGCCGCCACCGAGAGCGACGGCCCCTGCAAGCGCGCTCGCTTTCATGAACGAGCGCCGGTCGAGGTCGATCGAAACTGGTTCCGTACTCATGATGTGTAACCCCTCGCAGTACGCGTGTCATTGCGTCGCACGCGTATGTTTAATCACCATGGACTGACATTATATAAATTAATGCTTCTAGGCTGACCTAAATTCACTGTCGTTCGTTTCGCAGTACGGCGAACGAAACGAGTCATGACTAGGACGAAGCAAGTCTTATACGAGTGGTACCGTTTATCACGGTCATGAACGTCGGCGCGTTCGTATGCTCCTGTGCGGATACGTGCGATATCGACCTCGAAGGCGTCCGTGACGGCGTCAGGGATGTGGAAGTAGTCGCCAGTTCGTCCCATCTCTGTGACGACGGCCTTCCGGCGATGGCCCACCTCATCGAGGAGTACGACCTCGATCAGCTCCTCGTGACGACGCCCGAGGGTCGCTGTCAGGACGCCATCCGGGAGACGGCGGTCGAGGGGGGCCTGCATCCCGAGGCGACGGCCTTCGTCGACCACCGCGAGGGTGCCGCCTGGGTCCACGACAGCGCGGCGGCGACGGAGAAGACCGCCCGCCTGCTGAACGCCAGACGGGAGAGCCTCGATCACGAGCCGATCTCCCGGACGGTGTCCCGCGAGGCGGGCGACGCCGTCGCCGTCGTCGGCGACGCCGAGACGGCCGCGGCCCTCGCCGACACTGCGGACGTGACTCTCGTCGCCAACGGCAGGGACTTCGACGACGCCGACGCCGACCTCGGCGACGTCTCCCTCGCCCGCGGCCGCGTCGTCGACGTCGTCGGCGAGTACGGCGACTTCGAACTCGAACTCCGCGCTCGCGTCACCGAGGACTGCATCTCGTGTATGGACTGCGTGCGCGAGGGCCCGGACGGCATGGTGACGCGCAGCCCGGTCGACATCGACCCCGACGCCCCCGACGGCGAGTGGGCGGACTGCTGTCCCGTCGACGCAATCGACCTCGACGGCGTAACCCGGACGGTCGAGGCGGACCAGGTGATCTTCCCCGGCGCGACCGGGACGGCCCGGGGCGGGCAGATCGGCCTCTACACCGGCCCCGTCGACGGCGCCACCATCGCCGCCGTCGAGGATCTGCTCGGCGGCATCACGAAGCCACAGCATCTCGACCTCGACATGGAGGTGTGTGCCGCCGGCGAGTCGAGTCAGCCGGGCTGTAACGCCTGCGTCGACGCCTGTCCCCACGACGCGGTCGACCGCCCCTACGTCGACGAAGTCGAGTTCGATCCCGTCGCCTGTCAGGACTGTGGCGCCTGTACGAGTTCCTGCCCGACCGGCGCGGTGCAGCTCCGCGACCCGTCGAACGAGCGCATCGCCCGGGAAGTCGAGACGCTCCTCGACCCCGGCACCGACGACGACGGCGGCCTCCTCGGCGGTCTCCGCGGCGGCGACGCCGCCATCGACACGCCCGTCGTCGCCTTCGTCTGCTCGGAACGCGCCGAGGACGCCCTTCGCCGCTACGGCCGCCTCGCCCGCGAGGACGACGACGTCCGCTACCCGCCGATCCTCCCGGTCGGCGTCGACTGCACCGACACCGTCGGCGAGCCCCACGTCATGCACGCCCTCGCGGCCGGGGCGGACGGCGTCGCCATCGTCGGCTGTGGCGGCGACTGCCTCCACTCCGGTCCCGATCCGAAGGCCGAACTCGTCCGCCGACTCGACCGCGCGACCGGTGACCTCGGCCTCGGCGAGCGGGTCACCTTCCTCGCGCCCGACCCTGCCGAGCCGCGGGCGTTCGTCCAGGACCTCTCCCAGTTCGTCGTCGAACTCGATCCGACGCCGGTGCCCGCGGGCGACCACGAGGCGACCGGTACCGTCCGGGAGGACAAACCCAACCCGCCGTTCAACAGCCACGACTGGACGCTGGAGAGCGTTCGCGCCCTCCTCGACCACGTCGAGCCGAACCGGGAGGTGATACGCGGCCTGACGGACTTCGGCTGGATGGAGGTGTCGGACGCCTGCAACCTCACGCCGACCTGTTCGACCCTCTGTCCGACCGACGCCATCCGCCGCACCGACGACGCCGATCTCGAGTTCAACCACGAGGACTGTGTCAACTGCGGCCTCTGCGAGGAGGGGTGTCCGGAGACGGCCATCACCATGCACGACGGTCTCGACCTCTCGAAGCTCCCCGAGAACCGCGAGGGGGAGCGCTGGGAGACGGTGTACGAGGGCGAGATGCGCGCCTGCGTCCGGTGTGGGAAACCGTTCGCCAGCGAGGGGACCGCGGAGCACGTCGCCGGCGAAGTCGGCGAGCTGGTGGAGGGCGTCGCTCCCAAGTCCGAACACAGCGTCTTCGACTACTGCGCCGAGTGTCGTGCCGTACTCCTCTTCGAGGAGGGGGGTCGCTGATGGACGAACAGGCCCTCTACGAGTCGCGACTCGAACTCGTGGACTTTCTGGTCGAGGCGCTCCACGACGCCCCCGACGAGTCGTTCGTCGAACGACTGCTCTCCGGCGACGTTCGGACGCCGGACGGCGAGGTGAACGAGCCGCTCGACCGCGGCTTCGACGCCCTCCGTACCTTCGTCGAGGAACACCAGGAGTACGACGTCTCGGAGGTGCAAGACGCCCTCGAACGGGAGTACACGCGCCTGCTCGTCGGGCCGCGCCCGCCCGTCATCGCCCACGAAACCTAC
The DNA here is from genome assembly GCF_003342675.1 of Haloplanus rubicundus. Taxonomy (NCBI): domain Archaea; kingdom Methanobacteriati; phylum Methanobacteriota; class Halobacteria; order Halobacteriales; family Haloferacaceae; genus Haloplanus; species Haloplanus rubicundus. The sequence goes on along the minus strand of NZ_CP031148.1, from coordinate 2,818,137 downwards.
TACCGGGAGGACGCCGACTACCTCGGCGAGGGGGTCGCCGAGGTGGAGGCGAGCTACGGCGCCGCCGGCTGGGCGCCGCCCGAGGAGTATCCCGAGGAGAACGACTTCGTCGTCGTCGAGCTCGCCTTCCTCCGCCACCTGATCGATCAACAGCGCCAGGGCGCCGAGGAGGCCGTCGGCTTCGAGCGCGTCTTCCTCGACGAACACGCGCTGACTTGGGTCGACGCCTTCACCGACGACCTGCGCGAACAGACGAACAGCCGATTCTACATGGCCGTCGCCGACGTCTACGCGGGCACGCTCCAGTTCGAGGACGAACTCGTCGCGGGGCTCCTCTAGTCGCGGCCGGCGAGGACGACCATCCCGACCAGCCCGACGACGAACAGTCCGAGCAGGACGAGCGTCGCCGGCATCGCCAGCGCCATCGCCTGTTCCATCCGAAAGTACCAGCGCCAGGTCTTCGCGAACTCCGCGAGCATGGCGACCGTCGCCGCCCCGAGGACGACGAGCAGGAGACCACCGCCCGAAAGCAGCGTCACCCCGCGCATGAGCCGCGACGGTCCCGGCAGGTCACTCATCGACGACCCTCCGTGCGATCACCAGCAGGGTCGCCGCGGGAAGCAACAGCGCCAACACCCCGGCGACGAAGACGCCGAGGTAGCTGACCGTCGATTCGAGGTGGATCGCCCAGTGCCACGTCCCTTTGATTTCCGCGATGATGCCGACCGTGCCGACCGCCAACAGCGCGAGCACCAGCAGCGTTCCCAGCGCGTACGTCGTCCCACGGAGGTAGGCGAGCGCCCGCACCGCCGGCGCGACGCCCTCCGGGTCGGCGTCGCTCCCGGCCGCCGTGACGGCCTCCGTCTCGCCCGGTTCGGCCTCAGCCATTCTCGTCACCCCCGGTCGACGGGGCGTACGTTCGGTACATATCGTAGACGACGAACGCCGCAACACAGGCTCCGACGAGCAGCAACGGGATCGCGAATCTGAGCGGGAGTGGGCCGTAGGTGGCACCGAAACTCTGGTGCATGGATCGTCTCGTTGTCCCCATTTGGGGGGCTCAGAGACAAATAGTCTCGGGTCGGAGTCGGCGTCGTCCGGGCGGCTTCGAGGCCGTCTACGGAGGCGAGACGCTTATTACGATCCCAGCCGTCGAGCCCACAACGAGATGACATCCCGACGTTCGGCACTCGCACGCCTGGGCGCGGTCGCTGGGACGCTCGGGCTCTCGGGGTGTGCGCAGTTCCTGGGCTCCGCCAGCAGTAGCGGCACCGACCTCCCGCCCAACCCACACGCCGACGCCCTCCCGAACCGACAGTTCGTCCAGAACCCGTACCTCCGCACCGACGACGCGGGCAACGACATGCAGGCCCGGTACCGGCGACTCCTCTTTCTGACCCTCGACGTCGAGCCATCGGCGAGCGCCGCCCGGACGGTCGAACGCGGGATGCGAACCATCGAAGCGGCCTACGACTGGCGCGCCGAGGGCCTGTTCCACGTCCTCGCCTGGGGGACCGACTACTTCCGCCGCATCGGCGAACTGGGCGCCGCCCCCATCTCGAAACCGCAGGTCATCTCCCGGACCGACAATCCCGATCTCCTCGAGTTCGACGCCGTCCTGATCCTCGAAAGCGACGTACCCTCGCAGTTGACGGCCGTCGAGAACGCCATGTTCCGGTCGGGCGGGCCGCTGAACGGCGAACCGGTCGACCACCCCCTCGGCGACGTGTTCCGCATCGCCGAGATCCGAACGGGCTTTCTCGGCGAGGGGTTACCCGCCCGCCACGCCGACGTCGAGGGGATTCCGGCCGGCGCGCTCTCCCAGGACGACCCCACGTTCATGGGGTTCTTCTCCGACCGACAGGGGACGCAGGCGAGCGAGGAGTTCGTCACCATCGACTCCGATCGGTTCGCGGGCGGCACGACGCTCCACGTCTCGCATCTGACACAGAACCTCGATACGTGGTGGGAGGGACTCGACGACGCCGGCCGCGTCGCACGGATGTTCTCGCCGGAGTTCGATCCTTCCGACATCCCCGACTTCGCCGACGACGTCCCCTTCAGCGACGCCGTCCGCGACCACGCCCGGCAGTTCGACGTGGTCGGTCACCACGAGAAAGTCGCGCAGGTGCGCCGCGACGGCGAGCCGATCATCCTCCGTCGGGACTTCAACACGACCGACGGCGACCACGCCGGCGTCCACTTCCTCTCCTTCCAGCGGAAGCTCAAACACTTCCGGGCGACCCGACGCGCGATGAACGGCTGGTACGTGCGCGACGACAGTCAGGCCATCACCGACCGCGAGAACAACGGCATCCTCAATTTCATCGACGTGCAGTCGCGGGCGAACTTCTACGTCCCCCCGCGGGACAAACGCGCCTTCCCGCTGTACTGACCGTCGAAACTACCCGCCGACCGACGACGAAATAGTCCGTTCGCGGCCGACTACAGGTCGTCGGCGTCGATGACGGAGTCCGAGTCCGACGATCCGGTGATGTCTTCGGCCCGGATGTCGCCGTCGGTTTCGCCCTCGTTGATCTCGTGGGGGGCGATGTTGTACTCCCAGACCTCGTGCCCTCTGTACGTGTCGGCGGCGCCGTCGGGTCGCCAACCGAGGTCCCTCTTTGTCATACAATGTCACGCAACGGGTTGGGAGATACTAAAACCTTCGCCGATCCGGCCCCCGCTGGGATCAGACCGGCGGCGCGTTCGGCGGGCGCTCGTCGTCGTCCGTGGAGAATGCGCCGACGAACAGGTCGACGTGGAGCCGGAGCAGCGTCGACTCGTCGAGTCCCGTCTCCGCGGCCTGGTCCGCGAGCCGTTCGGCGAGCGGGTCGCTCGGGGCGTAGTGGAGTTCGCCGGCCTCGGCGTCCACCTCGAACGACACCTCCGTGCGGCCGGAGACGAGGTACTCGATTTCGAGGAGGGCCTGCTCGGCTTTCGTCTCGATGGCCGTCTCCCGGTCCTCCAGCCGGGCTTCGGCCCACTCGTCGGCCGCGTCGACGAACCGCTGGGTCAGGTCGATGGTGAGCGTCAGAACGAGACCCCTTCCCCTTCGAACGCCGGTTCGAATCGGGCGGACTCCCCGCAGGCCGGACAGGTCTCGACGACCGAATCGCGGTCGACCAGACCGAGTCGGGTGAAATGCCCGCACTCGCTACACTCGTACTGCATCGATCACTCCCACGGCTCCGGCGCCGGCTCCGTTTCGCTCAGCTCGCCGTAGAGGACGAGCAGAAGCGCGAGCGCTCCACCGAGGACGGCCAGCCCGACGAGCCCCGAAATCGGCGTCTGTCCCACGCCGCCGCTCGACAGCGGCCCGAGCCGCCCGAACACCTGCAACATCGTCAGGACGACCCAGATCGCCGCTGCGAAGACCCCGAGAGTGACGATTCGTGCCTGTGTGAGCGCGGTTCTGATGCCCATGGTATCTCGTCACACAGATTTGGCGTCGGGAAATAAAAACTTACTCCACGTCGAGGGTCCAGCCCGCCTTCTCCGCCGCCTCTTCGAGCGGAACGAACTCCCAGTCGGCCTCGGCGGCGACGCGTTCGTCCTCGCCGGCGATGCCGACGACGACCATCCGCTTCGCGTAAAACATCGACCGGGGGCCGATTTCGGCGAGCCGCTCCCCCGGACCGGTCCCCGTGCCGCTGAAGAAGTCGGCGTCGACGCCGTTCTGACGCTGGAAGCGGTTGATGACTGGCGTGTCGACCCGGCCGACGATGCCGACCCAGTCCGCCCACGCCCCCGCATCCGAGAAGGCAGAGGCCGGATGCGCCAGCCGTTTGGCGGCCCGGTAGGTCAACGCCATCGTCATGTCGTCGGGGTCCTCGCCGTGGGGCGCCGCGCCGGTGGTGGGCTGACGGCTTTCGTTCTCGCCCTCGCCCCCGCCCTCGTCCGGGACCCCACCCTCGACGGGCTCGCGGTCGCCGGCGTGGGAGCCGCCAGCCCCGCCGCCCTCTATCGGGATACCGACGGGTTTGTCGTCGCTCTGGCGGGGCACCCGTGGCGTCGCGGCGTGGGTCCCGTCGTCACCGTCGCCCTCTTGATCGCCCGCGCCGTCGTCCCCCCACGCCCCGCTCGTCGGACCGGCGTCCGATCCCTCCTCGCGCGCCCCGGCGGTTCCGAAGGGGCCGTCCGGCTCGTCGTCCGGATCGCCCTCGCCCCGCCAGAACCAGTCCCCGCGGTTCGGCTCGTCGTCCGGTTCCTCCTCCTCGGTGTCGATGTCGTCTAGATCGATGCGGTCGGTCATGGTTGTGGTCGGCGGGGTCGCACGCGTCACCGTCCCCTCCCCGAATCGACGGTGACCCCGTGTTACCATCCCGCGCAATAAAATCTGTCGTCGGTCGGCCCCGAAAGGCGCGAATAGTTAACAGTCGGTATCCCGCATAGGTAGCTGTATGTCCGAGACGACCACACGGCTCGAACCCCTCGACCCACGTCCGCTCGCCGACCGAACCTGCCTCGTCACGGGCGCCTCGCGCGGCATCGGCCGGTCCATCGCCCTCGAACTCGCGCGCTGTGGTGCGGACGTGGTCGTGAACTACCGGAGCTCCGACGCCGCGGCCCGCGAAGTCGAGGAGATCATCGAGGCAAACGGCGAGACGGCGATGTGCGCACAGGCCGACGTGTCGGAGCCGGACGACGTGGCCCGCATGGCCGAGGAGATTCACGGCGAACTCGGCGAAGTCGACGTGTTGGTCAACAACGCCGGCATCACCATCGACCGCAAGTTCGCGGAGATGACCCACGAGGACTGGCAGACCGTCATCGACGTCAATCTCGGTGGAACCTTCAATTGCACCAAGGCCTTCTTCGACGACATCCGCGACGCCGAGGCTGGTCGCCTCATCAACATCTCCAGCGTCGTCGGCCAACAGGGAAACTACGGGCAGGCCAACTACGCCACCTCGAAGGGTGGGATGTTCGCGTTCACCCGGACGCTGGCGCTCGAACTCGCCGCGCACGATTCGACGGCCAACTGCGTCGCGCCGGGCTTCGTCAGGACGGACATGCTGGAGAAGGTGCCCGAACGCGTCCAGGAGAAGATTCGGGAGAAGATTCCGCTCAACCGCTTCGCCGACCCCGAGGACATCGTCGGCATGGTCCGCTTCCTCGCCAGCGACCACGCCAGCTACATGACCGGGCAGGTGCTCGGGGTCAACGGCGGGCTGGAGTGGTGACGTGACCGAGCAGCCGCCCACGACCACCGTCGTCGCCGTCGCGGGCAGCCTCCGCGACCACAGCTACACCCGACTCGCGCTCCGTCGCGCCCTCGACGCCGCCGCCGACGCCGGCGCCGAGGTCGATTTGCTCGACCTGCGGGCGTACGACCTGCCGCCCCTCGACCCCGATCTTGACGAGCAAGGCGACAGCACGGCCGTCGCCCGGCGCATCCGCGAGGCCGATGCCGTCCTGCTCGGCACGCCCATGTACCACGGCTCGTACTCCGGCGTGCTGAAGAACGCGCTCGACCACTGCGGGTTCGACGAGTTCGAGGGCAAGACCGTCGGTCTCCTCGGTGTCGCCGGCGGCGCCTTTCCCATCACCGCGCTCGAACACCTGCGTTCGGTCTGTCGCGCCCTCGACGCGTGGGTGTTGCCGCATCAGGCGGCGATTCCGCGGGCGTCGGCCGCCTTCTCGGACGGCGAGTTCGTCGACGAGGGCATCGAGACCCGCGTCGCCACCCTCGGCCGCCGCGCCGTCGAGTACGCGACCATCGAACCCGACCCCCGGACGTTCGAGAGCGACCAGAACGTGGGCGGGTAGAGTTGTACGCACACCGGATCGCCTGACAGCGTGCGTTCCGGTGTGCAGCGACTTACAACGGTTACTCTAGCGGAATCGGAAACCCCTTGCCGACCGCCGCCCCAGACACGCCCGTGACGACGTGGGTCGAGAACCCCCGTGGCGGGCGTGACCGCGGCCCTCGCGGCCTCGCCCGTGCGTGGGTCGAAGTGCTCGTTCGCCCCCGCCGGTTCTTCGAGAACGGCGTCGCGCCCGGCGATCAGGCGCCGGGCCTCGTCTTCGCCGTGGCCGTGGCCGTCGCGTACGCCGTCCTCCTCGCCGTCCTCGACCCCCTCCGATTCCCCGCGACCGGGGCGCTCCGGGCCGCAGTGGTCGTCCTCCTCGTCGCCGTCCTCGTCGCGCCCGCGGTCCTCCACCTCCTCGCGGCGCTCCAGACGCTCGCCCTGATGGTCTTCGTCCGCGACCGGGCGGGCGTCAGCGAGACGGTGCAGGTGCTCGCCTACGCGACGGCGCCGTGTCCCCTCGCCGCCGTGCCGAGTCCCGAACTCCGCGTCGCCTGCTGTCTCTACGGCGCCGCGCTCCTCGTCGTCGGCCTCGTCACCGTCCACCGGACGACGCCCGGCCGGGCGGTCCTCGCGGCGGCCCTCCCGGCCGCGCTCCTCTTCGGCTACGGCTTCGGCGGGTTCGACGCGCTCTTCACCCTGCTCCGGGCCTGGTACATCATCTAGGCCGTCGAGTAGTTTCGACAATCGTTTTAGGGTGGGACTGTTCGATTCGCTCAATGGATTGGATCACCCACGAAGAAGACGTTTGGTTTGATTTCCGCGGTTCCAGCCCGGACCAACTGGTCTCGGGTCGATACTACAAGGGGACGGTCGACGGCTTCGCCGACTTCGGCGTGTTCGTCGACCTCGCGCCCGGCGTGACGGGACTGCTGCACCGAAGCGAACTCGACCGTCGCCTCGAGAGCCTCGATTGGGAGCCCGGCGACACCGTGTTCGTCCAGGTCAAGAACGTTCGCGACAACGGCAACGTCGACCTCTCCTGGTCGATCCGCCAGTCCGGCGACGAGTTCCGCGGGGCGCAGGTGCACGACCCCGACGGCGACGCCGACGGCGAGACCATCGAGTCCGACGACGACGACGACGGACCCGGCCCCGTTCGACAGACGCCGACGCCGGATCACGACGAGGCGCTGAACGGTGACGCCGACGCCGACGCCGACGACGAGTCCGACGTCGACGCCGACGGGACCGACACGACGGATACCGACGCCGCCGACGGGACCGACACGACGGATACCGACGCCGCCGACGGCTCGACGGCAGCGTCCGCCGACGAACCGACCGCCGACCTCGACCGCGTCGACGTCGACTCCCTCGACGACCGCGTCGGCGAGACGGTCCGGCTGGAGGGCGAAATCGTCGGCGTCCGGCAGACCAGCGGCCCGACGGTGTTCGAACTCCGCGACGCCTCCGGCGCCGTCGACTGCGCGGCCTTCGTCGAGGCGGGCGTCCGCGCCTACCCCGACGTCGAGGTCGGGAGCCTCGTCCGCCTCGACGGCGAGGTGGAACGCCGCTACGACGAACTGCAGGTCGAGACCGAGGCGCTCGAAATCCTCGCCGACGACGAGGCGGCCGACGTCGAGCGCCGACTGGCCGACGCCTTGACCGCCGAGGCCCGACCCGAATCCGCGACGACGCTCGTCGACGGAGACGCCGTCGACGCGGTGGCCGAGGACCTCGTCGACGCCGCGGAGACGATCCGGCGGGCCGTCCTCGAATCCCGACCGGTCGTCGTCCGCCACGCCGCGACCACCGACGGCTACGTCGCGGGCGCGGCCATCGAGCGGGCCGTCCTCCCGCTGATCCGCGAGGAACACGCCGCCGCCGACGCCGAGTACCACTATTTCACGCGTCGACCGCTCGAGGAGTCGGTCTACGACATGGACGACGCGACCAACGACGTGACGCGGATGCTCCAGGACCGCGACCGACACGACGAGAAACTGCCGCTCGTCCTCCTCGTGGGGACGGGGAGCACGGTCGAATCCAGCGACGGTCTGGGGCTGCTCGGCATCTACGGCGCCCGGCGCGTCGTCGTCGACGCCGACGTGGCCGACGCCGCGGTGGCCGACGACTGCGAGGCCATCGTCAACCCCGGCCTCGCCGGCGCCGACGCCGCCGATCTCTCGACGGGGACGCTCGCCGCCACCCTCGCCGCGACGGTCGACCCCGACGTGGCCGACGACCTCTCGCACCTCCCCGCCGTCTCCTACTGGGGCGACGCCCCCGAGGCGTACGTCTCCCTCGCTTCCGAGGCGGGCTACGACGCCGACCGCACGCGCGAACTCCGGGAGGCCATCGCGCTGGAGGCGTACTACCAGTCCTACGAGGACAAGCGCGAACTCATCACGGACCTCCTGTTCGACGACGCGGGCGGCCTCGCCGGCCACATCAGCGAGCAGTTCCGCCGGAAACTCGACGCCGAGGTCGACACCGCGACGGCCAACGTCGAGACCCGCGATGAAGGCGACCTGACGGTCGAGGTGCTCGACACGGACGCCTACACCCACCGCTTCGACTTCCCGCCGACGAGCCTCCTACTCGACGAACTCGGTCGCCGCCGCGACGCGGACCTGATCGTCGGCGTCGGCACCGACGAGTGTTACCTCCGCTCGGCGGGCGACCTCGACGTGCGTGGCGTGGCTGGCGACGCCGCCGAACGCGTCGACGACGCCGGTATCACCGCCGCGAGCGTCCGCGACGGCCGCATCGAGTTCCTCTCCGGTCGCCGCGACGCCGCCGTCGACGCCATCGTCGCGGCCGCCGTCGAGCGACTGGCCTGAGTCGGTTCCGCCGCCCCTCGCCTCGGCTCGTACCCCTTGGAGCGATACCCTTAACCCCGCGACCCGACGACACGACGACGATGACCAGCCGGAGGGGCGGATCGTGAGCACGGACGCCGAGACCGAGAGCGAGGCGTTCGAGCGCGTCTGTACGGACCTCGTCGAGCGCATCCTCGACGGCGACCTGGAGCGCGACGACCTCGAATCCGCGAAACTCGACGCCTGCTCGGAGCATTCGGCCGCGAAAGTGCCGAAAAACGCCGACATCCTCCAGCACGCCCCCGACGAACGCCGGGACGAGGTGCAGGCGGTCGTGCAGCGCAAGCCAGTCCGCACCGCCTCGGGCGTCTCGCCCGTCGCCATCATGACCTCGCCGCACATGTGCCCGCACGGGAAGTGTCTCTACTGCCCCGGCGGCCCCGCCTCGGAGTTCGGGAGCGCCCAGAGCTACACGGGCCACGAACCCGCCGCGGCGCGGGGCGAGCAGAACGACTACGACCCGTACGGGCAGGTGACCCTCCGTCTCGAACAGCTGCGCCACATCGGCCACCCCGTCGACAAGGTGGAGCTCATCCTGATGGGTGGCACCATGACGGCCCGCAGCCACGACTACCAGGAGTGGTTCGTCAAGCGGGCGCTCGAAGCCCTGAACGACTACGACACGGACGCGACGCCGAACCCCGCGGAGGGGCGGAGCTTCGCCGAGGACGACCCCGACTTCCGCTACTTGGAGGACGTGATCGCCGAGAACGAGACGGCCGACGTCCGGAACATCGGCACCACCTTCGAGACCAAGCCCGACTGGTGTGATCCCGAACAGATCGACCGGATGCTCCGGCTCGGCGGGACGAAAGTGGAGGTGGGGGTCCAGACCACCTACGAGCGGATCAACCGCGAGATGCACCGCGGCCACGGCGTGCAGGCCTCCGTCGACGCCAACCGTCGCCTCCGCGACGCCGCGTTCAAGGTGGGCTTCCACATGATGCCCGGGCAGCCGGGGATGACCCGCGAGATGTGTCTGGAGGATTTCCGCCAGCTGTTCGAGGACCCCCGGTGGCGTCCAGACTACCTCAAGATCTACCCGACGCTCGTCGTCCGCGGCACCCGCACCTACGACATGTGGCGCCGCGACGACTTCGACCCCCTCGACAACGAGGAAGCCGCGGACCTCGTGGCGGAGGTGATGGGGATGATCCCGAAGTACACCCGACTCCAGCGCGTCCAGCGGGACATCCCCGCCGACCACATCGACGCTGGCGTCTGGAAGTCCAACCTCCGCCAGTTGGCCAGCCAGCGCGCCGAAGAGCGGGGCATCACCCCGCGGGACATCCGCGCCCGCGAGGTGGGCCACAACGACGCCGACCCGGACCCCGAGCGGGTCGAACTCGACGTGTTGACCTACGAGGCCGGCGGCGGGACGGAACACTTCCTCAGCTTCGAGGACCCCGTCTCCGACCTTCTGGTCGGCTTCTGTCGCCTCCGGTTCCCGAACGACCCGGTGCGGCGCGAACTGGCGAACGCGGCGCTGGTGCGCGAACTCCACGTCTACGGGAGCGAGGTGGGCCTCCGCGACGACGACGCGGCCGACTGGCAACACCGCGGCTACGGCCGGCGCCTCCTCACCCGCGCCGAGGAACTCGCGGCCGACGCCGGCTACGACAAGCTGAGCGTCATCAGCGGCATCGGGGTGCGCCGATACTACCGCGAGAAACTCGGCTACCACCAGGACGGCCCGTACGTCTCGAAGCGACTGGAGTGACCGTGTCCACGGAACGGCTCACTTGGGCGCTGCTTCTCGCCGCCGTCCCAGCCGCCGTCGCCGTCGCCCTCAGCCCGCCGAACGTCTACGCGCGGGCCGTCGTCGCCATCGGAGCGGGTGTCGCGGCGTTCCCGGCCGCCTACCTCGTCGCTGGGCTTCGCGCGTGAGCGGACGGTTTCAAGACGCGGCGGAGCCAACTCGACCCGTGAGCGATTCGGACTCGGACTCGGACGCCGACCGCCGACACGACCGCCTCGACCGCCACCCGACGGCGGGGCCGCACAACTCGCTGTGGCACTGGCCGGACGCCAAACACCCGCTGCGGGTAGTCGTCAACTACCTCGCGGTCTGGCTGATCCGCGTCTCCCCCAGCCTGCGGGCGAAAAACTGGCTCCTTCGCCGTCTCGGCGCGACCGTCGACCCCGGCGTCGCGTTCGGCCTGGAGGCGACGCCCGACGTGTTCTGGCCCGAACTCCTGACGATCCGGTCCGACGCCATCGTCGGCTACGACGCGACCCTCCTCTGTCACGAATTCCTGCAGACGGAGTACCGGACCGGCGAGGTGGTCGTCGGCGAACGGGCGATGATCGGCGCGGGGGCCGTCGTCCTCCCCGGCGTCGACATCGGCGCCGACGCGAAGGTGGCGGCCAACTCGCTGGTGACCGAGGACGTGCCGCCGGGAACGACGGTGGCGGGCGTCCCCGCGCGACCGGTCGAGGGCGGCGTGGGCGAGGCGTAGCGCCCGGTCACGCCGTCTCGACGCCGCGAATCTCGAACCGCGCGCCGCCGGCCTCGCTCCGGGTGACATCGACGGTCCAGTCGTGGTCCGCGGCCACCTGTGCGACGATACCGAGTCCGAACCCGGTGGCGTCGTCGTCCGTCGAGTAGCCGGCTTCGAACACCCGTTCGTAGGCGTCCGCCGGGAACCCCGTCCCGTCGTCGGCGACGTAGAAGCCGCGGTCCAGATCACCGACCGTGATAGTCAGGCCCGACCCGCCGTGCTCGACGGCATCATCAGACTGCGTCTGATTGCCCGTGGAACCGTGCTTGACGGCGTCCTCGGGAGCGTGCGACCGAGGGCTCGTCGAGCCGTGCTCGACGGCGTTCTGGACGAGATTCTGTAGCAACTGTTCGAGGCGGCTGTGATCCGCCCGGACCGTCCGCGTCGTCGCGATATCGAGCGTGGCGTCACTCGTTTCGACGGTCTGCCAGCAGTCCTCGACCGCGTCCGCGAGCGACACCGGTTCGACCGTCGTCGTTCGCTCCCCGGTCCGTGCGAGCGTCAACAGGTCGTCGATCAACTCCTGACACCGAGCCAGCGCGTCGCTCGCGTCGTCGAGATGCGGGCTGTCACACTCGGTCGACGCCAGGTCGAGTCGCCCCTGCGCGACGGTCAACGGGCTTCGGAGGTCGTGGCTGACGACGCCCGCGAACTGTTCGAGGAGTTCGTTCTGCCGTTCGAGTTTCGAGCGGTACGCCTCGCGCTCCGTGATGTCCTTCGCGACGCCGAAGACGGCGTTCGGTTCGCCGTCGTCGCTCCCGTCGTGAACCGGCACCTTCGAGGTCAGAAAGATTCGTTCTTCGCCGTCGACGACGATGCGTTCCTCGGTGGTCAACGGCTCCCCCGTCTCGACGACCTGTCGGTCGTTCGCCCGCACCTCGGCCGCCATCGAGGACGGGTGGAGTTCCTCGTCCGTGTGGCCGACCACCTGCGCTTCGGTCAGCCCGAACAGCTCCTCGTAGCGACGGTTGACGAACAGGTACGCCCCGTCTTCGTCTTTCATGAACATGGGCGTCGTCGTGTTCTCCAGGATACTGTCGAGGCGACCCTTCGTCCGTTCGACTTCCCGCTCCCGGCGCTTGCGCTCGGTGATGTCGTGGTGGATGCCGAGCAGCCTCCCGTCGACCACCTGGCCGCGCGCTTCGACCCACACGACGCTCCCGTCCGCGTGGAACATCCGGAACTCGCTCCGGTACGCGTCGCCGGTTTCGAGGGCGTGCTCGGCCGCTCGTTCGACGGTCGGCAGGTCCGCTGGATGGACTCGATCCGCGAAGGCCTCGTAGGTCCCCTCGAACTCGCCGGAATCGAGTCCCATCACGCGCTCGAGCGTCTCGTCCCAAACGAGCGTGTCGGTCTCGGGGTACCACTCCCAGACGCCGGTGTCGGTCGCCTCCATCGCCAGGTCGAGCCGTCGTTCCGTCTCCTCGAGCGTCCGTCGACGCTCCCGCTCCGCCGTGATGTCGGTCAGCGAGAACACGACGCCCTCGAAGGCCCCGTCGCCGTCGAACAGCGGCGCGCCGTTGATTCGGAGCAGCTTCTCGGTCCCGTCCGGCCACTGGATCGTGTGTCGGTCGCCGTAGATTGGTGCCTCGCGCCTGCAGACCTTCGAAAAGGGAAGCTCGGCGTCCGGGATCGGCTCACCGTCTAAGTCCCTGATCCGCCACTCGGGGTCGTTGTACGCCCGGTCCGTGACCGCCGACCGTTCGAGGCCGAGCACCTCCTTGGCTCGCTCGTTGGCGAAGACGAACCGGCCGTCGGTGTCCACCTGGACGATACAGCCGGGGACGGTCTTGAGAATCCCTTCGAGACGCTGGCGCTGGGTTTCGGATTCGGCGTGCGAGCGGTGGGCCTCGACGGCGTTCGAGATACGGTGGGCGAGTATCTCGTAGCGCTCGGTCCCTCGCCCCTTCTGGAGGTAGTCGGTCACGCCGGCGGAGATGGCCTCGCTCGCCACCTCCTCGCTCCCTTTCCCGGTAAAGAGGACGAAGGGCAGGTCGCCGTACCCGTCGCGGACGCGGGTGAGAAAGTCGATCCCGTTGGTCCGATCCATGTCGTAGTCGGAGACGACACAGTCGACGCCGCCGGCAGCCAGTCGATCCAGCCCGGCGTCGACGCTCGTGGCCGTGTCGACGACGAAGCGGTCGTCTTCCCGTTCGAGGAACGTCGCGGTCAGCGCCGCGAAGTCCGCATCGTCGTCGACGTGGAGGACGTGGATCGGCTCCGTCACGGTAAATATTGATAGTGGACGCGCAAAACCGTTCCGAACGAGCGATCACGACCGGATTCGGACGAATCCCTCGGTGAACACCTTGCTGTTCGGGACGACGTACTCCTCCCCGTCGGTCTCGACGTGGGTGACGAACAGGTCCATCTCTTGAACGATGCCGTGGACGTCGCCGACGCGAATCTCGTCGCCGATGGTGTAGGGCTGGTTGAGCAGGAGGTAGGTGCCGACGGCGCCGGCCGAGAGCAGGTGGCGGAAGGCGAGGCCGCCGAGGAAGACGATGGCGAAGACGTAGGCGGCGAGGAGGACGATGAGCGCGCCGGTGGCGACGCCCACTTGTCCGAGGGCGATGAGAGCGGCGAGATAGAAGACGCTGTATTTCGCCATCAGGGGGAGGACGCCGACCTGCGGGAGCTTCACGCCACGGAACCGCTCGGAGACGACCAGTTCCACTTTGTCGCCGAGGAGGACGCCGACGATGAGGACGATGACGGCGAAGAAGAGTTGGGGGAGGAAGCCGGCGACGGCGTTCCAGAACTGGGCGACGTACTCGATTTCGGCGACGGCGACGGCGGCGAAGACGGCGATGCCGAAGACGAAATACCCCGCGATGGCGGCGAGGATGTCGACGGTCGAGGTGCCGAACTCGCGGGCCGTCCGCTCGAAGGCCGTTCCCTCGATGGCGTCGGGGACGCCGATTCGGCGGAGCACCCGTCGGGCGAGCACCCGGGTCAGCCAGCCCAGCACGACCCCGACGACGAGCGTCCCGAACGCGAGCCAGAACCGGATCGGTACCGCCGTGACGGCTTCCCGAATCGTCCCGCTCTGCATCTCAGTACTCCTCCGGATCGATCTCCAGAATCAGGTCCCCGCCCTTGAACGCCCGTACCATCCCGTCCGATTCGGAGAGCACGATGGCGATGGCGTTGGTGTCACGCGTGATCGCCCCACCGGCCATGTGCCGCGCCCCCAGTCCCTTCGGGATGTCGACGCCCTCCGCGGAGGGTTCGAGGTAGCGGTACGCGGAGACGATTTTGCCCGAATCCGAGACGACGAAGGCGCCGTCCAGCCGCGAGAACTCCTTGAGCATCACGTTCACGATGGGGTCGCCGACGTGGACGTGGGATTTCTCGAAGGGATTGTAGCTGAGCGGCCGGGACTTGTTCATCACCTTACCCGCGTCGCCGACGACGAACAGCGCACCCACGGGCTTGCCCTTCTGCCCTTTCTTGCCGAGGTCGATGGCGACTTCGAACACGTCGCGGATGACGCCCGGTTCGGCCCGCGAGTCGGTGAAGAGGTCGTAGATGCCGGAGCGCATCGACTCGTCGACGCGAACCCGAACCAGCGAGTCGGCGTCCCCGCCCTCCTCGAACACCGAGACGGCGCAGGCGACGGTGTCGCCCGCCGCGACGAAGCCGTGTTCCATCGCCCCTTCGACGCCGAACCTGATGCGGTCACGGACGTTGTCGAACTCGAGCGGGAGTTCGACGAAGGAGTCCGCACCGACGCCGTTCTCGTTCGCGATCACCACCCGGGGCACGTCCGCGTCCGCGAATCGCTCGTAGTACGCCGCCGACGGGGAGAACAGAAACAGTCCGTCGACGCCGTCCACGAAGTCACCGAGAGAATCCCGTAACGTCGCCATTGACCAATCGTCGAGACGTGGCGAAATAAAGGTTTGTGGCGCGTCACGCGCCCGTCATGCGCTTCTCGACGCGTATGCCGCTCGCGTCACTCGCGCAGCCGGGTCACGTGCTCGATCCGACGCTCCACCAGGTCCGCTTTGCCGATGTCGTGGCGGATCCGAAGCCCGTCGCCCGCCGCCGACAGCGCGTCCTCGGCGATGGCCTCCGCGTTCGCGATGGTCCCCGCGATACCGACGACGGCGAAGGCCCGCGAGGTGGTCGTGTAGAGACCGTCCTCGCGGGCATCGACGCTCGCGTAGAAGAGGAGGGCGTCGCCGTCGCCCGCCGCTGCCGCCTCGGCGACGCTCCCCTCGTCCACCTCGATCCGCGCGCCGGCTTCGGGGTCGGTCGGGTAGCCCGCCGGCACCGCGTACTTACACACCGTCGCCCGCGCGTCGAAGTCGAGTTCGGGCAGGGGGTCGCCGTCACGCGCCGCCGTCAACACGTCGCGGAAGGGTGTCTCGAGGACCGGCAGCGTGTTCATCGCCTCCGGGTCGCCGAAGCGGGCGTTGAACTCCACCACCCGCACGCCGTCGGCGGTGAGCATGAACTGGCCGTAGAGGACGCCCTTGTAGTCGGGGAGGGCGTCGACGGTCGCCTCCAGGATTTCGACCGCCGCGTCGTAGTCCGCCTCGTCCATGAACGGCAGGGTCGGCCCGGCATCGCTGTAACTCCCCATGCCGCCCGTGTTCGGCCCCTCGTCGCCCTCGTAGGCGCGTTTGTGATCCTGCACCGCGGGCGTCGTCCGCATCCGCCCCGAGGAGCGTCCCTCCTCGCCGGCGACGAACGCCTGTACCGTGAACTCCTCGCCCACCAGTCGCTCCTCGAGGACGACGCGGTCGTAGTCGGACTCGCGGAGGTACGCCTTGGCCTCCGCTTTCGTCACCTGATCGCCGGTGACGCGGACGCCCTTGCCGCCCGTCAAGCCGGCGGGCTTGACGGCCAGGTCGCCGTCGGAGGCGTCGATGTAGTCGCAGGCGGCGTCCATGTCGGTGAACGTCTCGAAGTCGGGACAGCCCGGAATCCCGTGCTCCCGCATGAACCGCCGCTGGTAGGCCTTGTCCGTCTCGATGCGGGCGGCCTCGGCGTCGGGGCCGAAGGTGTAGACGCCGGCGGCGTCGAGGGCGTCGGCGACGCCCGCCGCGAGCGCCGACTCCGGCCCGACGACGGCGAGGCTCGCGTCCACCTCCTCGGCGAAGGCGACGACCCCCTCCACGTCCGTCTCGTCGATGGCCCGCATCTCCGCGGCCAGGTCGGCGATGCCGGGGTTGCGGTTGCTCGCACAGGCGTAGAGTTCACAGTCCGGCGCGACGGCGCGGGCGATGGCGTGTTCCCGGCCGCCCCCGCCGACGAGAAGTACTGTCTCTGACATGGGTGAGAGAGCCCGTGGAAGCGGCCTAAACGTTGCCCTTTACGGCTCGCCCGCTGCCGCGACGCGGATTCCCGACCGCCCCCCGACGGCGGCGTAGAGGCCGACGGCGACCAGCGCGGCGCCGACGCCGCCAAGCGCTAGCGGGAGTTCGTACCCCAGGCCGAGGCGGGTCGCGGGTAGGGTAAACAGCGGCGGGCCGACTGCCTGTGCGCCCAGCACGACGCTCGTCCGCAGGCTCATCACGCCGCCGCGGAACTCGGGGCCGGCGAGCGTCGACAGCGCCGACGCGACGGAGGGGAGCACGAGGCCGTGCCCGACCCCGAAGACGCCGAGGGTGAGGAGGACGCCCGTCGCCGAGGTGGCGGCCCACACGCCGACGAGGCCGGCGGCGTAGCCGACGAAGCCGGCCGTGACGAGACCGAGATTCGACAGGTGGCGGGCGAACCGACCGTTGAGGACGGCGACCACCGCCGCGGGCATCGTCGCGCCCGTCACGAGCGCGCCGACCCGCCCCGACGCCAGTCCGTACGTCCCCTCCAGGAGGAACGGGACGGCGGTCAGGACGCCGCCGAAAAAGAGAACGAAACCGCCGAACGTCGCCCCGTAGACGAGGAGGGCGTCCCGGGCCGGGAGCGACGCCGCCGCGTCACGGAGATACGACCACGATCCCTCGCGATCGGTCGTCCCCTCGACCGGCGGCGGGTCGAGCAGCCAGTACACCGCGGCGGCGACGACGACGCTCGTCCCGTAGAGGTAGAAGGGGGCGTCCCACGAGTAGGCGGCGAGGACCCCGCCGAGTACCGGGCCGGCCGCGGCGCTGAAGGAGATGCCCGCGCTGACGACGCCCATCACCGCGTTGCGTTGCGGGCCGTCGTAGTAGTCGCCGACGAGCGCGAGCGTCAGCGAGGCGAGGATGCTTCCGCCGACGCTCCCCTGGATGGCCCGGAGGGCGAGCACCTGCCACAGGTCGGTCGCCAGCGTCACCGCCAGCCCGGCGCCCCCGTAGACCAGCAGGCACGGGACGACGACCCGCCGCCGGCCGAATCGGTCGGCGTACATCCCCACGATCGGGGCGAGGACGGCCCCCGGGGCGGCGAAGGCGGTGATGACCAACCCGCTCCGCGCGCTCGACACCCCGAACGCGTCGGCGATGGCGGGGAGCGCCGGGCCGACGAGCGTCACGTCGAGCGGCGCCACCGCCGCCGTCGCCAGGAGGAGGTACAGCCGCGGCGACCGCCACGGCACGCCGACGTCTGTGTCCGACATCGGTCGGGGCGAGGACCGGGAGGGTAATCAATCCGGGTGCCCCGCGGTCACGACGAACGCCGTCACTCCGTGCCGTCCTCGTTCGCCGCCGCGTCCAGGCGCTCGTACCGCGACTCGAACTGCGCCTCGCAGGACGGACAGCAGAACTGGTGGACTTCGGCGCCGATCCGTGCCGTCGTCCCCTCGCTCGTCACCGTGTTCCCACACTCGGCACAGGCGAGCGCGAAGCCGGTGCCGCCGACGCTCGGCGTCCACTCGCCCTCGGTGAGGAGCGTCACCTCGTAGTCGGCGACGGCGTCGCCGTCGACGGTACGCGATAGCCACCGCGGCACGTCGCCGTCGGGGACGCGGGCGTAACAGACCACGTCCCCTTCGGCGGTGGTAAAGAGGTGTTCGACCGCCTCGGCGGCACGGAACGCGTCCCGGAGGTCGTCGCCGGCTTCGCGCGCCGGTTCGACGGTCACCAGTACGGGGACGCCCTCCCGCAGTTTCGAGCGGTCGAGATCGAGCGTGAACCGTCGGATGACGCCCAGTTCCTGGAGGCGGTCGACCCGGTCCGACACCGCGGGCGGCGAGAGGTCGACCCGCTCGGCTACCGCCGCCCACGGCCGACGGGCGTCGTCCATCAACGCCCGCAGGATTTCGAGGTCGGTCTCGTCGAGTTCGCGCATACGAGAGCCGAGACCCGGCGAACGCATGTACCTTCGGTTGCGCCCCGTCACGATCCGTCGTCGTCGGACGGCAGAAGGTCGTCGGGCCGCCGGTGGAACCGATCTTTCTCCAGGTGGCTCCGAATCCGCTCGTGGTCCGCTGCCGTGATCCGCGACCGGCCGGTATCGTCGCCGTCGGCCGACACGCGCCCGTCGGCCTCAACGGGTCCCGACTCGCCGGCTTCGACGGCCTTCGATTCGCCGGGCTCCCGCGCTTCCCGCTTCGCGTCGTCGGTCCCCCGAGCGGGCGGGAGCAGGCCGACCGCGACCGCGCCGGCGTGTGCCGTCACGAACAGCGTGGCGGCCACGAGCGCCACGAATCCGACGGTCAAGAGCGTGTTCGAATCCATGCGTCAACGGGGTCCTCGCTACTCCTGTCAGCGTAATCAATCGTGAAGATGTGAAAGCCGAATCACACGATTTAATCCGGGTTAAGCGACGGTAGGCACCCCTTACCGGTCTCGTACGGATTGTTGTAACTGTTTACCGGTGGTTCGCCGAACCGTCTCTGCGAACCACCGGTACTGACTCACAATAACCCGTATCACTCCCGTTCCCGCAACTGCTCGCGGTGCAGGGAGAGGATCAGGTCGGCGAGCATGCCGAACATCAGGAGCTGGACGCCGACGAGGATGGCGAAGGCGGCGACGACGGCGAGCACCTCGTGGGAGATCCCTCGGGTCACCCACTCGACGCCGACGTAGAGGGCGACTAGGAAGCCAGTGGCCGTCGACACCGTGCCGAGGCTCCCGAAGTAGAACAGGGGGTTGTTGGTCTTCGCCCGGCGGTAGAGTTCGAGGAAGATGATCCCGCCGTCACGGATCGGGTGGAGGTTGGTGTTCGACCCCGCGGGTCGCGGGTAGTACGTGATCGGCACCACCGTCGTCGCGATCCCCCGTTTCGCACACTCGACGGCCATCTCCGTCTCGATGCCGAATCCGTCGGCGGTGAGGTGCATCTCCTCGAAGGAGTCGCGGGTGAACGCCCGGTAGCCCGAGAGGATGTCGCCGAATGACTCGCCGTGGATGACGCCGAAGGCGCCGTTGATGAGGCGGTTGCCGATGCGGTTCAGTGCCGTCATCGCGCCCGGACGCATGTCGGCGAAGCGGTTCCCGATGACGTGGTCGGCCTCGCCCGACCACAGGGGTTCGAGCATCGCCTCGGCGTCGTCGGCCTCGTACGTCCCGTCGCCGTCGAGCATGAGGACGTACTCGCTGTCGACGTGTTCTCGGATGGCCTCCCGGACGGCCTGCCCCTTGCCCGTGCCCGACTGCTCGACGACGCGGGCGCCGGCCTCGCTGGCGACCGCTTGGGTGTCGTCGGTCGACCCGCCGTCGATGACGAGGACGTTCCCGTAACCCGCGTCGCGGAAGTCACGGACCACGTCGCCGATGGTCTCCCCCTCGTCGAGGGTGGGAACGAGCACGCAGACGGCGTCGGACGTGGGCATCCTGTGCCTTTCTCGCCGGGGGAGTTCAAAAGGTGTTCCCATCTCCGCCTCCCGTGACTCCGCGGCGTGGCCCGGCGCTTCCGGATTCGTTCGGACCGCCCGTCGCTCCTTCGCAGGGTCGTTTTCCCGCTCGGCGACTCACTCGGAGGTGGTACTGACCTCCTCGTCAGCGTCCACGGACTCCCCGTCCCCCTGCAGTCGGCGCTCCGCCTCCTCGCGGTCCTCGGGGTAGCCCACGTCGATACGCCAGCCGTCCATCCGGATGGCGTCGATGGTGCGCCCGCTCTGTATCAACAGGTCGATGGCGTCGGGGAGTTCGTACTCGCCGCGGTCGGAGGGCTGGACGAGGTGACAGGCGTGGAAGATGGCGGGGGTGAACGTGTAGAAGCCGGTCATCACCAGATTGGAGGGCGGATCGTCCGGCTTCTCGACGACGCGCGTGATCTCACCGTACTCGTTGGTGTCACAGACGCCGTATCTGGAGGCTTCTTCCCAGGGAACCTCCTCGACGAGGAAGGCGGCGTCCGCCCGCTCTTCGGCCTGCCGGTTGATCACGTCGCCGAGGTTCGCCTGGAAGACGTTGTCGCCGAGCATCAGCATGAAGTCGTCGTCGACGTACGGCTCCGCGGTCAGGAGGGCGTGGGCGAGGCCCAACTGCTCGCGCTGGTGGGCGTAGGTGATCGGCACGCCCTCGTAGGCGTCGTCGTAGCGCTCCATGATCTGCTCTTTCTTGTAGCCGACGACGACGACGAACTCCGAGACGCCGATGTCGATGAGCGAGTCGAAGGCGTACTCGATCAGGGGCTTGTCGTCGACTTCGACGAGGACCTTGGGTTTGTCCTCCGTGAGCGGTCGCAGGCGAGTGCCCTTGCCCGCGGCCAGGATGACTGCTTTCATGCCCCTCACTGGTCGGCGAGGTCGCAAATACTTTCGGCTCTACCCAGGGAGGTATGGACCGAGCGGCGGGAGGTTGCGTCTGACGGTCGTTCGGAACTCCGTCGAGAGGCCGAGTAGGCCCACGAAGTACACCGTGGCACCGGCCGCGACGAGGACGAGCACGGTCGCGAAGTTGTGATTCAGGAGGTCGTACGTGTTCTCGACGGTCAGGCCGGCGTAGACGACGGCGGTCATGACGAGGGCGGCCGCGCCCTGGCTGGCGATCTCCCGCCACGGGACGTCGAACGAGATGAGTCTCGACACGTAGTAGTACGCGACGAGCAGGCTGATGGCGGCGGAGCCGGCCGTGGCGGCGGCGGCGCCGAGCCAGCCGTACAGGTAAACCAACGCGACGTTGAGCGAGAGATTGATCCCGACGAACGCCCCGTTGACGCGGAACGCGAGGTCGGGGCGGTCGACGGCGTTGAGGGTGTTCAGCAGTTGGTTCTGGTACCCCATGAACAGGTTCGCGACGATCAGTACGGTGAACACGGCCGTGCCTTTGGGGAACTCGGGGCCGTAGATGCGGAGGATGCGCTCGCCGAGGAGCGCCCCACCGAACAGCCCGGGGATGAGGAGCAGTCCCCCGAACGAGAGCGACTGCTCGACGATGCGGGCGACCGCTTGCGGCTCCTCGGCGGCCGAAATCGCGCTCATTTCGGGGAACAGCGTCGTTCTAATCGTCCCGCTGAACAGGATGAGAAACTGGGCGACGTTCCACGCGACTGCGTAGACGCCGATGAGTCCCGAGGAGACGAAAAAGCCGAGGACGACGACGTCCGTGTAGCTGAACATCTGCGACTGGAGCCCGCCGAGCCACGAGAACTTCGCGAAGTCGCCGAGACGCTCGAAGTGGCGTCGCTCCGGCAGGGAGACGCTCGGAAGCTCCCGAACCACGTAGTACGCGCCGATCACGATGCCCAGGAGGAGCCCGACGGCGTGACCGATGAAGAGACCGGCCGTACTGATCCCCGCCGCGATGAGGGCGATCTGTGTCACTGCCCGGCCGCCGGTTCGGAGCGGAGAGAGGACGCCGCTCACGTGGACCTGATGCAGTCCGACCAGCAGGGCGTTGATCAGACTGTTCAGGAGGACGACGAGCAGGATCAAGACGATGTACCCGGTCACGGGGTAGCCGACGTAGTCGACGACCCGCCCGCGAAACAGGACGATTCCACCGGCGACGACGACGAACATCGCGACGACGACGGCGGTGCCGGCCGCCGCGTACTCCTCCCGTTCGACTCCCTCCGAGACCCGTTTGGAGATGGCGTCCGAGATGCCGACTTTTCCCAGGATCGCGAGCCACGAGACGAGACCCACGGAGAGGTGGTATATTCCGAGCGGCTCGGCGCCGAGCATCCGGGCGATGTACACCGTGGCGGCGAACCCCAACACCGAGGACACGATGCTCGAGCCGAAGTGTACGACAGAAGTCTGTCCGAGTCTCATCTCTGGATGTACGGAACCGTTCGGGACGAAGGTCCGTCGGTGTGGCCTTTACTGCGTCGGTTCGACGCCGGAATCCACGACGTTCTTATCCGAGGAGGGGGTTGCTCGACGTATGAAACACCACCTCGAGCGGGCCAAACACGTCTACCGGACCCGCGGCGTGGAGGAACTCGCGAGGTCGGCTCTCTCCTATCTCCCCATCGAGATCAATAACCTCGTCTTTCGCCTCCGTCACGGCACCGGGACGAAGGTGATGGCGGAAGACTGGGACACGCTGATCCTCCTCGACGCGTGTCGCTACGACATGTTCGCCGAACGGGTCCCGTTCGACGGCGAACTGGAGTCCCGCATCTCGCTTGGCTCGACCAGCGAGGAGTTCCTGGAGCGCAACTTCGCAGACAGAGAGTTTCATGACACGGTCTACGTCAACGCGAACGTCTACTTCCCGAAGCTGGATCTCGACCGAAACGGGACGTTCCACGCGGTCATCGACCTCCTCGACGACTGGGACGAGGACCTCGAAATCGCTCACCCGGAGACGGTCACGGACGCCGCCATCGAGGCACACGAACGCTATCCGAACAAACGGATCATCGTCCACTACATGCAGCCACATCTCCCCTTCATCGGGGAACGAGGGCTCGAACTGCGGGAGCGGGTCGGCCAGCGTAACGCGTGGGTCCCGTTCCGAAACGGGGACCATCCCATCTCGGTGCAGGAACTCTGGGACGGCTACAACGAGAATCTCGACGTCGCGTTCGAGTACGTGGCCGAACTACTGGACGACATCGACGGGAAGGTGGTGCTCTCGTCGGACCACGGGAACATGGTCGACGAGCGACAGGGACCGATCCCGACAAAACGCATGTTCGGCCACCCGTGGGGGGTGTACTCCACGGAACTTGTCAGGGTCCCCTGGTTCGTGGTTCCGTTCGACGAGCGCCGTGCGATCACGACCGAACCCCCGGTCACGAACCGCGGGCAGTCGGACGAACTCGTCGAGGAACGGCTCCGATCCCTCGGCTACCGCGAGTGAGAAGGAGCCGCGGTGAGGTCCCGCCGCTGTCGTCGATCACCCATTTCCCCACGTAACGTCCTCACGCACGACTTCGGCGGGGACGCCGGCGGCCAGCGTGTTCGGCGGCACGTCCGACGTCACCACGCTCCCGCTCGCGACGACACTTCCCCGACGTACCGTGACGCCCTTTTGAATCGAGACGTCGTGGCCGATCCACACGTCGTCCTCGATCCTGATCGGTTCGCTTCGTTCGACCGGCTCCCCGGCGATTCGCATCACGTGCCGGTCGTCGTCGAGGAGTTCGACGTTCCACGCTATCGCGACGCCGTCGCCGATACTGATCTCGTCGCCACACAGGAGCCGCAGGTGGGAGTTGGCGTACGAATCGCCCATGGAAAAATCGCCCTCGACGTGGAGGATCGAGGCGGGGCCGATGTTGGCCAGGTCCTCGCCGGTGTGTGAGACGGACGCGCCCGCCGTCGTCGACACCTTCGAACGGCCGATCCTCGGATGTGACGCGCCACTCCGGCCCATCCCGACCGAGAGCCGACGGTTCACGTCGAACTCCGTCCGTGGCGCGATTTCGGTGATCGTGTTCGAGGTGAACACCAGCGACGTGGCATTCGACGTGTGCCGAAGCGAGTAGTACGCCGACTTGAGCGCTCCCCTCGCCCCCAGATCCTTGAGTTGGCGGAGACGATTCATGCCAGTCATAGCTCGGACGTCGTCCCAGCGTACCGGCGGTAGCCACCGATATATCGTTTTCCATCCACCCGATGATCCCGTCCGCGTGCCGGGCGTCGAGTCACGCTCGGGGTGGCCGTTACTCGGCGTAGCCCAGGGCTGCGAGTCGCTTCTCGACCTCGTCCTCGTCGGGCCGTTCTTCGGACTCGGTAGAGGACGCCTCCCTGACCTCGCGCCGTGACTCCCCGTCTATCACCAGCCACGGTACCTCGCGGAGCGGGGGCGTGCTGAACCCCTCCGAGTGCCCCCAGACGCGCGAGGTGAACGGGAACACCCGCTCGCCGAGCATCTCTCCATGGTCCGCGGTGATGACCGACTTCCCGCCGACGCGTTCGAGGAGGGTCTCCACCTCGTCGAGGGCGATGTCCAGCGACTCCGAGTACGCCGTCCTGACCTCCTCGACCGTCACTTTCTTCTCCTTCACGGCACCCCAAATCTGTAGTCCGTCGCCCTGGTTCCGATACCCGACCAAGTCGACCCGCTCCCGTAACGTCTCGGCCGTTGGCCCGAGGTACGGCCGATGTGGCTGCATGAAGTGGACGAGCAGTCGCTTGTTCGGATACTCCTCGTGGGCCGCTACCGTCGCCTCGACGACGTCCTGTGGGTGGATCGTCCCGATGTCGTCGTCCCACTCGTCGAGGAGGTACTCGATCTTGAAGAACGTGTCCTCGGGGAGCCGCGTCGCGAACGGGTTCGTCGTGATGTATATGGTGTCGTGAAACTCCCGACCGACGAACGTCTCCTGCATGAACTCCCAGCTCATCTTGCCCGGGGACACGACGCGAGTCGGCGTCTCGTCGAACTCGTGTTGGGCCTCGAAGTAATCCGCCCGGCAGGCGTCGAGGATCAAGAGGTTGTCCCAGTCTTGGGCCATCATGTCGATGCTCTCGTCGAGCGTCCGGTCGAGGTAGTACCCGTAACCGTGGTTGAAGGGGAGGCTACCGAGACGGAGTAGTTCGCGGCGAATTAGATGTGGGTTCCGAAGGGCCCGCCGCAGATTATCGAGCGTAAAGTGATTTCGCATGCTCGCCAGTACCGTCGAGTCGGTTAATAACGTTCTGGACGGCGTACGGGCGGTACCTGGGCTGATGTGCCGCCGTGTCAAGCCGCACCGAAGCGACGCTTGGGACGCCCGCCCGCGTTTCGTCGAGCATAGTCGTCGAGGCTGACCGATAAGTTACGCACGGCGCGTACCACTGACTCACACCTTGTATCCGAGTGCTTCGAGTTTGTGGTCCAGTTCTTCGCGAGACATCTTCGATCGATCCGGTTCCTCCACGGTCGGTTCGTGCGTTTCGTGGTCCACTGCGGAGGTTTCGATCCAGGGAACTTTCCGGACCTTGGGGTGTACACTCCCGAGTTTGTGACCGAGAACTCCGTACTCGCCGAACGCTTCACCGTGATCGGCAGTTATCACGACACGCTCTGCATCCAGATTGTTGAGGAGAATCTCTATTTCGTCGAGCACGTACCGTAGATCACTCATATACGCCTCCCAGATCCGATCCGTATCCCCCGTGTCGTAGTAGTAGTTCCACCAGTCGTATTCGTGGTATTTCAACTCGCGGTCCTCCGCTAACGCCTGTGAGAACCACGGCGTGTGTGGCTGATGGTACTGAATCATGAGCCGATCGGGATCCCGTTGGCGGCCGACGGCGATGCCGCGATCGGTCGCGTATCTCGGTGGCGTATTCGCTTCCGTGTGTCCGAACGGGCCCTCCTCTCCGACCGTCTCGAATTTGAACAGATACTCGGCCTTGTCCAACTCGTCGATGTCGACCGAGGGCATCAACCGGAGCGTCTTGAACGGGAGCGGGCGGCTGCTGTCCGTTTCGTGAACCTTCGTATCCAGCACTTCCTGAATGTGGCTCTGGGCCGACAAAAACGCCGTCTCCCGAATCTCTTCGGCGTGTGCCTCGTCGAACGTGCGAGCCAGCCACTCCGCCGACGCACCGCCGGTAGACCAGATGCTATCCACGTCAGTTATGAAGTCGTACTCGTCGGCGACCTCCCGAAGGGCGTCGACCCGTGCCGTGTCCAAGACGATGAGCGCGTCCCACTCTCGATCGAACACGTTGGTACCGATCGTCGAAAAACTGTTCAGCACGATTGCAGGCGTCCGATACACGTAGTCGAGAATGACCTCGTCGACGACCCGGCTGGGATTTCGGATCCCCTTCACGATCTTCTCGACGCTCAGGCCCTGGCCGCTCATTGTGTCAGGATTCGGGTCCCTCTTCTTAAATCGTGTGTAGACGCTGCCGCGTTCGAAGGCGGACAGCGGCGGTCTGATCACGAAGTACGCCCCGTTCCGCCTTCAGCGGAGTGGGACCGATCCCCGAGTGACGAAATCGCCTCCCTTATTATGCCTGCCCGGGCAAACGTCCGAAAGTGACAGTCCGGAGCATGTGGCCACCGACCGACATCTCCTACCGGAAGTTCAGACGGAAGGTGGCGGCCGACGGACTCCGCTCCACGCTCGTCTCGGCCGCCGACTTGGTCTTCCGGAAGAAAGTGGGCCGATCCGTCGTCGACCCCCTACTGGATTCCGGCGTCCTTCGGACCGTCTCCCGCGCCGAGTTAGTTACCCGCGCCCGTCGAACCCACTCTCTCGGTGACGGGGCGGGCACGCTCTCCCCCCCGTTCGTGGCCGACATCGGCCCGGGATACGTACTGCCGACCACGGGGCTGTCCCTCACCGACTCGCTGGAGATCGTCGAGGAGACGGCCGCGGCACCGGACCACGCGCGACAGGCCACGATGGCCTGTCTCTCGCGACAGGCGTTTTTCGGCGACCGGTCGGTCCTGTTCGACATTCTCAGCGGCGATCGGTCGGCCCTCGAATCGGACGCGACGCCGGTCGGAACCGTCCTCCCCCTCTCACCCCGCTATCCGAACTACTACCACTGGCTCGTCGAAACCGTGCCGAAGGTACGGTACGCCGAGGCGTACGAACGGGAAACGGGCGCGGACGTCACCTTGCTCGTCCCCGACGGTGTCCCGCCGTACGCGGACGAGACGCTGGATCTGCTCGACTGGCCGCAGGACAAGATCACACGCGCGGCGGCGCCCGTCTATCGGGCGGAGCAACTCCTCGTGCCGTCCTTTCCCGAGCCACGGATCGACGATTACCGGTGGCTCCGGTCCCGGATACTCGGCGCGCTCTCCGAACGGCCCTCGTCGTCTACCGGCGCCTCCAACGTGTACGTCTCCCGTTCGAACGCCGTCGAACGCCGTGTGGTAAACGAACCGGCGGTCGTGTCGATGCTCCGTGCGTACGGCTTCGAGTCGTACAACCTGGAGGAGCAGTCGGTGGCGACGAACGCTCGACTGTTCGCGGAGGCTGACCTCGTCGTCGCACCACACGGTGCGGGACTGGCCGACATCGTCTTCGCCGAGGACTGTACCGTCGTCGAACTGTTCGGCTCGAAAGTCAAACAACCGTACGAACTCCTCGCGGAGACGCTCGACCTAGAGTACGAACGACTCGTCTGCGAGCCACGGTCGACGGACATCGTCGTCGACGTCGAGGCGTTGGAGGCGATGGTTAGCGATCTGTCGACGGCGTGAGTGCCGGCCGACGATCATTTGTACCCCAGCGCGTCGAGGCGCTGTTCGACCGTTTCCTGGTCGGCCGTCGATCCCCGGTCGATCGGTGGGTCGGCCGTGATCTCGCGGCGGTCGTCGAATGGGACGACGAACCACGGGACCCTGACAAGTCCCGGCGCGTGGACGCCGTAGGGGTGGCCGTACTTCCGTCGCGTCGGGATGGGGCCTAACCGTTCGCCGACGAGATTGCCGTGGTCCGCGGTGATGACCGTCTTGCCGTCGAGTTCGTCGAGCAACGCCTCGACCGATTCGAGGACGACCTCGAGATTCTCGCGGTAGGCGTCCCACACGGTTCCGAGGTCGACGTCCGCCGTCCCGTCCCGGAGGTAGTTCCAAATGCCTTGCTCGCCTTCGCCCGATTCGTCGGACCGCCAGCCGCCACCGACGATCCGTTGGCCGAGTTTCCCGATGAAGGGCGCGTGTGGCTGCATGAAGTGACCGACCAGTCGCTTATCGGGGAAGTCGGCATTGGCTTCTCGGAGCGCGTCGGCCACCGGTTCGGGGGGAATCGTCTGGAGGTTCGGCTCCCAGTCGTCGAGACAGTCGATCACCGCGTGGAACGTATCCCTGTCGAGATTCAACCGGGGAATGTAGGGGTTCGCGTTGACGTAGACCGTATCGTGAAACGTTTTCCCGCCGAAGTTCCGCTCCAGGAACTCCTCGCTGCTCGACCCGAGCGAGATACGGGATTCGAGCGTCCCATCCATGTCGACTGTCTCCTCGAACAGGTCGTATCGACAGCCATCGAGGATCAGGAGGTTGTCCCAATCCTCCGCCATCACGTGGGTTCCGTTCCCGTGGCGAAGGTGAAAGACGGCGTTGTTGAACTCGACCGGTGCGTAGCGCAACGCACTCCCAACGACGGTTCGGAGTCCCCCGCCGGCGTAGATTTCCCTCGCTTTGCGAAGATGGTGGCGCATGGTCGGAGAGTGTTCGGTCGGGGCAATAACCCTGCGGTTCCGGCGCTCGTCGAACCGTCCGCCCCCGTCTGAGCGTCGCGTTTTCGACGTGAACGGCCACCGGTACCCAGGGTTCATATACCGCCCGAATCACCTGCTCTGATGATGGAACGATACACGCTGGAAAATCTGCGGAAGGTGTTGGGCCAACCGGGATACGTCGGTTGGGAGTTACAGCGACTCCTGTTCGACTTGAAACACGGTGGCGACGCCGTCGACGTGATGGACGAGGACTGGGACAACCTCGTCCTCCTCGACGCCTGCCGGTACGACTACTTCGAGACGCAAAACGACATTCCCGGCGAACTCTCACGGGTCGTCTCCCACGGGGGGCGAAGCTGGGAGTTCATGCAGGGCAACTTCGTCGGCGAACAGTTCCACGATACCGTCTACGTGACCGGGAATCCCCACACGGAGAAACTGCGAAGCGACGTGTTTCACGCGGTGGAACCGCTCTATCTGAACGCGTGGGACGACGAACGCGAAACCGTGCTTCCGGGGGATGTCGTCGAGGCGGCGGTGGCGGCCCACGAGGAGTATCCGAACAAGCGGCTGCTCGTCCACTTCATGCAGCCGCATCGGCCCTACTTGGGCGAGACTGGGGAGCGACTACGGGACCAGTTTCAGATCCGCGGATTCAACAGACGCATCGCTCACGACGGGGCTCGAACCGATCAGCCCTCCTTTTCGACGCTCATGGAACGAGGGGAGATACCGATCGATATGACACGACAAGCGTACCGAGAGACGTTGGATATCGTTCTCGATCACACGAAGGAACTCGTCGACGAGCTATCCGGAAAGAGCGTTGTCTCCGCCGACCACGGTGAGATGCTCGGCGAAACGCTGATCCCCGGGACGAGGCCGAAGTTCGGGCACTCACTCGAGTACATTCGCAACGAGACGCTGTACGTGGTGCCGTGGCTCGACGTCCCGGCGGACGACCGCCGGACGATAACCAGCGAGGATCCGATCGAGTTCGAGGGGGGAGATTCGAACACCGTCGAAGAGCGCTTGCAGTTTTTGGGTTACAAATAACTCGGCCCACATCCGGAAGTCGCTGCGAACACCTCCTCGACGCCCGTCCGGCTGCTGGACGGATCGAAAACGCTGTAGCGTTAGGTACTTGTAACAAAACCAGCTTCCTGTTCACCAATGAGCGTTCTTCACCGGGCGTATCGGCTGTTTCAATCGGAGGGTTGGCGCGCCCTCGCAGCCGCCGTAACAAAACGGCTCGTTGGCAAGTTCGATTTTCTCTACCAGCGAATAAAGCCAACGTACAAGTCGTACTCGGTCGGTGACGCGAGCGCCGAGTTCAATATGGCCTACCGCCGGCTCGATCAGCACGACTTCGTGGACGATCTCCGCTCTGAACGACGGCTCATCGAACGCGTTCTGTCGGTCGTCGACGACGACGACGTGTTCTACGACATCGGGGCGAACGTCGGCATCTACTCCTGTCTCGTCGGAACGCAGCTATCCTCGGGGACCGTCGTCGCCTTCGAACCGACCCCCGACGCCTTCGGGATTCTGCAGTCCAACGTCGAACGAAACGATATCGACGCTCGGCTGTTCGACGTGGCGCTCACGAACGAGAACGGGACGGCCCACATGTCCGTCAGAGGACAGACGGGACACGAACTTTCCGATGGTGACGGAGAGACCGTCGATGTCGAGACACGCCGTGCCGACGACTTGGTGACGGAACACGGGCTCCCTTCGCCGGATGTCATCAAGATCGATATCGAGGGAGCGGAATATCTCGCGCTCGATGGGTTCCGCGAGACACTCGCCGACGTGCCGTGTCACCATCTCTTCTGTGAGATACACAGCGAGAAAGTGACCGAAATCGGCGGCTCGGCCGAAGAGGTCGAGGAACTACTTCGAAGCCAGGGGTTCGAACTCGAATATCTCGGTGAGCGACGTGAGAACTACTTCGTCGAGGCGACCCACCCGTCGGTGGCGAAGTGAGATGAACGTCGCCCTCGTCACCCCCCGCTATCCGCCCACCCACGCCGGCGGCGGTGAGATCAGCGCCCGGTTGCTCGCCGAGCAACTGTCCGCCCGAAACTGGATCGACGACGTCACCGTCTACGCCTTCGACGGCGACACGACGGAGACGGTCGGCGGCGTCACCGTCCATCGACTCGGTGCTGTCCCACAGTACCCCTACACGCTCCCGAACGAACTCGCCTACCGCCGGCTCCGCTCCCGCGAACTCGACGCCGACCTCCTGCACGCGTACAACATGCACCTCCACCCGACCGTGGGGCGCCTCGCCGCCGAACGGGGGCTTCCGTCGGTCGCGACGCTGAACGCCTATCCGCTGATCGATTGGGCGGACATCGGGGTGACCCCGTCGTTGCAGCGGCGGCTGTACGAACACACCGTCCTCCGCGTCGAGCGCCCGCGACTGAAACGGCAGATGCGGAACGTCGACGTCTTCCTCCCGCTGAGCGGGGCGGTCGAACGCGTGTACCGCGAGCACGGGTTCGCGGACGCCGACTTCGAAGTGGTGCCGAACATGATCGATCCGACGTTCGACGTGCCGGCCCGCGAGCCGGCCGACGCGGACCGAATCCGGCTGTTGTACGTCGGCTACCTGCGTGATTCGAAGGGGGTCCGCTTCCTCGTCGACGCCATCGAACGGCTCCCCTCGCAGTATACGTTGACGGTCGTCGGTGGCGGGCCCGAGCAGCAGAACTTGATCGAGCGAGCCTCGGACGGCGGCGCCGCGGAGCGAATCACGTTCACCGGGCAGGTTCCGTACGAGGAGGTGGCCCAGGCGTACGCGGACGCGGACGTGTTCGTCCACCCGGGCGTGTGGCCCGAACCGTTCGGACGGACGATTCTGGAGGCGATGCAGGCCGGCCTGCCGGTCGTCGCGACGGCAGTCGGCGGGCCGGCGGAGACCGTTCCACAGTCGAAACTGCTGTGTGACCCGGGCGACCCGGACGCGCTCCGCGAGAGCATCGAGTACGCCGCCGCGAACCGCGAGCGGATCGGATCGGAGAACGAACGGACGGTGCGCCAGGAGTACCATCCCGACGCCGTCGTGCCGCGATTCCGGCGCGTCTACGAGCGCGTCCTCGACCGATACGAATGACGGTCGATGTTGGTCTCTCCGGTACTCGACATCCTCGCCACGGGGTCGTGAACGATATGTGGCTGGGGGCGGGGGAGTTCACTGATGACTGAACGAACCGGCGGGGACGACGCGGGCGAAGAGGGACGGCTCGCCGTCGCCCACTGGGGCGAACACGCCGACGGCGGCGGCGACCGACTCGCCTGGGAACTCGTTCGCGCCTTCGACGCGCCGTTCTACGTCGGGTGGCACGACGACGCCATCGAACCCGACGACATCGACGGGGAACAACTCATCGACGGGCCACTACTGAGTCGAGCGCTCGAGCGCGGCGGCGTGCTCCGGCAGTTCGCGCACCTGCTCGGCTGGCAAGTCGCGTCGCCGCTCCGGCAGTACGACGTGCTCGTCACGAGCGGCAACGAACCCCTGTTTTACGTCCCGCCGGACGACCAGACGTGGGTCGCGTACGTCCACCACACGAACCGCCGCCAGTCGGACCAGATCACCGAGGCCACCGACGGCCGATTCACGGGGCTGAAACTGCTGCTCTACTACGCGATGCGGGTGGCCTACGACCACAACACCCACAAACCCGACCTGTTCGTGGTGAACTCCGAAGTCGTCAAGCGGCGGGTCGTGCGGTACTGGGGGGTGCCGGAGGACAAGGTTCGCGTCGTGTATCCGCCCGTCGAGACGGACGCGTACGATCCCGAAGACGCCGAGACGGGCGACTACTACCTCACCCTGTCGCGGTTGGACTGGCACAAGGATATCGACGGCATCGTCGAGGCGTTCAACCAACTGGACCGGCGGTTGATCGTCGCCGGCGACGGTCCGGAGCGGGAGCGCCTGGAGGCGATGGCCGACGACAACGTCGAGTTCGCCGGGTTCGTCCCCGAAGCCGAGAAGCGGGAACTGCTGGCCGGCGCGAAGGCGTTCGTCTTCAACGCGCGCGACGAGGACTTCGGCATCGCACCGGTCGAAGCGCTAGCTGCCGGAACGCCGTTGCTCGGCGTCGACGAGGGGATGACCCAGTTCCAGGTCGTCCCGGGAAAGAACGGCTACCGTCACACCCGCTCCGGGTCGGGGCCGTCCCTCTCGGAGACGGTCGAGCGCTTCGAGGCCGACGGGGTCGAGTGGTCGCCAACGGAGATCGCCGCGTTCGCCGACCGCTTCTCGGTTGCGGCGTTTCACGAGGGTATGTGCGACGCCGTCGACGCCGCGGTCGAGCGGGCGCGGATCACCCCCTCGTGGTACGAGTCGTACGCGGAGTCGGACGGGGGCGACCGAGACGGCGCCCACAACCCGCCTACGCGTTAGCCTTCTCGACGACGTTCGGCGTCAGCATCGCGTAGAGGTAGCCGAGCCCGACGGCGGCGGTGAACACGAAAATCGAGAGTACCTGCTTCGCCTCGATGGTCGACGGTGACCTGATCAGGCGCCGGAGCCGCCCCGGGACGAAGTAGGTCAACAGCTGACGGAGATACGCACCCTTGTCGTCCGGGGCGTCCGGATACAGCAGGTCCATCACGCGCTTCGAGTAGCCCTGCCAGAACGATCGGAAGACGAGCCACTGGAAGTCCCCACGGTAGTCGAACAGCTTGTGGTGAACGATGGCGTCCTCGGTGAACACCATCCCTCTGCCGTACTCCTCGAGGAGTCGAATCCCGACGGGGGCCTCGTGGGCCTGGAGGTGTTTGTCGCCCTTCCGACCCGTGTTCGGGTCGTAGCCACCGACCGCGAGAAACGCCTCGCGACGGTAGGAGATGTTCGAGCCGTACGTGTTCCGGACCTCCTCGCCGTCCTCGGCGAACCCGGGTTCGACGCAGCCGACGAGCCAGTAGAACTCCGCGGGGAAGAAGTCGGGGCGCTCGGTCTGCCAGTCGGGGCGCACGTCGCCGCCGACGGCGACGGCGTCGGTGTCCTCGTAGACGTCGACCAGGCGTTCGATCCAGTCCGGTTCGGCGACGGCGTCGTCGTCGAGCATCGCGACGATGTCGCCGGAGGCGAGTTCGGCGCCCTTGGTCCGGGAGTAAGAGATGCCGCGATTCTCCTCGTTGCAGTGACAGACGACGTTCTCGCGGCCACAGAAGTCCGCCTGCACCCGGTCGTACACGTCCGGGTTTCCGTCGACGACGAGGACGACTTCCAGCGGCTCGTGCGTCTGTGCGAGGACGCTCTCGACGGCCTCGGTGAACGCCTCGTATCGCTCCATCGCGTACGTACAGACGACGACCGACACCTGCATCGACCCGACGTACCGCCGAGTCGCGAATAAGCGTTTTCGTTGCCGACGCCCCCGCGTTCGCCCGTGGAAATTCCTTGCGGCCGTCGGGAGATAACAAGGTTTATGGCCATAATCCAAGTCCGTTCGCCCAATGAGCGACGATCAGAGACAGGGGTCCTCGTCGGTCGTAGACCTCTTTTTCGATTGGTATCACGTCCCCGCCCTCGTCCTCGTCGTTGCCGCGATGCTCGCCATCCGTCTCCAGCAGTACGGCTCCTTCGTTCGGGACGGTGCGGTGTACTTCTCCGGCAACGACGCCTGGTACCATCTCCGCCAGGTCGAGTACGCGGTGCGACACTGGCCGTTCACGATGTCGTACGATCCGTGGACGAACTTCCCGTACGGGACCAACGCCGCCCAGTTCGGGACGCTGTACGACCAGCTCGTCGCGACGGCGGCGCTCGTCGTCGGTCTCGGGAGCCCGTCCTCGACCACCGTCGCGAAGACGCTGCTCGTCGCGCCGGCGGTGTTCGGCGCGCTGATCGCGATTCCCGTCTACGCCGTCGGGAAGCGACTCGCTGGACGCGTCGCCGGCCTCTTCGGTG
Organism: Haloplanus rubicundus; assembly: GCF_003342675.1. Lineage (NCBI taxonomy): Archaea > Methanobacteriati > Methanobacteriota > Halobacteria > Halobacteriales > Haloferacaceae > Haloplanus > Haloplanus rubicundus. The sequence goes on along the minus strand of NZ_CP031148.1, from coordinate 2,783,653 downwards.
CTACCGTCCTCCTGCTCCTTCCGGGGCAGTTCCTCCAGCGTGGCCTCGTCGGGTTCGCCGACCACAACATCGCCGAGCCGTTCTTCCAGGGGCTCGCCGTCCTCGGACTGATGGTCGCGCTGGCGGTTTCCCGTCGCGAGACGCCGGTCTGGGAACTCGTCCTCGACCGGGACACCGACGCGCTCCGCCGACCGCTCCTCTGGAGCGCGCTCGCCGGCGTCGCCGTCGCGGTCTACATGTGGGTGTGGCCGCCGGGCGTCCTGCTCGTCGGCGTCTTCGGCGTCTACCTCGTCTACCAGCTCACCAGCGACTACGTCACCGGGGACTCCCCCGAACCGGTCGCGTTCGTCGGCGTCGTGTCGATGGTCGTCGCCGCCCTGTTGATGCTCGTACAGTTCGAGGAGGGCACCCTCAGCCCGACCGACTTCGGCTTCCTCCAGCCTCTCCTCGCCTTCGGCGTCGCCGCCGGCGCGGCGTTCATGGCGGGGCTGGCCCGACTGTTCGACCGGCGTGACCTCGACCGCACCTACTACCCGGTCGCCGTCGTCGGCCTGATCGGTGTCGTCGCCGGCGTCGTCGCCGTTGCCCTCCCGTCGCTGTTCGACAGCATCGCCTCCGACGCCCTCAGCTTCATCGGCTTCAGCTCCGGCGCGGGGCTCCGGACCATCTCCGAGGCCCAGCCGTATCTCTCGCCGTCCGCCCTCCAACAGAACGCGATGACGGCCACGGGTCGCATCATGTCCGACTACGGCTTCACGCTCTTTACCGGCGTCGTGGCGGTCATCTGGCTCGTCGCGAAGCCACTGGTGCGTGACGGCGAGACGGAGCGGGTCGGGTACGCCGTCGGCTCGCTCGCGCTCCTCGGCCTGTTGTTCCTCGTCCCGGGGCCGTTCCGGGCCGTCGGCGACGCCGTCGGCGTCGTCTCGGAACTCGTCGGCGTCGCGCTCGTGGCCGCCATCCTGTTCGGCGCCGTCCTTCAGACGAACTACGACGCAGAGAAGCTCCTGTTCGTGATCTGGGCGGCGTTCATGACCTCGGCCGCGTTCACCCAGATTCGCTTCCACTACTACCTCGCGCCGGTCGTCGCCGTCGCCAACGCCTATCTGGTCGGACAGATCCTCTCGTATCTCGACCTGCGGGTGTCGTCGGTGGCGGCGCTCCGTGACATCCAGGGATACCAGGTGCTCGCGGTGCTCGCGGCCGCCATGCTGATCGTCACGCCGGTGTTGCTCGTCCCGATGGGCGTTCGGAACACCGGGAACCCCCAGTTCGACCAGAGTCAGACCGCGTGGGAGTCGGCCCAGTCGACCGGTCCCGGCGCCGTCACCGAGTGGGACGGCTCGCTCCAGTGGATGGAGTCGAACACGCCCGCACCCGGGACGCTCGGCGGCGCGGACAACGAGATGGAGTACTACGGTAGCTACGATCTGACGAACGATTACGACTATCCGGCAGGGGCGTACGGCGTCCAGTCGTGGTGGGACTACGGCCACTGGATCACCGTCCGTGGCGAACGCATCCCGAACGCCAACCCGTTCCAGCAGGGGGCGACCGACGCGGCGAACTACCTGCTGGCACCCAACGAGTCCACGGCACAGGACGCGCTCGGCGAACGGGACGCCGAGGCCGGAGGCACCCGATACGTGATGGTTGACTGGCAGATGGCCCACCCGCAGTCGAAGTTCAGCGCGCCGGTCGTCTTCTACGACCAGTCGAACGTCTCGTCGTCGGACTTCTACAACCCCGTCTACGCCAGCAACCTCCGCGGGAACTTCTACCTGCGGAGCCAGCGCTACTACGAGAGCCTGATGGTGCGGCTGTACGCGTACCACGGCAGCGCCATGGAACCCGAACCGGTCGTCGTCGACTGGGAGCAGCGCCGCGCCCAGACCCAGAGCGGTGAGACGATCACGATCCGTGCCGGACCGCAGGACGGCCGGATCGTCAGACAGTTCGAGAACGTCTCCGCGGCCCAGGAGTACGTCGCGGAGGACGGCACCGCCCAGGTCGGTGGCATCGGCCACTACCCCGCCGAACGGGTGCCGGCACTCGAACACTACCGGCTGGTACAGGTGAGCGAGTCGTCCGCGAACGCGTCCTCGAGCTACCAGTCGGCGACGCGTCGCACCTTCGCGGTGACGGGCGTCCCGCCGTCGGCACAGACGCTCTACGAGCCGTCGTTCGTGAAGTCCTTCGAGAAGGTGCCGGGAGCGACGGTCACGGCCAGCGGTCTGCCGGCGAACGTCACTGTCCGAGCCTCAGTTCCGGTGCGCGTCCCGACGACCAACGAAACGTTCCGGTACACGCAGGAGGCGCGAACGACCGAGGACGGCGAGCTATCGATGACGCTCCCCTACGCCACGACGGGCTACGACGAGTACGGCCCGTCGAACGGGTACACGAACGTGAGCGTCCGGGCGGTCGGCCCGTACACCATCCAGTCGCCGCTCCTCAACGACAACGGCTCGCTCGCGCAGTACCAGACGGAGGTCCAGATCGACGAAGGTCGGGTCAACGGCGACGTCGATGGCGCACGGAACGTGACGCTGGAGCGGACGAACCCGTTCCAGAACCTCTCGCTCGGCGGCGGTAACGAATCCGGATCGCTCGAACCGGTCGAGCCGGTGACTGCGTCGGCGGACGACGACTCGGATGGGACACCTAGCCCGACCGTCGACGACGGTCCGGCCACTCAGCGTGCCCTCACCGCGGCCGCCGTCGCCCGCAACTAACGCCCGATGGCCCTCCGCTCCCTGTCGGTCGTCTACCTGAAAGGCGTCTGCATGGGGGCGGCCGACGCAGTCCCCGGCGTCTCGGGCGGGACCATCGCGCTCATCACGGGCATCTACGAGCGACTGATCGGCGCCGTCACCGCCGTCACGCCGGCCCGAATCGTCGAGGTGCTCGCCGCGCCGCTTCCCGGACGCCGGAACGACGCGCGGACGGCCTTTCTCGCCGTCGACGGCCCGTTTCTCCTCGCCCTCGGCGCCGGGATTCTCTCGGCCGTCCTGATCGCGACGCGTCTCCTCCACGTCGCGCTCGAATCGGAACCCGTCGTCACCTTCGGCTTCTTTTTCGGCCTCATCGCCGCGTCGGCCGTCGTCCTCCGGAGACAGGCGTCGCTCGACACGCCGGGTCGGATCGGCGCCGCCGTCGCCGGCTTTCTCCTCGCCTTCCTCTCGGCCGGCCGCGCGGCCGCGGCGCTCCCCTCCTCGCCGCTCGTCACCGTCGCCGTCGGCGCCGTCGCCATCAGCGCCATGGTCCTCCCCGGCATCTCGGGGTCGCTCATCCTCGTCATTCTCGGCCAGTACGAGTTCCTCGTCGCCGAGTTGACGGCCTTCGTCGACGGCCTCCTCGAACTCCTCGTCGGCGGGTCGGTCGAGGCGATCCTCGACCCCGCGACGACGGTCGTCGCCTTCCTCGTCGGCGCCGTCGTCGGCCTCTTCACCGTCGCCCACGCCGTCCGCTGGGCGCTCGTGCGCTATCGCTACGCGACGCTCTCCTTTCTCGTGAGCCTGGTCGTCGGCGGCCTGCGCGCACCGGTGGTGAAGGCCGCCGAGGAACTCCCCGCCGGGTGGACGGCCGACGCACTCCTCGCGTTCGGCCTCGCGGCCGTCGTCGGCGCCGTCCTCGTCGGCGTCCTCGAACACTACACCGACAGCATCGAGATTTGAGCCTTACTCCCGCGGCACGGCGAGGTTCCGGACGCCGGCGCCACACGCCGGACAGGTCGTCAGCCGGTCCTCGCTTACCACCCGGTGTGTACAGGTTCGGCACTCGTAGTACCCTCGACCCGGCGTGTACGGGTCTATGAGATTGTGTCTCATTCTTACGACGTTCGTACACCGTTCACCCAGATGATTGTTTCGGGCGTCGAGGGATCGGCCTGAGCGATGATCATACGGTTTATTGTAGTCTTCACCGGTGGGTCGCCGAGACGGTCCGGCACACAGCTACGATAATCCGTATCAGTCGGTCAGGTGGGCAACCGAGACGAACGTCTCCGGGCGGCGTTCGGCGCGGTCGACGACGAAGCCCGCGTCGGTCTGGAGGGCGACGGCGTCGTCGAGGGCGTACGTCTCGTCGCGGGGTGGCCCGGCCTCGCCCGCGCCATCGCGGTCCCAGTCGACGGTGATCAGGCGGCCGCCCGGCCGGAGGACCCGCGCCACCTCCCGCAACGCCGCCCCGTCCGCGAACTCGTGGAACGTCATCGTCGAGACGGCGGCGTCGAGTTCGTCCGCGCCGAACGGCAGGTCGGCGGCGTCGGCCTCGACGAGTTCGACGTTCGCGGGCACGCCCTTCTCGCGGTAGTGATCGTGCATCACGGACTGCACGTCGACGGCGTACACCGTCCCGGCGTGGGGAGCGATGTCGTCGGTGTAGAAGCCGGTGCCGCTCCCCAGGTCGGCGAGACGCATCTCCGCGTGGGGCGCGACGAGGCCGTGGAGTTCCTCGCGCGAACAGTAGCGATACCGCTCGGCGGCGTCCTCGAGCGCCGTCGCCCGGTCGCTGTCGAACGTATGAAAGCCCATGTGTTCCCCTGCCGCCGCGGCGACATAAGTGCCGCGCGGCCATGAGACAGGGTTAAATCCCCGCCCGACGCTATCGTCGGGTATGGGCGTCACGATCAGGAAGCCGACCGCTCGGCAGTGTGAGGACTGCGGCCGGCGGGAGGTCTGGAACGACGCGACGGGTACCTGGCAGGTCGCGCGCGACGACGACGGCGAACGCGTCGTCGGCAGGGTGTACTGCATCCACGAGTGGGACATCAACGGCACGTTCGTCCCCATCGAGATGGACGGGACGGACGCGGTCGACGTATAGGTCGAATGCCCGACTCCGACGCCGACGCGCCGGTGACCGCCTACGTCACCGCCCCCCGCGACGCGGCGGCCGACCTCGCGAGCCGACTCGTCGACGCGCGACTGGCCGCCTGCGTCAACGTCGTCGACTGCACGTCGACGTACCGCTGGGACGACGCCGTCCACGAGGACGAGGAGGCTATTCTCTTCGCGAAGACGACGGCCGACCGCTATCCGGCGCTGGCGGAGCGCCTCGCCGGCTGGCACCCCCACGACGTGCCCTGTATCGAACGGATCGACGCCGCGGACGCCCACGGCCCGTTCGCGGCGTGGTGTGCCGGGGCCGTCGTCGACGCGGAGTGATCAGTCCGCGTACCGCGGATGTGACTCTCCGACGAGCCGTCTGAATCCCCCGACGACGGCGCCGTGGACGGCGACGAGGACGACGACGCTCACCACGATGATCCCGACCTGCCACGGCGTCGGGAGGAGGCCGAGCGAGACGATGAGCGTCGTCGCACACGCCGGCGCGTGGTTGGTGTCGGTGGCGATCATCCCCCAACTCGTCAGGACGATGGAGCCGACGCCGCTGGCGACGAGGTGGAGGCCGGCTATCGATCCGGGCGCCGGCGTCGCCGTCAGCGTCACGCCCGCGCCGAGGAACGTGTACGCGAGGAGGCCGGCGACGCCGCCGATGGCGTGGCTCGCCACGACGCGGTACAGTCGGTCCCGACTCCCCCGTCGCTCGAACGCGAGGAGGAAGGCCGAAGGGCCGAGACTCGGGAAGACGAAGGGCTGACCGCTGAGCCACGCGACGGTGCCGAGGACGGTGAAGAGGACGCCCGCGTACAGGCTCGTCCCGAGGCGGCGCCGATTCATCACCGCAGCGACGCCAGCGCTTCGAGCGTCCCGTCCATGTGTGCGCCCTCGGTGACGTGGTCCGCGGCGGCCCGTGCCCGGTCGTCCGCGTTCGCGACGGCGAAGGACTCGCCGACCGCCTCGAACGTCGACACGTCGTTCTCGCTGTCGCCGACGGCGACGAAGTCGGCGGGGTCGTAGCCGAGCGTCTCCGCGGCCGAGCGCACCCCGTCGCCCTTCTCGACGCCCGGCGTCACGAGGTGGTAGGCGTAGCCCGTATCCACCACGTCGACGCCGAACTCCGCGGCGGCGCTCCGGAGGAGCGATTCGTCGGCGTCGAGGCTGACCGCCACCTCCGTCTCCCGCCACCGGTTGACGGTGTCGGCGGCGCCCCAGCCCAGGTCACCGCCGCGGTCGACGAACGCCTCGGCGGCCGCCCGCGGTCGGTCGGCGTCGACCGTCACCCGCACCTCGTCGTCGACGTAGACGACGCCCCCGTGTTCGGCGATCACCCGTTCGGGAATCTGGAGGAAGTGACAGAGCGCGACCGGATACGGGAACGCCTTGCCCGTCGCGAGGACGACCGGCGCGTCCCACGCCGGCAACGCCTCGAAGACTCGGGGGTCGATTCCGCCCGACGCCCGCGTCAGCGTCCCGTCGATGTCGAGTACGAGCGGCGGCACCATATCCGATCCAGCGGCGCGGGGGTGATAAACGGCGCGTCACGGGGCGAGCGGCGGGCCGGCGTGCCACCGAGCCCGCTCTACGCCACCACCGACGCCGTGAAGTGACCCGCTCCCGCATCCTCGGCCATGCAGACGACCGTCCTCGTGATCGGCGGCGGCGCGACGGGCGTCGGCGTCGCCCGCGACCTGGCGCTCCGGGGCGTCGAGGTTACGCTCGTCGACCGGGGTGCCCTCGCCGCCGGCACCACCGGCCGCTCGCACGGTGTCCTCCACAGCGGCGCCCGGTACGCCGAGGCCGACCCCTCGGACGCGGCCGCCTGTCTCGCCGAGAATCGGGTGCTTCGGGAGGTCGCCCCGGCCTGTCTCGACGAGACGGGCGGCTACTTCCTCCAACTCGCTGGCGACGACCCAGACTACTTCGAGCGCAAGCGCGCGGCCTGTGCCGACCTGGGGATGTCCGTCGAGACGCTCTCGGGCGCCGAACTCCGGGAACGCGTCCCCGAAGCGACCCCCGCCGTCGAGCGCGCCCTCGCCGTCCCGGACGCCGTCGTCTCCCCGTCGCGGCTCGTCGTCGCCAACGCCGCCGCCGCCAGCGAGGCGGGGGCGACGATACACACGCACGCGCCGGTCGAGGGCATCCGCGTCGCGGACGGTGCCGTCACGGGCGTCGACGTGGGCGGGACCCTCGACGCGACGATTCGCGCCGACGCCGTCGTGAACGCGACCGGCCCGTGGGCCGGGCGGTGTGCGGCGCTCGCGGGCGTCTCGGTACCCATGCGGCCGACCCGTGGCGTGATGGTCGGCGTCGAGAATCCCGGCGTCGACGCCGTGCTGAACCGGTGTCGCCCGCCCGCCGACGGCGACATCGTCGTCCCGCGGGGCGACGAGGCGGTCCTCGGCACCACGAGCGTCGCCGTCGACGACCCCGACGACTTCGAGCGGAGCGAGGCGGAAGTCGCACGGACCGTCGCGGAGTGTGCCGCGATGTGTCCCGCGGTCGACCGGCCGGTTCGGCGAACCTACTGGGGCGTCCGCCCGCTCTACGCGCCGGACGAGGACGGACGGGACGGTCGGGCCATCTCCAGGGGGTTCGCGCTCCTCGATCACGCTGCTGAGGATGCGGCTGGCTTCCTCACTATCGTCGGCGGGAAACTCACCACCTACCGGAAGATGGCCGAGGCGACGGCCGACCGGGTGTGTGATCGTCTCGGCGTCTCGGCTGCCTGCCGGACCGCCGACCGTCCGCTCCCCGGCGCCGACGACCCCGCCGAACTCGACGCGCTGTGTGCGGCGTTCGGCGTCGACGCGCCGGCCGACGGTCGGGGCGCGGACGCGTGACGGCCGCTCACCAGCGGACCGTGTAGAGACACCGGTCGTCGCCCCGGCGGCGACAGGTCCCGCCGCGTTCCTCGACGAAGACGAACGACTCGACCGGCGAGTGTTCCTTCGCGACGGCCCGGATCAGCCCCCGGTCGAACGGGCAAGGGTAGGGGTTCCGGCACTCCACCCGGCCGCGCCCCTCGTCGACCCGCTCGAAGCGGTAGTGGCCGATGTCGCCGCCGCGGTGGTTGCGGTGGTAGGCGTCGTCGATGGATCGCAGTCCCGCCGCGACGCCCGAGATGCCGTCCGGCCACCGGGCGACGGACGGAATCCGCTCGCCCAGCCGGTCCAAGACGTGCGGTCCGAACTCCTCGGCAATCGTCGCCAGCACGTCGAGTTCGGCCGCCTGCGCGTACCAGTCGTCGGGGTCCGGGTCGGCGATGCCCTTCTCGGCGAGCGCCGTCCGTACCGCCTCGCGGTGAGCGTCGCGGAACTGCTCGATCCCCTCCTCGATGGCGACGATGACTCTCCCGCGGGCCTCCACCCCCGTCTCGAACGGTTCGTACTGGGCCATGTCCGGTGTCGTCTCTCGGAATTAGTTGTTCGGTAGACAAAAGCGTTCGTCCGCCGGGCGTCAGGATCGGTCGCGGTCCCGCCGCACCGTCTCGCCCGGTTCGGTCCGCGCACCGGTTCCGAGCACGACGCCCGCGTTCAGCGCCGTGTCGATGCCCGTTTTCACCGCGTCGCCACAGACGACGCCGAACTTGCGCCGCCCCGTCGACGACGACTCGCCTTTCACCCGGACGCGCACGGCCGCGTCGTCGTGGCGGAGGTTGGCGACGGTCGTTCCGGCGCCGAAGTTCACGTCGCGCCCGAGGACGCTGTCGCCGACGTAGGAGAGGTGGCCGACCGTCGCGCCCGCCATCAGCACGCTGTTTTTTATCTCTACTGCGTGCCCCACGTTCGCCCCCTCGCCGAGCAGCGTCGCGCCGCGGACGTACGCGTTCGGGCCGACGCTCGCGCCCGCCCGGACGAGCGCCGGGCCCTCGATCACGACGCCGGCGTCGACCGTCGCACCGTCCTCGACGACGACCGACCCGCGTAGGTCGGCGTCGGGGTGTACGTCGCCGTCGAGCCGGCGCTCCAGGTCACCCAGTTTCCACTCGGTGGCGGCGAGCAGTTCCCAGGGCCGGCCCACGTCCAGCCAGCGCTCCACCGCGACGGCGCGCACGTCGACGGCGTCGCAGGCGCGTTCCAACACGTCCGTGAGTTCGTACTCGCCGCGGTCGCTCTCGCCTACGTCCAGCCAGTCCCGCGCCGCCGCGGGGAAGACGTACGCGCCAGCGTTGACGAGGTTCGAGGTCGGGTTCGCGGGCTTCTCGACGACGCTCCGAACGTGGCCGTCCGCGTCGGTCTCCAGCACCCCGTAGTTCTCGGGGTCGTCGACGCGGGCGGCGCCGACAGCGGGGCCGGCGTCGTAGAGCGCGGCGAGCGAGTCGCGGTCGTACAGGACGTCGCCGTTCAGGACCGCGAAGGGCGCGTCCTCGAGTTCGTCGCGCGCGGCGCGGACGGCGTTGGCGGTGCCGCGCTGGCGCTCCTGGACGGCGAAGGTCACGTCCCGGTCGTCGAGGGCCTGACGGACGGCGTCGGCGGCGTACCCCACGACGACGACGACGCGTTCGGCGCCCGCGCGGCGGGCGCCGTCGACGACGTGTTCGACGAGCGTCCGGTCCGCGACGGGGAGGGTCGGTTTCGGGCGGCGGTCGGTGAGCGGGCGCATCCGCGTCCCCTCGCCGGCCGCGAGCACGACGGTCTGCATATCGGGACGACGGCGAGCGCCGACAAAGCCGTTGTCCCTACTCGGCGACGAGGACCGCCCACCAGCCGTCGACGGCCCCGTCGAACATGTGTTCGGGGACGAGCGGTGCGGGGACGGGCTGGAAGCCGCCGTCGCGCATCGCTCCGATACCGGTGTAGCGCTGGACCGGCCGGCCGGCGAAGTCGACGACCCGAATCCGCTTGTCGTCGTCGCGGCGGTAGGCGTACGGGAACTGTGCGCGCTGAGGGCAGTCGAGCGTGTCGACGCCGTCGAGACGGGCTACCACCTCGCCGTCGGCGCGCAGTTCGAGCCACGACCCCGAGACCGCAGTCTCGGCGTCGACGTCGGCGTCCCCACCCTCACCGTCGACGATCAGCCCCACCGGCTCGCGGGCCGTCGTCGACTCCTGCCACTCCAGTGTCGTCCCGGCCGGGACGGCGGCGTACCCGCCCTCGGCGAGTGCCACGCGGTCCGGCCCGGCGAAAAACCGCCGCCCCTCCGTATCGGCGGCGCGGACGCCGACGGGCGGGGCGAGGATCGCCTCGATTCGGTCGGCCGTCTCGCGGTCGGGCGCGACGAACAGGGCCGCGCGGCCGTTGTTCCGGTCGTTCCACAGCCGCGAGAGCACGAGCGTCGGCTCGGGGTCACGAATCGACTCGATGGCGACCGTCCGGCCGCTCGACAGCAGCGCCGACACCGATGGCGCCCCGTCGGCCGGCGTCGCTCGCCTCGGCTCGAACGGCCGCGCATCGTCGGGCGACGGCACGGCGTTCGCGGGCCGGGCGACCCCTGGCGGCTCCCCGCGGTCGTCCGACCGGGTGACGGTCAACCCCTCCCGTCGACAGCGCGCGACTCCGGTCTCGAACAGGGCGTCGGTCATCACCTCCGGTAGGGCACGGCCGACCAAGTGGGTTTCTCCGTCGGCGGCGGTTGACGCGGCGAGACGCCGACGTTCACTCCACCGTCACGCTTTTCGCCAGATTCCGGGGCTTGTCGATGGCCCGATCCAGCCGCGCGGCCATGTGGTAGGCGACGAGCTGGAGCTGGACGTTCGCCAGCAGCGGCGTCAGCCGCTCGTCCGTCCGCGGAATCTTCAGGACGTGATCGGCGTACTGGCCGGCCTCGGCGGCGCCGTCGGTGACGACGACCACCGGCGCGTCCCGCGCCTCGACTTCCTTGACGTTGCCGAGGGTCTTGCGGGCCGCCTCGCCGTCGCCCGTGATCACCGCGAAGACGGGCGTGTTCGCCGTGACGAGCGCCAGCGGGCCGTGTTTCAACTCGCCCGCCGCGAACCCCTCGGCGTGTTCGTAGGTTATCTCCTTGAACTTCAGCGCGCCCTCCAGCGCGACGGGGTAGTCGAGGCCGCGGCCGAGAAAGAAGAAGGCGTCGGCGTCGACGAACTCCTCGACGACCGCCGCGGCGTTCGACTCGTCGAGGACCGCCTGCACGTCGCTCGGCACGCCCCGAAGCTCGTCGACCAGATCGCGCCGCCGCTCGACGCCGCGGTCCGCCAGCCGGGCGGTGAGCAGGTTCAGCCCCACGAGCTGTGAGGAGAAGGTCTTGGTCGCGGCGACGCCGATTTCCGGCCCGGCGCGGATGTAGACGACGTGGTCGCTCTCGCGGGCGGCGGTGCTGCCGACGACGTTCGTGAGCGCGAGCGTCTCGGCGCCCCGACCCCCCGCCTCGCGGAGCGCGCTCAGCGTGTCCGCCGTCTCGCCGCTCTGTGTCACCCCGACCACGAGGTCGTCCCCCGAGACGGGCGCCGGCGCAGTCGCGTACTCGTGGGCGTAGTACGCGTTCGCCGGGATACCGGCCGCCCGCAGGAGCTGGGCGCCGTAGAGCGCGGCGTGATACGAGGTGCCACAGGCGACGAACTGCACCGTCTCCGGAGCCCCCAGGTCGTCGAGTTCCTCGACCGTGATCCGGCCGTCGAGTTCGTCCACCCGGCCGCTGATGCACTGCCGGAGGGAGACGGGTTGCTCGTGGATCTCTTTCAGCATGTAGTGGTCGTAGCCGCTCTTGCCGGTCTGTTCGGCCTCCCACTCGACCGTCCGGATTTCCTTCTCGACTGTCGCGCCGTCGGCGTCGGTGACCGTCCACCCCTGATCGTCGAGGCGGACGAACTCGTCGTCGTCGAGGTAGGCCACGTCGCGGGTGCGTTCGAGGAACGCGGGCACGTCGCTGGCGACGAACGACTCGCCGTCGCCCACCCCGAGGACGAGCGGCGAGTCGTGCCGCACGGCGAAGAGGGCGTCCGTCCCCGCGACGACGACGGCGAGGGCGTAACTCCCCGCCAGCCGGTCGGTCGCTGCCCGGACCGCCGCCTCGGGGTCGAGACCCCCGCGGAGTTCGCGGGCGATCAGGTGCGGGACGACTTCGGTGTCCGTCTCCGAGGCGAAGGTCACGCCCTCGCGTTCGAGTTCGTCACGGAGTTCGCGGTAGTTCTCGATGATCCCGTTGTGGACGACGGCGACGCGGCCACGCTCGTCGGTGTGTGGGTGGGCGTTGTCGTCCGTCGGCGGCCCGTGCGTGCTCCAGCGGGTGTGGGCGATGCCCACCGGGCCGGCGACGGAGGCGTCGTCGAGTGCGGCCTCCAGCGCGTCGAGTTGGCCGGCGCGCTTCTCGACGCGGAGGCCGTCGCCGCCGACGGCGACGCCCGCGGAGTCGTAGCCGCGGTACTCGAGGTTCGAGAGGCCGTCGAGGAGAACGGAAAGCGTCTCGTCGGCGTCGCCGACGTAGCCGATGATGCCACACATCAGCGCCGCACCTCCGCGCTCTCGGGGACGACCCCGTCGGCGTACGCCCCCGTCGCGACGCGCGCGTCCGGCCCGATCAGGGTGCCGGGCGCGACGGTGGCGCCGCCACCGACCGTCGCGCGGTCGGCGGCGATACAGCCGAGTCGCCGCCCCTCGTGGACCGTCGTCCCCACGCGCACGTCCGCCTCGCCGCCCGGAATCGTCGCCCCGGGGCCGACGGTCACGCCCTGGCCGGTCACCGCGTCGACCACCGTCGCGTTCGCCCCGACGCGGGTGTCGATGTCGAGCACCGACCCCTCGACGACGGCGCCGGCGTCGACGGTCGTGTTCCGGCCGAGCGCGGTGTCTGGACCGACGACGGCGCCGGGGCCGATGGCCGCGTCGGGGCCGACGACGACCGGCGCCCGGAGCGTGGCGTCGTCGTGGACGCTCGCCGTCTCGTCGACGTAGACGCCCCGCGAGCGTTCGGGTTCGTCGACGTGCCCGATGGCAAGCAGGTCGCGCGCGACCGTCAGCAGGTCCCACGGATACGTGGCGGTCGACCACAGGCCCTCGACGCGGACGCCCCGGACGGCGTTGCCCCCGCGGATCTGGTCCGCGATGGCGTCGGTCAGGTAGAGTTCGCCCGCCCGCCGCCCCGTCGATTCGATGTCGGCGAAGAGGGAGGGACCACAGGCGTAGATGCCGGCGTTCAAGAGGCGGTAGGAGTCGTCGTCCGGGCGTTCGACGAGTTCGACGATCCGGTCGCCGTCGAGGCTGACGGCGCCGTACTCGGCCGCTCGGTCGCTCTCGACGACGCCGAGTGTCGCCGCGTCGGTCGCCGAGTGGGCGTCCATCACCGACTCGACCATTCCGGCGGTCACCACCTCGTCGCCGTTGACGACGAGGAAGTCCGCGTCGATGGCGTCGCGGGCCTGGAGCACCGCGTGCCCGGTGCCCAACTGCTTCTCTTGAACGTGGTACGTGACGGTGCGACCGCGGTACGTCGGGCCGACGTAATCTTGCACCCGGTCGCGCTGGTAGCCGACGACGAGGTGGAGGTCGTCGACGCCGGCGTCGATCAGCGCGTCGAGGACGTAGGAGAGGATCGGTCGGTTCGCGGCCGGCAGCAACGGTTTCGGCCGGTGTTTCGTCAGCGGCCGGAGCCGCGTTCCCTCGCCGGCCGCGAGCACTACCGCGGAGTCGAGTCGCATGGATCTGTATTCACAATGACGACTAATAAGCTCCCGTGCGCCCCGGGACGTGTCGATCCGAATCCTCTTTGCCCCGGCACCCCGCCAACGCTACACATGAAGATCGGTATCGTCGGTAGTGGGTACGTGGGAACGACAATCGCGGCCTGTTTCGCCGATTTGGGTCACGAGGTGATGAACGTCGACGTCGACGAGTCGGTCGTCACGGCGCTGAACGACGGTGAGGCACCGATCGACGAACCCGGTCTCGACGACCTGCTCGACCGCTACGCCGGGGAGACGCTCTACGCGACGACCGAGTACGAGGACCTCGTCGATTTCGCTCCCGACGCCATCTTCCTCGCGCTCCCCACGCCCGCACAGGAGGACGGGAGCATCGACACCGCGATCATCGAGGCCGGCGCCGAATCCCTGGGCCGCATCCTCGCCGACGTCGACGGCTATCCGACCGTCGTCGTCAAGAGCACCGTCGTCCCCGGAACGACCGAGGAAATCGTCGGCCCGATCCTCGAACGCGAATCCGGCGGCGAGGTCGGCGTCGACTTCGGCCTCGCGATGAACCCCGAGTTCCTGCGGGAGGGAAGCGCCGTTTCCGACTTCACCGACCCCGACAAACTCGTCTTCGGAACGAGCGACGACCGCGCCCGCGAGACGCTCGAAGCGGTGTACGCTCCCCTCACCGACGACCGCGAGGTACCCGTCGTCGACACCGGCGTCCGCGAGGCGGAACTGATCAAGTACGCCAACAACGCCTTCCTCGCCGCGAAGGTGAGCCTCATCAACGAAATCGGGAACATCTGCAAGGCGTACGGCGTCGACGCCTACGAGGTGGCCGACGCCATCGGTCTCGACGACCGCATCGGCGAGCAGTTCCTCCGTAGCGGCGTCGGCTGGGGCGGGAGCTGCTTCCCCAAGGACGTCGACGCCCTCGTCGCCGCCGCCCGCGACGCGGGCTACGACCCGCAGCTCCTGCAGGCCGCCATCGACGTCAACGACCGCCAGCCCGAGCGCATGCTCGACCTGATGGACGACCACGTCGACGTCGAGGGGGAGCGCGTGGCCGTCCTCGGCCTCGCGTTCAAACCCGGCACCGACGACATCCGCAACTCGCGGGCCATCCCGATCATCGAGGGGCTGCAAGCGCGCGGCGCGGAGGTCATCGCCTACGACCCCAGCGACGGCGCGAAGGCCGCGATGCGCGAGCGCTTCCCCGACGTGGAGTATCTGGCCGGTCCGTCGCCGACGCTCTCCGGCGCCCACGCCGCCCTGATCGTCACGGACTGGCCGGAGTTCGCCGACCTCGATCTGGAGTTCGATCTGATGTCGAACTCGGTCGTGATCGACGGCCGACGGATCGTCGACCGCCGCGAGGGCATCACGTACGAAGGGCTTACGTGGTAGGTGGAGCGTTCCTCGGGCCTGCTCGAAGCCAGCGCCGGTGAGCGTGTCAGACGGGTATATATACTCTCCGCGCGTATATAGACGTAATTCTCAGCGGACCGCACCTCGGAGCCGCTGTCGGGGCTGGGCGACGATTCTTTGAGAAGCTATAGGAGCCTTCGAAACTGTTTGCACGCCCGCTCGCAGTCTTGCGACCGGGTGTGTACTGACTTTCAATGGTTACTACAGGAGAGCACAATGTCAACAACTACACAACCGCAAGCGAAGCAACCTGTACACGGCATCGATGTGGCGGCCCACGAGGAGTTCCTCACCTACGCCGAGGAGAACCCGGAAGCCGTCCAGTTCGTCCTGAGCGCGGTCGGTACCGACGAGGGTCGCGTGCTGCACACTCGCTCGCAGACACAGTCGTACATGCTCGGCGGGCAGGAGTACGACCGCGTCGCTCGTGGGTACACCCAGCACTTCGGCGGCCACAAAGAAGTCGAGGAGGCCGTCGGATTCGTCGATCCGACCGACAGGGAGGAGGCCATCGAGGTCGCCCTGGCTTCCCTGACCGCCTGCATCAACGGGGCAATCTCGCTGAGTGCGGTACAGGCCGGCGTCGACATCGACGAACTCGAGACGACGGTTTCGGTCGACTTCGATCCGTCGGTCTTCCTCGGGCTGGAAGCGCCCCGGGACGCCGACGGGACCCCGACGGACATGTACGGTGACCTCCGGATCGACATTCAGGTCAGTGGCGAGGATCTCGACGACGACATCCTCGATCGAGTCGGCGAGTGGGTCACCCGCTCGCCCGTCTACAATCTGATGGCACTCGGACACGGGGGCACCCCGCAGGTGTCCCGGATGTCCGGCCGGCCGAACTGAGCAGTCACAACGACTGTCTCTACCCGATTTTTGCACCACCTCGTCGTCGCTTCCTCGCTCACGAGCCGTCCACGACCGAAGCAGTGGCCGCCCCCCGATGCGACGGCGTCAGTAACGCCGTCAGGCCGCCCGCTGTTCCGCTTCCAGCCGCTCGATGCCGATGGTGACTGCGACGCCCTCCACGTCCCACTCCTCGACGAGGCCGTCGGCGTCGGCGTCGAACGCCGCCGTCCGCGTCTCCTCCGCGATCAGGTCGCGGTGGTCGTCGACGAAGCCGGCCACCCGGTCGTCGTCGACGTCGATCCGCGTGCGGATGCGCTCGTCGACGTCCAGGTCGAGTCGTTTGCGCATCTCCTGAATCCGCCGCACCACGTCACGGGCGTACCCCTCCGCCTCGATGTCGTCGGTCAGCGACGTGTCGACGTAGACGGTGCCGCCCGTTCGGTCGCCGTCGAGGGTCAGATCGAAGTCGGCGCTCGCGACGTTCTCCGGTGGCTCCGCGCGGAAGGACACCATCTCCTCGGTCAACTCGTACTCCTCGCCGTCGACGGTGACGACGAAGTCGTCGGCGTCGAGGTCCTCGCGGCGCAGTCCCTCGACGACCGTCATGACCTCCTGGGCGTCGGCGCCGAAGGCGGGACCGATCATCCCCATCTCGGGGTCCGCGATTTCGACCAGTTCGTCGAACGCCTCGACCACCTCGACCGCTCGGGTGTTCACCCGGTCGGCGAACAGGTCGGTGAGCGAGCGGATCGACGCGGCCACGTCGTCGTCTTCGGATTCGACGATCACCCGCGGGACGGGCCAGCGGAGCTTGCGACCCCCTTGCTGGCGGGCGTTCGCGGCCGCCTCCTCCACCGCGCGGAGGACGGCCACGTCCGCTTCGAGGTCGGGGTCGTGCAGGTCGTCCTCGACCGTCGGATAGGCTAGCTGGTGGACCGTCGTCGCCTCGCCGTCGAGGATCTGGTACATCTCCTCGGCGAGGTAGGGGGTGACGGGTGCGAGCAGGCGGATCGTCTCGTCGAGCACCGTCGCGAGCGTGGCGTACGCGCCACGCTTCGACGCCGAGTCGGCCTCCTCCCACATCCGCTCGCGGATGGCCTTCACGTAGAAGCGGGAGACGTCCTCGGTGACGAACTCGAGGACGGCGTTCAGCGCGTCGTGGACGGCGTAGTCGTCCCACGCCTCGCTCGCCTCGGCCTTCACCGACTGGAGCCGGGAGAGCACCCACTCGTCGACGACGGTCAGTTCCCCGTCGTCCAAGCTCGCCTCGGCGGGGTCGTAGTCGTCCAGCGTCATGTACTGCAGCGGGAACCGGAAGACGTTCCAGAAGATGTTGAGCGTCGACTGCGTCTCGCCGAGGCCCTCCCACTCGAAGGAGAGGTCGACGCCGTGTTGGTCGTGGCTCATGAGGTAGGCCCGCAGGGGGTCGCGGCCGAAGCGGTCGATGGCCTCCTGCGGCGTGACGATGTTGCCGAGCGACTTCGACATCTTCCGGCCCTCGCTGTCGTTGGCGAAGCCGTGCATGACGACCTCGTCGTACGGAATCTCGCCGAGGGCGGCGGTTCCCATCCCCAACTGCGACCAGAACCAGCCGCGTGTCTGGTCGTGGGCCTCGACGATGAGGTCGGCGGGCCACAGTTCCTCGAACGCCTCCGTTTCGCCCGGATAGTCGAGGGTGCCCCACGTCGCCACCGAGGAGTCGATCCACACGTCGAATACGTCCGGGACGCGCTCGTAGGTAGTGCCGTCCTCGGTGATGGTGATCGGGTCGACGCTCGGGCGGTGGAGGTCGACCGTCTCCGGGTCCACGTCTTGGTCCGCTCGCTCGGCGAGTTCTTGACGCGTCCCGACGACGAGGATGTCCTCGGCGCTCGGGTCCGGGTCGTCCTCGGGCACCCAGACGGGCAGCGGGATGCCCCAGTAGCGCTGGCGGGAGACGTTCCAGTCCGGCGCGTCCGCGACGAAGTTCTTGAACCGGTTGTCCCGCGCCCACCCCGGGTGCCACTCGCTGTCCTCGATGTTTTCCAGTAACTCGTCTTTCACGTCCGTGACCGTGATGAACCACTGGTCGGTCGCGAGATAGACGATGTCGGTGTCGCACCGCCAGCACTGCCCGTAGCGGTGACTGGTGGTGCCCGACGCCAGCAGGTGGCCGTTCGCGTCGAGGTCCGCGATGATGTCGTCGTTGGCGTCGCGGACGAACTGGCCGGCGTAGTCGCCGGCCTCCTCGGTGAAGGTGCCGTCGCCGGCGACGGGCGAGAAGACGGGGAGGCCGAGCTCCTGCCCGCGTTCGAAGTCCACCTCACCGTGACCCGGCGCGGAGTGGACCAGCCCCGTCCGGTCGGCCTCGACGTAGTCGGCGGCGTACACCTGCCCGACCCCCTCGCCGTCGGCGTGGTCGGGCACCTCCGCGGCGAGCGGGTGGTCGTAGCGCCAGCCGAGCAGTTCCTCGCCCGACAGTTCCGCGACCACCTCGTAGTCCTCGTACCGGCCCTCGCGGAGGACGTCCTCGACGCAGGGCTCGGCGACGTAGAGCGTCTCCGTCTCGCCGCCCTTCTCGGCTTCGACCGCCTGATACGTCATGTCGGCGTCGACGGCGACGAACTCGTTTGCGGGGATGGTCCACGGCGTCGTCGTCCAGATGACCAGAGAGCCGTCCCGATCCGTGAGGGGGAACTTGACGTAGATGGAGGGGGACTCGATTTCGTGGTACTCCACCTCGTTGTCGGCGATGGCCGTCTCACACCGGGGACACTGGTTGATCGCCCGCTTCCCGCGCTCGACGAGGCCGTTCTCGTGGACCCGCTTGAACGCCCACCACGTCGCCTCCATGTACTCGGGGGAGACGGTGCGGTACGGATCGTCCCAGTCCATCCACGCGCCGATGGACTGGAAGTCCTCGTCCATCTTCGCCCTGTTTTCCTCCGCGAACGACTTGCACTCCTCGATGAAGGCCTCCATCCCGTACTCCTCGATGTCCTTCTTGGAGTCGAAGCCGAGTTCCTCCTCGACTTTCACCTCGATGGGGAGGCCGTGCATGTCGTAGCCGGGGCGGTCGGTCACGTCGAACCCCGACATCCGCTTGTAGCGGAGGATGGCGTCTTTCAGCGTCTTGTTCCACGCCGTGCCGAGGTGCATCTGTCCGCTCGTGTACGGCGGGCCGTCGACGAAGAAGAAGGGCGGGTCGTCCGCGTGGGCCTCCTTCGCCGCCTCGTAGGCGTCGTGGTCGTCCCAGTACGCGTTCACCGAGGACTCCACGTCCTCCGGGGTGTACTGGTCGCTGACGTCGTCGGCGTCGTCCATACCCGACCCAATCCCCGCGCGTATATCAAAACGGTGGTCGCGCGATCCGACGAGAACGCCGGATACCGACCGTCGACCGACGGACGCCCGGTCGCCGCCGGGGTCCCGACTTCCGTCGGAGGCGGTCGCCTCCCGATCCGCGAACGCCCCTCGGATCACGCTATCGCACGCCGTCCACCGTAACCGTCGGCTGCCCTCACGGCCCTCCAAACGGGTCTCCGCGTACCCCCCTCGACGCACAAAAATGTCATTGGATAAAAATTAAAGAATCTATAACTGTTGTTCGAACGTATGGTGCGGGCGGACGGACGGGGCGGGGACACGTCAACGCCGGAGTGGACGACGGTGGTGGCAGTTGCGTTGGCGATTGCGACGACTATCGCACCGGTCGCCGGGGGTACGACGGTGTCGGCGGCCGGCGATGCGAGGGTGGCCGGCGGGGGAACAGGGACGGGAATCGACACCGATGGAAGCATCACCCCGGGCGGATCGGGGCCGGCGGCTCCCTCCGGCCCGCCGTCGAGGGGTGCCACGGGGAGCGTGGTCGCCGGTGGCGACGAGCGACGGCGGGCGATCGACGGCCGCTCGCTCGCCGACACCGAGTTACTCGAGGGCTACGCCTGGACGACGGCGACCGAGGGCAACGCCGACGCGACGGTACGCAATCGGACGGCGCTGGATCTTCGGGTGTACCGCTGTTCGTACGCCAACGCGACTGCCTCACTGGGGTCGGTCTCGGGCACCCTCCGCTGGTCGGCGCTGACCAACGTCACGGTCACCGGCGACTACTGGGAGACGCCGTTCATCGAGGTTCGCGAGGACGGACGGGAAGTCGCTGCGTTCTCGTTCGAGAAGCGATCCGGGACCATCGTCAGGGGTACCGAGGGGAGCGTCGACGTCGACGGCAACGTCACCGTCACCGTCGGCATCGATCCGTCCGACCCCTGTAGCAACGCCGACCACGAGGACACGTACTTCAGCCTCCGGGGTCTGTCGTTCTCCGTCGGCCCGGAGAACGAGACGGGAACGATCGTCGTCGACGACGACGGCGGACCCGGGGCGGACTACACCGCCATCCAGCCGGCCGTCGACGCCGCCGCTCCCGGTGCGGTCGTCGAGGTTCGCGAGGGGACCTACCGGGAGTCCATCAGGGTGAACGAGTCGATCACGATCCGCGGGCCGAACGCCGTCGTCGACGGCACGAACCTCGGCGACACGCCGGGACTGCTGATCACCGGGGACGACGCCGCGCCGACGGTCGAGGGACTGACCGTCGACGGACACCGGAACAGCGGCATCTTGGTTCGCGGGCCGGTCGGGGCGTTCCGGTTGCGAGACGTCACCGTCACCAACACGACACGCGGGGACCTCGAGTTCGACGGACACGCGATCAAAGTAACCGGCGCCAGCAGTAACTGGTCGATCACCGACTCCACGGTTCGAAACAACGAGGGTGCGGGGATTTCGGTCAATACGGAGGGTGGGTGGCGGATCGAGAACACGACCGTCCGGAACAACGGGGACGACGGGATCGAAGTCGAAGGCAGTGTCCGCACGTTGACTGGTTCGACGAACGTCTCGACCGCCAGCGAGGGCGTCGGTTCCTGGACGATCAGCGGCGTCACCGTGGCGGACAACAGACTCGTCGGCATCAGCGTTGACGACTCCTCCGCGAACTGGACGATACGGGATGTCACCGTGACGGACACCTATGCGATCATCGTCGGCGAATCGCTCGGCGACTGGACGGTTCGCGACTCGGTGATCGACGCCGATGATAGAGGTCTGAATGTCTTTCGTGCCGCCGGCGACTGGACGGTCCGGGACGTGCGGATCGCCTCCAACCGTACCGCCGTCGGGATCAGAAGGGTCGGGGAAGCTGGACCCGTCGTGACGGGGAACTGGACGATCCGAGACGCCCGAATCACCGCCGGTCGCGTGGGCATCTCGATGGATACCCGCTTCCCGAGAGATTCCCAGTCCGTCCCCGGTAACTGGACCGTCCGCAACGCCTCTATCGAGGCCGGAAGGATCGGCATCGACGCGAGTCGGCTCGGCAGAAACGGAACGGTTCGGGGCAGTTCGATCGAGGCGGGGGGCGTCGGTCTGAACGCCGTCCGCACCGGCGGCGACTGGACACTCGACGACTCGAGGGTCACGGACGCGGGGAGGGCCGTCGCGGCTCGAAACGCGACCGGGAACTGGACCGTTCGCGAGAGCATCCTGCGAAACTACATCGCCGGCGTGGTCGCGACGAACACGACCGGCCGATGGAATATCGAGCGGAGTGTGCTCGACGCGCGTTTCTTCGACGGCGACGACGCCACCGTCGATATCGCTGGCGGCACCGGCGGTCCGACGGGCGACGCCACGCGCAACTGGTGGGGCGGCACCCCTGAAAGCCCGGATTCGCCCGACTGCCAGGGCAACGTGGACTGTTCGGCGCCCTTAGAGGAGCCGCCGGCCGTGGGTTCGTTGAACGTCGCGGTGACCGACGCCGACGCCGATCCCGGCACCTCCGAGCAGATCACCGTCCAGTTGACCAATGGGAACTCCCGTCCGGTCCGTGATCTCCGGTTGAACCTGTCGGAGATGCCCGCCGGATGGAACGTCACCCGCTTCTACGGTGGGGCCGGCACCTGGGACCGGGAGAGTAGAGTCTGGACGCTCGACCGACTCGACGCGGGCGCGACGACCGAGCCCGCGGTTGCCGTGTCGGTGCCTGCCGACGCGGCGTCGCGGCGCTACTCCGTGGTCGGAAGCCTCACCGCCGACGGCCGGATCGTCGATACCGTCACCGCCGACGTGGTCGTCGACCGAGTGAACGCGGACAACGCCACCCTAGATCTCGCGCTCGCCGGTGGGTCGGTTCGGGCGGGCAACGAGACCACCGTCGGCGCCCTCGTCACCAACATCGAGAATCGAACCGTCACGGGCGATCTCGGACTACGGGTGACCGAGGTACCGTCGTCTTGGTCGGTGTCACCGACCGTCGCCGACGGCGGCTCCTGGACCGCTCGGAACTGGTCGATCGAGTCGATCGCCACCGGTCGGTCGAAGGCGCCCCGATTTTCGGTCGCGGTTCCCGCAGGTACCACCAGCGGCACGTACTTCGTTCGTGCGAGGGCCTACGCCGGCGGCCGCCCAGTCGACAGTGCGGTCGCCGTCGTCACCGTTACCGACGGCAACGGTCCGCCCGACGCGCTGTTCCGGGTCGAGGGAATCACCAGCGGTAACCAATCCGCGACACGGACGCGGACGCAGGCGATCGCCGTCCCACCGAGAACTGTCAGACTGAACGCCAGCTCGTCGACGGACAGTGATCCGGACGGCTCGATACGGAGCTACGAGTGGGATACGGACGGGGACGGTGACACGGACGCGACGGGTCGGACGGTCCCGTACGAACCGCCCCCGCAAGGTAACGGGACGGTGTCGTTGACCGTGACCGACGACGAGGGCGCGACGGACACGAGGACGCAGTCGATCGGCGTGTCGAGAAACAGGCCGCCCGCGGCCGTCGCCGACGTCTCGGCCGAGACGATCGGCACCGGCGTTCCGGTACAGTTCGTCGCGAACGAGGATCTGGCGCGTGAGGATCTCGAAACACGCGTCATCAGGTACGAGTGGGACGTCGGCGACGACGGGGACGTAGACCACACCGGCCGAAGCTTCGAGCGGTCGTTCGACAGCCCGGGGACGTACGACGTGCGGCTGACGACCGTCGACACCGGGGGTGCCGAAGGGACGGCGGTCGTGACCGTCGAGGTGGTCCCCGGTAATCGGACTCCGGAGGCCGACTTTTCGGTCATCCCGGCGGACAGGCAAGATCGGATCGGTGATCTGCGATCGGCGCTGACCACGAGCGACGGGGAGGAGTTCCTCATCGACGAGACGCTGGCGTTCAGAAGCGAGTCGTCAGCCCCCGGTAACAGGACCATCGTCAATCATGCGTGGCGACTCGGCGACGGCTCCGAGAAGAGTGGTCGACCGGTGTATCACGCGTACTCGTTCTCCGGCACGTACGAGGTTACGCTGACCGTGACGGATACCACGGGTGTCTCCGACACGGTCACGAAGGAGGTAGAGATAAGCCAGCGCGAGGAACCCCGGATCGTGGCGCTCGAACGGAGTCGCGGCGGCCGAACGCTCGAAAACGTCGAACTCTACGAAAACTTCACCGCAGTCGTTTCGTCCGACGAGCCCGTCGACCGCGTCGAGTTCCGACTGGAGGACTCGAACCGGCGATTCCTGGAAACAGTCAGATCGAGCGACGGGCGGGACTACACCGCCCGGTTCAACCTCGGCCGGCTCGAAGACGACGCCACCATCGAGGCGACCGTGTATCAAACCGACGGCGATACCCACTCAGTCACTCGTCGCGTCGACGTGCTGTCGGTGCCCGACTGGTTGCTGACGTTCGCTCGATTCGGGAATCTCACGGTGTCTGAGCAACCCGGAACCGGCTACACGCTCGTCAGATACAGTCGATATTTCCCAGACCGAAGCGGTTTTGAGACGACGGTGAACGCGCCGGTTCCGGTCGTCGGCGGCAAACAGAACATCAGCGCCCGGGGGCGGGTCGCGGTCCTGTACGTGATGGACATCGGCCGACTCGACGTCGCCGGCGGCGGCCGACTGAAGGGGAAGGTACTCGGTCGCTCCGCCAAGGGTCGCGTCACGGTCGGTGGCACGGCCAACCTCCCGCCGCCGAGGTGGGAGTTCCAGCGGGCACGGGTCGAGTTCACCGGGACGATCAGGGCGCTCTCGAAGACGTTCTCGGTGTCCAACAGCTACGGCCCACGGGCCACGGTCAAGGTCGGCCCGAAGCTGACGATCGTGATCGTCGTCGATCTCACCGGCGACGACACGGAGGTGGTCGGGCGGTACATAGAGCCAGCACTGGATGCCGACGGGAAATTCACCGGTGCGGACGTAACCGTGGCCTCGCTCAGTGGGACGGCAGACGGGGAACTGGCTGGCCGGATCAGCATCCCGGAACTGAATCCGTCGGCTCGGGCACTACTTCGCGCCGATCCGGATCTCGTGATCGGATCCGGCTGGGCAAAAACGGAGGTGTGCTGTGCGCCCGTCGAATACTCCGACATGATCGCGCTGCGTGCGGGATCGCAGATCCCGGGTCAGCCGCCCGTCGAAACCGACGAGCAGTCGGGTGATCGTGCCGTCAGCCAGCCTTCGTCCGTGCTGGGCTCACGGGTCGACGGGCGGCGTCTCACGGCCGACCGGGTGAGCGACCGGCTGCCGTCCGTCGCGGATCTGGGCGCCGGATACGTCGTGGTCTGGAGCCGGCAGGATCCCTCGAAACCCGCGCCCGTCGGATCGGAGGTGTACGCCACTCGCGTCACCGAAACCGAGGACGACGGCCGACCACCCCGGGCCCGACTCACCGACGACCGGCGGTTCGACTCGTTCCCGTCGGTCGCCGGCCAGCCGGAGAGCGGCGACGCGTTCGCCGCGTGGGTTCGCAGCGACGACGTGCTGACCGAGGCGGACAGGGCGAACGCGTCGCAGCTGCTCGAACGGTTCGAAATCGCCTACGCACCGACGCGCGCCGACGGTTGGGCCGCCCCGACGCTAGCTACCGACAACCGTGTCGCCGACCTTCCGCCGACTGTCGTGGGCGACGACGGTCGCTACCTCGTCGCGTGGACACAGGATGTCGACCGGAACCTCACCACTCGCGACGACCGGCGGGTTCGATACGCCGTCTACGACGACGGCTCGCTCGGGTCGATCCGGACGATCGACGACGCCACGGCCGTCGACGCGAACGCCGGCGGCGGGTTCGTGTTGGCCTACCGCACCGACAACGAAAGCATCGTCCGTGCCCGACTCGACGACGGGACGCTGGAGACGACCGACAGCTACCCGGCCGAGGGGCCGCGGTCGATCGCGGCTGGGCCACGGGGCGTCGCGTGGGTCGAAACCGGATCGTGGGGGACGATCCGGTACGCCCGTAACGGGACGATCAGTCGGGTTCCGAACGGAAACGTGACCGATGTCTCCGACGTCGAACTCTTCGCCGACGGTGGCCGTCCGGTCGTCACGTACCGGGCGATACCGAACGGATCGCTGAACGCGACGCTGTACTACCGACGGCTGGCGGCTCCTCAAACGTGGACCGGGAGCTCGATTGCCGGCGGGCGCGAGGCGAACGCAACCATCCGCGAGGTAGCTGTCGCGTCCGACGCCGAGGGATTCCTGACCGCGTTTACCGCCGGAGACGCCCGCGGACGGATCGCCCCGGATGTGTTCGCCACCAGCCACGCCTATCGACCGGATCTGACCGTGACGGCTCGAGCGGAGACGGACGACCGCCCGGATGCCGGCGGACGCGTCACGCTGACGTACACCGTCGAAAACACGGGCGCCCGACCGGCGGACAGTGCGACGCTAGCAGTCGAGGGGCGTCGCGGGACGCTGGCCACGCGCCGGATCCCGCGACTGGATCCCAGCGAGCAGGTGACGAGAAACGTCACCGTCGCTCGCGACGGAACGGGCACCCTCTCGATCGAGGTCGATCCCGGGAACGGGATCGTCGAACGCAACGAATCCAACAACAACGCGACGGTAGTGTTCGCACGGCCGGACCTGTTCGTCGGCCGAATCGACGAACGCCGCGACGACGAACTACTCGTCGACGTCGAGATCGTAAACGGTGGTTCGGTCGCCACCCGGAACGTCACCGTCCGGCTCTCGAGGGAGAACGATAGCTGGACGGAGACGATTCCGTACGTCGGGCCCAATCGGACGGCGACGGCACGGATCGGCGTCGAACTCGCGGCGGAGACCAACACGTCGTCCAAGACGCTCCCGACGAACGGATCCTCGGTGGTGCGTGTCGCGGTCGATCCGAACGACCGGATCGACGAAGCCGACGAACGCAACAACGACCGAGTCGGGGTGGTTCTCCACCCCGATATCGGCGTGGTCGCGC
This sequence comes from Haloplanus rubicundus, assembly GCF_003342675.1. Lineage (NCBI taxonomy): Archaea > Methanobacteriati > Methanobacteriota > Halobacteria > Halobacteriales > Haloferacaceae > Haloplanus > Haloplanus rubicundus. The sequence continues at coordinate 2,757,681 of NZ_CP031148.1, read as the reverse complement.
CCACGATTCGCGCCTACGAGGATCCGCAGGGAAGCCGCATCGAGTTCGCCCTCCGGAACGGTGATACCGGAAGCGGCCCCGTCCGGGTGACGACGACAATCGGGAACGCGAGCCGAACGTACGTCGTGTCGGTTCCGCCGGCCGACGACGCCGACGGCGCCCGGTACCGCCCGGTGTCGCTCGCGGCCCCGGAATCGGCCGAAACGGCGGATGCGGCCGTGAGCGTTCGGACGGCGCCCGTCGACGGCGTCGATGCCGCCCCGTTCGACGACATCGGTAGCGCAAGTCCGTCGATCGAACCGGCGTCGAACGCCAGTGCGACCCCACTCGCGATCGCCAACGCCACCGGTCGGATCGTCGACGGGAACCTCGGACTCACGCTCACGCTGAACAACACCGGCTCGCTGACCACCGGCGAGGTAGTTACCGTGCGCCAGAACGGGACGGTCCGCGCGCGACGGCCGGTGGCGATTGCACCGGGGGCCCGGACGGTCACGCTCCGAACGAACGTGACGCCATCGAACGGATCGTACACCGTCACGACCGCCGCGGACACGGCCACGATCGAGGTGTCGTCCCCGACGCCACCGTCGGTAATGGCGACGCTACCGTTCGACACGAACAACGTGGGGGCGCCGATCCGGATCGACGTCGAAGCGACCGACAACGACCGCGTACGGGAGATCCGACTCGTTGCCCCGGACGGAACGTCGGTCGACACGCTGTCGTGTGGGACCGCGACCTGCGAGGGGAGCGTCTCGACGACTCCCGCCGAGTCATCCTGGAACGACTCGACCGGCGGGTACGACAACCGGTCCTACCGCGTCGTCGCGGTCGACGACGAGGGTGCGACCGATTCGACGACCGTCCAAACCGAGGTGTCTATCGCGGGCGACGTGAACGGCGACGGCGTGGTCGACATCTTCGATGCGGTGATGGTTGGACGGGCGTGGCAGGCTACCCGTGGTGACGACGGCTACGCGGACGCGGCCGACCTGAACAACGACGGCGTGATCGACATCTTCGACGCGGTAGCGATCGGCCGGAACTGGCAGGATCGGGCGGGCGTCTGACTCACAGTCGCCGGCCGCCGCGTCATACGGATTATTGTACGTCAGTACCGGTGGTTCGCCGAGACAGTCCGGCGAACCACGGGTATACGGTAACAGTAATCCGTATCAGGCGCTGTCGACCGCCCCGTCCTCGATGGCCACAATCAGGACGTTCCGCATGGCTGCCCGGAGATTCTGCGAGAAGGTCGCGCTCGAAATGCCGAGCATCTCGGCGATCTCCTCGCCGGTGTGTGCCCGTGGCCGCTCGAAGTAGCCGTGGCGGTAAGCCGTCCGGAGCACTTCCCACTGCCGGTCGGTCACCTGTTCCCGGAGCACCTCTCGGACGCCCCAGGGGGAGAACGACGGCATCGACGCGTCGAGTTGCCGGTGGGCGACGAGGCTCGTGTTCGGGTGCGTCTCGAGGACGGCGCCGACCACCGCCGTGGAGTCGGTACCCCGCGGCACCTGTGCGGTCACGCGGCCGTCGCCGTCGGTCGCTGCGAGCGACTCCGGAATCCCGCCCGCGCCCTCGATGGTCTCGACGATACAGCGTCCCGAGACGGCCAGCCGAAACAGGACGCCGTTCTGTCCCTCGTGGACGATCCGGGCGGAGTCGATACCGGTGGTGGCGTCCGCACGCTCCCGAATCGCCGTCCGCGAGCACTCCCGCCCGGAGAAAAATTCGATCAGCGTCCCGTCCGCGAGGTGAATCATCTCCTCGAGCTGGACCCGACAGGACTCCCGCTCCGACAGGCCGACGAAGAAGTACGCCGGATCGGTGATCTCGAACTCGACTTCGATGAGTCCGTCCGCAGTACGGTCGGTGGGCTTGGATGTCGATGACATTGGTGAACGGGGGCCGCGGGCGCCGTGTGGTCACCGTCTTTGGTGCCGACGGTCAAGTGCACGATGGCGAATATTTTAGGCGCCGCCGAGCGCCGATTCGGGCCATCGTCCCGAGTCGTTCCCGTTCCGGCGCTCACGGCGGGCCCGCCGCCGCCGAACCGTTCCGTTGACGGATGGATTTTATGTATCGTCGGCGCCGACGTGGCGGCATGGCTACTCCGGGACCGGCGCCGACGACCACCCTCGGGGACGTGTTGGGTGCGTTCCGGCGGCTGGACGATCCGGCGACGCCGCTCACCGCCAGCGACGTGGCGGCCGAGGTGGACTGTTCGCGCCGCACCGCGTTCGGCAAGTTGGAGACGCTCGCTGACGACGGCGTTTTGCGGACCAAGAAGGTCGGCGCCCGCGGACGGGTGTGGTGGCGGCCGGCGGGTGATCCCGTCGGCGCCGCCGGGATGGTCACCGTCGTCGTCGACGCGTCGGGCGCTGTCGTCCGCGCCAACGACCGGGCGAGGAGACTGGGTATCGACGTGGACACCCCGGCGCAGTCGGCGATGCAGGGGACGGCGGACGGTCCGCTAGAGCGAGCCGTTCGGACGGGGGAGCCGGTGACCGGCGAACGGATCCGACTCCCGACGGCGGGCGGCGGCCACGTCCGTCTCGCCGCTGCCGTCGACCCGCGCACGGACGCGGACGGCGACGTCACCCGCGTCGTCGTCACGGGCGTGGACGTTACCCGGAAGGCCGCACGGCTACAGCGACTGGAGCGCGGGCGCGACGACCTTCGGTCCGAACTCGACGCGGTGTTGGACCGGGTGACCGACGCCTTCTACGCCCTCGACGAGGAGTGGCGGTTCACCCACGTCAACGAGCGGGCGGCGGAGATCCTTCAGCGGACCGAAGCGTCGCTGCTCGGCGAACGTCTCTGGACGGAGTTTCCCGAGGCGGCCGAGGGCGCCGTCTGGGAGCGGTTCCACGAGGCGATGGAGACACAGGAGGCGGTGACGTTCGAACTGTTCTACGATCCGCTCGACGTCTGGGCCGAAGTCACCGCCTACCCCTCCGAAACGGGACTCTCCGTCTACTTCAGGGACGTCACCGAGCGGAAGGAACGCGAGCGGGCGCTCGAAGCGAGCGAGGCGCGGTACCGGACGCTGGCGGAGACGGCGACGGACCCCATCCTCACCGCCGACGACGAGGGCACGATTCGGTTCGCGAATCCGGCCGTCGAGGACGTGTTCGGGTACGACCCGGACGAACTGGTCGGCGAGTCGCTGGCGACGCTGATGCCCGACGTGTCCCGGATCCGTCGGGAGGGATTCGGCCGATTCCTCGACTCCCACGCCCGATGGACCGACCCGTCGGGCGTCGAACTGTCGGGTGTCCGAACTGACGGGCAGGAAATCGACCTCCGCGTCTCGTTCTCGGACTGGACCCTCGACGGCGACCGGCGGTTCACGGGCATCGTTCGGGACGTGACCGAGCAACGGGAACGGGAGCGCGAACTCGCCGCCCAGCGCGAACAGCTTGCCACCCTGAACCAGCTCAACGGCGTCGTCCAGCGGATCACCCACGCCGTGATCGAATCCTCGACCCGGGACGACATCGAGGCGCTGCTCTGTGAGCGGCTCGCGGCGTCCGACGCCTACCGGTTCGCGTGGATAGGGTCCATCGAACGCGAGAGCACCGGCCTGCGGGTCAGGGCGACGGCGGGCGTCGACGACGACTTCGACGCCGGGACGATCACGGCCGGCGCCGACCTGTCGGGTGACGACCCGATACGCCGGGCGATCCGAACCGGCACGATGGGGACGGCACGCCGTCTCGACGACCGGGTCGCCGACGCCGACTGGCTGCGGCACGCGCTCCGGAACGGGGCGCGGTCGGTGGCCGCCATCCCCATCGCGTACGACGACACGCTTCAGGGGGTATTGGTGCTCGGCTCGGAGCGGCCGACGGCGTTCGACCCGGACGAACGCGCCGTCGTCGGCCACCTTGGCGAAATCGTCGGTCACGCCCTGACCGCCATCGAGCACAAGCGAGCGCTGACGAGCGAGAGCGTCGTCGAACTGCAGCTCCGTGTCACCGACCTGTTCGATTCGACCGTGGATTCGGTCCGATTCGACGGGGCCGTCCCCGCGGGCGACGGAACCTTCCTCACGTACGGCACGGTGCCCGAAGCGGCCCCCGAGACGCCGGCGTCGATCGCCGAGGCGCTGCCACACGCCGAGGGGGTCACCGTCCTCGACACCGACGACGGCCACACGCGGTTCGAAATCCCGCTCTCGGAACCGCCGACTACCTCCCTCATCGCCTCGTACGGCGGCCGCGTCGAGTCGGCCATCGCCGAGGACGGCGACTACGAGATGGTCGTCCACCTCCCGCGCGAGGCGGACGTGCGGGGACTCGTCCGGTCCGTTCGGACGCGGTACCCCGCCACCGAAGTCGTCGCCCAGCGGCGGACGACGGCCCCGAAGCGGCCGATCCGGCGCGTCGAGTCCGTCTTCGACCAGGACTTGACCGAACGCCAACAGACCGTCCTCGAAGTGGCCTTCTTCGCGGGCTTTTTCTCGTGGCCACGTGAGCGCACGGGCGAGGAGGTGGCCGACTCCCTCGGCATCTCGCCGCCGACCTTCCACCAGCACGTCCGCGCCGGCGAGCGCAAACTCATGCGCGCGCTCTTCGCCGACGACGCCAGGCGTCCGTGGTCGTGAGCCACGTGGGAAAAAGTGGACGAGGGGGTCGTCCAGAGGCGCCCGGAAGGGGGTGCCGCACGGGGAAAGGGGGGTTCCCCAGTGGACGTTACGTCTCGTAGGGGGAAAATCATCTACCTCGACACGTAGGCTGGGGTCGGTGAACTGGACGTGGTCCCACCGGTACGGCCCCGAACACCTTTATCGCCGTCCTCGCCGAAGGTGGGGTATGGCACTGGACGTCGAGGTCCCCCCACCGCCCGAACTGGAGCGGATCGACCCGAACGAGTACGAGGACGCCGACGTGGTCGGGGATACGGACTACAAGCGCGACGAAATCGAGGCGCTGCTCCGCGACGGCGCGTGGGCGGAGGCGTTCACCGAGTGGGCCGAAGAGACGGACATGGACGAACGGACGTTCGACATCGTCACGGATCTGGAGATGCTCCGGAGGTTCGACTTCTTCTGGGACTCCTTCGCCGAGCGCGTCGGCTACCACGCGCCGGGCATCCCCGAGGACTGGAAGGAACGCGAGTACCACCCCGAACTGGACTCGTGGGGGACCGTCTCGTCGATCAACGCGGGGCTGACCGAACTCGGACAGATCGTCTGTGACGTGTTGCTCGACGACTACATCGACTGGGAGACGGAGTACGAAGCGCCGGACGACCTGCCGGACTTCGAGTAGGCGCCCCAGTCACCCGTGGGGGACGGAGAGGTGGACGATGCTCCCCCCGCCGTCCGCCTCGGCGACGTCGAACCGACCGCCGGCCTTGGTGACGACCCAGTACATCAGCCAGAGACCGAGTCGATCCGCGTGATTCAGGGGCGTCTCACCCCGTTCGAGCACCTGAATCTCTTGGTCCGGAATGCCGGGGCCGTCGTCCTCGATTTCGATGTCGATCCAGCCCTCCCGCTTCTCGATCCGGACGTCGACCGACGGCGACCCCGACTCGTTGTGCTTGAGGCCGTTTTCGATCGCCTCCTCGATGGCGGCGAGCGTCCCGGTCGTCCCGACCGTACAGGAGTCGTCGGGGAGCGACGCCGTGATCGTCGCCTCCGGGTACCGGTCCTCGAACATGTCGATCAGTCCGACGACGTGGTCGGTCAGGTCGACGGGGCGATCCGACGTGCCGACGTTCGAGATGATCCGTTCGGTCTCCTGTACCGACTCCGCCAGCCCCATCAGATCGAGCGCCGAGTCGGTGATCGTCCCGAGCGACGCCGGGGCGTCGTCCTCGTCGAACTCCTCGCGGAGCAGCGCCACGTGGCCCTCGATGACGTTCATCTTGTTTTTGAGGTTGTGGCTGAGGACGCGGTTCAACACTTCGAGCCGTCGCTCCCTGATCTTCCGGTCGGTGATCTCCGTCTGGAACCCGACGAAGTTCGTGACGCGCCCCTCGTCGTCGCGGACGGGCGCGATATCGAGTTTCTGCCACATCCGCTCGCCGTTCTTGCGGTAGTTCACGATGTCGACGGCCACCGGTCGTTCGGCGTCGATCCGCTCCCGCAGGGCCCGCCGCGTCTCGGGGTCGGTGTCCTCGCCCTGCAGGAACCGGCAGTTCCGGCCGAGCGACTCCGAGCGCTCGTAGCCGGTCAACGACTCGAACCGGTCGTTGACGTACACCATCGGGTTGTCCGCCTGGTCCGGGTCGGTGATCGTGATGCCGACGGGCGCCTCGTCCATCGCCCGCTCTTTCAGCCGAAGGTCCGCGACCGTCTCTTCGAGTTCCCGCGACCGCTCCTCCAGTTCGACGGCCGTTCGGCGGCGCTCGATCAGGTTCCCGACGCGGGTCCGCAGCTCGGCTTTCCCGACCGGCAGTTCGATCACGTCGTCGACGTACTCCCAGGGTTTGCCGTCCAGCGCGTCGGCGGCTACAGGGGGGACCAACAACACGAACGGGAGGAAGACGGTCGTCCGCTCGCGGGTCCGCTCGATGGCGTCCGTGACGTGGCCGAACTCGGTGTGATCGAGCACACAGCAGTCGAACGGCGTCCCCAGCGCGGCCGGATCGGTCGTCGTCTCGATCCGGTACCGGTCGCCGAGCGCCTCGGCCAGCAGTTCGCGGTTCCGTCCGGACTGCATGAAAAGCAGGACACGTGGCTCGTCGACGGCGGCGGGTGTCCCGTTGCCGTGCCCGGACGGCTCGTCACGATTCACTTCGTTTGACATTTGTTGCCCGGATAAGCGTCTTGGTTCCGCTAGTGAGTGCCCGGGCAAGTAACTGTTCTCCCCGTGTAATACGCCGGATGACAGGTTACTCGGCAATTTATGTGGGTGACGACCGAACCGGGTTTCAACATGGCCTCGGCGACGACGAGTCGACTCTCGACGGGGATCGAGGGTCTCGACGAGATTCTGTACGGCGGATTCCTGCCTCAGCGGAACTACCTGGTGAAGGGAACGGCGGGGTCCGGGAAGACCATCCTCGGTCTCCACTTCCTGCAGGCGGGGGTCGACGCCGGCGACCCCGTGCTGTTCATCAACGTCGAGGAGGACCTCGACGACCTCACGGCCAACGCCGACGCGCTCGGATTCGACACCGACGCCATCGACTTCCTCGATCTGAGCCCGACCGCCGACGTGTTCGTCGAGGACCGGACGTACGACGTGTTCGACGCGGCCGAAGTCGAACAGGAGCCGCTCCGCGAGGCAATCGTCGACCGGGTCGAGGCCCTCGAACCGACCCGGGTCGTCGTCGACCCGCTGACGCAGTTCCGATATCTCTCGACGGACGACTACCAGTTCCGCAAGCAGGTCGTCGGCCTGCTGCGCTTTCTCGGACAGCGGGGGGCGACCGTCGTCTTCACCGCACAGGACGCCCGGAACCAGCCGACCGAGGAACTCGAGTTCGTCGCCGACGGGACGATTCGACTGGAGTCGGCCCCGTACGGCTCGACGGTGCAGGTGCCGAAGTTCCGCGGATCGCGGGTCAAAAGCGGGGACCACGCCTACCGCATCACTGACGACGGAATGGCCGTCTTCCCGGCGCTGGCGCCGAGCGACCACCACGGGACGTTCACGACCGAACCCGTCTCCTCGGGCGTCGTCGAAGTCGACGAACTCCTCGACGGCGGCATCGAACGCGGGACGGTCAGCGTCATCAGCGGGCCGACGGGCGTCGGGAAGACGACGCTCGGCACTCAGTTCATGAACGCGGCCGCGGACCGCGGCGAGCGCTCGGTCGTCTACCTGTTCGAGGAGAGCAAGTCGACGTTTCTGGCCCGCTCCGAGGCCATCGGCATCCCCGTCGAGCGGATGACCGACCGCGGCACGCTCGACGTTCGGGAGATGAACGCGCTGGAACTGTCGCCCCAGGAGTTCGCACGGATCGTCCGGGAGGACGTGGAGAAACACGACGCGGAAATCGTGATGGTCGACGGTATCGCGGGGTACCGGCTGACGCTCCACGGCGAGACGGACATGGTACTCAAGCGGCTCCACGCGCTGGGGCGCTATCTCAAGAACATGGGCGTGACCACCATCCTCGTCGACGAAACCGACAGCCCGACGGGACCGTTCACTGCGACCCAGGAGAACATCAGCTATCTGGCCGACAACATCGTCTTCCTTCGCCATCTCGAACTCCGCGGCGAACTCCGGAAGGCCATCGGCGTCCTCAAAAAGCGCACGGGCGACTTCGAGCGGACGCTCCGCGAGTTCGAGATCACGACCGACGGCATCGTCGTCGGCGACCCCCTCACGGGAGTACAGGGGATTCTGACCGGGAGGCCGGACCTCCTCGACGACGAGTGACGGCCGCTCGGCCTCAGCTCCCGGAATCCTCCATCCGCTCGACGAGCCGTTCCAGCTGGGCCGCCCGCTCGTCGAGGGCGGCGTCGCGGAGACGGCGTTCACCCTCCGTCGGGCAGTCGAGGTCGGGGACGGGCGTCGGATCGCCGTCGTCGTCGACGGCGACGAACGTGAAAAACGAGGAAGTGGTGGCGCGTTCGGTGTCGGTTCGGGGGTTCTCCGCGCGCACCTCGACGGTCACGTCGAGGCTCGTCCGTCCCGTGTCGTAGACGTACGCCTCGACCACCACCACCTCGCCGAGGTCGATGGGGCGTTTGAAGTCGACGTGTTCCATCGACGCCGTGACCACGCCCTCGTTGGCGAAGCGCATGGCCGCGATGGCGCCACAGACATCCATCCAGTGGAGGACCACCCCCCCGAGCGCCCGTCCGTGCGTGTTCGTGTCGTTCGGGAGGACGATTTCGGTCATCTCGGTGTGGGACTCCGCGAGCGTCGCCGGCTCCGCTGTCATGGGTGACCGGTTGCTCCCGGGGGTGAAAAGTGCCGGCTATCGCGTCCCGGTCCCTATCGTTCGTCGTCGAAGTCGTCGATCCGTTCGGGTTCGAACTCGTCCTCGTCGCGGCCGGCCCGGTCGAGGACGCCGTCGGAGACGGTGATCGGGCAGTCGACGCGGACCGCGAGCGCGATGGCGTCGCTCGGGCGGGCGTCGAAGACGAACTTCCGGGCCTCCCCGTCGTCGTACCGCTCCACGTCGACTTTGGCGTAGAACGTGCCGTCGGCGAGGTCGTCGATCCGGATGCCGTCGACGGCGCCGCCGAACTCGGTGAGCATCTCGACCAGCAGGTCGTGGGTGAGCGGCCGCTCGAACGGCTCGCCCGAGAGCCCGAGCTGGATCGCCCGCGCCTGATCGGCCGTGATGACGATGGGGAGGTACTCCTCGCGGGCGGCCAACAGGACCGCCGGCACGTTCGAACCGTCCTCGCTCGTGCCCACCCCGATGCCGGTCACCTCGGCGGTGTGCTCCATGGGAGTGATTTGGTGCGGGGAGTATGAATAGCTACGGGGCCATCGACCCGCTACCGACGCACGTACCACGCGACGCCGACGACGGCGAGGACGAGGGCCCCCCCGAGGAAAAAGAGGAGGCCGGGCGGCAGCCCCGCGCCTGCGGCGTCGGCGGCCGTCGGGGCCGCTTCGGTACTCATCGTCCCCATGCCGCCACCGTCGCCACCGCCGGCGTCGGCGCCGCCCGTCTGTGCGCCGAACGGCGGTCCCTCGACGTACCACTGGACGAGGAGGCTCGCGACGCCGAGGAGACCGACGGCGCCGAGGAGGTTCTTGAGCGCACTCTCCAGGCCACGGCTCTCCTCTTCGGCCCCGGCGAAGACGACCAACGGCCGGTCGGCGGGGGCGTAGCGGTTCATCTCTCTTCCCTTCTCGGAGTAGACGGTGTCGGCCACCTCGATCAACCCCGCGTCTTCGAGGTTGCCGAGGTGGTACTGGGCGTTCTGGAGGGAGGTGTCGACCCGCTCTGCGACGTTCGCGGGCGTGTCCGGTTCCTCGTGGAGGGTCGCGAGCACCTCGCGGGCGGTGTCGGAGGAGAGCGCCGACAGCAGGTCGTCGGCGTCCTCGCTGTCGAGGCCGATGACACGTGGGTCGGCCTCCTCCGCCGCGGGGGCGTCGGGACGCGAGGGCAGCAAGTCTGCCATACGCCCCCTACGACGGGGTGGGGTACAAACTTTCGGCTCCTGCACGGTAGTGTTGAGATAAGCATTCGAAACTGGGACCACCTCGAAAGCCCCCGGCGTCTCGGCTCCCGGGACTCGCTGCGCTCCTCACTGCGTTGCGGTGCTTGCGTCGTCCGGGTACGCCGAGACGCCGGCCCCTTTCAGTCCCGCCCGGCGGCGGCCGTCTGGCAAGCCGATGCGGGCGGGACTGAAAGGGGCGCCTCGTCATCGGGCGGCTTCGCCGCCCGATTGCCCGAGGGAGCTTCGCTCCCTCGCTGCTGGAGGAAGGCGGCCGACGCAAGGACCGCAGGCCGAAGGCCGAGGACCGCAGCGAGGCCCCCGACTCCAGCGGGGCGGGGCTTTCGAGGTGTCTCTAATCCAATCGCGCTAATCGCAACAGTACCCTGCGCTCGGTCTCGTACGGATCAGTGTCCCTGTTCACCGGTGGTTCGCCGAGACAGTCCGATGGCGGACGATAATCCGTCTCAGTCGTCGGCCGGCACCGCACCGGACGACTCGACGCCAATCGTCCCGACGAGTTCGGTGTGCGGGTACGGCATCCCGATCCCCTCCGCGTCGAATCGGGTCTTGACGGCCTCGACGAACGCCGCCCGTGTGCCGCCGGCGCTCGTCTCCCGGGGGTCGATCCAGACTCGGCCGTTGAGGACGACGGCGGAGTCGCCGAGCGCCGTCACCGGCGCGGACGGTTCGGGGTCGGCCAACACGCCGTCGACGGCCGCGCCCTCCTCGACGATGCAGCGCCGGGCGTCCTCGATGTCGGCGTCGTACTCGATGCCGAAGTCGCAGTCGACCCGGAGCGTCTCGTTGGCGACCGGGTTCTTCACCACCGCGCTCCCCAGATCACGGTTGGGGACGGTGAGCTGTTCGTTCCCGAAGGTGTCGAGTTTCGTGACGCGAAGCTGGATTTCGCGGACGATGCCGCCGTTGCCGCTCCACTCGATGTAGTCGCCCACCTCGAACGGCTCGTCCTTGATGATGAACACGCCGGCGACGAAGTTGGCGATGAGGTCCTGTGCGGCGAAGCCAACCGCGAGCGCGAGGGCGCCGGTCAGGGTGGCGAAGGCGGTGAGGATGGCGCCGAACCCCGCGATGGTGGCCCCGAGCGCGAACGCGCCGAACAGCGCGAACAGGCCCGCGAGACTCGATCCGAGGCTCACGATGGCGGGCGAGAACTCCCGCGCGCCGAGTGCCCGCTTCGTCACCCTGACCAGCACCGACCGGCCGACGAGGTAGATGACGACGAACGCGACGACGAAGACGAGGACCGTCACGGCGAACGCGACGAGGGCGTCGCCGTATCTCGCGATGATCTCACTTCCACTGGTCGGTATCCCCTGTTGCAGCGCTACGGAATCCATGCTTCGTTCACGACGGCAGATAATATAAAATCACCAACATCATGGGCGACCCCTCTCCTCTGCTCACGACGACGATATCGGCCGATCTGAATGCTTCGCTCAGAGCCGTTATCTCCCGATTTCGGGCGTTTGAAGCCGTGTGAACGGCTCACAGCGAAAACGGATAAGTGGTTGGAGGCCCAACGAACGAGTGCAATGAGCACTCAGGAATCAGTCCGACAGCAGGCCGACGAAGTCGAAGCCACCGAGGCGCTCCGGCTCGACCAGGAGAAGACCGAACAGCTCGTCGAGGCGCTCAACACCGACCTCGCCGCGACGTACGTCCTCTACCATCAGCTGAAAAAGCACCACTGGAACGTCGAGGGCGCGGAGTTCCTCTCGATCCACGAGTTCCTCGGCGAGGCGGCCGAGGACGCCGAGGAGGCGGCCGACGAAATCGCGGAGCGCGCCCAGGCGCTCGGCGGCGTCCCCCTCGCCGGCGGCAAGCGCCTCGAAGAGAACGCCCCCGTCTCCCCCGAGGGCGACGATGTCTACGACATCCGGACCTCGCTCCACAACGACATGGAGATGTACGGCGACATCATCGAGACGGTCCGCGACCACGTCGAACTCGCCGAGGGCCTCGGCGACCACGCCACCGCCGAGATGCTCCGCCAGAACCTCGTGACGATGGAAGAGCACGCCCACCACATCGAGCACTACCTCGAAGACGACACGCTCGTCCTCGACTCGGCGACCAACTGACGACCGTCGATCCTGCTGACGGGCGGTTCACCGGCCGTCTCTCGCGTTTTTCTTTCGCTTCGTCCCCGCCAGCGGCGCCTACTCGACGACCAGCACCCGCAGGTCGTTGACGTTCGTCCCCGTCGCCCCGGTGCTGATGACGACCCCCCGTTCGCCGAGGTAGCCGTAGGCGTCGCTGTTCCCGAGCGCCGCCCGGGCCTCGCGGGCGTCGTCCACGGTGTCGGCGTCGACGAGGGCGCCCGCGAAGTCGCTGCTGCCGTCCTTGCCGTCGGTGTCGACGCAGGCGAGCGTCGCCCCGTCGGGGAGTTCGATGGCCGCCGCCAGCGCGAACTCGGCGTTCGGGCCGCCCACGCCGTCGCCGCGGACGGTGACCGTCGCCTCCCCGCCGGAGAGGACGACGGCCGGCGCCTCGAGGGGATTCCCCGTCGCCTCGACTTCCTCAGCGACGGCGACGTGGGTCAGCGCCGCCTCTCGCGCCTCGCCCCGGACCGACGAGGAGAGGACGCAGGGGTCGTACCCCCGGTCGGCGGCCACTTCCCGTGCGGCGTCGATGGCGGTGAAGCCGTCCGCGAGGACGTGGTTCGTCACCCGGTCGAAGACGGGGTCGTCGGCCCGCGGCGTCTCGGGCAGGTCGCCCGCCGCGCCGGCTTCCAGCCGCTCGCGGACCGCCTCGGGCGGGTCGACGCCGTACCGCTCCAGCGCGTCGAGGGCGTCCGCGTACGTCGACTCGTCGGGGGCGGTCGGGCCGCTGGCGATGACGCTCAGATCGTTGCCGACCACGTCGCTGAACATGAGGCCGACCACCGTCGCGGGCGCGGCGAGTTCGGCGAGGCCGCCCCCTTTGAGCGTCGAGAGGTGTTTGCGGACGGCGTTGAGCGCGCCGATTTCGGCCCCGGCGTCGAGGAGCGCGTCGGTCGTCGTCTGCAGGTCCGAGAGGGTGATGCCCTCCGCGGGCGCGGGAAGCAGGGCACTCCCCCCGCCGGTGACGATAGCGAGGACGAGCGTTCGCTCGTCGGCGTCGGCGACGAGTTCGTGGATGCGGTCGGTTCCCTCCACTCCCTCCTCGCTGGGAACGGGGTGGTGGCCGCGCAGGCGCTCGATGCGGTGGTCCTCGCGCTCGCTCGGGTCGGGCGTCACGACGGCGCCCGCGGCGATGCGGTCGCCGAGGACCGTCTCAAGCGCGTCCGCGACGCCGTCCGCGGCCTTCCCGCCGCCGACGGCGACGATCCGATCCACGCCAGAGAGGTCGTAGGTGGCGTCGGCGACGTGGAGTCGGTCGCCGTCGAGGCGGACCGAATCGGCGACGACGCGGTCCGGTCGTGCGGCGTCGATGCCGGCCCGGACGCAGGCCAGTGCCGTCTCCCGCGCGCGGGTCGATGCCAGCGCGGCTTCGTTCTCGATGGAGACCATACCCCGCCTCTCTCCGACAAGGGTAAAAAGCGTGCCCCAGTAGCGACCGGTGATGAGTGACGCCGCCGCCTCGACCGAGGGCGAGGGTCGTGTCCGCGTCGTGGGCACGGCCCACGTCTCCGCCGAGAGCGTGCGAGAGGTCGAGGAGGTGATCGAGGCCGACCGGCCGGACGTGGTCGCCGTCGAACTCGACGAGGGGCGCTACCGACAGATGCAGGGCGAGACGCCCGACGACATCGAACCCGGCGACCTGCTCCGGGGCAACACCGTCTTTCAGTTTCTGGCCTACTGGATGCTCTCCTACGTCCAGTCGCGGCTGGGCGAGAAGTTCGACATCCAGCCCGGCGCCGACATGCTCGCGGCCGTCGAGACGGCCGAGGACCTCGGCATCGGCGTGGCGCTGGTCGACCGCGACATCCAGACGACCATCCAGCGGTTCTGGGCGCGAATGGGTGTTCTGGAGAAGTTCCGCCTCGTCGGCGGCCTCGCCTTCGGGCTCACGGACGCCCGCGGCCTCGGCCTCGCGCTCGGCGTCTTCGTCGGCGTCGTCCTCGGTCCCCTGCTGGGCCTCTTTGGCCCCTCGCTCGGCCTCTCGACGCCCATCCTGGCCCGCGTGACGGGCGGCGTCCTGCTCGCTATCGCCGTCGGATTCGTCGTCCACACGCTCGCGGACGCCGTCGACGCCCTCGGTCCCGACGACCGCCTGTTCGCCGCCGCGGGCGTCGGCGTCGCGGCCGGCCTGATCGGCGGCGTCGGTCTCGGCCTCGCCGACGGCGTCGTCGCCTCGCTCGGCACGTTCGTCGCCCGCATCGTCGGCAGCCTCACGCTCGGCCTCGCCGGCGGCGTGACCGTCGGCCTCGTCGTCGGCTTCCTCGCCGACCGTGCCGGCTACGGCGCGACGGCCGACGAGGAGTTCGACGAGTTCGACGTCGCGGAACTCACCGACGCCGACGTGGTGAGCGTCATGATGGAGGAGTTCCGCACCTTCAGCCCCGCCGGCGCCCGCGCCCTGATCGACGAACGCGACGCCTACATCGCCCACGAACTCGTGCGACTGCGCGACGCCGGCCACCACGTCGTCGCCGTCGTCGGCGCGGGCCACCGGGAGGGCATCGAGGGCTACCTCGACGCGCCGGAGACGCTCCCGCCGTGGGAGTCGCTCGTCGGCACCGACTCGGGCGGTGGCGTCCCGTGGCTGAAGGCCGCGGGCGTCCTCGTCTCGCTCGGCTTCGTCGCCTTCTTCGTCCTCCTCGCGATGGCGGGGGTCCGCGACGGCTTCCTCCTTCGGCTCTTTGCCGCGTGGTTCGTCGTCAACGGCGTCTTCGCGGCCGGCCTCGCCCGCCTCGCGGGCGCGCGCTGGGACTCGACGCTCGTCGGCGGCCTCGTCGCGTGGATGACCTCCGTCAACCCACTGCTCGCCCCGGGGTGGTTCACCGGCTACGTCGAACTCCGACACACCGCGGTCAACGTGAGCGACATCGGGACGCTCAACGAACTCTTGAGCGACGAGGAGACGCCGATCCGGACGCTGATCGGGCAGATGTTCGACGTGCCACTCTTCAGGCTCATCATGGTCGTCGCGATGACGAACATCGGGAGCATGATCGCGAGCCTCCTCTTTGCGGTGTACGTCCTTCCCCTCTTCGCCACCGAAATCGGCGGCGTCGAGGGCGTCTCGCGACTCATGCTCGAAGGGGCGAGAAACAGCGCCGAACTCCTCTGGAGGACCGTCGCGTGAACCTGACGTTCAGTTCCCGCGAACTGCAGGACCTGGCCATCGCGTGGGTGGCCCTCGGCGTCGCCTTCGCCATCTTCTTCGCCGGCGGTGGAAGCCGCGCCCTCTCGATGCTCGTCGACCAGGGACTGATCCAGCCCCTCGTCGTCTCGCTGGTCACCGCCGGCCTCGGCTTTCTGCTCCACGAACTCGCCCACAAGGTGGTCGCGGTCCGGTTCGATCAGATCGCCGAGTTCCGCGCCGACTACGGCATGCTCTTTATCGCCGTCGTGAGCGCCATGGTCGGCTTCCTCTTTGCCGCGCCGGGGGCCGTCCACCACCGCGGCCGGCTCACGGCGCGGGAACACGGCCTCATCGCCCTCGCCGGGCCGGTGACGAACGGGCTGCTCGCCCTGGTTTTCGCCCCGATTTACGTCACCGGCCTCCTCGTCGGGTCGCCGCTGCTCTCCCTGCTCGGCGGCCGGGGCGTCGCCATCAACCTCTTTCTGGCGGCGTTCAACCTCATCCCGTTCGGGGCGCTCGACGGGAAGACCGTCCTCGACTGGAGCAAGGCGGTGTTCGCCCTCACGTTCGTCCCCGCCGCCGCCGTCACGGTGTTCGTGGTGTTCGTGTTGGGCATCGGATTCTAGCGAACCACGGTCACCGTCGCCTCGGCCCGTCGGAGTACCCGTTCCGCGACGCTCCCGAGGACGAGTCGTTCGAGACCACGACGGCCGTGACTCCCCAGGACGACGTGGTCGACGTCGTTGGCCGCGACGTAGCGGACGATTTCCCGCCCCGGGTTGCCGACGGCCGTCGCCGTCCGAAGCGAGACGTCCGTCTCGGCCGCCCGCGCCCGTGCCCGGTCGAACAGATCCTCGGTGGCTTCCATCTCGGATTCGTACCACCGCTCCGCCTCGATTGGCCCCCCGACCTCCGACTCGTAGATGGCGTCGAGTGGATCGACGACGTGGAGGACGACCACCTCGGCGTCCGACCACTCGTCGAGAGCGTGTTCGAGTGCCCGCGTCGCGAGCGGTGAGTCGTCGAGCGGCACCAGCACGCGTGTCAACATAAGAATCAGTTGGCGCCGCTGACGTATATAGCTCGGCGCCAAGGCTACGGTACCCGCCGTGCAAGCCGACGTATGCTCGATACGCTTCTCGGCGACGACGTGACCGATCGGGGCCGGTATCTCCCCGAAATCATCTACGGCGCCAACGACGGCATCGTCACCACGTTCGCCGTCGTCGCGGGCGTGGCCGGCGCCGCTCTCGACCCCGCCATCGTGCTCGTCCTCGGCGCCGCGAACCTCTTCGCCGACGGCTTCTCGATGGGCATGAGCAACTTCCTGAGTCGCCGGTCGGAGGCGGACTACCACGACGCACAGGGCGCCGCGGTCGACGACGACGGCAAGCCACCCGCCTCGACGGCGCTGGTCACCTTCGTCGCGTTCGTCGTCGTCGGCGGGTTTCCCCTCCTGCCGTACCTGCTGGTCGTGGAGCCGCTCTTTCCCGCCTCGGTGGCCGTCACCGGCCTCACTTTCTTCGTCGTCGGCGCGAGTCGGTCGCTCGTGACCGACCGAGGGTGGCTGCTCAACGGCGGAGAGATGTTCGCCGTGGGGATGGCCGCCGCGACGGTGGCGTACGTCGTCGGCGACGTGCTCGCGTCGGTGGCGTAGGTTCCGAAGGCTTTTGCTGACTGACCGGTCAGTTAGAGTGTGACCGGCGATCCGCCCTCCACCCCGACCGACGACATCATGTGCGCGACGTATCGCGCCCTCTGTCGGCACGGCTACGCCGACCTGACGATGCAGGACATCGCCGACGAGTGGGCAAAGAGCAAGGCCGCCCTCCACTACCACTACGACACCAAGCGCGGCCTCCTCCTCGCGTTTCTGGATCACCTCTTCGAGTCCTACACCGAACGCGTCGCCGACCCGGCCGAGGGGACGCCCCACGAGCGCCTCCACGCCCTCCTCGCCGCCGCCCTCGACCCACCGCGCGCGGACGCGACCCGCGAACTCCGCACGGCGCTGTTCGAGGTCAAGGCGCAGGCCCCCCACGACGACGCCTTCCGCGAGCGACTGGAGCGGTTCGACCGCTACCTCCAGGCCGAGATTCGCGGCGTCGTCGGGGCCGGCGTCGAGGCCGGTGCATTCCGGGCCGACGTCGACTCGGACGAAATCGCGACGTTGCTGGTGACGCTCGTCAACGGCGCCCACTCCCGACGGATCGTCCTCGGCGACGACGCGGGCGTGCCCGAGGCCATCCGGTCGTTCGTCGACGACCACCTCGTCGAGGAGGCGACAGCTGACCGATGAAGATCTCCGACGTCTTCAAGTCCCGCGACGAGTTCGATCTGACCGCCGGCGACGTGGGGAAACCCCTGTTCTATCTCTCCCTCCCCATCGTCGTCACGAACCTGCTCCAGACGGCGTACAACCTCGCCGACACCTTCTGGATCGGGCAGTACAGCACGAACGCCCTCGCCGCCATCAGTTTCGCCTTCCCGATGGTCTTTCTCATCATCTCGCTCGGGATGGGACTGGCGGTGGCCGGGAGCATCCTCGTCGCCCAGCACACCGGTGCGGACCAGGAGGGCGAGGCGGAGTACGCCGCCTCCCAGACCGTCGGCTTCGCCGCCGTCGCCGCCGTCGTTCTCGGCACCGTCGCCTACTTCCTCGTCGGCGACGTCCTCGCGCTGCTTGGTGCGTCCGAGGACGTCCTCCCCCTCGCCACGGCGTACATGGAGATCATCTCGCTGGGCATCTTCTTCATGTTCGGCTTCTTCGTCTTCATCTCGCTCATGCGGGGGTACGGCGACACCATCACGCCGATGCTCGTCATGCTCGGCTCCGTCGCCCTCAACGTCGTTCTCGACCCCTTCCTCATCTTCGGGTGGTGGATCTTCCCGCGGTGGGGCATCGAAGGCGCCGCCATCGCCACCGTCTTCTCCCGCGGCCTCGCTCTCGCCGTCGGCCTCTGGATCATGCTCTCCGGCCGGCGCGGCGTTCGCATCCGCCCCCGCGACATCGTTCCGGACCTGAACTACGGCCGGCGACTCGTCCGCATCGGCGTCCCCGCGTCCGTCGAGGGGACGGGACAGGCCGTCGCCATCAACCTCCTCATGTTCATCGTCGGCACCTTCTCGACCCCCGTCGTGGCGGCGTTCGGCATCGGCGTCCGCGTGTTCTCGGTCATCTTCCTCCCCGCCATCGCCGTCGCCCGCGGGGTGGAGACGATGTCCGGCCAGAACATCGGTGCCGGCAAGCCCGACCGGGCGGCGCTGACCGCCCGCGTCGCCGCCAAGACGACGTTCGTCGTCCTCGCCGCTGCAGGCGTGGTCACGTTCTTCTTCGCCGACCCCATCGTCGCCCTGTTCACGAACGACCGGGCCGTCGTCGAGGTGGGGGCGACCTTCCTCCGCTACGTCGCGCCCTCCTTCGGCTTCATCGGCATCATGCGCTCGTACAACGGCGGGTTCCGCGGCGCCGGCAAGACGCTCACCGCCGCCGCCATCGCCGTCTCGATGCTCGGCCTGATCCGCCTCCCCATCGCGTGGGTCGCCTCCGGGTTCATGGGGCCGCCCGGCATCTGGCTCTCCTTTTTCGTCTCGAACGTCGCCGGCGCCGTCATCGCGTACGTCTGGTTCGGGCGTGGGAGCTGGCGATCGGCGGACGTTCGCGGATCGTCGGTCGACGTGGCCGACGAACCGGCGACCGACTGATCGGCCGAACCCCGGCGCGAAGGCCTAAGTGACCCTTCGCCGTACGACCGTTCATGTCAACGAATCCAGGGCGCGATCCGACGTTCCACATCTCGAACGACGCCTCCCCCTCGACAACCGTCGTCGCCGGCTTCTCGGCGTTCGGCCTCGCCGGCCTCACGGCCGTCGATTTCCTCGTCGACCACCTCGAACTGGAGGAGACCGGCCACCTCACCGCCGAGTACCTGCCGTCGATCACGCCGTTCGAGGCGGGGCGTCCCCGACACCACTCGCGATTTTTCTCCCGGCCGGACCTCGATCTGACCGTCTTCGTCAACGAACTGTTCCTGCCGACGCCGGTGGCCGATTCCTTCGCCGACACCCTGCTCTCGTGGACCGACGAACACGACGTCGCGGAGATTCTGGTGCTCTCGGGCATCCCCTACGCCCACGGCCCCGACGAACACGACACGTTCTACGTCGCCTCCGACGACTACCGCGAGCGACGACTCGCCGACGCCGACATCCGACCCATGGGACGGGGCTTTCTCGACGGGATCAACGGGTCGTTGATGTACCGCGGCATCGAATCCGACCTTCGGACGGCGCTGTTCATCACCCCCGTCCACGCACAGGTGCCGGACGTGCCCGCTGCCATCCGCCTCGTCGAGACGTTCGACCGGGTGTACGACTTCGGCATCGACGCCGGCCCTCTCGAGGAGTTCGCCCGGACGGTCGAACAGTACTACCAGGACCTCGCTGCGCGCCTCGAAACGGTCGCCAATAAGCAGATGCCGGAGGATCGGATGTACATGTGATCAGAGCCACCCCTCGCTCCGGAAATACTGGAGCATGACCGTCGCGGTGAGCGCCATCCCGACGAGGACGGCGGGGTAGCCGAAGCGCCACCCGAGTTCGGGCATGTTGTACGGGCCACCCCCGAAGTTCATGCCGTAGACGCCGACGACGAAAGTCAGCGGCAGGATGATGGTCGCGACGACGGTCAGGCGCTTCATCACCTCGTTGGTCGACTGCGAGAGCGTGTTGAGGTAGATGTCGCGCGCGCCACTCGCCAGGTCGCGATACGTCTCGACCAGTTCGACGTGCTGGATCAGATGGTCGTACACGTCGCGGTAGTACTTCTCCGTCGACGCCTGGACGTAGTCGGCATCGCCGCGTGCGAGGACGCTCACGGCGTCACGGGTCGGCCAGACGATCCGCCGGATCGACAGGAGTTCGCGACGGAGGCTGTTGAGTATCTCCAACGTCTCGGTGTCCGGATCGTCGATGATCCGGTCTTCGACCGCCTCGATATCGCGACCGATCTCGTCGAGGATGGCGAAATACTCGTCGACGACGGCGTCGAGGACGCGGTAGGCGGTGAAGTCGGCGTCGCGCTGGAGGAGCCGTGGCTCCTCGCGGTGCACCCGCTCCCACACCGTCTCGACGGCCGCCGTCTCCTCGACCGCGAGCGTGACGATCCAGTCGTGGCCGAAGAAGAGGCCGACCGGTTGGTCGCGAATCTCCTCCTCGAACGTCGTCTCACCACCGCGCAGGCGGGCGGTCTTGACGAGGACGAACGTGTGATCCGGAAACAGTTCGACCTTCGGGCTGACGTTGCTCCGCACGTCCTCGATTTCGAGCGTGTGGAGGCCGAACCCCGCACTCAGTCGCTCGAGTTCGTCGTCGGTTACGTCCGAGGCGCGCGTCCAAGTCGTGCCGGTCGCCGTGCGCGCGGCCCGGAGCGACTCGGCGTCGGTGGATTCGCGCGTCTCGACCCGATCACCGTCGTAGACGAGCGTGCGGACGGTCACGCGCCCGCCCCCCGACCGTCGCCGATGGCTGCGAGCGTGATGCCGACCATGATCGCCGTGAGCGAGAACGCCCGCCCAGGGTAGGCCACGAAGACGCCGCCGGCGTAGCCACAGACGCCGACGACGGTGAGGCCGGCGCCGACGGTGAACGTCCGATCCATGCTTTCCCTTCCCACGGCGCCGACAAATATCTCCCCGTCGATGCGGTGTGCTTTTGCGTCCGGCCGACGGGGTGTCGCGCATGAACGACGAGGACGAAAGCGAGGAACTCACCTACGCGGCGACGGGCGTCGACATCGCGGAGAGCGAGGCGGCGACGGCCGCCCTCGTCGGTGCCGTCGGCGAGAGCGCGGGCGACTACGCGGGTCTCCTCGACATCGGCGACCGCTATCTCGGCCTGGCGACCGACGGCGTCGGGACGAAACTCCTCGTCGCCGAGGCGCTGTCCGACTACTCGACGGTCGGCATCGACTGCATCGCGATGAACGCCAACGACCTCGTGGCGGCGGGGGTCCGGCCGGTCGCCTTCGTCGACTACCTCGCGGTCGACGAACCCGACGAACGCTTCGCCGAACAGATCGGCGAGGGGCTCGCCGAAGGGGCCGAGCGCGCGGGCATCGAACTCGTCGGTGGCGAGACGGCGGTCATGCCCGAAGTGGTCAAGGGACTCGACCTCGCGGGCACCTGTGCCGGCCTCGCCGCGAAGGACGCACTCTTTCCCGGCCGTGCCGACGTGGGCGACGCGCTCGTCGGGGTGCCGTCCTCGGGGATCCACTCCAACGGATTGACGCTGGCGCGGACGGCCGTCACGCGCGAGGACGACTACACCGACCCCTGTCCGTTCGGCGACTACGACACCCTCGGCGAGGCGCTGCTCGAACCGACGCGCATCTACACCGACCTCCTCGATCCGATGCGGGAACACGGCGTCAACGCGGCGGCCCACGTCACGGGCGGCGGGTGGACCAACCTCGACCGGCTCGGCGATCACCGGTACGCCATCGACGATCCATTCGATCCCCAGCCGGTGTTCGACTACGTCCAGGAGGCGGGCAACGTCTCGGACGAGGAGATGCACCGGACGTTCAACATGGGGACCGGCTTCGTCGCGGCGCTCTCCCTGTCGGACGCCGAGGCGCTGGCGGAGGCGGTGGACGGCCGGATCATCGGCCACGTCGAGGACGGCGACGGCGTCTCGATCCGCGGGCTGGAGCTGTAGCGGGCAGGCGTCCGAGGCGACGCCGGAACGGGCTGGACGCACGGCGGCGAACCGGTTCCGGGTGGGGTGTCAGATCACGCGAGCGAGTGGCCGCGTCCCCGCTCAAAAACCTCAGGAGAGTTCGGCCGCGATGTCCGCTTCGGTGATGATGCCGACGGCTTCGCCACCCTCGGTGACGATGACGGCCTTGTAGTAGTCGAGCAGGTTGCTGATCTTGTCGACGGAGTCCTCGCGCGAGACGGTGGGGAACTGCTCGCTCATGATCTCCGCGACGGCCTTCTGCCCGACGTTTTCCCCCGCACGGCGGATGTCGCTGTAACTGATCGAGCCGACGGGCAGTCCGCTCTGCAGGACGGGGAGCTGTGAGAAGGCCGCGTCCTCCATCTGCCGTTCGGCGTCCGCGACGGAGTCGTCCGGTGCGACGCTGACCAGCTCCTCGTTCATCAGGTCCTCGGCCCGGACGACGCCGCCCTCGGCCTCGTCGAGCGCCGCCACGATGCGGCGCAACGTCGAGAGGCGCGGATCGACGTCCCCGCCTTCGATCCGTGCGATCAGCGGCTGCGAGACGCCCGCCATCTCGGCGAGGGCGCTCTGGGTGAGATCCAGCGAGGTCCGCCGCTCCCGCAGGTCCTGTGGCGTGGGTAGTTCCATGCGGCATAATAACTATAGGTTATTAAAATCACTTTCGGCCCTTGCCCCAAGACTTATGTAAAATCTGACGCGATTTCCCCGCCGTATGCCCGAGTGCCAGAACTGTGGTGCGTTCGTCACCCGTGACTACGCCCGGGTGTTTACGCCGGACGGCGTGGACGAACCCCGCGTATGCCCCCGCTGTGAAGATATGGTCCGCGACGGCGCGGACGTCCGTACTGCCCGCTCTCCGCGAAACTCCTGATTGCGAACTGGAAGGGGCGGGATTCGAACCACGCGAAGCCGTGTGCCGACCGAGAATCGGTCGACTCCCTCGCCGGCTACCCGGTCCGCGTCGACGCGGAGGCCGGCGACCGGCGAGAACGCTCTACCACTGAGCCACCCTTCCACCTCGCTCGTACGCCGACGAGTCACTAATACGCGTTGGTGGTCGGCACGGCCGTCGTAACGGTGTATCGGTGGTTCGCCACGACGGTCCGGCGAACCATCGGCACTAACTGACGATAACCCGCATCAGTCCCCAGGGCGCAACGCGATCGTGACGACGCTTCCCCGTGGGTCCCGCCGTTCGAACGACACGGTGCCGCCCGCGGCGGTGACGGTCCAGTGGACCAGCCAGAGGCCGAGGCCGCTCCCGTGTTTCAGCGACGTCTCGCTTCCCTCCCGTAACGCCTCCAGTTCGGCTTCGGGGATACCGGGACCGTCGTCCGCAACGTGAAGTCGGGTGTAGTCGTCCGGCTCCGACACCGACTCGACGGTCACTTTCACCCACGGCCGCTCGGCGTCGTTGTGTTCGACCGCGTTTTCGAGGAGGCTTTCGACGCTGATCGTGAGCAGCCTGGGATGGGGAACGAGCACCGTCGTCCCCGTGGGGAGTTCCGTCTCCACCGTCGCTTCGGGGTGAGCGGTTCGGATATCCTCCACGACTGGCGTAACGTGCGCACCGAGGTCGACGGATTCGTTCGGTCGCCCGACGTAGTCGGCCGTCTCGACCAGAAGTCGAACCTGCTCGCCCAACTCGACCAGTTCGTCTGCCGTCGTCGTGATCCGTTCGCCGATCACCCGCACGTCCTCCGTCTCGTGTTCGGCGAGTTCGTCCGCCCACCCCGTGATCACGTTCATCCGGTTCCGGAGGTCGTGACGCAACACCCGGTTGGCGACTTTCAGCCGCTGTTGGTACGTGTGCCGATCCGTGACGTCCCTGAACTGGAGGACGTAGCCGACGGTCCGCCCGTGATCGTCGGACAGGGTCGAGTGGGTCACGTCGTAGGTGCGTTGCTGGCCCTCGACGACGATCGTCAGTGTCGTCCCCGACACCGATTCGAGGTCGAACTCGTCGGCGGGGAAGTGTTCGGCGATCGGATCGCCCTCGATCGGCCCGCCGAGAATCCGCTCCGCGGACGGATTCGCCGTCACGGCACGCAGATTCTGGTCGAGGACGACGAACCCGTCGTCGGCGTCGGCGACGATCTGTTTCCGAGCGACTGGGACGCGTTCGAGGAGGTCGAACCGGAACAGCGCCAGCCCGAAACACGGGCCGGTGATGACGAACGCGAAGGGGGTGTAGTCGAGCGAGGGGATCACGCCCGGATCGATGCCGAGCGCGAACGTCGTGTTCGCTACGAGCGGCGGAATCGCGCCGACCAACAGCAGTCCGGCCTGTGTCCGATAGAGCGTCGACCGCACTACCGAGAACAGAAGGAGGCCGAAGCCGACGGGCGTCACGACGTACGTGTACGCGAGGTGGAGCAGGTACGCCGGGCCGAACGTGAACTCGACCGCGTGGAGCGAGCCGTAAGTCACGAGCGCCGGATCGCTCCAGACCAACCCGTGTGTCGGATTCGTGAGCGTCAGCAGGCCGAACACGAGCGGATCGACGATCATGACCGCTCGGATCGCCGGCGTGAGCCACGCGTCCCGATTCGTATACTGGACCGCAAACAGGAACCAGAGGGAGGGGACGAGGCCGCCGATGGCGAGTGCCGACCGCTGCCAGACGAGCTGGGCGTCGAGCGTCGTGAACCCGAGGCCGACGGCGTAGCAGAGCGCCCACCCCCCCATCGCCGTGATGAGGGCGAGAAACGCCATCGCGGCGGGCTGGGACCGGTGTTCTCGTCCCACGGCGGCGATGATGAAAAACAGGCCGGCGGCCACGACGCCGACGACGGTGTACAGTGTCGGGTCCCAGGCCACTCGTGTGGATGGGACGAATCGTTACAAAAAGGCTCCGGCGGGGAAGTCGCCTACTGGAAGCCGATCCGGCCGCCGCCACCACGGCTGGCGAAGCTCTCGCCCCCACCGCCCTTGAACTGTTCTTCGATCTGTTCGTAGTAGTCCATGATGTCGTCCGTGATCGTCGGCCGGACGTTCTCCATGGCCTGCCGGAAGTGTCGCATCTCGACTTCTTCGGCCCCCTCGTCCTCGCGGAGTGCGACCATCGCCGCCTCGCGGGCGATGCTCTCCAGGTCGGAGCCGACGTAGCCGTCGGTGATCTCGGCGATCTCCCGGAGGCTAACGTCGGGGGCGAGCGGCGAGTGCTGCGTGTGGATCTTCAGGATCTGCTCGCGACCCTCCTGCTCGGGTTCGCCGATGAACACGAGGCGGTCGAACCGGCCAGACCGGAGTAGGGCGGGGTCGATCATATCCGGCCGGTTGGTCGCGCCGATGACCATGACGTTGCCCATCTCCTCCAGCCCGTCGAGTTCGGTCAGAAGCTGGTTGACGACGCGCTCGGAGACGTTGTTACCCACTTCGTTGCCCCGCGACGGCGCGAGCGAGTCGAGTTCGTCGAAGAAGATGACCGTCGGGGCCACCTGCCGGGCCTTCCGGAACGTCTGCCGGATGGCCTTCTCGCTCTCGCCGACCCACTTCGACAGCAACTGCGGGCCGCGCACGCTGATGAAGTTGGCGTTGGTCTCGTTGGCCACCGCCTTCGCCATCAGCGTCTTCCCGGTCCCCGGTGGCCCGTACAGGAGGACGCCCTTCGGGGGTTCGATCCCCATGCGGTCGAACTTCTCCGGCGAGGAGAGCGGCCACTCGACGGCCTCCTTGACCATCTCTTTGGGCTCGTCGAGGCCGCCCACGTCGTCCCACGTGATCTTCGGGAGTTCGACCAGCACCTCCCGCATCGCGGAGGGCTCTACCTCGCCGAGCGCGCCGCCGAAGTCGTCGCGCTTGACGATCATCCGGTCGATGAGGCTCGGCGGGATGTCCTCCTCGTCCAGATCGATCTCGGGGAGGTACCGCCGGAGCGCCTTCATCGCGGCCTCCTTCGTCAGGCTCTCGATGTCGGCGCCGACGAAGCCGTGGGTCTCGTCCGCGAGGTGATCGAGGCTCACGTCGTCGGAAAGCGGCATACCGCGCGTGTGAATCTGGAGGATCTCTTTCCGTCCTTCCTCGTCCGGAACGCCGATTTCGATTTCGCGGTCGAACCGCCCCGGTCGACGGAGCGCGGGATCCACGGAATCCACCCGATTGGTCGCCGCGATGACGATGACCTGCCCCCGGGTTTCGAGGCCGTCCATCATCGTCAGCAGTTGGGCGACGACCCGGCGTTCGACCTCGCCGGTCACGTCCTCACGCTTGGGCGCGATGGAGTCGAGTTCGTCGATGAAGATGATCGACGGCGACTCGTCTTTGGCGTCCTCGAAAATTTCGCGCAACTGCTGTTCGGACTCGCCGTAGTACTTCGAGATGATCTCCGGCCCCGCGATGGAGAAGAAGGACGCGGAGGTTTCGTTGGCGACCGCTTTGGCCAGCAGGGTCTTCCCGGTCCCCGGCGGCCCGTGCAGGAGGACGCCCTGCGGGGGTTCGATCCCCAACTTCTTGAAGATCTGCGGGTGCTTCATCGGGAGTTCGACCATCTCCCGGACGCGCTGGATCTCGTTTTGCAGGCCGCCGATGTCCTCGTACGTGATGCCGCCGCCGGTCTTCTCGAAGCCCGAGATGGGCTCCTCACGCAGTTCGACCTCGGTGTCCTCCGTCACGAGACAGACGCCCTCCGGTTCCGTCTCGACGGCGATCAGCGGGATGGCCTGTCCCGGCGACCGCATGAACGGGTGGTTCGTACTCGACATCACCGGGACGATGTCGCGTTCGACCACCGGCCGCTTGAGGATCTGCCGTTTCACCATGCCGGCGGCGTCGGAGCCGAACTGGACGCTCGCCTCCTCCGGCGGCGCGAGGACGAGTTTCTCGGCTTTCGTCGCCTCCGCCTTCCGGATGGTGACGCGCTCGCCGATGCCCACGTCCGCGTTCTGCCGGGTGAACCCGTCGATGCGGACCGTGTCGGTGTTCCAGTCCTGTCGGTCGGCACGCCACACCTTCGCCGCCGTCCGATCGGCCCCCTCGATCTCGATGATGTCACCTGGCGACAGCTTCAGGTGCAGGAGCGTGTCGGGGTCCAATCGGGCGATGCCACGCCCCGAGTCGTTCGGGTACGCTTTCGCCACTTCGAGTTGCACTTCGTTCATGATATACCCGCGAGGATGGTGAAACTTCCGTGGTGGGGCGGGATAAGTTTGTTGTCCCGTCCCGTGGTCGTCGATCGTGTCATGTCGTAGCATACGCCCAGGGCGTACAAACCCCTACCGATCCCGGCCGGATCGTCCGCTGGCGGTCGCAAGCCGTTTGCCCGTCGAGAGCGAGCGACCCGTATGAAGACGCTCGCGTTCGACGGCCGCATGGGAGCGAGCGGCGACATGGTCTGTGCGGCGCTCGTCGCCGCCGGTGCCGACCCCGCCGTTCTCGCCCCCGTCGAGGACGCCCTCGACGTGCGCTACGCCGTCGGCTCGACGACTAAAGCTGGCATCGCGGCGACGACGGTCGACGTGGTACTCGACGAGGGGGACGAGGACCACAGTCACGACCACTCACACGGCCACGACCACGACCACTCACACGGCCACGACCACGACCACTCACACGGCCACGACCACACCCACGCCGAAGGTCACGGTCCCAATCGAACCTACGCCGAGGTCGTCTCGCTCGTCGAGAGTCTCGACCTCCCTGCCGAGGTCGAACGCGACGCCCTCGCCGTCTTCCGCCGACTCGGCGAGGCGGAGGCGGCGGTCCACGGCACCGATCTCGACGACACGCACTTCCACGAAGTGGGGGCCGACGACGCCATCGCGGACGTGGTCGGGGCCTGCCTCCTGCTCGCGGATCTCGGCGCCGAACGCGTCGTGACGGCGCCGGTGTCGGCCGGCGGCGGCACGGTCGCGATGAGCCACGGCACCTACCCCGTCCCCGCGCCCGCGGTCGCGGAGATCGCGGCCGACGCCGACTGGTCGCTCCGTGGCGGCCCGGTCGACCGCGAACTCCTGACGCCGACGGGGGCGGCCCTCCTCGCCGAACTCGCCGAAGGCGTCGCGGAACTCCCCGCCATCGACGTCGACGCCGTCGGCTACGGCGCCGGCGACGCCGACGTGCCCGACCATCCGAACGTCCTCCGCGTCCTCGTCGGCGACGGGACCGGCGGCCTGCGACGGGAGACCATCTCCGTCCTGGAGACGAACGTCGACGACGTGACTCCCGAGGTACTGGGGAGCTTACAGGAGACGCTCGCGGAGGCGGGCGCGCGTGACGTGTCCATCGTCCCGACGACGATGAAGAAGTCACGGCCGGGCCACCTCGTGAAGGTGGTCGTCGACCCCGCGGACGCGGGCGCCGTCGCCCGCCGCCTCGCCGAGGAGACGGGGACGCTCGGCGTGCGCGAGGGAGGTGCCCGCCACCGCTGGGTCGCGAATCGGGGCTTCGAGACGGCGACGCTGACCGTCGAGGGCGAGGCGTACGACGTGGCGGTCAAGGTCGGGAGCGACGCCGACGGCGCCGTCTACGACGTGAGCGCGGAGTACGACGACGCGCTGGCGGTCGCCCGCGAGACCGACCTCTCGGTGCGCGAGGTGATGCGGCGGGCGGAAGCACTCGTCGACGGCCCGGAGTAACGGTTTCATGTCCCGGCAGCGAGACGCGACCATGGACCGTGAGCGCTACGCCTCGGGCACCGAGTGGGAGTCGACGGTCGGCTACTCGCGGGCGATTCGTGCCGGCAACGAGATACACGTTTCCGGAACCACCGCGACGGACGACGACGGGCAGGTCGTCGCCCCCGGCGACCCCCACGCGCAGACGGTGCGAGCCATCGAGAACGTCGAAACGGCGCTCTCGGCGCTCGACGCCGCCCTCTCGGACGTGGTGCGGACCCGCCTGTTCGTCACCGATATCGACGACTGGGAGGCAATCGGACGCGCCCACGGCGACGCTTTCGCCGACGTGCGGCCGGCGACGACGATGGTGCAGGTCGAGCGACTGATCGATCCCGAGATGCTCGTGGAGGTGGAGGCGGTCGCGCGGGACTAGTCCCGGTGTTCGTCCAGCGCTTCCTCGACGGTGAGGTCGCCGGCGGCGACCCGGCGGGCCAACCCCTCGTCGATGGTGCGGTCGTCGGTCGACAGCTGTCGGGAGCGGTCCTTGATTCGCTGGAGTTCGCCCGCCGTGGGATCGACCTCCCGGGAGTCGATCCGTTCCCCCTCCAGCCGGGCGATGTTGACCGCGGCGAGCACGTCGCCCATCCCCCGTGCGCCGGTACCGAGGTAGGGGGTCGTCCCCGTTTCGTCGACGAGTTCGACCGTCACGTCGTCGAGGTCGTTCACCAGTCGGGCGCCCTGAAGGCGCGCGCCGTCGCCGATCCGGACGAGCGGATCGACCGCGTCGGCCACCTCCCGCCGAATCGTCTCCACGGCGTCGCCGAGGGGCACTTGGAACGCGGCGACGACCGTCTCGCCGGCGAGGACGGCGATTCCCGGCCGGACCCCGGGATCGACGCCGACGACCGTTCGGCCCTCGCCGCCCCGCAGGAGCGCCAGCGCCTCGTCGACGGCACGGCGGGCGTCGGCGGCCGTCGCGGTGACGCGGTCCGTCTCCCCGTCCCCGACCGCGTCGTCGTCCGGCGAGGCGATCACGGCCGACGCTTCCACGGGGAGGTCGTCGCCGGGGTCGACGGTGGTGAACGCCACCCCGCGGTCCCGGAGCAGCGCGACGACTTCGTGGTACAGCTCGAAATCGGCGGTGGCGACGACGATCACGGTCGGGGTTGGCCCCCATAGCGGTAAAACGTGTCGTGCAGGGGTGCCGTAGGTCGCTCGGGTGGACGGATCGCTGGTAGCCACGGACGGAAGACGGACCGCCGGCGACCGCGACCTGACGGAACTGCGAACAGCCGGCGACCGCGACCTAACGGTCGCGGTCGCGGTGTCGAGGGTTTATGACCGACACCGACCGAGGGGGAGTGTGCCCGAGTCAGAGCCAGTGCCCACCGGCTGTCCCCCGCTCGACGACCTGCTGGGCGGCGGGTTCGAGCGCGGCACCGTCACGCAGGTGTACGGCCCGCCCGCCGCCGGCAAGACGAACCTCGCGCTCTCGGCGGCCGTGCAGGCGGCCGTCGGCGGGGGGACGGCGGTCTACATCGACACGGAAGGCCTCTCGGTCGACCGGTTCCGACAGCTCTCGGCGGCGGCGAGCGACGGCGAGGACCTCGACGCCATCACCTCCCGGATCGTCGTCAGCGAGGCCCACGACTTCGCCGAACAGGAGGAGGCGGTCCGCGACGCCGCCGACTTCGCGCCGCGGGCGGAGTTGATCGTCCTCGACAGCGCGACGGGCTTTTACCGGCTCGAACGCCACGACGACGACGAGGGCGAGACGCTCCGTCGGGTGGGACGGCAGGTGACGCATCTCCTCTCGCTCGCCCGGAAACACGACCTCGCGGCGGTGGTGACGAATCAGGTGTTCACCGACCCCGAGGGCGACCGGTCGCGGGCGCTCGGGGGTCACACGCTCGAACACTGGACGGGGACGGTCCTGCGGCTGGATCGCTTCCGGGGCGGGAATCGGCGAGCGACGCTGGAGAAACATCGGTCGAAACCCGCCGGCGAGACGGCGACGTTCCGCATCACCGGCGAGGGACTGGCCGCGGGCGAGGAAACGTTATAGTTCGCCGAGCTTCCGGAGGAGCTGGCCCCGGTACTGTTCGTCGGCGATGAGTCCCTTCAGTTCGAGGACGTTGCGTTCGAGCGTGTCGGCGGCGATGTTGAACGCGTGGTCGGCGCCGTAGCCTTCTCCGGAGCCGGCGACCTGGCCGCGGTTCGTGCGCAGGCGAATCTGACACTGGATCAGCGGGGTGCCGCGGAGCTTCTCCTTGTGCTCGTGGAATCGGACGTGGGCGTGGTGGACCTGCATCTCCTGGTACTTGTCGGCCACCTCGGTGATGCCCTGCACGATCTCCTCGCGGCTGATTGTGTCCAGCAGGGCGACGTTGGTGATCTGGACGTCCATCTGCCCCTCCTCGGTGAAGGTGAGGGCACGGAGCACGTCGGTCTTGGTGAGGACGCCGCCGACCCGGTCGTCGTCCCCCTCGTCCGTGACGACGAGTCCCGACACGTCGTTGTCGAGCATCTGCCGGACCGCCTCCTCGACGGTCGCGTCGTCGTCCGTCGTCAGCACCGGACTGGTCATCAGATCGTAGACGGGGAGGTCGAGCATCCGGTCGATGTCGCCGCGGCGGTCGCCGCGACCCTGTCGGTCGGCGTCGCGGACGACGAACTCGACGATGTCGTGGGTCGTGAGGACGCCGACGAGGGTGTCGTCCTCGTCGACGACGGGGAGTCGGGAGATGCCGTGTTCGCGCAGTCGGTTGATCGCCTGCCCGACGTGGGCCTTCTCGCCGATGGTCACCACGTCCGCCGTCTCGATCTGTTCGACGGTCAGCGCGTCGAGGCTGTCGAGGACGGCCGTCAGGATGGCGTCGGCCGTAATGATCCCCCAGAGGTTCTCGCCCTCGTAGACGGGGGCGACCTTCGTGTTGCCCTCGACGAGGACGCGGGCCACCTCGCGAACGTCCTCCGTGCGGTCGACGCGGGGGGCGGATTTCATCAGCACGCCGGCCTTGGTGTCGTCCTCGATCCGTGAGCGAACCAGGTCGCGTTCCCCGATCACGCCGGCGTACTCGCCGTCTCGCGTGACGATGAGACCCTTGGGATTCTCGCGGTCGAAGATAGAGCGGACCTTCCCCAGCCGCTCGTCCGCGTCGACTTCGATGTACTCGGAGGTCGCAATCTCGGCAATATCCATAGCTACACGGTGGTCATCCGGTGGCTTGAAAGTTGTTTCTTCACCGCTGCCGTCGTGTGAAGGGGTGACAGTCCCCCGGTAACGTTTGCGCGGAGGTCTACGCCTTTGCGTCGAATCCGCCAGGGGCAAGTGATAACCCGGCCGACCGTCCCCATCGTCGCGAACCGGTGGTTACTCCAGCGCGTCGCTCGCCCCGCCCTGACGCTCGTGGGCGTCGTCGTCGCCGGGTTCGTCCTCGTTTGGGGCGTCGGCGTCGTCGACGCGGCGTTCTGGCTGCTCGATCCGTCGAGCATCGCGATCCACCACCGGACCGCGTCGGGGCCGGTCCAGCGCGTCAAGGCGTTCGCCATCGTCGTCCGCGTGGCGCTCGTCGTGGCTGTACTCTGGACGGGCGAGACGGCGCTGACGGCGGCGTTCGGCGGGCAGATCAAGGAGGAACTCAGACGCGTGGAAGACCAACGAGAACGGACGTCGATCAGCGAGCACACCATCATCTGTGGCTACGGGATGTTCGGCCGAACGGTCGCGCGAGCGCGGCCGCGTGATCGTCGTCGTCGAACACGGCCCTGCGCAGTACGTCGTCGAACACGGCCCTGCGCAGTACGTCGTCGAACACGGCCCTGCGCAGTACGAACGCGTCCTCGACGCCGACCTCTTTGGCGTCGACGGGGACGCGCGACGCCGGCATCGACCGCGCCGACACGCTCGTCGCCGCCATCGACGACTCGAACGTGAACGTTCAGATCGCCCTCCTCGCGACGCAGTTGGCGCCGGACCTGACCGTGATCGTCCGCGTCGGCGACGAAACCTACGAGTCGGTCGCCCGCCACGCCGGCGCCGACGACGTGATGATCCCCGAAGTCTCCGGCGGGGAACGCGTCTCGGAGCAGTGGTGACGGGACGTGTGCCGTGGGGGTTACGGTGGCTGCGCTGGTCGTCCGTTCGACGTTTCGAACACCGCAGTAGCAGTCGCTCGGGGTTGGTAGAGAGACGGGGTAGGTCAGTCAACGGGACCACACGTGGAGTACACGTGGGCTGAAAGGGGTTGCCTGACCGTGCCGTCTACCTCCCTTTCCCGGCAGCGCTACAAAACCCCTCCGGTCCGGAGCTCCGGGATGGACCGGCTTCCGACTCTACGACGCCCACGAGCCCGTGCGTCGCATGACGATCCGACATCCCCGTTCTCGGGTCCGCTCTGCCGATACGCTCCCCCAAACGATTATTTAGTATCCGGAAGTGCTCTCGCTTATGGACCTCGCCAAGCTGATTGGTGATCTCGTAAGCGTGCTTGCGTTCTTGCTCGTCGTGGGGGCCATCGCGTTGTTCGTCATCACCCAGGTGCTGCCCGTTTTCTAACGGGTGGCAAGCGTCCGAATGCTCGGTATCGTTCCGGCGTCGGTGTCGACGAGGTGGTCGGGACCACCGTCACGGACTTCGGGTGGATCATGTAGATCGAGGGAAGACAGCCGTCGATTACTTCCGCAGATTCGTCACGGTGAGAGATGATTCGAGCACGTCCGTCTGAAAATCCCCATCAGAGACGACGAGTTCGTCGCCCGTCGAGCGGGCAGTCGCGGCGATCAGGGCGTCGGGCGTCGAGAGCCGAACGCCGTCGCTCATCGTTTGGTCCTGAAGCCGTGCCGCTTCGAGCGCGATCCCCTCGGTGAGGTCGAGGGCTTGCACGCCGCCAAAGTCTCCACGCACGTCCCGTACGTCGGTCGCCCCCGAGCCGAGTTTGCCGTCGATGACTTCGTAGACACAGAGCGTCGAGGTGAAGAAGGGTTCCCGGCCGTCGAGATAGTCGATGACGTCCTCGACGCCGCCGAGGTAGTCGATGATCGCCGACGAGTCGAGAAACGTCATCGGTCGTCCCAGTTCTCTCGGGACTTGCGGACGCGCTCTTTCGCCCGTTCCGCCTCGTCGGTCGACCACGCACCGGCCTCGATTGGCTCTTCGTCGGCCGCGATACGCGTCAAGAACTCGTCCCACGTCTCGTCGTCACGCTTCAGGTCGTCGAGCAGGTCCTTCGTCGACGAATCGACCGGGATCGACGTTCGGCTCATACAAATTTATAATGAATTCATACGTAAGTAGCTTTGTCAGCTACAGCCCTTCCACTCTCTGACGCTCCTCCGCTTCCGGTGAGAACGTCCCCTCGCCACGCGCCGGACACGGCTCCTCGTCGTCTCCGATACGGCCACCACAGAAGCCACAGAGCGGTGTCGGTAGATCCGAGTGATCCGGCTCACGCCGACCACCCCTGTCTTAAGGAGGTTGGAAACGGAGGGCGATTAGCCCGTATAAAGGAATGGGTTGGGGCAGATTTGAACTGCCGGCCTCCTCCATGTCAAGGAGGTGTCATAACCAGACTAGACCACCAACCCGGTCGTGACGTGCTTTCGAACGCATCCAAACGTATCCCCGGGCACTAATTGAACCTTTCGGAACGGGCCTTCGGAGGGCGATTCCGGGG
The DNA here is from genome assembly GCF_003342675.1 of Haloplanus rubicundus. NCBI lineage: Archaea > Methanobacteriati > Methanobacteriota > Halobacteria > Halobacteriales > Haloferacaceae > Haloplanus > Haloplanus rubicundus. The sequence continues at coordinate 2,723,365 of NZ_CP031148.1, read as the reverse complement.
GAGTTATTAGCCGGTATCGTCGCCAGCGACGAGATTCGTCTCGCCGTAGCGTGATCCGTCTTCGCCGCGGCGTTCCGACGACAGGTTTAAGACGATGTATAGATTTGTTCATCGTAACCCGAACTCATACACTGGTGTTCATCCATGCAGGATTATATCGAACGCGTCACCGACGGCGAGGACCTGACCGGCGAGGAGGCACGGGACGCGGCCCGCGCCGTCTTCGAGGAGGCGACCGAGGCACAGATCGGGGCGTTGCTGACGGCGCTCCGGGCGAAAGGCGAGACGGAGACGGAGATCGCCGGCTTCGCGCAGGGGATGCGCGACGCGGCGCGGACCATCTCGCCCGACCGGTCGCCGCTGGTCGACACCTGCGGCACTGGCGGCGACGACTACGACACGATCAACGTCTCGACGACGAGCGCCATCGTCGTCGCGGGCGCGGGCGTCGCCGTCGCCAAACACGGTAACTACTCCGTCTCCTCCTCCTCGGGGAGCGCGGACGTCCTCGAAGTCGCCGGCGTGAACGTCGAGGCCGAACCGCCGTCGGTCGAGGAAGCGATCGAGCGCGACGGCATCGGCTTCATGCTCGCCCCCGTCTTCCACCCCGCGATGAAGGCGGTCATCGGCCCGCGGAAGGAACTCGGGATGCGGACGGTGTTCAACGTGCTCGGGCCGCTGACGAACCCCGCCGGCGCGGACGCACAGGTGGTCGGCGTCTACGACCCCGACCTCGTGCCCGTCCTCGCCCGTGCGCTCGCGCAGATGGACGTCGAGCGAGCGATGGTCGTCCACGGCTCCGGCATGGACGAGATCGCGCTCCACGACGCGACGACCGTCGCGGAAGTCGACGGCGACGAAGTGACGGAGTATACGCTGACGCCGGCGGATATGGGCCTGGATCGAGCGCCCATCGAGGCCGTCGCGGGCGGCGGCCCCGAGGCGAACGCCGCCGACCTCCGCGGCATCGTCGAGGGCGACGTGACGGGGGCGAAACGCGACATCATCCTCGCGAACGCGGGCGCGGCGATCTACGTCGCCGGCGCGGCCGACGACCTGCAGTCGGGCGTCGACGCGGCCCGCGAGGCCATCGACTCGGGAACCGCCGTCGCCAAACTCGACGACCTGCGGGGTGCCTGATGGTCCGGTCGAAGATCTGCGGGGTGACGAACGAGGCGGACCTCCGGGCGGTGGCCGAGTCGGGTGCCGACGCCGTCGGGATCATCACCGAGGTGTCGGTCGACACGCCCCGCGAAGTCCCGCCCGACCGCGCCGCCGACCTCGTCGCGGCCGCGCCGCCTTTCCTCTCCACGGTCTTGGTGTCGATGCCCGACACCGCGACCCGGGCGGTCGAACTCGCCGGCGCCGTCGCTCCGGACGCCATCCAGTTACACGGCGGGTTCGACGACGAGGACGTCCGGTACGTCCGCCGCGAGGCGCGCGCGGACGTGATCACCGCCGTCGACGCGACCGACCCCGATCGGGTTCGCAGCTACGACGGCGTCGCCGACGCCATCCTCCTCGACTCGACGACCGAGGACGGTGCGGGCGGCACGGGCGAGACCCACGACTGGGACGCGGCGCGCGCCCTCGTCGACGCCTGTACGACCCCGGTCGTCCTCGCCGGCGGGCTGACCCCGGAAAACGTCGCCGAGGCGGTACGAACGGTCGATCCGTACGCCGTCGACGTCTCCAGCGGCGTCGAGCGGGCCGGCGGCGAGAAGGACCACGACGCGGTCGCGTCGTTCGTTCGTAACGCGGCGTCGGAGGTGTCGGCGTGATAGACAGTGTTCGAACGACCGATGGGGTGATCGCGTGACCCCCGACCGCGACCGCGCCGCGTTCGTCGACCTGTTCGGGGGCGACAAACCGGTGGTCGCCCGCCTCGCCGTCACGCTCGACGTCGAGTCGACGCCGCTCTCGGCGTACGCCGCCCTCGACGACCACAGCGACTACGGGTTCCTGCTGGAGAGCGCGGAGAAGACGCCCTCCAGCGACCCCGAGGGCGCGTTCACCGCCGACGGCGAGGGTGCGGACCGACACGCCCGATTCTCCTTCGTCGGCTACGACCCCGACGCCGTCGTCTCGGTGACGGGGAGCGAGGTGACCGTCCAGTCCCTCGGCGGCCCGGCCGCCGACCTGGTCGCAGCGACGGCCGGCACGGACGACGAGGGGGCCGCGACCCCTCGGGCAACCGGCGAAGCCGGTGACGACCCCGACGCGGACGTTCTCGACGCCCTCCGCACGACGCTGCCGGACCTCGAACGGGTGGGCTTTCCCGACGCCGACCGACAGCACCTCGACGGCGGCCTCGTCGGCTTCCTCGCCTACGACGCCGTCTACGACCTGTGGCTCGACGAGGTTGGAGTGGAGCGACCCGAACCGATCGTCCCGGACGCGGAGTTCGTCCTGACGACCCGGACGCTCGCGTTCGACCACGCCGAGGACGCCATCCAACTGATCTTCACGCCCGTCGTCGACCCCGACGCCGACCCCGGTTCGACCTACGACGCCCTCCTCGACGAAGCGCGTGACGTGGAGCGGGCGCTCGCCGAGGCCGGCGACCCGGAGACGGGTGGGTTCGTCCGCGCCGGCGAGACGGTCGGTCCGCGCGAGGAGTACGAGGACGCGGTGCGGGCGGCGAAAGAACACGTCCTCGACGGCGACATCTACCAGGGCGTCATCTCGCGGAAACGCGAGCTGACGGGCGATATCGACCCGCTCGGTCTCTACGAGTCGCTGCGGGCGGTCAACCCCTCGCCGTACATGTACCTCCTGCGCCACGGCGACCGCTCCATCGTGGGTGCGAGCCCCGAGACGCTGGTGTCGGTGGGCGGCGAGCGCGTCGTCTCGAACCCCATCGCCGGCACCTGTCCGCGCGGGACGAGCCCCGTCGAGGACCGCCGACTCGCGGGCGAGATGCTCGCCGACGGGAAGGAACGCGCCGAGCACACGATGCTCGTCGACCTGGCACGCAACGACGTGCGCCGGGTGTCCGACCCCGGCTCCGTCCGCGTCGAGGAGTTCATGAACGTGCTCAAATACTCCCACGTCCAGCACATCGAGTCGACGGTGACGGGGCGGCTGGCGACGGGCGCGACTCCCGGCGCGGGCGGCGACCGGTCGCCGCCGTTCGACGCCTTCGACGCCACGCGCGCAACCTTCCCGGCGGGGACGCTCACCGGCGCACCGAAGGTGCGGGCCATGGAGATCATCGACCGACTGGAGCGGGACCCACGGGGCGTCTACGGCGGCGGCGTCGGCTACTACTCCTGGAACGGCGACGCCGAGTTCGCCATCGTCATCCGGACGGCGACGATAGCGAGCGGCGATCCGGACCGCATCACGGTGCAAGCGGGCGCGGGCATCGTCGCGGACAGCGACCCCGCGAGCGAGTACGAGGAGACCGAACAGAAGATGGGCGGCGTCCTCGACGCCATCGAGCGCATAGAGTCGCCGACGCCGGAGGCCCACCGATGAAGGTCCTCGTCGTCGACAACTTCGACTCGTTCACGTACAACCTCGTCGAGTACATCTCGGAGCATCCCGACCCGTTGACGGGCGATCCGATAGCGGTCGAGGTGCTGAAAAACACCGCGACGCTGGAGGAGGTGCGGGCCGTCGACCCGGACGCCATCGTCATCAGCCCCGGCCCGGGCCACCCGAAAAACGACCGCGACGTGGGCGTGACGAACGCGGTGTTGCGGGAGGTCAGCACGACGGTACCGACCCTCGGCGTCTGTCTCGGCCTCGAAGCTGCCGTCTACGCCTACGGCGGGACTGTGGGCCACGCGCCCGAACCGATCCACGGCAAGGCCTACCCCGTCGACCACGACGGCGAGGGCGTCTTCGCCGGGCTGGCACAGGGCTTTCGCGCCGGCCGCTACCACTCGCTCGTCGCCACCGAAGTCCCCGACTGCTTCGAGGTGTCGGCGACGACGGCCCACGACGACACGGACCTCGTCATGGGGGTTCGTCACCGCGAGTACCCCATCGAGTGCGTCCAGTTCCACCCCGAGAGCGTGCTGACGGCCGTCGGCCACGACGTCATCGACAACTTCCTGCGCGCGGCGCGGACGCCGGACGCGACGGCCTAGGCGAGAAAGAGCGACGCGAGAAGGAGGAGGCCGACGACGAGGGCCGCGATGGTCACCAGCCGCCACGCGATTTTCAGGACGATGCGGCCGACGACGACGACGAGGCCGATGGCGACGATGACGAGCAGTAACTGTCCGAGGGGTCCACTGAGGGCACCTCCCAACTGCAGGAGCACCTGCGGCGTGAGCGACATATCCGAGCCGACTCCCAGCGGACGCATAAGTCTGTGGGCGGGTATCGGTCACTGTGGCCGTTCTACCGGTATATCAGTATCTGGAGATGTAACGGTGGGGCGGTTCCCGCGGTGGCGGACACGCTACGTTCGTCGGTGACACGTGTCCCCGTCGACTGGGGAATCGCCCTCACAACTGACCCCCCTTTCGTTCCACTGGATTTCCGAATGCTGTCTGCCGATTTCGTCCGTCAAATTTCACTTTCGCTCCGATCTACATAGCGTTATATGCGTCGGGCGGCGATGAGTGAGACGTGTAGCGGCGCCACGCCGCCTGCGATCAACGCAAGTAGACAGGAATCGGATAGATTGGCAACCGGAACCCAAGCCTTTACAGCGCCGATTCCACTTACAGGAACCGTCACGGACGAACCGATTCGAGTCAGCGACCGGGCCGCGTGTACCCCCCTGGGGTGGGGAGAGACGGGCCGCGAACCGACCACCACGACGACTAACACATGAGTACGCACGACATCGAGACCGACGAACTGGAACTGCCGATCAAGCGGACCGACGGGGAGACGCTGGAAGACCGACTCACCGCCAACGCTTACCACAACATCCTCCCGGCGCGCTATCTTCGAAAGGACGCGAACGGGGACCTGATCGAGGACCCGGAGGACCTCTTCCCGCGCGTCGCGAAAAACATCGCCCTCGCCGAGGCGGTGTTCGAGGCGCGCAAGCGGGACGTAGAGATCACGGTCACGCCCGAGCAGTTGAAGCCGGATCATCCCCGACGCGACGAACTCGCCGCCGAGGTGTTTGGCACGGGGACGACCGCCGACGCCGACGCCGAGACGACGCTCTCCGTCTACAACGTCAACAAGTTCGCCTACGAGACGGTCGTTCCGGACCTCCCCGAGGAGGTCCGGGCCGTCGTCGAGGAGACACGCGAGGAGTTCGAGACGCTGATGGGCGAGCTCTCTTTCATGCCAAACTCGCCCACCCTGATGAACGCGGGCGACGAACTCCAGCAGCTGTCGGCCTGTTTCGTCGACTCGCCCGAGGACGACATCGACGACATCCACCAGACGGCCAAGGAGGCCGCACAGGTGTTCCAGTCCGGCGGCGGCATGGGCTATGCCTTCTGGCGACTCCGACCGTACGGCGACGCGGTCGGCTCGACCGGCGGCATCGCGTCGGGACCGATCACCTTCATGCGCACGTTCGACCAGATGTGCGAGACCATCGCGCAGGGCGGCGCCCGCCGGGGCGCCCAGATGGGCGTCATGCGCATTTCGCATCCGGACGTGATCCAGTTCATCCACGCGAAAAACAAGGACGTCTCGCTGGCGCACACCCTTCGCCTGAACGACCCCGACGACTTCACGCACAACTCCTTCGCGGCGGCCTTGGAAGAGGCCCGCGAACTCATCGACGACGAGGGGCGCGTGCCGAAACACCTCCGCAACGCCGTCGAGGGCCACCTCTCCAACTTCAACATCTCCGTCGGCGTCACGGACGAGTTCATGGAAGCGCTGCAGGCGGGCGAGGACTTCACGTTCACCAACCCGCGGACGGGCGAGGCGCACATTGCGACCCCCGAAACGAAGGAGCTCTACGAGATGTTCGGCCTCGGCGAGTACGTCGAGGTGGGCGAGGAACTCTCGATGCCCGCCGAGGTCATCTGGGAGGACATCGTCGAGGGCGCTCACGAGAACGGCGAACCCGGCGTCATCTACCTCGAACGCGTGAACAAACAGCACTCCTTCGACGTGGAGGCGCAGCCGGACCACCGCATCCTCGCGACCAACCCCTGTGGCGAACAGCCGCTGGAGGAGTACGAGGCCTGCAACCTCGGTCACATCAACCTCTCGACGCTCGCGGACCTCGACGCGCCGGACTGGCGGGTCTGGGCCGACGAACACGCCGACGCGTACGACTCGGAGGCAGCAGCAGTCGAGGCGTTCCTCGAGGACGCCATCGACTGGGACGCCTTCGACCACCGCATCGACTACGGCACGCGATTTTTGGAAAACGTCGTCACGATGTCGGACTTCCCGGTCGACGAGATCGAGCGGAAAGTTCGGGAGATGCGAAAGATCGGCCTCGGCGTCATGGGGCTGGCCCAGCTGTACGTCCAGCTCGGCATCCGCTACGGCAGCGACACGGGCAACGAGGTGGCCCGCCAGCTGATGACCCACATCAACCACGAGTCGAAGTGGGCCTCCCACGAGCTCGCCGAGGAACGGGGGGCCTTCGAGGACTGGGACGACTCGAAGTACGCCGACCCCACCCGCTACCGCGAGTGGTTCGAACACCACACGGGCGAGGACGCCGACGAGTGGGCGGACGGCTTCCCGATCCGCAACCACAACACGACCACCATCGCCCCGACGGGCACCACGTCGATGGTCGGCAACACCACCGGCGGCTGTGAGCCGATTTACAACGTCGCCTACTACAAGAACGTCTCCGACGACGTGCAGGGCGACGAGATGCTCGTCGAGTTCGACGACTACTTCCTGCGGACGCTGGAGGCGAACGACGTCGACGTCGACGCGGTCAAACGGGAGGCCCAAGAGCAGATGGCCGAGAACGCCTTCGACGGCGTCGAGGGACTCGACACCGTCCCGGACGCCATCGGCGAACTGTTCGTCGTCACCGGCGACCTCTCCGGGAAACAACACGCCGCGGTCCAGTGTGCGTGTCAGGAGGGCGTCGACTCCGCCATCTCGAAGACCTGCAACTTCCCCAACAGCGCCTCCATCGAGGACATGGACGAGGTGTACCGATACATCTACGAACACGGCGGGAAGGGCGTCACCGTCTACCGCGACGGCACGCGCTCGAAGCAGGTGTTGACCACCCGCGCACAGAACGCGGAGTTCGCGGACGAGAGCGAGGCGGCCGAAACCATCGTCGAACAGATCGAGGAGGTCTTCGGCGGTATCGAGGGCTTCCTCGACAACGAGGACGTGCGCGCCGCCCTCGATTCCGAACTGGAGGATCTGCTCGCGGCCGCCGACGGCGAACGCGAACTCGGTACGAAGCGCCCGCGGCCTGACGTGCTCCACGGCGTCACCCAGCGCATCGACACCGGGTACGGGAAACTCTACGTCAACATCAACGAGGACGAGGCGGGCCGACCGTTCGAACTGTTCGCCAACATCGGCAACTCGGGCGGCTTCACCGCCTCCTTCACCGAGGCGCTGGCGAAGACCATCTCGACGGCGCTGCGCTCGGGCGTCGACCCGCGCGAAATCGCCTCCGAACTGCAGGGCATCCGCTCGCCCAAGGTGGCCTGGGACAAGGGCGAACAGATCAACTCCATCCCCGACGCCGTCGGGACGGCCATGCGTCGCTACCTCGACGACGAAATCGACCGACCATACCCCAAACAGCAGAACCTGACGGAACTCGAGGAGGCCGAAGCGAAGGCGATGAACGACGGTCCCGAGGCCGACGGCGGCGCGACGACTGCCGCGGCCACGGACACCGACGACACCGCCGACCTGCTCGCGGCCGGCGAGAGCCCCGAATGCCCCGACTGCGGGTCGATGAGCCTCTACTACTCCGAGGGCTGCAAGACCTGCGAGTCGTGTGGTTGGTCGGAGTGCTGACCGGCTGACCGCCTCCGCTCCCCGTTCGTTTTTTTTTCGCGTTCGATACGTGTCCGACACCCGATTCAAAACTTCCCGATCAGCCGCCCGAAACGTTTCGATCCGGTCATCGCTCGACCGACCGGCGGAACAGTCATGTCGATGTAGTATTTATATAAAGGTATGTCTGCTCGGTGTCCCCGGTGCGAGACGGCGATGCACCGCCGTCACTGCAAGTACGTCTGTCCGAACCACGGGGTCGTCTTCGACTGCAGCGATACGTTCTGGTGACATGACGGATTACGATACAGCTACGATCATCACTGGTCGGTCGGCGGAGGGGGGGACACGATGGTGAGCGACGACGGCGTCGCCCGGGGAAAGGAAATCCAGCGACGGACTGGGAAGACGTTTCATCTCGCAACCCGACTGCTACCCGCCCGCGTCCGCGAGGCGACGTACGTTCTCTACGCCTTCTTCCGAGTGGCGGACGAAGTCGTCGACGACGCCGAGGGCGTTCCGCCCGCCGAGCAGCGTACGGAACTCGAACGGCTCCGCGCGGCGGCGCTGGGCGAGGAATCGACCGACGACCCCGTGCTCGCCGCCTTCGCGGAGCTCCGCGAGACGTACGACATCCCCGACGCGGACGTGAACACCTTCGTCGACGCGATGTTGACCGACGTGACCAAGAGCCGCTACGAGACGTTCGCGGAACTGCGGGCGTACATGGACGGCTCGGCGGCCGCGGTGGGGCGGATGATGACGGCGGTGATGGAGCCCGAGGAGCCGGAGCGGGCGCTCCCCCACGCGACGGTGCTCGGTGAGGCGTTCCAGCTCTCGAATTTCCTGCGTGACGTGCGCGAGGACATCGTCGAGCGTGACCGCATCTATCTCCCACGGGAGACGCTCGACGAGTACGGAGTCCGCGAGGCGGACCTCCGAAACTTCGAGGTGACCGAGGGCTTTCGCGAGGCGATGGAGCGCGAACTCCGGCGGACCGAGGCGCTCTACCGCGAGGGCGTCGCCGGCATCGAGTATCTCCCGAAGGACTGCCAGTTCCCGGTGCTCGTGGCCGCCGTCCTCTACGCCGACCACCACCGGCTGATCCGCGAGCGCGACTACGACGTGCTCTCCGAGACGCCGTCGATAGCGACGACCCGAAAGCTCGCGCTCGTGGCGCGGACGCGCTGGCACTGGCTCTGGAACCACGACCCCGAAACCGTCTTCCTGCGGGTGAGCTGTGTCCCGGAGGTGCCCGGCGACGTGGACCCCGACCACGGCCGCGACCCGAACCGCGGGGTCGGTCGCCGCCTCCTTCGCGGGGCGGTCGAGGGTCTCCGGCGGCTGACTTAGACCCAGCGCGGCCGCGTCGGCACGTCGAAGCGGTTCGTCCGAACCAGCCCGAGGCCGAAGAGGCCGCCGACGGCCGCCGCCCCCCAGTTACCGAAGTAGACGTTGACCGCGCTCCAGAGCAGGACGAAACTCACCAGATCGTCGAGCGCGAACTCACAGGTTTCGAGACGGTCGAGCAGCGCCGCCCGGTCGAGGACGGCGTCGAGGACGAGCACCGTCACCGTCGCCGAGAGCACCCACCCCGCGAAGTTCGAGAGCGGGACGCCGTAGACGGCGCCGCCGCCGGCGTAGGCCCAGAACCCCAGCGCGACGGCGCCGGGATCGAGCACGAGGTCCATGGCGACGACGGTTCCGATCACGGCCGGCAGGCGCACCCACGTCGCCCGCGCCCGCGGGCCGAGGAGGAGCAGACAGAGGAGGTAGGCGTTGCAGACGAGCGGCAGGAAGAAGACGGGGAGACCGACGGGGACGCCCGCGACGGTCGGCCCGAGGTCGATGGCGTAGTGGAAGTCGCCGTAGGGCCACCCGGTTCGCAGGCCGACGAACTCGATGGCGTAGGCGTAGCCGGCGAGGACGGCGACCCCGACGGCCGCCGTCCGGTCGATCAGCGGCGCGATGCCGACGAGCAGCGGCGAGCGCATGACGAGCGTCCCCAGCAGGATGAGGAGGGGGTCGAACGCGAGCGGCGGCGGCAGGAGTCCCTCCGCGCTCGCGACGAGGAGGACGGCGCCGACGACTGGGAAGACGACGGCGATGGTGAACCGGTTCTCGCGGACGAGGGCGTCGAGGCGGGCCTGGACGGCCGCCCGGTCGCCGCGGCGGGTCGCAGGCGTGGCGGCGGCGTTCGCACTCGCACCGCCGCCGTCGCCGTCGCCGCCGCCGGGATCAGCCATGCACCAGCCTCCAGAGCCCGCCCATCGTGATGAGCGCTCCGACGACGGTGTTGACCGCGGGGAACCACCAGTACGCCCGGTCGGCCGCCACCGACGACCGGGCGACGAGGACGACGCCGACGGGATAACAGCCGATCAGGGCGCCCAGCCGAACGTCGAGCAGGCCGAACGCGACGGCGGCGAGCGCCCAGCAGGCGGCGCAGTAGGCGTACGTCCGCCGTTCGCCCAGTTTCGTCGCCGTCGTCTCGATGCCCGCCCGCCGATCCGGTTCGATGTCGGGAATCGCGGAGAAGGTGTGCATCGCCATCGTCCACAGCCACCCGCCGGCGACGGCCAGCAGTGGCGGATGGCGGCCGGCGACGGCGGCGTAGGCCGCGGCACCGGGCAGGACGTACAGGCCGTTCGAGAGCGAGTCGAGCGGCGGGCGCGTCTTCAGCCGGAGCGGTGGCGCGCTGTAGGCGACGCCGAGTGCGAGGAAGCCGGCGAGCCACGGCCACGTGAGCGGCGGCGTCAGCGCGACGGGGGCGAGAGCGAGGCCGCCACAGACGACGACGGCGACGGGGACGAGTCGGTCGCCGCCGTAGCGCACCTCGCGGCCCTCCTTTTTCGGATTCTCCGCGTCCACGTCGACGTCGAACACGTCGTTGACGCCGTAGAGCAGGACGTTCGCGGGGAGAAGGAAGTACGCGAAGAGGGTGAGCGTCGTCGGGGTGAAGAGGTCGGCCGTCGAGGCGGCGGCGTAGACGACGCCGACCGCCACGGGGCCGGCGAGGTAGAGCCAGAACCGTGGGCGCGACAGCTTCAGGAGGTACCGCGCCGCGGCCGCCGTCATCGTCGTTCTTTCGCCATCCGCTCGGCCGTCAGGCGGCCGCTGATGAGACACATCGGGACGCCGATGCCGGGCGTGGTGTACGATCCCGTGAAGTAGAGCCCGTCCACCTCGGTCGAGGCGTGTGGCGGGCGGAACAGCGAGGTCTGTCGGAGGGTGTGTGCGAGGCCCAGTGCCGTCCCCTGCGTGCTGTTGTACCGGTCGGCGAACTCGGAGACCGAGAAGGTTTCCTCGAAGACGATGCGGTCCCGGAGGTCGACGCCCGTGTGTTCGGCGATGTCGTCGAGGAGGAGATCACGAAACTCCTCGCGGCGCTCCGTGCCGTCGTCGAGTCCGGGGGCGATGGGGACGAGGGCGAAGAGGTTGCTGTGGCCCTCGGGGGCGACGGTGTCGTCCGTCTCCGAGGGGACACAGAGGTAGTAGGCGGGGTCCTCGGGCCACTCCGGGTCGTCGCCGAAGATGGTGTCGAAGTGGTCGTCCCAGTCGGTGGGGAGGACGAGCGTGTGGTGGGCGAGGGGGTCCACGTCGCCCTCGACACCGAGATAGAGGAGAAAGGCGGAGGGGGCGTAGGTGCGGGAGTCCCAGTAGTCGGCGTCGTACTGGCGGTCCTCGGGGACGAGGAGGTCCTGTTCGGTGTGGGCGTAGTCGGCGTCGGAGACCACCTCGTCGGGGAAGAACTCGCGGCCGTCCGCCGTGCGGACGGCGAAGCCGCCCTCCTGCCCTCTGATCTCCGCGACCGGGTGGTCCGTGTGGAAGGTGACGCCCAGTTCCTCGGCCATCGCGACGATGCCGTCGACGACGCCGCCCATCCCCTCCTCGGGGTAGTAGACGCCGAGTTCGAAGTCGACGTGACTCATGAGGTTGTAGAGCGCGGGCGTGTTGTTCGGCGCGCCGCCGAGGAAGACGAGGGAGTACTGGACGATCTGTTGGAGCTTCGGGTGATCGAAGTAGTCCTCGACGTGGTCCTGCATCGTCCCCAGCAGGGAGAGCCCGTTGGCGTACCGCACCACGTCGAGGTCGACGAAGTCGCGCAGGCGGGCGCGGTCCTCGTAGACGAAATGTTCCATGCCCACGTCGTAGGTGTAGGCGGCCTGCTCCAGATAGTCGTCGAGCGCCTCGCCGGCGCCGGGTTCGTAGGAATCGAACGTCTCGCGATTTTCGGCCAGGTCGGGGACCAGATCCACTTGATCGCCGTCCTTGAAGAAGATGCGGTAGTGGGGGTCGAGGCGTTCGAGGCCGTAGTACTGCGAGGGCTCGCGCCCGAAGTCGCCGAAGAAGTCCTCGAACACGTCGGGCATGAGATACCAGGAGGGGCCCATGTCGAACCGGAAGCCGTCGGCGTAGCGCCGGCTGGCACGGCCGCCGAGTTGTTCGTTTTTCTCCAGTACCGTCACGTCCGCACCGGCGTCGGCGAGATAACAGGCCGTCGAGAGGCCGCCGAATCCGCTGCCGACGACGACGACCGACCGCCCGTCGGCCGCCCCGGTCGGCGGGTTACCGTTCATGTCCTCCCGTAGGGACGTGAGCCGTATATACTGCCCGCCGGCGGGGCGACGTACTCGCCCGTCGGCGCCGCGGCCGTCACTCCGATAGCTGCCCGTTCACCACCTTCGCGGCGACGAGGACGGGGTCCCAGACGGGGCTAAAGGGCGGCGCGTACGCCAGGTCGAGGCGTTCGAGTTCGGCGACCGTCAGGTCGGCCTCGATGGCCGTCGCGAGCGTGTCGATGCGGACGGCCGCGCGGTCCCGGCCGACGATGGACCCGCCGAGGGTCCGCCCGGTCGTCCGGTCCGCGACGAGGGTGACGGTCGTCTCCTCGTTGCCGGGGTAGTAGCCCGACCGCGACCCCGCGGTGATCGTCTCGCTGACGGGGTCGAAGCCGGCGTCCGCGGCCGCCGACTCGTCGACGAGGCCGACCCGCCCGCATTCGAGGTCGAAGGCCTTCACCACCGCCGTCCCGGCCACGTCGCCGACGGGTGTGGGGTCGCCGGCGACGGTCGACCCGATGGCTCGCCCCGCGCGGTTCGCCGTCAGACCGAGGGGCACCCACGTCTCCGCGCCCGTCACTGCGTGGCGTGCGGTCGCCACGTCGCCCGCGGCGTAGACGGCCGGCAGGCTCGTCCGGCCGTAGTCGTCGGTTTTGATCGCGCCGCTCGGCCCCCGGTCGACGCCCGTCCCGTCGAGGAGGGCCGTGTTGGGGCGGATGCCGACACCGAGTATCGCCACGTCGACCGGGCGCTCGTCGCCGTCGATGCGCAGGGCCGCGACGCGTTCGTCGCCGACGAGTGCGTCGACTTCGGTGTCGGTGTGGACCGTGACACCGTGGTCGCGGAGGGTCGATTCGACCCGCTCGCCGACCGCCGCGCCGAAGGGGGTGAGGAGGTGGGCGGAGCGCTGGTAGAGGTGGACGTCGACGCCGCGGGCAGAGAGCGCTTCGGCCATCTCGACGCCGACGTAGCCGCCGCCGACGATGGCGGCCCGCTCCGGCGGTTCGAGCGCGGCGTTGTGGTCGACGCGGTCGCGGTCGACGGGACCGTCGCCGAGGCGGGCCGGGTCGTAGTCGTCGGGCGCGGCGAGGTAGGCGTCGATGGCCGCGGCATCGTCGAGGCCGTGGAGGCTGAAGACCCCGTCGAGGGAGCGGTCGAACGGCCCGGCCGCCGCGCTGGCGCCCGTCGCGACGAGCAACTCCGCGTACGGCTGTTCGAATCGCTCGCCGTCGGCGCGGACGGTGACGGTCCGGTCCTCGGCGTCGACCGAGACGACTTCGTGACCGCGACGCAGGTCGATGCCGCGCGCTTCGGCCTCGGCCGGCGAGAGCGAGAGCAGGTCGGTCAGCCGGTCGACCGACCCCTCGACGAAGTAGGGCGTCCCGCAGTGGGCGTAGGAGATCCACTGCCCCTTCTCGAAGACGATCACTTCGCGGTCGCTCTCGCGTCTGCACTTGCTCGCGGCGCTCAGTCCGGCGGCGTCGCCGCCGACCACGACGAACGGGTCCATACGACTCCTTCACCGACCGCCGACAAAAGCGTACGTCGCGTTCGCGTCACGGGTGCAGATGCGCTACTCGCGATACAGGAAGTACGCGAGCAGCCCCGCGAGCGCCGTCTCGGACGCGAGCGCGAGCGTCTCGACGGGACCGGCGACGACGTGGGCACCCAGAGACGCGAGCGTCGAGCCGCCGTGGTGGGTGCCGGGGCCGACGAAAAAGAGTGGCCGGTGGCCGCTCGCGTGCCACGCGAAGTAGCCGACGACGTAGACGACCATCAGGGCGACGCCGCCGACGTAGAGCGGCCGACGGTCCGCGCCGGCGACGGCGGCCAGCAACCCGCCGACGAGGGCGAGTCCCGAGACGACGAAGAGCGGCCACCGCAGGTCGGGCGGGAAGACGATGCCCGCGCTCAGGTAGGTCAGCCAGTTACTGACGCCGAGTGCGAGATGGAGGACGGCGACGAGAACGACCAGATGCGCCGCGACGACGTGGAGCGGATCGAACGCACGAACGTTCATCTCCACGCTCGGGGATGGACGGATAAAAACGGTCAGAAATCGGTCGGGGCGCTGTAGGGCGTCGTCGTCGATCCGCGCCGGAGCGATCCGGCGAGAATCTCAGGCGCGTTACGATACCCCTATCAGAACCGGCCACGGCGCCGGAACAGGCGCGTCAGGAACCGCTCGACGGGACCGGGAGTGGCGGAAACCGAGACGCCCGGGAGGTAGTACTGGTCGTCCGACTGTTGCTTGGATGCAGGTGTCTTGCTCATGTATCCGATTGGGAGCCCGAAAGAATTAAAAATTCCGAAGTAAAGTTTCCAAATAGCAAATTAACATCCGTTATTGACGAAGGTTCACACACTTCACGGCCGTCCCGTCCGTGGGTTCATGCGGCTTCCGACCCAACGGAGCGTATGGATGGAACGAACGTCGTCGTCACGGGTGCGAGTCGGGGAATCGGTGCGAGCGTCGTGCGGGCGTTCGCCGACGCGGGCGCCACCGTCACCTGCTGTGCCCGGACGCTGGAGGAGTTGGAGTCGGTCGTCGAGTCCGCTGCCGGGTCGGTGACGCCGGTTCGGGCCGACGTTCGCGACGAGTTCGACGTGGAACGGCTGATGGAGACGGCCGCGAGCGAGGGAGCCATCGACGCCGTGGTGGCGAACGCCGCCGTCAACCACGGCCCGCCCGGCGAGAGTCCGCTGGCGGAGGAGTCGTACACGCGCTTCGACGACACGATGCGGACGAACCTCCGCGGCGTCTTCGCGACGGTCCGGGAGGCGCTCCCGCATCTCGCACCGGACGCCCGTATCCTCGTTCCCTCGGGGAGCGTCGCGCGCGAGTCGACGCCGGGAATGGGCGCCTACGCCGTCTCGAAGGCGGGCGCCGAGGCGCTGGTTCGGGGCTTCGCGGCCGACATCGACGGGTCAGTCGCCGTCGTCGATCCCGGCTACGTCGCCACGGACCTCAGCGGCGGCAAGGGCCGCGACCCGGACGATGTCGCGCTGATGTTCGTGTGGGCGGCCCGCGACGCCGAGGACGTGAACGGCGAGATTCTGGACTTGCGCGCGTGGAAGTCGGCTACCCGGTAGCCGAACCGAACGTATTATTAATTGCTACCGTATCGTTGTTAATATGAGTCGACCTTCCGTCGCCGGTCTGGCCGCGGCCGGCGCCCTGATCCTCCTCTCCGGCCTCGCGGCGACCGTCGGCGCGTGGAAACTTCTCAGTATCTCGTGGGTCGCCTTCGCCGCGATGGCACTTGGGATTCCGCTCGGGCGACGTACCCTCGGCGACCGGTCGTGGGCGCTCGTGTGGGGCTACGGCCTCGCCGCCGGGGCGATGATCACCAGCGCCGCCGTCTTCCTCGTCCCGCAGGCCATCGCCCACGACGCCAACTTCGGCGGCTTCGGCGTCGCGCTCGGCCTGCTGGTGGGCTTTGCCGGCCACACCGTCGGGCACCGCCTCGCCCACTACGACTTGCCCTTGGATCGCACCGTCGCCGAACTCTCGGCACACGCCTTCTCGGCGGGGCTGATCATCGGCATCGTCTACGGCAACATGCCGAGCCTCGGGCCGATCCTCGGCCTCGCCATCGTCTCCCACAAGGGGCCGGCGGGCTACGCGGCCGCCCGGCGCCTCGTCTCGAACGACCGCGATCCGACCGTCCTCCTCCTGCCCGCGGCGGGCGTCGGCATCGCGGCCATCGTCTCTAGCCTGATCCAGCTCCCGGCCGCCCCCGCGGTCCGTGGCGTCGTCTTCGGCTTCGCCGCCGGCATCTTCCTCCACGTCGCCATGGACTTCCTGCCGCGATGCGAGATCGGGAGCGACGTACACGAACTCCTGACGGTCACCGGCGACGCCCACGACCTGCTGGACCAACTCCGGGTCCACGCCGTCCTCAGCACGGGGCTCGGCGGCATCGCCGTGTTTCTCGCGTGGGTGGCCGTCACCTAGCCGTACAGCCGTCGGAGCTGGTACGAGATGCCGAGCCCCGCCGCGAGCAGGACGACGAGGTTGAAGGCCGCCTGAAACAGCGACCGGTACTCCGGCTCGATCCACGTCCGGATGGCGTTCGAGACGCTGAGATACAGTTGGATCACGGCGACGAAGGCGAGGATGCCGAGGACGAGCAACACGGCGTAGTTGGCGTACCGCCGGACGCGCTCGCCGCGACCTTCGTCTTCGTCCGCGTCGGTAGCGGTACTCTCACTCTCGGGGGTGGTGTCGGTCTCACTCATTGGCTCGTCCTCCGTGCGAGCAGGGCCGCGGCGAGGAGCGCGACGACGGCGACGCCGACGCCGAAGCCGGGCGCCGACCCGCCGGCGGCGGGTTCGCCCGTCGCCTCCGGCACGGGCCGGTCGCGCTCCCCGTCGCCGCGGGTGAAGTCGCTCACGCGCAGTTCCACGTCGCGTCGCGTCTCGTTGACGCTGATGGTCTCCGTCGGGTCGAGGTTCGCCGCCCCGCGGGCGCTGTCGACGACGACGCCGTCCTTCCAGAGGACGGCGTCGATGTAGTAGTTGTAGCCCGTCGGGACGGTCAGCCGCGTCTCGGCCGTCTCCGTGCGGCCGGGGCGGATCGACCCCACCGGCACCGAGGTGCGGTTGGCGACGATGTTCGAGTCGGCCTGTCGGAGCGTCACCGTGACGCGCAGGTCCTCCGGCTGGTCGTCGCCCGCGTTCGTCAGCGCCATCTGGAGGGCGAGCGTCGTCCGGTTCCCGCTCGTCTCCGCGACGGAGAAGGAGACGGGCGGGAGGGCGTCCGCCGCGGCGAACCCCACGTCGCTCCGGGCGTACGGCGGCTGGAGGGCGTCGAGGCCGCGGAGTTCGCGCCCCCCGCTGTCGACCCGTTGGCCGTCGCGGTAGACGACGGCGCGGACCCGATACCCGCCCTCGCGCTCGACGGTCAGGGTCGTCGGCACCGCCACTTCGCGCTCGTCGCTCAGGTCGCCCACCCGAACGGTCCGGGTGGTCTCGACTAGCCCCGACTCCGCGTCGACCGCCTGCACCCGCACGCTCACGTTCCGGGCCGGCGGTCCCCGGTGTGACAGGCGCGTCGTCACGTTCAGGGTGACCGTGCTCCCGGTCACGTCTGTCGCCGCAATTTCCATGTCGGTGATGTCGACCGGGCCGGGTCGCACCGGCCGGTCCGCGCTCGGATCGGCGAGGGCGCCGGGGACGACGACGGCGGCGACGACGGCCAGGAGGGCAACGCCGGCCGCCCCCGCGGCCAGCGCGGTTTCACGGCGCATACCTCGCCATCCTCGTGGACTCGGCAAATGTCTTGGGGAGGCTGAAGCCCCGATTTATGTTATCGCGGCGCGACTACCCGCCCATGACCGTCTACGTCGTCGGCACCGACACCGTCGATACGAGCGCCGCGCTGTGTGACTACCTCGACGGCCGCGTCGACGCGGCCGATACGATCCACGCCGTCAACTCCCTCCCGGGCGGTGAGCGGACCGACGCGACCGACGTGCGCGACGGCGAGGACGCGATCAACGTCGTCCGGTCGCGACTCGGCGCCCGCGCGACGGTCGAGACCCACCAGTTCGTCCGCGGTAACGCCTCTCACGAGGACCTCCTCGCCCACGCCGACGAGGTGGCCGCGGACGAACTCGTGATCGGCGTCCGCAAGCGCAACCCGACCGCCAAAGTCGTCTTCGGGAGCACGGCCCAGGCGGTCCTCCTGCGCACCGCACGTCCCGTCGCCATCGTGCCCTTAGTCTAACACCGTCTCGGCCAGCGTCGGCACGAACGTCCCCACGTCGGTGACCATGCCCACGGCCTGTGAACTCCCCCGGTCGAGCAACTGCGTCACCGTCGCCGGGTCGATGTCGACACAGACCACCTTGGTCGTCGAGGGAAGACAGTTTCCGACCGCCACCGAGTGCAGGAGCGTCGAGAGCATCAGCACCATATCCGCCCGGTGGGCCTGCTCCCGGATGGCGTTCTGTGCCTCGACGGCGTCCGTGATCGTCTCCGGGAGCGGCCCGTCGTCCCTGATCGATCCCGCGAGGACGTACGGTACGTCCCCGACCACGCACTCGTACATCACGCCGTCCTCGACCAGTCCCTCCTCGACGGCGGCCTCGATGCCGCCGGCCCGGATCACTTCGCTGATCGTGTAGATGTGGTGTTTGTGCCCCTTGCGCGGGTGTTCGAGCGTCTCGATGTTCATCCCGAGCGACGTGCCGTAGATGGCGCGTTCGAGGTCGTGGACCGCGAAGCCGTTGCCCGCGCTGAGGGCGTCGACGTACCCCTCGCGCACGAGGCGGGCGAGGGCCTCGCCGGCGCCGGAGTGGATCACCGCCGGCCCCGCGACGACGAGTATCCGCCCTCCTTCGGCTTTCGTCTCGACCAGCGCCTCGGCCACCCGCTCGATGAGCGACCGGGAGGGGCGTTCGCTGGAGACGCCGCCCTGCATGAATCCGAAGGGACCGCCGCCGTCGCGGGGTCGATCCGGCGGATCGACCCGAACGCCCGCCTCCCCGGTCACCACCAGATCACCCGCTCGAACGGCGTTCAGCGTCGCCGTGTACGCCCGCGGGCCGTCGGGGTCGACGACGACGGCACAGTCCATCTCGATACGCTCCACGTCGAGCCATTCCCCCGCGTGGCGAACCTGTGTCGGGTGGTTGGTCGTCGAGTAGAAGCCGGTCGGCACCACCCGATCCGCGGGCGCCGGATCGAGCGTCGCGTCCACGGGGTCCGAGAGGTTCGCCCCGTTCTGGTGGAGTTCGTGCAGGATCGACCGCAGCCGTCCCTCGTTCGGCGCGCTCACCCGCAGTCGACAGTACGACTCCTCCTCTTTGTGGCGGCCGACGTCGAACGCCTCCACCTCGAACTCCCCGCCCAGATCCATGACGAGGCCGAAACACCGGCCCATCGTCCCCGAGTCGATGATGTGGCCCTCCAGCTCCACGGTTTTCGTGTGGGTCATTACCACACGGGAGGGGCGAACGGCGTATCAGGGTTGCGGACCTATCGCTCGTCGAACACGTCGTCGAGGAAGACGGTCTGGTGAGCGGCGGCCGTCTCGAACGCCGGGCCGAGCGGGTCGACGTGGTCGCCGGGGAGACGGAGGAACGTCGACCCCTCGATCCGGTCGGCGGCGTCGGCGACGACGCCGGGCGCGGCCACGTCGTCGTCGGTCGCGGCCAGCAGGAAGGTCGGAGCGGTCACCTGCTCCGCGTCGTCGAGGGGCCGGTACCGAAACAGGGAGAGCAGCCCGCGAGCGGGCGTCTCGTTGTGCCAGTCGCTCTCCGGCGGGATGGCGTCGAGATACGTGTCGCCGGCCGGGCGCGGCAGGACGCCGAACTCGTCGCGCCCGCCGACGACGGGGACGGTGTGGGTGCGCCCGAGCGGGGCGCCCAGTCGGTCGCGGAGTCCCGCGCCCACCGCCCGCGCGAGGTACCGGGGCGAGCGACTCCGGGCGAACGCCCGCCCGTCGAGCAGGGGGGCAATGGCGACGACGGCCGCTACGCGCCGGTTCGCGGCCACCCGTATCGCGTGGCCGCCGCCGAGGCCGAACCCCCAGAGGACGATCCGCCGCCGCTCGCCGCCGAGCGTGCGGACCCGGTCGACCGCCGCGTTCCAGTCGGCGACCTGTCCGGCGGGGTCGACGAGGTTGCGTGGCTCCCCCTCGCTCTCGCCGACGCCGCGGTAGTCGAAGACGAAGGCGGCGTAGCCGGCGCGGGCGAACCGCTCGGCGTAGCGCGGGTAGCCGAACGACCCCTCCGCCGCCAGCTCCGGCCCCAGGACGATCACGGGCGGGGTCGCGGGGCGGTCCGGCCGGTAGAGCCGACCGCGACACGTCCGGCCCTCGCTCTCGAAGGCGAGCGTCGTCGTCGCGACGTCGAAGCGGCGCCGGGGTGGTGTCGCGGTCACCGCCATCTTACAGGTCTTTCTCGAGCGTCTCGAGGACGCGCGTCGAGAACTCGGTCTCGGAGATGCGGTAGTCGCGCAACCCCTCGAACCACTCCGCCTTCGCGTACCAGGTGTTCATCACCTCGTCCTCGAACCGGAGGACGGTCGCCTCGACCCGACTCGGCTCCCACTCGCTCTCCTCCTGTAAGTCGATGAAGGCGTTCAACACCTTCCCCATCTCCATGTGGTTGACCTCCTCGCCCGGATACGCGGTGATGTAGGACAGTTCGACGGGGTCGACGTCCCCGATGTCGTGGACGTCGACGCCGAAGTTTCGCAGTTCCTCCTCGAGTTCGGATTCGTCCATCGTACCCGACCTTGCACCTCGGCGGTCAAAACCCTTGCCGGATCGGCGGTGGGCGCGCCGCTGTTCGGCGTGCGAGGACAGGGTAGAAAGGGGGGACCGTCAGTTCGCGCCGGGCTTCGGTCCGAGTCCGCCGCGGTCGATCATCGGGATCATCGTCTTCGGCTCCGGCGTCGGTTCCGGCTCCGGTCGGTCACGGCGGCCGTCGGTCGTCGGACCGCTTCCGGAGCGGGGCTGCAGGGGGATGACGGGATCGACGGTGATTGTGGATCGGTTCTTCGGGGTCGTGCGTCGGGACGTGCTCATTGGGTTAGGTCGTATGCTGGATCGGTTGTGGAACTGCACTGCGTCATCGAACCACGATCAGCATACGAGTGCGACGCGTTGCATCGTAACTCCTCCAAAGTGCCCATCCATAATAAACCTTCATGATCGTTACTGCCGGAAATCATGGTAACAGCCCCCACGATTCGACTCCGCACGTCGGTATGTTGAATGCCTTCGGTCACTTCCATCCGGCGAAGACGTGTCTCTCCCCGGATTCTCGCTCTCGGAGACGGTGCTGGCGACGCCGATGCCGGCGGTGACGACCGACACCCTCGTCGTCTTCGGCATCGTCGCCCTCGCGCTCGTCCTCTTCGTTACCGAACTCCTCCCCATCGACGTGACGGCCATCTTCATCATGGTCCTCCTGATGATTCTCGGCCCCGACGGCGTGGTGAACCTCACCCGCATCTCGACTGCCGAGGGCATCTCGGGCTTTTCCAACCCCGCGACGATCACCGTCCTCGCGATGCTCATCCTGAGTTCGGGCATCAGCCGCACGGGCCTCGTCCAGATTCTCGGCCGGAAGATGGCCGCCTTCGCCGGCGAGGACCGCAACCGGCAGCTGCTCGCCACCATCGGCGTCGCCGGTCCCGTCTCGGGGTTCATCAACAACACGCCCGTCGTCGCCATCCTCGTCCCCGTCATCACCGACCTCGCGCACGCGGGCAAGACGTCGCCCTCGAAACTCCTCTTGCCGCTCTCCTACGCCTCGATGTTCGGCGGGATGCTCACCCTCATCGGCACCTCGACGAACATCCTCGCGAGCGACGTGTCGGCCCGCCTCCTCGGCCACCCCTTCTCCATGTTCGAGTTCACCTCCCTCGGCGTCATCGTCCTCGTCGCCGGCAGTCTCTATCTCATGACCGTCGGGCCCTACCTCCTCCCCGAGCGCGTCCCCGTCGAGGACGACTACGTCCAGGAGTACGCCATCGAGGAGTATCTGACCGAAGTCGTCGTCGAACCCGACTCGCCGCTCGTCGGTCGGACCGTCGGCACCGCCATCACCCACGTCGACTTCGACGCCGACATCCTCCAGGTCGTCCGCGACGGCGACGAGTTCATCGAACCGCTCGGCCAGTTGACGATCCGCGCGGGCGACGTGCTCCGGCTTCGCGCCGACCGCGACACGCTCGGGCGACTCGTCGAGCGGGACACGCTCACGCTCACCGGTCACCCACCGCAGACGGGCGAGGAACTCGAACCCGAATCCGAGACGGCCCAGACCCTCGTCGAAGTCGTCATCCCCCGCGGCTCCTTCCTCGCGGGCAAGTCGCTCGCGAGTTCGACGTTCCGCCAGCGCTACGACGCGAACGTCCTCGCCTTCCGGAGTCGGGGTGAAACCGTCCGCGATCACATGGACCGCCGCCGCATCCGCGTGGGCGACACCCTCCTCATCCAGGCGGCGCCGGACAGCATCGACCGCCTCGCCGACAACGAGGACTTCATCGTCGCCCACGAACCGGACGAACCCCACTACCGGACGGAGAAGATACCCCACGCCGTCGCCATCATGCTCGGCGTCGTCGGCTTCGCCGCCGTCCCGTGGGCGTCGGTCGGTGAGGCCCTCGTCGCCGCCACCGGCGTCGGCGCCTTCACCGCGCTCGGCGCCCTCTCCTTGCCCATCCTCGTCACCGCGCTCGCGGGCGTCGTCGCCATGGTCGCGACGGGCGTCCTCGCACCCACCGAACTCTACGACGCCGTCGAGTGGGACGTGATCTTCCTGCTGGCCGGCGTCATCCCGCTCGGAATCGCGCTCGAACAGACCGGTGGCGCCGACATCCTCGGCGCTCTCGTCGCCGCGACCGGAACCGTCCTCCCCGCCGTCGGCGTCCTCTGGGTGTTCTACCTCGCCACCGGCCTCATCACCGGCGTCATCTCGAACAACGCGAGCGTCGTGTTGATGCTTCCCGTCGCCGTCGAGGCCGCGGGGCGGATCGGCGCCGACCCCTTCTCCTTCGTCCTCGCGGTCACCTTCGCCGCCTCCACCGCCTTCCTCACGCCCGTCGGCTACCAGACCAACCTCTTCGTCTACGGTCCCGGCGGCTACAAGTTCACCGACTACATCCGGGTCGGCGCGCCCCTCCAGCTGTTCCTCTCGGTGGTGACCGTCGCCGGCATCGTCGTGCTGTGGGGGCTGTAGCCGCCGGACGCTTTTGTCCGCACCGCCCGTACACCCGCCTATGGATTTCACCGTCGTTCAGGGCGACATCGCCGCACAGTCCGCCGACGCGTTGGTGAACGCCGCGGGGACCAGTTTACGGATGGGCAGCGGGGTGGCCGGCGCACTCCGTCGGGGTGCCAACGGCCCGATCAACGAGGAGGCCACGTCGAAGGGACCGGTCGACCTCGGCGGCGTCGCCGTCACCGACGCCTACGAGTTGGGCGCCGACTATGTGATCCACGCCGCCGCCATGCCCCACTACGGAGACGGGCGCGCGACCGAGACGAGCATCCGCGAGGCGACACGCGGCAGCCTCGACCGCGCCGACGAACTCGGCTGTGCATCGCTCGTGATCCCCGTCCTCGGCACCGGCGCCGCCGGCTTCGACTTCGAGACGGGCGCCCGCTACGTCTGCGAGGAGGTTCGGGACCACGAGCCGACGACGCTCGACGACGTGCGCGTGATCGCCTACTCCGAAGACGACGCCGAGACGCTTCGGCGCGTCGCCGCCGAGGTGCAGGGCTGATACGGATTGTTGTAACTGTGTACCGGTGGTTCGCCAGGACGGTGGGCGAACCACCGGTACTGACTTACAACAGACCGTATGAGCCGGTCCGATCACCGAACCGCGTCCGCCGCCTCGACCAGCCGCTCGACCCGGCCGATCGACACCGGCCGTCCGGCCTCGCCGTCCGCCTCCAGCGCGCTCCCGACGATCACTCCGTCCGCCGCCGAGAGTGCGTCGCCGACGGTGTCGGCGGTCACGCCGCTCCCGACGAACACCGGCGCGTCCAGTCCCCGGTCGTCGCGCGCCGCGACCGCCGCCCGGACGTCGTCGTCCGCGGTGGCCCGTCCGGTCCCCGATCCGCTCACGATCACGCCGTCCGCGAGGCCGCGTTCGACGGCGTCTCCGAGGAGCTCGGGGGTGATCCCCGACGCCCGTCCACCCAGCGGCGCCGAGTGCTTGACGCCCACGTCCGCGAGCACGCGCACGTCGGCGTCGAGGCGGTCGCGCAGTCGCATCGTCTCGTGGGCTTGTCCCTCCAGTACCCCCTGATCCGCCACTCGCGCCCCGACGTGGACGTTGACGCGGACGAAGGCGGCGCCCGTCGCGGCCGCGACGGCCACCGCGGACGGGCCGTCGTTGCGAAGGACGTTCACGCCGACCGGCCGGTCGGTCGCCTCTCGGACCGTCCCCACGAGCGCCGTCAACTCCGCGACGACGTGTCGCGGGACGGAGCCGGGGTAGAACGGCGCGTCGCCGAAGTTCTCCACCAGCAGGGCGTCGACGCCGCCCGCGTCGAGGCGCTCGGCGTCCCGGCGCGCGGCCGCGCGAATCGCCTCGCGACCCCCCGTGTCGTCGTAGCCGGGGGCGCCGGGGAGTGCCGGCAGGTGAACCATGCCCACGATGGGTCGAGAAGCGCCGAAGACGGCTTCGGTGTCCACGCTACACCAACCCCGCCGGCTCCGCGTCCAGAATTCCCCACTCGTGGCCCGGCAGGAGTCGATCCGCGCGGTCGAGCACCTCGTTCGCGCTCTCCCACCACGCGAGGTCGTCCATCGGCAGCCCCGGCACCGGGTCGCCGTCGTCGGGGACGTTCTCGAACGTCTGGACTGCGTCGACGGCGACGACCGTCGTCCCGCCGTCCTCCTCGACCGCCACCGACTGGTGACCGACCGTATGTCCGGGCGTCGGGAAGGCGGTGATCCCCGGAGCGAGTTCCGTCTCGCCGCCGAGCGCCGTCAGATCGACCGTCAGCCACGGCGGCTCCCGGCCTAGGGATTTGGCCTCGTAGCGGTCCGCGTGCAGCGGATACGGGGCGACCGCGTACGCGAGTTCTTCGCGCTGGACGTAGATGTCCGTCTCGCACTCGTCGAACGGGCCGAGGTTGTAGCAGTGATCCCAATCGAGGTGGCTGAGGACGACGGCGTCCACGTCTGCCGGTGTATAGCCCTCGTCGTCGAGGATGGATTCGAGATCCTGCCCCGGTTCGCGGTGACACCCGTAACCCGGGTGACGCCGGTCCATCAGCTCCACCGAACCGAAGCCCGTGTCGACGAGGATGGTCTCCTCGGCCTCGATCAGGTAGGTGATCGAGGGTGCTTCGACGACGCCGCTCCGGTTCCCGACGAGGAGTCGCTCGTCGACGCGGAAGGAGCCACAGCAGTGGGGGGTAACCGTCGGTGTCATGATCGGAGGTGGCGCGGGCGCGACATAAACGCCTCACTCCCGCATCGGCGACTGTGAGAGCGCGAGTGTGTCGCCGTCCGACAGCGCCGCGTCGGCGGCGGCGTGGCTCCCGTTCACCAGCACGACGAGGCCGCCGGAGAACGACTCCGTCGCGATGGAGAGGGCCGCGCGAGCGTCGCCGACCGTCGCGTCGTCGGCCAGCGACAGAGTCTGGGCGTGATCGCCGACCGCCGCCGCTACCTCGCCGTAACACCGAACCTCGATGCGCACGAGCGATGGTCGGACACCAAACACAAAACCACTTCGGACGGACAGCTACAAGCCGTCGCGGCCGTCGTCTACAGACGATGGAGGTCCACTTCGATTTCTTCGGCCCGATGCGGGACGCTGTGGGACGAAAGCGTGTCACCCGGACGTTCGACGGGACGACGACGGTCGACGCCGCCCTCGAGTCGCTCTGTGTGGCGTTCGACGGCCTCACGGATCACCTCCGCGACGACGACGGTGGCTGGACTCGGCAGGTGACGGTGACGGTCGACGGGACGAACGTCCGGCAGTTGGACGGGTACGGGACGACGCTGTCCGACGGCGACGTGGTGCGTCTCGCCCCACCGGTCGTCGGCGGCTGAGCTGTCAGACGATTCGTTGTCACTCGTTGCCGGTGGTCACCAAGACGGGGTGGCGACCAACCGGGAAACAGTTGCATCACTCCGTCTCAGTCGTCGGCGGCGGCGTACTCGCCGACGAGGTCGTCGGAAACCGTTCCGTCCGTGTTCCACCCGCGCAGGGCATAGTATTCGTCCAGTGCATCCTCTATTCCCGGGAGGTCGTAGGGGAGCGTGTCGGCCTCGCGGTCCATCCCCCGCTTGTTGTTGAAGTGGCGTTCGAGTTCGACGATCCGGGCACCCACCTCCTGCAGGTCCTCGTAGTCACACTCGAACAGCGCCTCCAGCGTCTCCTCGGTCACGTGATCGGTGCCGCCGGCGAAGGCACAGACGATCCCCGAGTCCCGGATGGCGGCGTGATTCTCGCGTCGCACCACGAGTTCCGGCTTTCCATCCAACGTCTCAGGGTCGACCTCCCCGGCGTACTCGACGCGGAGCGTCGTGGAGTACATGTGGTCGCCGCCACGGTTGGCAACGGCGTAGCTGAGTCCCTGGCCGTGGAGGACGCGACCGTCGTGGGCCGCGAACTCCATGTCCTTGACCGTGTAGTTCCGCACGCCGAGTTCGTCGGCGGCCCGCGAAATCCCCTCCGCGAGCAGGTCACCGACGCCCTCACGAGTCGCAATCTTTTCGACCGTCTCGTGGACCAACTCGGCGTTGCCGAACTCGTCTTTCGACGCGAGATAGGCGGCGACCACGTTACCACAGGAGATGGTGTCCAGTCCGTAGACGTCACAGAGCTCGTTCGACTTCATCACGTCGACGATGTCGCCGATTTCGCAGTTGCTTCCGAAGGAAAACACCGTCTCGAACTCCGGACCCTCCGTCTCCAGTCCCGTCGCCTCGTCCCGCGTGGGAAGTTTACAGGCGAAGGCACACACTGAACACGACCCCTTTCGGTACTTCTTCTCCTCGACGGCGTCGCCGCCGATTGCGTCCGCGTGTTCGAAGCTGTACTTCTCGAAGTACCGCGTCGGGAGCGAGAAGTTGTCGTTGATGAACTCCGTCCCGCCCGTAGTCCCCTGTCGCCGCATCAGGTCGTCGGAGGTAGCCGCGGCGCTGTGGACCTCCCGCTGGACGTCCTCGGGAAGATCGAGATCCGGTGCGGCGTCGCCCTCGAAGGTAATCGCCTTCACGTTTTTCGACCCGAGGACTGCGCCCATCCCACCCCGGCCGAACGCCCGGCTCTCGTAGGTCATCACGCACGCGAACCGGACCTGGTTCTCGCCCGCAGGGCCGATACAGACGACGTTTTCGGCGTCCAGATTCCGCTCTCGTTGCACGTACGCCGTCACCTCGGGCACCGTCGCGCCTCGGAGTTCGGGTGCCTCGACGAACTCGACGCCCTCGTCGGTCACGTGGATCACGAGCAACTCGTCGGCCGCGCCGACGACTTCAACCGCCGAATGCCCCGTGTCGACGAAGTTCCGCGAGAGATACCCGCCGGCGTTCGTCGAGAGGAGGCCGTCGGTCAGCGGCGACAGCCCCGTGCAGTTCATCCGACCGGTGAACGACATCCCCGACTGCTGGAGCGGGCCGGATGCGAAGTATATCCGATTGTTCGGACCCAGCGGGTCCGCGTCGTACGGGATGCGATCGTGTGCAAGCTTCGTACAGAGCCCCCGGCCGCCGACGAACGACCGTCGCTCCTCGGTCACGCCGACAGTCGTCGCCTCCCGGTCGCCTGCGTCGATCTCGAGTAGTGGCCCCTTGACGTGGTTCATCGCACCTCTCTACCGTCTCGGTGGTGAAAAGAGTGTTTCGCAGGGGGTGTGTGCCGGCGGGCGTGCGCCGCCGGAAATCGCCGGTGTGTGCGTTACTTCGAGCCGAACATCTGGCGCATCATCGGGTGCATCTCCATCAACTGCTCTTCCGCGATCTCCTCGTACAGTTTGTACGTGATGGAGAC
Organism: Haloplanus rubicundus; assembly: GCF_003342675.1. Lineage (NCBI taxonomy): Archaea > Methanobacteriati > Methanobacteriota > Halobacteria > Halobacteriales > Haloferacaceae > Haloplanus > Haloplanus rubicundus. Next base: position 2,695,445 of record NZ_CP031148.1, on the reverse strand, counting down.
GGTGAGCAGGAGACCCGTACCCGAAACTTGCCCGATGGTGCCGAGCATGTTGGCGCCGACGGCGAGCAGGCCGACGAGGGCGCCGCCGATGACGGTCACCTGCGGGATGTAGCGCTCCATGACCTTCTCGATGACCTGCGGGTTACGCCGGAAGCCGGGGATCTGCATCCCGGAGTTCTGGATCTGCTGGGCGGTCGCTTCCGGGCCCATCCCGGTCGTCTCCACCCAGAAGATGGCGAAGATGGCGCCCCCGACGACCATGATGAAGAGGTCGAGCCCCACGCGGATCATGATCTGCCACGGCTCGGCGGCGGTGCCGGCGAGCCACCACATCCAGTCGTTGCGCGTCTGGATGGGCGCCAGATAGTAGAACAGTCCGGCGGTGGGCTGGCCGTTGCTGTACTGCCCGAGCCACGCCGGCATCTGGTTCCACGTGCTGTTGAGGATGCGCCCGGCGAACTGGATGTTCGCCTGCAGGGCGCGCACGAGGATCATGGGCAGGACGCTCGCGTAGATGAGCTTCACCGGGAAGCGACCGCGGGCGCCCTTGACGCGGGCGTGCGAGAGGGGGATCTCGACGCGGACGCTCTCGGCGTAGACGACGATGCCGAAGATGAGTACCGTCGTCACCAGCGCGAGCAACTGCCCCTGACCGAGCAGGAGCGCCTGCAGCCCCTGTGCGGTCAGCGGCGAGGCGATCTCCTGAGCGCCGGTCAGGATGGCGAACCACGTCGGGAAGAAGCCGGGCGTACCGCCCAGCCCTTCCCACGCGAACAGTCCGCCGACGAGCTGCTGGCTCACGCCGGCGATGATGAACAGCCCGACGCCGGAGCCGACGCCCCACTTGCTGACGATTTCGTCCATGAACAGGATGAGGATACCGCCGACGGCAATCTGGACGAACAGCAGGGTCTGGACGCCACCGAGACCGATCCCCAGCGACTGACCAACGGCGGGATCGGCCGGCAGGAAGTTGCCCGCAAAGACCATCGGCAGCCCCGTCAGACAGATCATCACGACCACCAGCAGCTTCTGGAGGCCCTGATACAGCACCTGATCGCGGGGGTCGTCCGTGTCGAGACCGAGCAGGTCGGCCCCGCCGAGCAACTGCAGGACGATGCTCGCCGTGACGATGGGGCCGATCCCCAGCTGGAGGATCGAGCCCTGCGATCCGGCGAGGATCGACCGGAAGCGACCGAACAGGTCGCTCTGCGTGCCCGCGTCCAGCCCGAACAGCTGGACGTTCGTCAGGAAGAAATACAACACGAGGACGCCCGCGGTCCAGCCGAGCTTCCGCCGGAAGGGGACGTGCCCCTCCGGCCGCGTGACTGAGGGCATCCGCGTCAGCACCGGTTCGGCGGTCTCCTTCCATCCCATGGGTTTACTCCTCGTCCGACTCCTCGGAGTCGTCGGCCTCGTCGGCCGCCGCCGCCTCGCCGCGCTCGGAGAGGTCGGCGCTGCCACCGGCCGATTCGATCTTTTCGACCGCCCTCGCAGTGAACGCGTCCGCGACGACCGACAGTTCGTTGCGAACCTGCCCGTCGCCGAGCACCTTCACCACGTCGGCGTCGTAGCCGTCGTCGGCCACGTCGCGGGCGTCGATGTGGTAGCCACCGTCGGCCTCTTCAGCGAGCCCCTCTGCGACGTAGAGGACGGCGTTCTCGTCGAGTTCCTGCACCGTCACCTCGACGACGTCGTCTTTCGCGCTCTCGGGGCGCGAGAAGCCGTGTTTGCCGATCGGTTCGTAGTTGTGGAACTCGTGTTTGGATCGGCCCGCGCGGCCACGGCCGCCACGGTGACCGGCGCCGCGCCGGTTCTTGTGGGTACCGCCACCGTGTGTCCGGGAGCCGCGCTGGCGCTTTTTCTTGTTCGTCATCGCATGGCCTCCAGCAGTCGGTCGATCTCCTCGGTCGAGTGCTTGCCGAGCTGACCGCCCTCGACCGTCGGGTGTTTGACGCCCTCGTGGCCGCCACGCGGCGGGTGGAGCCGGATCGACGGGGCGAGCCCCGCGTCGCGGAGCGTCGTCTCCTCGTCGACCAGCGCCGCCGCCAGTTCGTCCACGTCGGCGTAGTCGGTGTTCGCTGCGACCCACTCGTCGTCGATGTCGGCCGAGCCTTCGAGGGGTTCGGCGCGATTCCGAACGAGCGTCGCGACCACGTCCGCCGACGGCTCGCCGTGGGCGACGTAGTCGTTCACCTTCGTGATCATGCCGCGGTAGGTGTCGGTCTCGGGCACCAGCGTACACTGGTTGACGGCGTGCAGGTTGAGCATCGAGAGCGTATCCTGCACGTCACCGGAGATGTTCACCTCGCCGCGAATCTGGACGAGCGCTTCCATCACTCGTTCACCTCGGTTTCGGTCTGTTTGCGGCGTGCCCGCCGGGGCGTCCGCGACTGTGACGCGTTCTGGAGCGCGTTGTACGTCGCCTTCGCGAGGTTGACCGTCGTCCGGGTGTTGCCCGTCGACTTCGTCCAGGCGTCCTGCACGCCCGCGAGTTCGAGGATGTTCCGCACCGTCGGGGCGGCCGCCAGCCCCAGCCCCTGCGGGGCGGGGATGATCTCGACCGTCACCGAGCCGGCTTTCCCCGTCGCCTTCCGGGTCAGGGAGTTGACGCCGCCGGCGCGGTCCTCCCAGGACCCCGACCCGCGGTCGACCTCGATGATGTTCAGCTTGGCCACGTCGATGGCCTTCTGGATGGCGGAGCCGACCTGATCGTCGCGGGCCTCGGCGTAGCCGAGGTAGCCGTCGCGGTTGCCCACCGCGACGACACACCGGAACTTCACCCGGCGCCCGGAGTCGGTCATCCGCTGGACCATGTTGATGTCCAGCACCTCGTCGTCCAGCCCCGGCAGGAGCTGATCGACGATTTCGGCCTCCTTCAGCGGGAGCCCGGATTCGAGGGCCGCCTTCATCGACGAGATGTCGCCGTCCTGTACCTTGCGGCCGAGCCGCGTGCGCGGTTCCCAGCCGTCGCCGTAATCGTTACTGCTCATTGTCCTCCATCAGTCGTTCGCGCACTTCGTCGAAGTGCTCGGGGAGCTCCGTCGCGTCGAAGTCGCCGCCGTACAGCGGTTCGTCCAGCTGTTCGGCGTACTCGGCGATGTGCTCGCCGCGGTTGCGCGACCAGTCCGCGAGGACGCTCTCGCTGTGCGGGATGTCGAGTCCCGCGTCGATTGCGCCTTCCTGTACTGCGAACACCTTGTTCCCGGGCGTCGCCGTGTTGAGACCGATGTCGAGGACGGCCTCCGTGAGGCCGGCGTCGAGCGCGCGGAGTCCCGCGAGGTAGCCCGTGAGGTACGCGCTGGGGAGGTTGCCCGTCGGGGCGTCCCAGCCGTACTCCGCGAGGTCCTCGGAGGAGGCGGCCGCGTGCGTCTCGTCACCGCTCGGACCGGGGGTGATCAGCTGCGCCCTGACGTGCCGGTTGCTCACGCGAGCGACCAGGCGGGGCTTGCCGGATTTCAGCAGGCGCAACCTCTGGTGGTAGTCGGTTCGGTCCTCGCGGCGGCGCCGCATCGGGACCTTGTATCGTGGGCCTGTTGCCATCAGTCGTTCACCTCCACGTCGTAGTTGTTCTCGATGTACGCTTCGAGTCGCGCCACGCTCTCGAACTCGCCACCGCCAGCCTTGTTGTAGAGCTCGCGGTACTGCGTTCGGTCGAGCGGGCCGTCGTCGCGCAACTCGCGCAGACGACGCCGCTGGGCGCGGATGCGACTCGTCCAGTTCTCCTTGCTGTTCTCGCGTGCGCCGGCGGTCCCACGACGGGTGCCGGCACCGGTGCGGTGGCCGTAGGCCTGTTTGTCCGCTCGCTCGCGGGCACGGCCACGCGAGTTGTTCGAGGAGCCCTTCTGCTGGATCGTGCCCTCGTCGACGAGGTCACGGATGTCCTCGCGGGTGATCGCGTCCGCGATTTCGCTCTGGGCTTCGGGGTCGAACCACACGCGGTCCTTGCCCACGTCGAGCACGTCGGCCGCGAGCCGTTTCTGTGCGCTCAGGTCCGTCATGCTTCCTCCTCCACTTCGACTTCGACGTACGTCGGGTTGAGGACGCGAATCTCGCGGTCCTCACAGACGTCCTCGATGCGTTCGCGCTTGCGCGCGCCCACGCCGCTCGCGATACGGACGGCCTCCGTGTCGGGGTCGACCCCCTCCAGGTCGTCCGTGTTGTGGACGCGAATCTCCTCGAAGCCGCTGGGGTGCAGGCCGCGCGCGGCCGTCGGCGAGCGGTAGCCCGCCTCGACGGTCGCGCCCTTACCTTTGATCCCGCGGCGCTGTTTCGAGAGGTTCCCACGCGGCTTCCGCCACGAGGTCGGGGTGCGCTTTTTCTTGTGGTAGTCCTGCCGGTTGAACTGCGGCTTGCCCTGCCGGTGTTTCTGCACCAACGCGCGGGCGGCCTCGTCGTCGAGGTCGGGAGTCTTGTCGGCGTGGCCGCGCGGGCGCAGCTCCGTCTCGACTTCCTCCGTCTCCTCGGTCTCCGCCGGCTCTTCCTCTTCGACTTCGGCTTCGGTCTCCTCGCTGACTTCGAGACCACCGACGTCGGCCTTGATACGCGCGGCGAGCGCGTTGCCGATGCCGTCGATGTCGGCCAGTTCGGACTGGCTCGCGGCCTTGAGGTCCTCGATGGACTCGTAGCCGGCCTCGCGGAGCGCCTCCGCCTTCGACGGCCCGACGCCGCCGATGTCTTCGATGGACTGGATGTCGTCGTCTGCGCTCATTTATGCCCCACCTCGGGGTTTCTGGGTGATGTAGACGCCGTCCTGGAAGACGCGGGTGTCCTTGTCGTTGACGCGTGTCAACTGTTCGATGTCGGCGGCCGTCTGTCCGACGGCCTCCTTGTCGGGACCGGAGAGGGTGATCTCCTCGCCGTCGACCTGTACCTGCGTGTCGCCGCGAATCTGGACCGTCCGCGGCGCGCGTTCGCCGAGGAAGTTCTCGATGACGACTTCGTCGCCCTCGACGGTGACCTGCATCGGGAAGTGGGCGTAGAAGATCTCCATCTCGTACTCCCATCCCTCGGTCACGCCGTAGAACATGTTCTCGACGTGGCTCTCGAAGGTGCCGAGCGTCGCGCGCGTGTTGGCGTCGTCGGCCTCGCTCTCGATCACCACGCTGTCACCGTCCACCGACACCGACACGTCGGGGTACCAGAGGCGTCGCGTGACGCTCCCGTTCGGCCCCTCGACGGTCAGGTCGAGGTGGTCTATCTCGGCGGACACGTCGTCCGGAATCGTGAGTGCTGTTCGGTTCATCGTTAGTAGACGTACGCGATCACCTGGCCACCGATGCCCTGTTCGCGGGCCTCGTAGTGGCTCATGACGCCGTGACTGGTCGTGACGACGAGTGCCCCGTAGTCGCGGGCGGGGAGATACCGCTTCTCCCACTTTTCGTACTCGTCGGCGCCCGCGGAGTAGCGGGGCTTGACGACGCCACAGTGGTTGATCGCACCTTTCAGTTCGATCTCGAAGCGACCGGATTTGCCGTCGTCGACGAACTCGAATCCGTCGATGTACCCGCGGTCGTAGAAGACCTCGAGTACCGAGCCGATCACGTTCGAGGCGGGCTGTACCGTGTGGGACAGATGTCCCACGCTCTCGGCGTTGTCGAGCCCCGAGAGCGCGTTCGAGAGGGGGTCGTTCCCTGCCATTGTTATCGATACTTCTTGAAGCCCATGTCGCGCGCGACCTCTCGGAAGCACTGCCGACACAGGAAGATGTCGTACTTGCCGACGAGCCCCTGCTTGCGGCCGCACCGACGACACTGGTGGCGGTCGTCGGTCCGCGGCGAGGCGTGCTCACCGGTCACGTCGCGTTCGTCTTGTGATTCACTCATTGCGTGACCTCCACGTCGAAGTTGGCCTCGATGAAGGCGACCGCGTCGTCGGCGTCGAGTCGGTGGGCCGACGGGATCGACCGCGACACCTTGTCGCGCTTGGCGACACGGTAGCCCGGTCGAACCAGGTTGACCGTCACGTCGAGCCCGTAGATGCCGACGTTCGGATCGTACTCCTGACTCGGGAACGCGGTGTGTTCCTCGACGCCGAAGCTGAAGTTGCCGGTCTCGTCGAACTGCGACGCCGAGAGGTCGACCAGCGGGAGCGCGGTGTCGAGGAAGTCCGCGGCGTCCGCACCGCGGAGGGTCACCTTCGCACCGATGGGGTCGCCCTCGCGGATGTTGAACTCCTGGACCGTCCGCTTCGCGCTCGTTCGCACGCTCTGCTGGCCGGTGACGTCCTCGAGGATCTCCTCGGCGTCCGCGAGTTCGCGGCCGCCTTCGCCGACGCCCATGTGGACGACGACCTTCTCGATCCGCGGCTCGCGCATCTCGTGGAACTCGGCGGTGTCGCTCTCGCTCATTCGTCAGCCTCCTCCGAGTCGTCCTCGGTGAAGTTCTCGTCGATCACGACGACGTAGTCTTCGACCGTCTCGAAGCCGCCGTCGTCCTGGGACACGGTGACGACGTTGTCACCGCTGCCCGGCGTGACCGTGATCTCCTCGATTTCGCCGATTTCGCCGGCGTGGCTGCCGGCGACGGCGGTCACGAGCGCGCCCTCCTCGTAGACGAAGTGGGCGACGATCTCCTTGTCCTCGTTGTCGATCACGAGCGAGTCGCCGGTGGCGTACTCACTGTCCGCGTCGACGCGAACGTTCGCGCCGTCGTGGAGCGTGAGCTGGACGTCGCCGCCGGTGACCTGCGTCTTGCGGACGATCTTGCCGAGGCGGCTTCCGGCCGCGTCGGCGTCGATGGGGGTCAGCGCGAGTCGACCGCCCTCGTCCGGGAACACGCGGTAGAACTCGTCGCGGTCGCCGAAGGCGAGGATGTCGAACATCCCGATGGGGCGTTCGACGCTCGACGGGACGTCCCCGTTGACGAGCACGCCGCCCTGGTTCAGGGCGTAGTTGGCTTCCTTCCGCGAGTCGACGTAGCCGAGCACGTCCCGCAGGACGATCAGCAGGGGGACCCCTGCCTCGCCGTGCGGGCCGGCACCGGCCTTGACCGTCCACGTCGCGGTCTTCCGTTCGACCGGCCAGGACTTCGGGACCGAGAGTCGTTTCTGATGTCGCGTCATTCGCTATCCTCCTCCAGTCGCGCCCGTCGGCGGTCGTCCTCCAGGTCGAGATCGGTCACGCGAAGGTTGCTCGCGTCGAGCGGCCGGGGCACCTCTTCGCCGTCGGCCTTCTCGACGGTCACACCCTCGACGTGGACGACTTCGTCCGCGAGGTCCACGGCGATCACTTCGGCTTCCTCGCCGGCGTGGTCGCCACGGAGCACCTCGACGGTGTCGCCCGCGTTGACGCGAACCGACCGCTGGCCGTACTGCTCGCGGAGGTCGTCCGCGAGCGTGGATCGGACCTGGTCGTGTCGCTCGTGCAGGGGCGCGTTCCGTGTCTGCGTGCGCTGTTTGCGTGGCTGTCGAGTCATACGATCATCGTTGCCGTCGATGCGATGCTCCCGAAGCGTTCGGCGACTTCGCGTGCGACGGGACCCTTGATCTCGGTCCCGCGAGGCTCTTCCATGTCGTCGATGACGACGGCGGCGTTGTCCTCGAATTTCACGCGCGTGCCGCTGGGTCGGCGGATGGGCTTGCGCTGGCGGACGACGACGGCCTCGAGGACCTGTCGTCGCATCTCCGGCGTGCCCTTGGTGACCGAGACGGTCACCTTGTCACCGATGCCCGCTTTGGGGTGTCGATTCTTGGTTCCGGAGTAGCCCGCGACGCTGATGACCTTCAGCTGCCGTGCGCCCGTGTTGTCGGCGCAGTTGATCAGCGAGCCCTTGGCGAGACCACGGGTGACGTCGGCTTTCAGCGCCTCCATCACTCGTCACCTCCCAGTTTCTCGACGACCACGTGTGATTTGGTCTTCGAGAGGGGCCGGGTCTCCGCGATGCGGACCGTGTCGCCTTCCTCGAGGCCCAGACACGGGGGTGCGTGGGCCGGGATGCGACTCCGGCGTTTCATGTATCGGTCGTACTTCGGAACGCGAACGTCGTACTCGCGTTCGACGACGACCGTCTTTTCCATTGCTGTGGAGGCCACCGTGCCTTCCAGCGTCTGCCCGCGCACGGACAACGAGCCGTGGAACGGACAGTGCTGGTCGGAACAGGCTTCCTCCGGTTCTGTTACGTTCAGTCCTATCGCCATGTGGATACACCTGCCTTCTCGGTTCGCAAGGCGGGTCGTGAGAGCAGTCGTGCGCCATCCACCGTAACGTAGGCCACGTCCTCGCAACCGTTAGACTGACCAGTTCGGCTGGCAGTTTCCGACGGAAGTTCGGACGTGGTCCCCGACGCCTTCGCGGCGTCGGCGGCTTCATCTGTGCGCGGCCGCGGGAGAGCGAATTCGAATGTCGTCCCCTGTTTGGGGAGCTGCCACACCCGATCCCCTTCCACCGAGAGCGTCCCCATCGTCTCGCCGACGACGCGGCCGCTAATCCCGACGGCGTCGGGATTCGTGGACTCGACGACCCGCACGTGCAGGCCGACGAGTTCGTGTCGGGTCAGGGTCTCGGGTGTGAGCGCCATCAGATGTCGCCCTCTTCGCGCTGGATCGTCTTGATCCGCGCGATGGTCTTTTTCAGTTCGCCGATGCGCGAGGGGTCCTCGGGCATCCCGCCGGCGGCCTGGACGGCCTTGGCGTTCAGCAGTTCCGTCTCGAGGTCCTCGAGTTCCGCCTCCCGTTCGGCGGGCGTCATGTCGCGAATCTCCGCGACGTGCAGGATCGCCATTATGCGTCCTCCTCCTCGTCTTCGTCGTCGTCGGCTTCCATCTCTTCGACGAGATCGGCCGCCTCGTCCATCGTCTCCTCGTCGACGTCCTCGTCGAGGTCGTCGGAGTCGTCCGCGGCCTCGTCGGCCTCGGCTTCGTCCTCGTCCTCGTCTTCCTCATCCGGGAGTTCCTCTTCGACGACTTCCTCGACGATCTCCTCGTCGAGGCTCTCCTCGATGTCTTCGGGCGTCTCGGTCGGCACGTCGACCTCCTCGCCCTCGCCGACGTCCGGGATCTCCTCCGGTTCCTCCTCGAGGAGTTCCTCGACGCCGCCGCCGGTTTCGGCCGCCTGCTCGACGGGTTCGACGTCGGCGTCCTCGGCGATCTCGAAGTCGTCCGGGAGTTCGGCGCCCGGCGGGATGATCTTCACCGTCACGCCGATGGTGCCGAGCTTCATCACGGCGACGCCCTGCCCCTCGTCCACGATGGACTCGGCGGGTTCGCCGTTGTGCTTGATGTAGCCCCGGTTGAACTTCTCGACACGCGACCGGGCGCCGGTGACCTTCCCGGACAGGACGATCTCGGCGCCCAGCGCGCCGGCCTCCATGATCCGGTCGATGGTCGTGTGGCCCGCCTTGCGGAAGTACCAGCCACGCTCGAGGGCGTTGGCCAGTCGGTCCGCGACGATGCGGGCGTTGAGGTCGGGTTCGTCGACCTCCTGTACGTCGATCTGGGGGTCGTCGAGGTCGAAGCGCTCCTCGAGTTCGGTGGTCACCTTGCGGATGTTCTTCCCACCCTTGCCGATGACCATGCCGGGCTTCTCGGCCTTGAGGACGATCTGGGTCCCCATCGGGGTCTTGGCGACGTCCATGCCGCCGTAGCCGGCGCGGCCGAGTTCGTCCGCGAAGAATTCGTCGATCTGTGAGCGCTGCAGGCCGTTCTCGATGAACTGGTGTTCGTCAGCCATTATTCCTCGTCCTCCTCGATGATGAGTTCGACGTCACAGAGCGTGGTGTTCCACGGGTCCGCGCGACCGAACGCGCGGGGTTTCCGGCCCTGTCGTTCGCCGACCTTGTGAGCGGCGACGTGTTTGATCGTCATGGCCTCGCCCTCGAAGCCCTGTTCGTCCGCGTTGTTGCGGGCGTTCTCGATGAGCTTCAGGAAGTCCTCGCTGGCCTTCTCGGGGTAGCGACCCGCGTCCCAGCCGTCGATGTCGCTCCGGTGACCGACCCCGGAGTTGTGCTGTTTGAACGGGACCGACTGCTTCTCGTCGATCACGTCGTGCAGGTACGCCTCGGCGTCGGCGACGCTCATACCCTTGATCGCGCGGGCGATGGCCTTGCTGTGCTTGATGCTGATGGGCCGCTCTCGGAGCATCGCCTTGGCGGTCGTCTCCGGGTCGGCCTCGACGCTGTAGTTGATTCCCATGTGTTACTTGAGTGGCACGAACTTCGAGGACCGGGTCGCGCCGATGCCGGCCTGGCCGTGCTCGACCGAGGTTCGGGTGAGCTGGAACTCGCCGAGGTAGTGCCCGATCATCTCGGGTTCGACCTCGACGCGCTGGAACTCCTGGCCGTTGTAGACCGAGAAGGTCAGCCCCACGAACTCGGGCACGATGGGCATGTCACGGAGGTGCGTGCGGATCGGGTCGTTCGCCGTCTCCTCCTCGCCGGCCCCCCGTGCTTTGTCGAGCAGCTTCTCGTGTTCGACCGAGAGCCCTCGGGTGATGGTTCGCCGCATTCGAGCGGGGAGCAGTTCCGCAACCTCGTCGAGCGACATGGACTGCAGCTCGTCGAGCGTGTGACCGCGGTAGGTGAACTCACCCTCGCGGCCGGTTCGGTATTCGGAGCTCATTATTTGTTCCCTCCGCGTCCGGTTCGTTTCGAGGCGATGTCACCCACCTTCCGTCCCGGCGGGGCGTTCCGTGAGACGGACTTGGGCTTGCCGGGGTGCTGGCGGCCGCCGCCACCGAACGGGTGGTCGACGGCGTTCATGGCGACCCCGCGGACCCGCGGCCACTTCGTGCCGCGTGCCTTCATCTTGTGATGTTTGTTGCCGGCCTTGACGAACGGCTTTTCGGTCCGGCCGCCACCCGCGACCACGCCGATGGTGGCGCGACACTGCGGGTTGAGGCGCTTGACCTGACCGCTCGGCAGCTTCACGACCGCCACGCGCTTGTCGTGGGTCATGAGCTGTGCGCTCGTCCCCGAGGCGCGGGCGAACTTGCCGCCGTCGCCGGGGCTGCTCTCGACGTTACAGACCGGGACCCCTTCCGGAATCTCGGCCAGCGGGAGCGTGTTGCCCGGCTTGATCTCGGCGGAGACGCCGACCTGGATCGTCTCGCCGACGGTCACGCCCTCGGGGGCGAGGACCAGCCGCTGGTCCCCGTCCTCGAACTCCACCGCGGCGACGGGCGCCGAGCGGGCGGGGTCGTGTTCGATGTCGACGATTTCGCCACTGATCGTATCGCGCTCTTCGTCCTTCTTGTGACTGAGTTCGGCCTTGTAGCGGTGGCTGGGGGCACGGAAGGTCGGCCCACCGCGACCACGCCGCTGGCCCTGAATGCGTCGTCCCATCTTAGAACACCCCGATTCGCGAGGCGATTTCCTGTGCGTCGTCGTCCTCCGACAGGGCGACGACCGCCTTCTTTTCGCCGCGGGCGGTGATCTGTGTGTTCACCTTCGTGATCGTCACGTCGTAGCGGGACTCGATGGCCTCCGTGATCTCCGGCTTGGTGGCGTCGATGTCGACGATGAACTGGAGCTTGTTGTCGAAGTCCATCTCGTCCATCGCCTTCTCGGTCACCAGCGGATGCTCGATGATCGAGCTCATCGGTCGGCCACCTCCGCGACGGCGCTCTCGGTCCAGACGGTCAGGCGGCCGGCGTGCGTGCCGGGCGCCAGTTCCTCGGCGTTGACCTCCGCGGCCGTCGTCACGTCCGCGCCAGCGAGGTTGCGTGCCGCCTTCGACGGCTCCCCGCTCGTCACGAACAGGATCGAACTCGGCTCGCGGTACTTCCGGCCGCGGGCCTTGCCCTGCCCGGCCTTGATCGTCCGTCCCTCGTCGGCGCGCTCGATGTCCGCGTGGACGCCGAGCGCTTCGAGGACGTCGACGACCTCACGGGTCTTGACCAGATCCTCGAAGTCGTCGCTGACGACGAGCGGCAGGTCGAGATCCGAATCGAACGCGTGCCCGCGCTCGGCCACGCGCTCGGCGTCGGTCGTCGCCGCGATGGCCGACCGGATCGCGAGTTTTCGCTCCTTGTCGTTGATTCCTTTCCCTTGGTCCTTCTCGGCCTTCGGCGGGTGCGCCTTGCGCCCGCCGACGGTCTGGGGGACGCGGGCGCCCTGCCCGTTCTCTCGGGGCACGTGGGCCATCCCGCGACCGCTGCCGAAGGACTCCGCCGGGGTTCGCAGCCCGGCGTAGGGGTCGGCACCGTACGCCTGCTTTCGGTTCGCCTGGGCGGCCAGGACGGCACGCTTGATGAGGTCCGGCCGGTAGGCCGTCTCGAAGACCTCGGGGAGGTCCACCGTGCCCGCATCCTCGCCGTTCAGATCGCGTACTGTTGCTTGCATTGGTTATCCCTGGTTGGATGCGGTGGAAACGTAGCGCACCTCGGGGTCGAGGCGCGGCTGGTCGTTCGGTCGGACGGCGGGACGGAAGCGCAGGAGGCGCTGGTCCGGCCCGGGCAGCGAGCCCTTGACGAGCGCGTACGGCCCGTCGACCTCGCCGTAGTTGACGAAGCCGCCGTCGACGGACGCTTCGTCGCCCTCACCGATGTCGACGAGGCGCTTGTTGAGCTCCGTCCGCTGGTGGTAGCCCGTCTGGCCCTGCTGGGGGACGGTCGAGCGCACGCGGGACGGGTTCCACGGCCCGAGGTTCCCGATGCGTCGCCGCCAGCCCTGCCGGGCGTGCTTGCCCTTCCGCTTCTGGACGCCCCAGCGCTTGACGGGGCCCTGGGTGCCCTTGCCTTTCGTGATGCCGCTCGCGTCCATGTACTCGCCCGCGCGGAACACGTCCGACATGGCGTGTTCCCCGCCCTCCGAGAGGAGGTCGAGCGCGAAGTCGAGGCGCTCGTCGAGCGAGCCACCGCCGACGCGCGTCTCCATCACGTCGGGCTTTTTCTTCGGGACGTTCGCCAACTCGCTCGGCACCGTGTGGGTGATCATCCGCAGGTCGTCGACCTCGCCGCTCTCGACGGCCTCGCGGAGCGCGTCGGCGTCCGCCTCGAAGCTGTTGTCCGCCGGCAGGTCGAGCGTGCGGTCGAGTTCGGGGTGGAACTCGTCGGTCCACACTTCGGTTGCCGGCTTCAGTCCGTACGACGTGTCTTCGTAGGCTCGCAGGGCAACGGCGCGCATCGGCGGCGTCTCGACGACGGTCACCGGGACCGACTCCTCCATCCCTTCGCGGGGGGAGTTGGCCTCGTCGTTGACCATGACGACGTGGGTCATGCCGGCTTTGTAGCCGGCGAAGCCCTGCAGCGCGGGTGCGCCGTCGTCGTCGGGCCACGAGCGAATACGCGGGACTTCGCTAGCCGCGCGCTGGCGCGGGCCGAAGCCCATCGAGCCTTTTCGTGGTCTGCTTGGTTGTGGCATGGATTTACTCCGTGAGTGTCAGGGGCGCGAGCGACGCGAACATCGCTTCCTCGGTTCGCACCGTCTCGCTTCCCTGTCGCGGAATCGTATTCAGCCAGAGGTCGAACCCCGGATCGTCGGGTTCGACGCCCTCACCGCCGGCGGCGGCTACGTCCTCGACAGCCACGTCGAGGATGGCCGGAAGACCGCGCCCGGGCGCCCCGAAGGCGACCGTCAGATCGCCCGCGTCGTCGATCCGCCCGACCAGTTCGGTCAGGCGACCGACCGACAGTTCCGTTCCGTGAACGGACGTGGCGATCCGAGCCCCGGCGTCGGGCCGGGCCAGCACTTCCGGCAGGTCCGCACGCTGGATCTCGAACCCAGGCAAGGGTTCGTCGACGATCCGTGCGCGGACCGGCTCTCTCGAAGAGATCCTGATGGCGACGCGCTCTCCTTCGGACACCTCCATCCCGTCGGGGAGGAGGAGGGAGATCGGGTGTTGCAGTCCGCAATTGACCCGGACGCGGCCGTCAGATCCGACCTCGGTCACGATTCCCTCTTGTAACGACCCCGGACGCTCAGGTCCGGAGCCGGTCCGCGACGAGACGCGAAGGGGCGGCAACACGCCGGCGTACTCCAGTTCGTCCCGCGTCCCCCACACCTCGGTTTTGAGGTACGGGGGCGTCGCGGCGTACCGCAGGACCGTCTCGACGAACCCGCCTCCCCATCGGCGCTCGCCTTCCCCGTCGGGGAAGACGATCAGCCGATCCGTCCGAAACACCGTCGCCGCGCGGGCGACGTAACCGAGTTTGCGAGTTGCCTCGCGTTTGTCCTCGGCTTCCCGGACGAGGGAAGACGGCACGAGCACGCTGAACGTCATGCCGGGCCGTTTCGCGTCACGTCACTAGACTGTGATAGCCGTACCGTATCCTCCGGTAAAAGGGTAGCGAAACCACGCGGGCGCCTGTGAGGGCCTGACACGCCGCAAAACGCCGTTTCGTGGGGGGCCGTCTCACGGCAGTCGTCCCCACGCCGCCGGCCGTTCGGGGCCGGATTTCGGAACCCTTAATAATCACACCCGGCTTGGTCTGAATGCGAAGGGCGCTGGTAGTGTAGTGGTATCACGTGACCTTGCCATGGTCACAACCTGGGTTCAAATCCCAGCCAGCGCATTTTCAGGATTCTAACGACCGCGAGCGAAGCGAGCGGTCCTGAATCCTGAAAATCGTCCCCTCGGGATTTGAATCAGGGAGCGTCGCGAGCGAAGCGAGCAGAGCGACCGTGGTTCAAATCCCAGCCAGCGCATTTCTGCCGAAGCAAACCGACGAGCGAAGCGAGATGCGAACGGAGTGCGCATCTCGGAACGGCGAACGGCGTAGCCGTGAGCCAGCTAGTCGCGTTTCGAGGCGAAATCGCACCTGATTTGAACCCTACCAGTCGCGCGCAGCGACCGCAGGGAGCGAGCACGTCTGATTTCGGTTCACGATCCCAGCCAGCGCGTTTTCAGGAGTTCAACGACTGAGGGCGAAACGACCGTAGTTCGAAATCCCAGCCCGCCTATTCGTCGAACAGTCCCCTCGCCCGCCGATAGATCGGTGCTTCCAACCAGTCCCGTTCTTCGGCCGCGTCGTCCAGCCGCTCAAGCGCTTCTCCGCGCGCGAGGACGCCGCGCTCGACGAGGGCTTTGAGGACGATGGGTGAGATGGCGATCCGTGTTTCGGTGAGGGTCTGGAGTTCTGGCAAGGCACGAAGGTCGTCAGTAATCAAGAAGTCAGCCGCTATATCCCGCGTAAGTTGTATGCAGCTACCCTCTCCCTCATCGACCCGCGAGGACTGGTACTCGAGCGTATCTACTTCACGTATCGTTGTCCGTTCTTTCCGGCCCAAGACTTGCTGTGCGTGTTCGGCTGTTTTGTCTCCGTAGCTGGCTAGATCCTCCAGTTCCTTGATCACTGTTTCAGTGGTGTGGACATCGAATTCTTCGAGAAGCAGATCAAGGGTGTCGGCTGCGGTGAGGGAGACGAGTGCGGAGGTGTCGGCGACGATCATCGAGTCTCAGAGTCCGGCGAGTTCGTCGGCCAAGTCTTCGCCCTGTACGAGTAGTGCTTTGGAGGCCCGAACGCTTTCGGCGTCCTGCCGGCCGATGAACTGTTTCAAGGTCTCGAATCCGATTTCGTCGTCGAGGTAGAGTTCGACGACCGCTTCTTTGAACTTCTCGTCGTCTTCGACTTCCTGGAGGTACTGCTGGAGCGCTTCTTTAATTATCTCTGTGCGGTTCTTGTGCGAGACTTCGGCCGCTACGTCCGCTTTCTCGACCAGTTCGTCCGGCAGCCTGAAGTTGACTTTTCGCGTCATTACCATCCACTTGTACATACGTTGTACCTACGAATTTATAAAGATAACACCGAAGCGGATGCCCGAATCGGTCCTACTCGCGAACCACCGCGACGAATCCTGAGAGAGTATCACTCCTAAAACACTTTCTATCCGACACTGCCCATCCACGGTTGTGACCGAACGGACGGAACACCCTCTACTACGTGGACGTTCCGCACCAGGAGATGACGGAGTTCACGAGCATCATCGACATGTTCCGCGACAAGATCGTCGCGGACGAGCACCGCGACGAGGGCTGGGAAGCGCCGTAACGACGCTTCGGCGGTGGGTCGCCGACGAACAGGCCGCTCACTGCGACGGATGGGCGACGATGTGGTCGCCCTCGGCGAATCCGACGCGGTAGTAGGTCCGATCGCGTCGGAGGTACACCTCCAGCCCGCCGTCCGTCCGACGTTCGATCCGGTCGCGGAGCGTTTCGAGCGCCGGCGGCGCCGCCTCGCTCTCGACGACGTACTCCCCCTCGTCGAGCGCCGTAGCGACGAGTTTCCGTTCCGCGGCGGGCAGGTCGGCGAACACGATGGGGTCGACGGCGTTCCGTTCGGACTCGGTCAGTTCGACGCGTTCGAACCAGAGGCGGGTCGGCAGGCCCGCGGTGCCGGGCGCGTCGCTGCCGCTCGATCCGCCGAGACAGCCGGCCGTGGGGCCGAGGAGGACGGGGCCGACGCTCGAGAGTACGCGACGTCGATACATACGTTCGTGTAGCGAGCCGCGAGCGTAAAGTTCGTTTTCCAACCCTCCCTGCCGCTGCCCGCCGTCACGACCCCACGACCGACCGCTCCCGCCGCCGATGCCGGTCCCCTGCACGCCCCTCAGCCCCCGCGAAGTCCGCTCCGGCCGGTCGATATGACGAACGCTTATGCCCCTGACTCCCACACCGGAGGCCATGGATCGACGCGCGTTTCTGGCGGGCACGGCGGCCGCCCTCTCCGGCCTCGCGGGCTGTGGCTCGGCGGGGTCGCCGCCCCCGATCGACGAGGGGACGGCGGCGTCGACGACGACGGCGACGCTCACCGCGTCGCCCACGCCGACGCCCACGGACACGCCGGTGCCGACGCGGACGCCGCCGGAGCGGCGGTATCTCCCGCAGTTGCTCGACGTGGGTCTCGTCTCGACGTGGTCGGAGGCGGGTGATCTGACCGCGAACCGGATCGAGAGCGTCCGGCGCGGGCAACCCGCCGTCGTCGCCTTTCGATACCGGATTCGTATCCCGGAGGGGACGATCAACCTCAAGGAGGGCGTCGATATCGTCCACGACGACGACCTGGTGGTCCGTCGGTTCCGCGACGTCGACCGGCGGGTCGACTCCCCGGGTCTCTACACGTGGGAGGACGCCATGACGTTCGAGACGGCCGAGTGGCCCCTCGGGGACCTGACCGCGACGGCCGCCATCGGCGAACTCCAGCTGCATCGCACGTCCGAGCGCGTCTCGACGACGTTCGAGGTCACCTCGGCCTGAAACTGCCGGCTGTACGTCAATCGAGATAGCCGCCACCCCGGAGTGGCGGCTATCTCGAAACAGGTACAGCCGACAGTATGCGCGGTCCCGACCACCGGTGACCTTTTCAGCGTGGGTGGTGCATCCTTTATAAGATGAACTGGTCCCCGGTGACGGAGCATGGCTGACGAACGCGACGGTCACGTCTCCGATGCGACCCTCGAACGGGTTCTGGATCGGATGACCGACGGGGTCTTCGGTCTCGACACCGACTGGCAGTTCACGTACCTGAACGAGACGGCTCGCGCCATCATCTCTGACGCGGCCGGCGAGTCGTTCACCGTCGACGAACTCCGCGGGCGGAGCCTCTGGGAACTCGTCCCCGAGGCGACCGGCACGACGTTCGAGTCGAAGTATCGCGAGGCGATGCGGACCGGGGAGCAAGTCTCGTTCGACGCACGCTACGAGCCACTCGACGCGTGGTTGGAGGTTCGGGCGTATCCCTCCGAGACGGGGCTCTCGGTCTGCTTCCGCGACATCACCGAACGCCGCCGCCGTCACGACCGGATCGTGACCCGTGAGACGGTCCTCCGCGAGATATACGAGGCCATTGCCGCCCGGGAGTCGTCCTTCGAGGATCGGGTCGACGACCTCCTGCGCATCGGCCAGCGTGTCCTCGATACGTCCCACGGGACGCTGTCCCGCGTCCGGGGCGACGAGTACGTCTTCGAGGTGGTTCGATCCCCCGGCGACCTGTCGGCGGGTGACACCGTCGACCTGTCGGTGACGAACTGCGAGCGGGTCGTCCTCACCGAGGAGACGCTCGTCCTCGCGAACCTCGCCGAGGAAGCCTCCGAACTCGCCGAGCGGGCCGGGAATCGGGAGCTTGGGATCAATTGCTATCTCGGCACGCCGGTCGTCGTCGACGACGAGGTGTACGGGACGTTTTGCTTCTACGACACGGACGCACGGACCGAGTCGTTCTCGGACTGGGAGGTCACGCTCGTCGACCTGATGGGTCGATGGGTGAGCGTCGCACTCGAACGGGAACTGACCGAGGACCGCCTCCGCCACCAGAACGAGCGACTGGAGAAGTTCGCGACGCTCGTCTCCCACGACCTTCGGAACCCCCTCAACGTCGCCGAGGGGTGGCTCGAGATGGTGAACGAGGAGTGTGACAGCGAGGCAATCTCACACATCACGGACTCCCACGAACGGATGCGGGCCATCGTCGACGACCTCCTGTTGCTCGCGCGGGCCGGTCGGACCGTCGACGATCCCGTCGACCTCGACGTGGCCGCCGTCGCGGCCGACGCCTGGTCGCAGGTCGAGACGGCGAACGCCACGCTGACGGTCGATATCGACGCCGAAATCGGCGGCGACCGCTCCCGCATCCAGCAGTTGTTCGAGAACCTGTTTCGGAATTGTGTGGAGCATGGCTCCACTGACAGTCGGCCGGAGGCCGACGATAGCGTGGAACACGGCGTCACGGACGACGCGCCCACCCTCTCGATCACGGTCGGCCCACTCCCCGACGGCTTCTACGTCGCGGACGACGGCGTCGGTATCCCCGAGTCGGAACGCGAACACGTCCTCGAGTTCGGCTACACGACGGCCGAGGACGGGACGGGCATCGGACTCGGCATCGTCGAAGACATCGCGACGGCCCACGGCTGGACCGTGACGGTCACCGAGAGCGAGGCGGGGGGCGCCCGCTTCGAGTTCACGAACGTCTCCTGATCGTGCCGCGAGGAAAAAAGACGGATTTATCAATGGCCCACTCCTCGTCGAAACTGCGACGCTCGGTTGGTGTAGTCCGGCCAATCATGTTGGCCTTTCGAGCCGACGACCAGGGTTCAAATCCCTGACCGAGCATGATTCTGAACGAACGGAGTGAGTGAAGAAGCACGCGCAGGAAAGGGATTTGAATCAGGGAGCGGCTTCGCCGCGACCGTGGTTCAAATCCCTGACCGAGCACTACAGCGAGCGAACGTTAGTGAGCGAGCGAAGCGCACAGTTTGAATCAGGGAGCGGCTTCGCCGCGACCGTGGTTCAAATCCCTGACCGAGCACTACAGCGAGCGAACGTTAGTGAGCGAGCGAAGCGCACAGTTTGAATCAGGGAGCGGCTTCGCCGCGACCGTGGTTCAAATCCCTGACCGAGCGTGATTCCTCCCGACGAGATGGCGACGGCGTTCGCGCTCCGACTCCCACGTTCCTATCACAAACCGTGACTTTATGATGCGAACGGACTGATAGATGTGTGAACGCGGTCGGCGCCTCGAACCCGGCGCACCGTCGCCACGAGGGGGGGATCGTTTCGGCTGAGTGTCTCGCTCTCGCGGTCACACCCGTCGTGCGACCTCAGGCTAACCAATGTCGTCCAACCAATCATCACCCCACGGTCGTTCCCGAGGGCGGCTGTCGAAAGACACGATATTCTCGATGCTGAGCAACCAGCGTCGGCGATGTGTCCTCTACTACCTCAACCGAAATCCGGGACCGGTCTCCCTGCGGGACCTCGCCGAACGGATCGCCGCGTGGGAAAACGACGTCGAGGTGGCGGATCTGGACTACAAACAGCGCAAACGAGTCTACACCTCGCTTCACCAGACGCATCTTCCGAAACTCGACGAGGCGGGCATCGTCGACTACGACCGGTCGGAGGGGACGATCACGCTCGCGGATCGGGCGACCGATCTCGACGTCTATCTCGAACTGGTCGGCGAACACGACATCCCCTGGTGTGACTTCTATCTCGGGCTGTCGGCCGTCGCGTCGCTGTTCGTCGTCGCGGCGTGGCTCGGCGTGTATCCGTTCACCGCGCTCCCGGATCTGTTGCTCGCGGGTGGGGTCGTCGGGCTGTTCGCGCTCTTCGCGGGCATCCACTCGCGCCGCGCCCGTCGGAACCACATCGGCGGCGACGACGCGCCGATCGAGGGACCCGACGACTAGGTCAGCCAGTCGTCGGGTTTCGTGTCGTAGTCGATGTCGTTGGCGGCGATTCGCTCCTCGAGGTCGGATTCGAGGTCGTGGGTCTCGAAGCGCTCCCCGTCGTAGCGGATGCGCTTGCCGACCTCCGTCGGCGTCGGCTCGCGGTTCCGCCGTCTGGCGATCTCCAACTCGTGTTCGTCGTACTCCTTGACGACCGTCATGAGGTTGACCGGCCGCCCCCAGAGGTCGTAGGTGCGTTCGAGCACCCGCTTTGCCTGCTCGACGTCGAGGCTGATGCCGTTGTACTGGTGGCCCAGCAGGAGTTCGCTGCGGTTGCCGAAGTTGCCGTCGTAGACGGCGACCGTCGGCTTCCCGAAGTTGGTGAACTGGAGCAGGAGCTTCTTTTTCACGTCGGCGGCCGCGTCCGAGGCCACCCGGAAGTCGCCGGTCGCCTGCGAGAACTCGTAGGTGAAGTAGTTGTTCTCGGTCACGAACTCCTCGGAGAGGAAGGCGTCGATGAACGTCACGTCGTTGTGGCTCTCCCGGAGTTCGCGCATCCGCCGCCAGCCCGCGCCGTAGTCCACGTCGGCGACGGCGTCGGCGACCGAGTCGTACTTCGCGTCGTCGAACATGTACCGCGCCAGCCGTTCGAGTTCCGACCGTCGGATGCGACCGAGGAAGCCGCGGTTCTGGGGTTTACAGAGCGAGAAGTGTCGCTCCGCCAGCCCCTCGGTGGTGAGCACCTTCCACGGGTAGCGGTCCACGTCTATTTCGCCGTCACGCGCCGCCGCGAGCGCCTCGGCGTCGACCCGCGGATCGTCGGGATCGAGGTCGGCGAGCGTCTCGGCGGTGATCGACGCGATGGCTGGGTCCGGGGCCAGCAGGTCGGCCACCTCGTCGAAATCGACCACGTCGTGGAAGTTCCGCCAGGTGATCCCCTCCACCCGGAGCAGTTTGTCGGCCACTTCGCGGCGGTTGGTGACGTTCTCGACGTGTTGCCACAGCTCCATCCCGAGTTTGTACGGGTTGAGGCCGGGCGAGCCGAGGACGCGGGCCATGTGATCGGCGTAGGTGACGAACTCGTCGTCGTCGGCGAAGTTCTCGTCGCCCATCATCAGCGACTCCCAGTAGCTCGCCCACCCCTCGTTGAGCACCTTCGTCATCTTCTGGCCGGCGAAGTAGTAGGCCTCGGTACGCAGGATTTCGAGCACGTCCTTCTGCCACGGCTCGAACTCGACGGCCTTGCTCGACTCCTCGTCGTACTGCCGGCCGTGTTCCATGAGGAAGGCGAGTACGTCGTTGTGGGGGTCCTCCAGTCGTGCTTTCGCCTGCTCCGCTTCGGCGAGTTCGTCCAGCCACTCCTCGTCGAAGGCGTGGCGGCGCACGTCCTCGGACACGTCGAGTTCGTCCAGTTGCTCGCGGAGGTCCGCGGGGGCGTCGCGTTCGCGACGCTCGCCTGCGCGGGCGAACGCGCGGTGTTGATCGATGGTGTCCTCCAGACAGAGGACGGCGTCGATGAACCGCTCTACGTCCTCGCGGTCGATGTCGGGGTCCTCGACGTACCCCTTGATCGTCTCGGCGTGGCGTTCGAGCATGGCTGCGGCGTCCAGGTCGGAGCGGTCGTCGCCCTCCCCGTCGCCGAAGAGACCGAACCACTCGTTGTTGGCGAAGAAGTCCGCGTGGGCCTCGACGTGGGTGATGACGGCCTTCTGGTCGGCCAGCGAGTTGGACTCCTGTAAGAAGGCGTGGGAAGGGTTGTCGTTGTTGACGATTTCGAACGCCTTCCCCATGCCGAACTGGTCCTGTTTGCGCTGGCGGTCGTAGGCCATCCCCCACCGCCAGTGTGGGTAGCGCCGCTGGAACCCGCCGTAGGCGATGAGTTCGTTCATCTCGTCGTGGTCGACGATCCAGTAGTTGACCGGGTAGGGGTCGAGCCCCAGCTTTCTCGCCAACGCCGCCGCCTCCTCGACCGGTTCGGTGAGGCGCGTCGCTTCCCGCCGTGCGTCGATACGGTCGTCTCTCATGATTCGTCCTCCGTGCTCAAGATTTCGTAGATGGCGTCGGTCACGTCCGCCGGATCGGAGACGTAGGCGACGACGACGCCCTCTCCCTCGTCGAACGCCCGTTCCACCTCCTCGGCGTGGGTGGCGTTGATCGCCGTCCCGCCCGGCTGGGTCTCCACGTAGGCGTGGAGGTTCGCCGGAATCTCCCGCATCAGCGGCACCACGTTCTCGCGGGTGTCGTTGCTCGAGTTCTCCGAATCGCCCGCGGCGAAGACGTAGCGGTTCCACTCGCTCCACGGATACCGCTCCTCCAGAATCTCCGCGGCGAGTTCGTACGCCGAGGAGATGCGGGTGCCACCGCCCGAGCGGATGCCGAAGAAGTCCCCGCGTTCCACCTCCCACGCCTCCGCGTCGTGGGCGATGTAGACGAACTCCGCGCGGTCGTACTTGCCGGTGAGATACCAGTCGAGCGGGGTAAAGGTTCGCTCGACGAGTTCGCGCTTCTGCTCGCGCATGCTGCCGGAGACGTCCCGGATGTTCACGACGACGACGTTTTTCTCCGTCTTCTCGATCACCTCGGGATGACGGTAGCGCTCGTCCTCGCGGCGGAGGGGCACCTCGCGAAGCCCCTCGCGACGGATGCGTTCGAGCGTCGTCGTCCGCTCGACGTTCTCGGCCATCTCCTCGAAGCTCGCCCAGCGGCCGCGCTCGTCGTCGGGAATCTCGTCCCACTGGTCCTCGATCCAGACCCGGGAGACGAGGATGTGCTCCCCGCGACACCAGCGGAACACGTCGTCCGGCGTCGCGTCCGCGACGCGCATCGCCTCGCGGACGAACTCCTCGTCGAAATCCATCGCAAGCTTGCGCTTCAGGCCCTGCTTGAACAGGCGCTCGAAGTCGAGCGTGCTGTTCGGGCCGGCGCGGGTGAGTTCGGTGAAGTCGCCTTCGACCTCCTCGACGACTTCCTTCCCCTTCGGCTCCAGGTCGAGACCGAGTTCCTCGTCGAGTTCCTCCGCGAACTCCTCGGGGTCCATCTCGTAGTACTCGTGCTCGCCGGCCTCGTCGCCGGGTTCGCCGTCTTCGCCGTCCTCGTCGCCGTCGTCTCCTGGCTGGGGCTGGCCGACCGGCTGCCCCACGTCGGGCGTGCCGCCCTGTCCCTGCCCGACGCCGCCGCGGTCACGCGGGTCGTAGGCGAACTCCGGCAGGTCCACCACCTTGATCGGCACCTTGATGCTGTCCGGGTCGCTCCCGCCCAGGTCGCCGTAGCGGATGAACTCCTTCAGGTCCTCGCGGCGTCGCTCGCCGACTTCACGGAATCGATCCAGATCCTCTCTCAGTCCCATCGGTAGCTCACCTCCCGCATCACCTTGCGGCTGGTCAGTTCGGCCGACGCCGGGGAGTAGCCCTGCGTCTGCAGGTGCGCTATCGTCCGCTCTTTACACCGCTCGGTCTCCGTATCCGAGGGCGGGTCCGTCCACTGTGTCGGATCGAACCCCTCGAACAGCCGCTTCACGTCGCTCCAGTCGTGGGCGTCGAGGACCGCGCGGATGACCGGAATCTCGCTCACGTCGACGTTCTCGATGGCGAAGTCCTCGTCGCGGTTCTCCCACGCGTAGCGGTTGATGGCCGTGATGACCTTCTCGCGGCGGAACTCCTCGACACGGTCGGCCGGCTCCGCCCCGGCGTAGGCGTCCTCGCCGAACCGCCCCAGATGCTCCGTCTCGAACACCTTCATCAGGAGCGGATCGGGGTCGACCGGACCGCGGTCGGTGTCGACCTGATCCTCGTTCGCCCACGCGAAGACGTGTTCGACGTACTCCGCGACGGTGTCCTCGTCGACGCCCTTCTCGGCCAGGAGCGCGTCGAGCACGTCCGCCTCCTGTCGGTCGTAGACGTGGCTCTTGACGACCGCGAGGCGGTTCTCGTACTCCGCGGCCTCGGCACGGGAGAAGACGGGGGCGTCCGACAGCCCCCCGGCCATCGCGTCCAGCACGTCGTCGGGCATGACGACCCGTTCGACCGGCAGGTCGGGATGCTGGCGGTCGGCGTCGGTCTGGAGCAGGTCGGCGATCACGTCGCGCGTGTAGGTGACGGGAATCCCGTGGCTGCCGTCGTCGCCGTCGAACTCGAACTCGTCGGCGTCGATGCGCTCGTCGCCCTCCTGCAGGTAGCCCTGATCGAACAGGAGCGCCTTGTCGACGAGGCCACGGCTGCCGGGCGTGTCCTCGCCGTCGAGCCGGGTGACGACGCTGTAGAGCGCCGCCGCCTCGACGGTGTGGGGTGCGAGTTCGCGCTCGACGGCGCCGCCGCGGCCGTCACGCATCGACAGTGTCAGCCCCTCTCGGACCCGCGCTTCGAGGTCGGCGTAGCCCTCGGCCTCCCAGACGGCCGTCTCGCTCGTCAGTTCGCGGCGGATCAGCTCCGCCTCTAAGGAGAGGTTGGTCAGGTAGCCGAACTCGTGTTTGTCGAGGCGGCGCTTCAGCGCCTTCAGCGGGTCCCGTCCGTTGCGGTCCGCGTACTGGTCGAGCTCCACGTCCAGATCGGGGTTCGAGATGATCAGGAGCTGCGTATCGATATCCATCCCGATGCCCTTGTCCAGTTTGACGCGCCCCTCGTCGGGCACGTTCAGGAGTTTGCGGAGCAGGTCGGCGTGCTGGGAGGCGTCCTCGACGATCGTCAACAGGCCGTTGCCCTGCGAGAGCACGCCGTCGTAGGAGAACGCCTGCGGGTTCTTTCGGCCCCGCGAGTCGAGTTCGCGGAGCATCCCCGGCATCCACGACCCGACCAGTCGCTCCTTGGGCGAGCCGTCGTCCTCCGAGTGGAGGACGCCGATGCCTCTCCCCACGTCGACGACGTAGTTTTTGACCCGGAGGTGGCGCGGGTCGGTGATCGAGGAGAACAGATTGGTCCCCCCGGCCCGCCGGTAGCGCTCCTCGAGCACGTCGTAGGCCTCGCGGCAGAAGGGGTCGAGGCCGGCCTCGACGCGGATCGGGACGTGTCCCCCCTCGTTGAGGTCCGCGAGGATGGTCGACCGGACACCCTCGGGGAACACGGAGAGCGGGTGGGACTGGACGGGGCTCTCGTACCAGTCGTCCTCGCGGTCGATTTCGTCGCCGTAGCTCAGGCCGCGGTCCTCGGTGGCGCTGGCGACGTTCCACTCCACCGTGTAGCGCCGCCCCGCGTCGGTCTTCGAGTATTCGCGGAGCCCGTTGATGAGACAGCGCTTGAGCTCCGATTTCCCCGTTGCCGTCGGGCCGTCGAACCAGATGATCTTCTCGCGTTTGCCCCGGTCCGCCGCGATGGTCCGGAGGTCGTCGACGAAGCCGTTCAACACCGCCGTGTTGCCGAGGATGGCGTGTTCGCCGTCGTTAGCGGGGTCGTCGAAGAAGCGGTAGCGCTCGCGCTCTTCGCCCTCCTCGATGACGGTTCGCGTCCCCATCGACTCGATGGCTTCGAGCAGATACTTCGGGGCGTGGGAGGCGATGGAGGGGCGGGAGAGCGCCCGCTCGACGTACGCCTCGAGGCTCATCGGCTCCTCGTACGCGCCGGAGAGCTCCTCGTCGCCGGCGCGGATGTAGTCGTTCGTCATCCTAGCCTTCCAGTTCGCTCTTGGCGACCTCCGCGCCGGCGAACTCCAGTACTTCCTGGGCGCCCTCGCGGGAGTAGCCCTGTTCGATCAGCGCGTCGACCCACGCGCTCCGCTCGTCGTCGTCGAGTTCGTTCGCCGACACCAACGCGGAGAAGTTGATGTTGTGTTTCTTGTCCTCCCAGAGTTTGCGCTCCAGCGCCCGGCGCAGGCGGTCGTTGTCCTGCGGATCGAACCCTTCGCCCTCGCGGGCGCGGCGGCTGACCCAGTTCGACACCTCCTGTCGGAAGTCGTCTTTCCGGTCGCTCGGAATCTCCAACTTCTCCTCGACGGAGCGCAGGAACGTCTCGTCGGGCTCCTGTTCCCGCCCGGTGAGTTCGTCGGTCACGGTGGCGTCGTCGATGTACGCCATCACGTGATCCATGTACTTCTCGCCCTGGCGCTGGATTTCGTCCACGTCGTAGGCCAGCGCGTGGCGCACGTCCTCGATGGCGCGTTCCTTGTACTCCTCGCGCACGAGTTCGAGATAGCGGTGGTAGCGCTCGATGTTCTCCTCCGGGATGGAGCCGTGGTTCTCGAGGTTGCGCTCGAAGTGGGTGAACACCGAGAGCGGGGAGAGATACCCCCGGCCGCGGTGGGTGGCGTCCATGA
Organism: Haloplanus rubicundus; assembly: GCF_003342675.1. Classification (NCBI taxonomy): domain Archaea; kingdom Methanobacteriati; phylum Methanobacteriota; class Halobacteria; order Halobacteriales; family Haloferacaceae; genus Haloplanus; species Haloplanus rubicundus. The sequence continues at coordinate 2,669,167 of NZ_CP031148.1, read as the reverse complement.
TGGCTTCGGCGATTTCGTCGCCGATGAACCGCGCGGAGACGCCGTCCATCCCCTCCGCGATGTCGGCGTTTCGTTCACCCTCCTCGCGCAACTTCTTCACGTCCACGTCGTCGGCCTCGTCGATTTCGCCGTTGTAGGACTTGGCTTTCTGAACGAGCGTGACGTTCTCGCCGTCCGGCTCCGTGATGCGGGTGAGGACGCCGAACAGCCCCGCCATCTCCATGGCGTGGGGTTCGATGTGCATGTCCGGGACGTCCGCGTTCCGGAGCATCTTCCGGTAGATTTCGGCCTCCTCGCTGTACTCGAGGACGTACGGGAAGTCGATGCGTTTGGTCCGGTCGTTGAACGCCTCCATCTTCTCGTCGCCCTTCTTGTCCCGGTACTCGGGCATGTTGGTGCGGCCGACGATCACTTGGTCGATGTCGATGCGGGGGTTGTTCTTCGGCTTGATCGTCTGCTCCTGTGAGGCGTGCAGGAAGTCGTAGAGGAACTCCCGCTGGAGCTTCAGCAACTCCTCCCCGCTGAACAGGCCGCGGTTGGCGTTACAGAAGGCGCCGGAGTAGTCGAACGCTCTCGGATCGCTCTCGCCGTAGATGGCGATTTTCGAGTAGTTGACGTCGCCCGTCAGTTCGGTCTCGTCCTGATTTTTCTTGTCTTTCGGCTCGAACGTCTCGATGCACTGGCGCTTGTTCTCGCTCGCGACGAGGCGGACGATCTCGACGTGGTTGTCGAGAACGGCCTTCAGGTCGTCGTCGTAGTGGGCCAGCAGGCGGTCCATGTAGAACTCGCTGGCGGGGTCGAGCGACTGCTCGCTGCGAATCGTGTAGGGCGCGTCGAGCTCGGCGTTCAGCCGCTCCAGCACCCGGTCGCGCTGTTCCTGCGGGAGGAGGACGAGGGGGTCCTGATTCATCGGCGAGACCACCGTGTCGTCCGCGGGGTCCTGGTCGCGGACGATGTCACAGAGGTTGGTCCACCGGAAGGTGTACATCCGCCCCTCGTCGTGCATGGTGTAGTCCTCGAAGTACCGTCGGACCATCCAGTCGAAGTGTGACTTCCCGGAGCCGACGGGGCCGAGCAGGAGTTTGATCCGTTTCTCCGGCCCGAGTCCCCGGGCGCCGCTTTTCACCTTGTTGACGAACTCGTGGATCGACTCGTGAACCTCGCGGCCGTAGAAGGTGTTCTCCCCGTCGTGTAAGGGGTCCTCCGAGGCCATGAGGTACTCGACGACGCCGGCATCTTCGTCGTACTCCGTCCCGTAGTAGTCGAACATGTCGGCGACGCGCTGGTGGGCGTTTCGGGCGATCCGCGGATCGTCGTACACCTCGTCCAGATACCAGTCGAACGCCTTCGCTTCGCGGAGGTCCGCCGGAACCGATTCCTTGTAATGCTGGCTGAGGTCTTCGAGGGTTTCCTTCGTCATTGTCTCATCGGTGTCTCGGACCCGAGCGCGTCGTCGGCTACGCCGCCGCCGTAAGCCGTGGTAACACGCACCACGATTCGGCGCCGACCACGGGATGGTCGTCGTCTGGAGCGGCGAGGGCGGCGGGGTGTCCGACGAGGGTACTCGGTCCGCTGGTAACCGAGACTATAAACAGTGTCAGTATTCAATATACATAACTCTTTTCCACATCTGGGCGGTAGGTGTTCCCTACCGTCACCGACGCATTCGGACGACGCGTCCCGTTTCGGGCCGGTCCGGCGCTGATACGTCCGTGATCGGAACGAAGACGAACGGTTAGTCGGTGTCGCCGCGTGACGGGGAGATTATAGGGTCCCGGGACGAAGGCGGGACATGAGCTTCGCGGACCTTCCCGACGGGTGGACGGTCTGGCACGAGGAACCCGGCGGCCGGGTCATCCTGGCCTATCGCCCGGACGTCTTCGACACCGAGGCGTTCCCCGCCGCCTGTCTGCCGACCATCTATCTCTCGCCCGGCTCACCCCGGCGTCGTCCCGGTGCCCGAACGGACGACGGCTGGACGGTCACGCTGTATCTCGAACCGGAGGTGGAGGCGCGGCGGGAGACCGCCGACACCCGCGAGGCGGGCGTCGACGCCGCCCGCGACGTGGCCCGCGCGTTCGCCGCCGGCGACGTCGACTACCGCGGCGCCTATCAGGTCCCTCGCGAGGACTACTTCGACCGCCTCGACGAACTCGTCGGTCGCGAGGCTTAACCTCCCGGACCGAGAACGTCTTCGCATGTCCGAGGTCACGCTCATCGGGACGCGCCTCGCCGAGGTGGGCCGCGAGTTCGTCTTCCACGGCGAATCCAGCGCGTGCGATGGCTGTCCGTACCGCAGCCAGTGTCTCGACCTCTCTCCCGGAACGCGGTACCGGATCACCGACGTCCGCGAGAACGCCCAGACGCTCGACTGCGCCGTCCACGACGGCGGCGTCCGAGCCGTCGAGGTCGAACCCGCCCCCATCCCCGCGAACGTCCCCTCCAAGGTCGCCTACGCCGGCAGCAAGGCGAAACTCGCCGGCGCCTGTCCGTACACCGACTGTCCCAGCCACGCCTACTGCGTCCCCGACGGCGCCGATTTCGAGGCCGAGTACCGCATCGACGAGGTGCTCGGCGACCCGCCCCACGACTACTGCATGCTAGACCGGGATCTCACGCTCGTCGAATTCGCCCCACGCGAGTCCTGATACGGTAACTGTTTACCGGTGGTTCGCCGGAACGTCCTGTCGAGCGTCCGTCGCCGACACACCACGGTCCGCACGGGTCGCCACGTCCGCCAGCCGACCCACGCGCTCGCCCGCGTACCCGAAGACGTCCTCGTATCCGTCCGCCGACATCAGGATGGGGTAGAACGGCTCCTCCGCGACGCGGTCCTCGCCGTCCGCCGAGGCGAAGGGGACGCCCGGTTCGACGCGTTCGAAGTTGTCCACGAACACCTCGTGGTTCGTGGCCGGCGCCTTCGGCACCCGGTTGGTGAGTCGAAAGACGGGCACGTTGTCGCTCCCCTGCCCCTCCGACGGCAACACGCCCGTCGCTTCGAGAAACGCCGTCACGAGCCCCCGGCCGTTCGCCACCGCCGTCTCCGACCACTGCAGCCCACACTCCACCTCGACCGTCCGCGGGTAGTCGATCAGCCGACCGCCCGCGTACGCGTCCGTCTCTACCACCGCGTCGACCGGGAGTTCGGCACAGAGTTCGGCGGTCGCCGGATTGACCGTATCCACCAGCGCGAACGGGCCGGCGTACGACTGCGTCGAGTGCAGCGCGAGCGTCGTACAGCCGTCGAGTTCGGTCAGGAGGCGTGCCGCCAGCCGCCGCTCGTGGCTCTCCGCCTCGGCGTCGCCCGGAAACGCGCGGTTGAGATCCTCGTCCAGATAGCGCACGCCCCGTTCGAGCGCCGCCTCGTTGGCGACGACGAACTTCACCGGCCGCCCGAACGCCGGCGGGTCCGCGAGCAACGACTCGACCGCCTCGGGACCACAGGGTTCGTCGCCGTGGATCCCAGCGACGACCGCCACCTCGGGGTCGTCGCCGAACTCTCGAATCCTCATTGTCCGGTTCTAGCCGTGCGCGTTGAAGTGCGTTTCCGTCCGTTCGCCCCGTGTGCCGGTCCCTCGTGGGCGTCGGGGCCGTCCCCCGTCCCGCGCCGTAGCGGTTACCACCTTGGGCCGCCTCCGATCCGTATGGACGACCACACCCGCGATTACACCGTCGGCCCACCCGTCTCGGGCGACCCGACCGGGTGGCGGGCGGACCGCGGCGAGTCGAACGGGTGGGAACACGGGACGCTCCGGAAAGCCGTCGTCCACGGCGTTCGACTCTACAACGCGGGCGCGTTCCACGAATCGCACGACTACTTCGAGATTGATTTCAGAAGTGCCAATTAATCCCGTCAGTTACTCCAGCCGCTCGGCGTACTCACGGTCGTGGTCCATCGCGACGGGGCGGTCGCCATCGAGCTCGATTTTCCAGCTATTGAGTGTGTCCGGATCGTCGAGCGAAGCCTGTAGGGTCGTGCGAACGTCGTCGACGTTCACACCATAGTAGTCGCTGGGCACGCCGTGGAGATACTGGAGCGCCGTCTCGAACAGCGAGCGCATACCGTCGTCGTTCTCGAAGTCGACGTGTTTGTAGGCGCCCGCGGCAACTTGGACCATCCCGTGAAGGAAGGCGCTTTCCGTCGACCCGCTCCCGTAGTTGTACCACTCTGCTTCAAAACAATCATGCGCCTCGTGGTACTCGCCGGCGTTGTAGAGGCGCACCCCATGAATTACTGCTCGTCGGAGCGTCCCGTGTTCCCACCCGTTAGACGGTCCACGGCCGTTATCCCACCCGGTGGGATCTCCCGAGGTTGGGGGGCCCACAGTGTCGTCTCGGGTGTGGTCGTCCATATCGGTGAGTAGTCGTCCAAGCTACCTAATCGCACCGACCGATCCCATCGTGAGCACTGTTGGCGGGAGATCGGATTTCACAGTTGAGAGGCGTTACCGCATCCGGTACGGCAGTCTGTTACAGCAACGCGCGCAAGTCTGCCCTACTCGCGGCCTCGAGCGGTCGACGTCCCATTCGACGTACTTCGGCGACGGCGTCCTCGATGCTACAGCCTCGATCGTGTGCCAGCCAGAGCGCCAGTACGTGTCCCGTTCGGCCCGAGCCCGCCGAACAGTGGACGACGACTCGTTCCGAGGCGGCGTTCGACGCGTCGAGAAACGGCAGGATCGTCTCGTGGAGCGTCCGTCGATCGACGACGCTGAAATCCTCGATCGACGCGTGCGTCACGCGATCCTCACCGAACGCCGCCGCGTAGGTGTCGAGGAGGTCGTCGTACTCGCTCAGATGTGTCTCGTCGAGCAGACAGCAGACGCGTTCGACGTCTCGTTCCTGCATATATCGCACCCAATCGTCGACCGAACTGTCGGGTGGCGCTCGTCGTGGATGATTCGGACGACAAGCGCCGAAGACGATCCGTTCGTCCTCGGCCGCCGGAGCGAAATTGTACATCATGCACGAATCGACCGCTCGAGTGTCATACCTATCTGTGGTCTCTGTCTGCCGTTGCTTGACGCTCGATGTATTATTTCCGTTTCTCCTGTTGTCTCCTTTCGATCGATCCTCCTGGCAGGCGAGAATTTATTATTCTCTAAGAGACGGCTGTACATGGTGACACGAGCCCCCGAACCGACCGAGACGACTGATCGTTCGATCACGGTCGTCTTGCTCGACACGGACCGAGAGCGGCGCGACTGTCAGTCCTACGAGGAAGCCATCGCGGTCGTGAAAGAGGAACTCGCGCCAGGGACGGTCGCGAAAATCGAGAACCGCGATGGCGAGATCGTCTTCACCTCCAGCGAGATGTCTATCGACGCTTGGGAGGTTGAATGGCGACAGCAGAAACGCCGCCTCTCGGTCGAAACTGAAGACCACGTCTGCCCCTACGACAACGTCGGCTGTATCTTCGACGACCTCTGTGTTCAGTGCAAGATGGATGCCGTCCAAGACAGCTTCTGATTAGTGGAATCTCGTGTTGACCAGCTACGAAAGCGAAACAGGGAAGCAGAGTTGTCGTTGCGGGTCAGACCCAACACGGCCTCGTTAGCACGCAGACGACGATTATCCATTCTCTTGAACGATCGCTAACAGCGTTTCAGCGATATCTGAACAGGGGAGGTCGGAAGTCGCTAAATCTTCCAAATCCTCGCGGGCAGCCATGGCGACGTGAGTCCGTTGCCCACAGTTCGTACACTCGCACATAGCCTCTTCAGAGACTGATTCGAGTGTCGACCGATCACAAGTTGGGCAGCTGAGGCCAGCAGTCATCAGTTGTTCACCTCGGTGGATGCATGGTCGCACTCGTCAGTTCTACACGATTGCTCTCTTGGAGTCAAATGACTAGACTCCCCTTGTGAATTAGAGCGTCGGAATTGCGCGGGGATCAGTAGACACCGCTCGGTACGGTAACTGGGTGCCTGTTCCACTGACTTGCCACGCCGAGTACGTCGACAGTATCGGTTTGACGGGCGCTTCTCGGTCCGTGTCGATTCAACCGCTCGGATCATCTTGCGTGGTTGCTACCTGTAGTCACAAATACTCAGTTAGTAAATAATCAAAAGCTGTGTATGAGTCGTGATCCTGCCCTCCTGACGCCCGCCCAGAGAGAATATCTTCGCGGAGAGGCGGAGTACGAGGTGGAACAGTCCGAGACGAACACGCGCTACCGGATGCGGAAACGTATTCGAAATTCGCTGAAGGATCTCGAACTGCTCTCCAAGGAACTCGATCCGGAAGATCGGAAACAAGTGTTCGCCGAACTTCATCCGTTGACGGGTGATGACGCCGAGTCGGACGACTTGCCACTCCGCGAAGACGAGATGTCCGGTGTTATTGGGGCAATCACATTCCTCTACGCCGGTTCGCGAGACATCGGCATTCTGTTCGAACAGCTCGTCGAGTACGGCCTGCTTCGGGCGCTCGATCAGGAACTGGAGGGGCCGTTTACCAGCGGAACGGCGACAGTTACGATCGAAACGCAGTCTCAGGTCGATCCGGACACAGTCACCGAGAAAATTGCAGCCGGACGATCGTTATCCGCCGTCGAGTACGAGGCAGTCAAGCGTCTGCTCGTGAGTGGTCTCGATCGGATGCTTGGGGCTTTCGAAGATATTGACCTCTCAATCGAGAGCGTAGAGGAGCAGTCCGATACGTTGTCGCTTGGTCGGTCGCTCGTGCTGATGGCGCGGCTTCTGGACGATCCGACGTATCTCGAACTGGAGGTGGTCCATCAGTTCCTTGCCCCGCGAGTCGGGCGTGAATTCAATCTCCCTTCGTATCCAAGAAGTGTGTGATCAGAAGGAACAACAGGAGGTTCCCAAGTGCCGATTCATACTTGATATTGGTTGTCAAAATTCTCAGGCAGTGGTAGGTTTCAGCGCTCGTGCTGAATACAGAGCGCATATTCAGCACCGCGATACTGTGTACCTCCTCTCTACTCAACAGTTCCATTAGTCCCGACGGATTTCAACAGAGCTGATGATATGTACGTACCCCCGCCGGAAGTTATCAGTCACTCCGTAGCGATGCTGGGGAACACGGAAGCTGATTGTGTCGACACCACTGGCAGTGCTCACCGTCGTGATACTCTCCGAACGACGAATTCGAGATCCGATTCATTTTGCTCACGACGTCGTCCTCGACCGCACGAAGTTCTGATTCGTCGAACGAACGCGTTTCGACGTTCGGGCCGACATCGCCGACGTAGGCGTAGCCTGCGCGTGAGACTGGTTCGTCGTACAGGTCGCGGCAGGCCAACAGATAGATCGGGAGTTGCTTATCCTCCTGCAGGTTCCGATACCGTTCAGTTGCCTTGTAATCGATGACGAGTAACTCGCCGTCCGGCAGCCGGTAGACGGCGTCGATGTATCCGACGAGTTCGTGCCCGTCGAGATCGAGTTCGAACTCTCGCTCCGCGTCCACGATCTCGTAGTCGCTCAACGCCAACTCGAAGTACCGGCCGATGCACGCGTTCGCAGCAGGGAGTGCGTCTTCCGCTCGCCGCTGGCTGGCGAGCCGTTCGCAGATTTCGTACCACACGTCCCGATCACGAATCGACTGGTTCGCGGCTTGCTCCGCAGTGTCGTGGAAGAGCACGCCGATATCGCGTTGTGACACGCCGTCTCCATCATCGCTTGTGGATCTCCGATAGTCGGGGAAGGCGTTGACCACGTACTCGAGGTAATGACTGCGCGGGCATTCCTCGTAGGCCGTCAGCGACGTGTAGCTGTGTGAAATCGATGGATACGGTGCCGAGGGCCCAGTCAACGATTCGACCTGGAGCGTCGATCGCTCACCGTCCGTCGTGAGGTCTCCGTCGATGGATGCCCTCGCGAGGTTCAACAGGCGGTCGCGCGCTACCTCGAGTGAGAGTTCGTCGCCGTCGTGTCTGATTGTGCCACCGATATCCCCGACAGTCTCGCTGGCCAGCGTGTCGCTCCAGTCGACCGCCTCGTCCGGGAGGCACGCTTGCACGTCGGTCCAGATCGGAAGGTTCCCCCGCTCCGGTCCCCACGGGGTTTGGGATGGCAGAATGTCGTCGACTGCCTCTACCATCGGATGCGTTTCGTCGGGGTCGGCTTCCTCTCGTCCTCCCTGCAACACGAGGATGTCCTCGGCGCGCGTGATTCCGACGTGGAACACGCGACGGGTTTCGCGGGCGTCGCGCGTGACGAAGTCCTCGGCGAACGCCGCCTCCGGCCCGTCCGAGAGGCCGGTTTCGAGCGCGTCGTAGGTGCGTGAACTCGGTGCCCACTCGTCGGCTGTGACTTGCGGGATGAGGACGACCGGGAAGTCCAGGCCCTTGCTCTTGTGGATGGTCATCACGTTGACCGCGTCGTCGGCGACGTCCGGCTGACTCGTCGGTGTCGAGCCGCTCTCGTCGAACAGCGAGTCGTAGTGTTCGAGCGAGTCGATGAACTCCGGCGTGAGCGGTGGTTGGACAGCACTGTCCCCGTACTGTTCGATGACGTCCTCCAGCTGGGCGAGATCCCGGCGCTCCTGTTCGCTGAGATACCACTCGATGTTCGTGATGTCCGTGAGTTCGCGGTACAGGTGGCTGAGAGACGCCGAGTCACGGATGCCGAGGAGTTCCGTGACGTGCTTACGGGCCTCTGCGACGCGGTCGGGTTCCCCGAACTCGTCGAGCGGCGTCTCGCGCAGCGTGTCCACGAGCGGGTCGTCGCCCGCGTTGAGCGTGCGGAGGTCCGCATCGCAGAGCCGGTACCGCATCAGGAGGACGCGATTCCAGCTCACTTCGTCTTCCGGCCGCGCGAGTGCCTTCAGGTAGGCGGTCACGGTGCCGACGCCGACGGATTCCGTGGCCAGATCGCCAGCAACCTGGTACGGGATGCCGGCGTCTTCGAACTCCTCGATGACGGGGGTGGCGTGGTCGTTCTTCCGGACAAGCAGGGCGATGTCGCCCGGGTCGTACGCCTCGTCGAGGTTCGCCGCTCCACCACTCAGTAAATTCTGAACGACGGTGCGAAGTTGGGTCGCGCCGTCCTCGTCATCCTCGTCCGGGAGCTCGACGGTAGCGACAGTGTCCCCGTCGTACTCGGGTTCGTCGACGCGTTTCAGTGTCTTGTGTCGTTGTCGGTGATCGAGCTTCTGTATCGCTTCGTTCGCCAGGTCGAGGATTGGCTGCCGGGATCGGAAGTTCTCTTCTAACGGTTCGTCGGTGAGCGCCGCGAACGCCCGGTCAAGTTCGTCGGTGATGTTGGCGACGTGCGCCCCGCGCCACTCGTAGATCGCCTGGTCGTCGTCGCCGACGACGAATAGGTTGTCGTCGGTGACGAGTGACGTGACGAGGTCGAACTGAAGTCGGTCGGTATCCTGGAACTCGTCACAGAACACGTAGTCCCATCGGTCTGCGATTTCTTCGCCGACCGGCGAATCCATCAGTGCAGCCGTTTCCACGACGAGGCCGTCGAAGTCGATGAGATTCCGCTCATCTAGCTCGCGCTCGTAGGCCGCATAGCCCGCGGTCAGGTCTCGGGCCGTGAGGCAGTCCGAGAGGAACGAGTCGAGGTGCTCCGTGAGTTCGAGGTCGAGATCGTCCGGGATACCTGTCGGCGCACCGCTCGCGTATCCACCGAGCAGGTATTTCGGGAGCTTGTACGCGTTTTCCGGTAACTCCCGGTCGCCTGCCTCGTGGGCTTCGAACGCTGCTTCCAGCTCGTCGCAGAGATCCACGAGGCGGTCGAGGAAGTCGCGGACGCTGGCTTCGATACCGTCCGTCCCGAGCGCGTCGCGTTCAGCGACGAGGTCAGCGCGTGCGTCTGGAAGCGAGCCAAGCACGCTCGACACGGACCGGCCGCCCAGGTGGTCGCTGGCAATAGCCTCGGCGCGCTCCGGAAGGTCGGCGAGTTCGTAGACACGGTCGGCAGTCCCGAGGAAGGCGTCGATGTCGTCGGGCGTGATGCCGCTGCGTTTCATCGACCCGATGAAGTTGAGCAGCTTCGACGCGGCCCCTGACGCGTACCCGTCGCTCCCGTACACGTTGGGTTTGACCGACCGGTACTCGATCTCGTCCAGGACGTCCAGCACGATGGCGTACTTCTCGGCGTCCGTGGCGACCTCGAAGTCCGGATCGATCCCGGCTTCGTACGCGTAGTCGGTGAGGATCTCGTTGCAGATCGAGTGATACGTGTACGCGCCGATGTCGTACCCGGCCGTGCCGAGTTTCGCGTTGAGTTTTTCACGCATCGAGTCCGCAGCGTTGTTCGTGAATGTCAACGCGAGAATCCGGTCCGGAGACACGTCTTCCTCGTCGATGAGGTGCTCGATCTTCCGCACCATCGTGAACGTCTTCCCCGTCCCCGCCCCAGCGAGCACCCGCATCGGGTACGCGTCGGAGTCGATAATCGCCCGCTGCTGGGGCTCCGGCGACACATCTTCCTCTGGAACCGGGAACCACGACGGGTACTCGTCACTGTCGTCGCTCATCGTCGCACCTCCGTCGCCAAGCGGTCAGCACACATCTCTCGATAGTCACAGTCCGGGCACGCCTCCTCGTTGATGAGGTCGAACGGCTCCGGCTCGTAGGCCTCGCCCGTGATGCCGTCGTGTGCCGCACGAATGAGTTCCCAGATCGTGTCGTGATATTCCTCGTAAATCTCCGTGGTTTCCCGCGGATACCCGCGGGCGGACACCTCGTACCCAGTCGGGGTACTCTCGAAGGACGTGCGGTTGAGGAGGCCGTAGAAACTGAACTGGACCTCCATCCCGTCCTCGTAGAACGGTTCGTTCTTCACGCCCTCGATGTACACCGCCGTCTGGAATGCGTTCCGGACACGCTTCGGTTCGTGTGCGCCTCCATCGAGGTGCTCACCGAGATAGTCTGCCGTACCGGACGAAAGCACGCCACGCGTGTTCCGTTTGTAGTCGATGACGTGAAGCCCGTCCTCCGTCCGAAGGACGTTATCTGCTTTCCCGTGGAGTGCACGACCATCGCGTTCGCACTCTACCCAGCACTCGGTGGCAATCGACTGACGTGCATGGTCGATGCCGTCGCCGCCGTCGGGATCGAAAAACGCCTCGACTCCAGCACGGTTCTCCACGCGCTGATACTCTTGGTGCGCCTCCGATTCGTAATCCGCCGGTGTGCTGTGTTCGGCCCACTTCGCGTCGAAGATGTCCATCGCGCGCTCGTGGATTGCCTCAGAAGAATCAACTGGGTCGGTCTCGTCACACACTTCCTCGATCGTCTCGTGGTAAATCGTCCCTTGGTTGAGATACAGTTCGGTACGATCCGGCGTGATGACATCCTGTACGTAACTGTAGTCGTACTGGCGCGGACACGTCGCGTACGTCGCTAACCGTGACGGGGACAGAGAGACGTTACTCATCGTCTGACCTCCCCATTTGCAAACTCGACCCGCGCACGGAGTGCCTTCCGAAGCTCCTCACCACGCGCCCCGCTCTTGTCGAGCAGGTCCTGGATCTCGCCGAGCTCCGCTTCCACCTCGTCGAGCGACACCGTCACGTCTTGGCTGTTTGCGCGACGCACCTCCGCGAGCGCGTCGTCGACCCGCGACAACAGGAAATCCTCCGCCGATTGCTCGCTTGTGATCTGCGGGTCGTCGGCGTCGGTGACCCACGGCAGGTCGTCGTAGGCTGCCGTGAGGAACCGCGACGCCTGCGCACGCTCTTCCAGTGCGGTGTCCTCGTACTCGTACAGACAACAGTACAGGTGCTCGTCCGTAGCGCCAGCCCCAACTGCGAGGCGTCGCCGCGCGTGTTCCGTGTGATACCGCGCGAACGGCCGACTCGACGCTGTAGACGTCGTCGAGAACGTCGCGTCCACGTCCGGCTCGTCGAGGTCCGTAACACCAGGGTAGTCCGACATCGACGCGACCCGCTCGGTCGGGAACAACCGCGTCAGGAACGGGTCACCCGGGTACTCGCTATCGACGAGGTTCACGAGAAACACCGCACGGAACGACTCGTTTTTGATCGCCTGCAGATGGTCTACGCGGACACCGCCGTCGAGATCCGTCGCGCTCGTCTGGTTTTGTTGCGGTGCGTACTCGTGGGCGCGTTCGAGCATCTCCTCGAAGGACTCCCACGTCGCATCCACGAACGAAGTGTCTTCGAGGAACTCCGCCATCCGGAACGCCCGCTTGACGTTCCCGAACTGCGCCCGTGCATCAAGCGGGGTCGCGTGCTTCGCAATCCGCTCTTTCAACCCTGCATCGGTCGCCCACCAGCGGACCCCCTCTTCGAGGCTGTCTATCTCACTGACGCGATCCAAGCGCTCCGTATCGAGGTCCGGGCCATGATCGGGTCTCTCATCTTCCCCATCTGCGGCCAGATGTCGAACGGCAGCGAGGAGTTCCCGAATCGCTGGGTCATCACCGAACCCAGTCACGGTCGTCGATTCCGTCGGAATCCCGGTGCATTCGAGCGCTTCGATGGTGTCCGTAACGGTACTCCCACTTTGCTTCGTGGCGACAGCGGTGTCATCGTACTTCCAGTCTGACTGCGCGACGAGGTCTTCGATCTCGTTCGCAATCTCGGCGAGTTGTTCGTCACTGGAGTCCGTAGCGAGGACGGACACCGACCCTGTTTCCGGGTCTGCCGGAATCGTTTCGTCGGCGAAGTACGCTGCTGTGGCAGCCGGGCGTGTCGACGGCGTCTCTGACGCTCGGTGTCGGGACTCGCTGAAGGAGACGTAGTCCGTAACGGGGCCTGCCTCGACCCACGTGCGGCGCACACCCGCATTCTCTTCGGCGATACAGACGAGGTCACAGTCCCCTACGAGCGCGTCGAGATACGCGCGGTCGAGCGGAAAGAACTCTTCAAACTCGACTGCGAGCACCGCCTCGAAATCGACGACATCGCCTCGGGCATCGCCGGTGAGCACATCGAGCGCTTCCGAGATGAGTTGCCCGCGTTCCATGTGACCGTGCTCGGCCAGCCACTCGTGGAACGCATCGAGGGCAGCCGTAATGTCACGGAGTTCCGGTGTCTCGTCAGGCGTGACCGTCTGCCAGGAGATCGTGCCCATCACAGCATCCACGTCCTCGATGAACGACGGCTGTTCAGATGCGCGTTGAAGATACTCTGTTTCCCACTCGTAGTCTGTGAGGAATCGGTGGAGGAGTTCTCGTCGTAGCGCGTCGGAGAGAATGACGCGGTCGTCGGTCTGGTTGAGGACGTCGGTCGCGTGCACGACGAGCGACGTCACGTACGGTGTCGTTGCGCCGGCAAGTTCCTCACCTAAGGTTTCCCGGAACGTATCCGTACTCGTCGGCGCACCCGTGACAACGAGCACATCCTCAGAATCGTGCTCGCCGAGGAGCGTTCGGTATTCGTCCCGCGCTGTCCGTTCGACGTTTTCGTTCCCGAACGGTGCCGTGACTAGCGTCCCGTCGAATGAACGTTGCGTAGGCCTAGTCATATGTCTGATCGGGAAGAAAATCGGGTTCGGTTAAATGGAGCATAGGGGTTCCTTTCGGTTATCGGTAGTTAGAACTTCTCCACGGAGAAATGGCCGTAGTTTATCAATATGTCTATCCAGGCAGAGATGATGGCTGCTGAAAACGATTCGATTAGATCAGAGATCAGCGGTAAGTTCCAGCCGCCAGTAGAGATACTTCTCGATCCCTCTCTACTGGTAGCTGATGTCCTTCTCACACGACTCGCTGATTCCGCAGTTTTCACTTCGCAGACGCAGACAACGCTCGATCAGCCCACCACTCCTCATGTAGGGGATCTCTACGTACCTGCGACGTTTTACAAATCCCTCAACAGTGAGAAGCAGATCGATTTGCAGCAGACCAACACGTGGAACATCTTTCGTGGACAGGCCGAAGGCGCACTCAGCGAGGAGATTCTCAAAATTCTCGACCAGAATGGCGTCGATAAGTTCGTTCAATTCCGTACGTAGATCCTCTACCTCGGAGCTTAGCTCCTTCCGCTTTCGAAGAGCGTCGACACGTTCGTCCTGTGTCGGTGCGCTATCGATCGCTTCGTTCACCTCTTCGATACGCTCGTTGATGTTGTCGATTTCGTCTTTCAGCTCATCGCGACGCTGGCGTACGAACTGTCGATACTCGTCGAGTTCGACTTCGGCAGCACGGGTCGCGCGCTCCTGTGTCTCTTTTACTGTCGGGTCTACTTCGTCTACGACCGCTGTTCGAGCGAACTCGATCGCTTCCTCTACTCTTCGCGCATCAACGGACGTTTCCTCAGAGAATGATTGCTGTCGACCGACTTCGGTCAGATCTAAGTAACTTTCCGCGAGGCGTGGACGTTCTTCGTGATCGTTGAGATCGATGGCGATTGCACGGGGTCCCTCACGTTGGTACTCGCTGACCGTCTCGATCCCGACGTGAAAAAGAACACAGAGTGCTCGCCGGTCGTAGTAGGGGGTGAACGCTCGGTCTGCGACCTCGACTGGCCCAGCTGTGATCCACTCCGGTAGTCTAATCTCGGAGTTCTCCCCCGTGAGCGATATCGATCCGACGGGAGTTCGGTCGGCTGCTTCGTCGACTATCCGTTCGACGAACGCGCTCTCCGGCGTGACTGCAATAGCATCTTCGCTAACTTCCTCGAGGTCACTAGCGATCTGTAGAACCGTATTCTCCAATTCGAGGTCAGTGTCGGCAGCCCCCGGAAGCGAGACGATCCGACGGCGTTGCACGGGTGGCGGATCAGGCTCGACGGCGAGTGTCACGACGCCACCGAGGCCGACTTCGCGTACGCCGAACGGCTGGAGTAGCGTCGACGTGGCGTGAGGACGCGGGAACCGCTCACGTCGTCACGTCCGCCGTCACCGCTCTCGGCCAACTTCGCCGGTCGTGGCGTTTGGTGGCGTATCCGACTTACGCAACATCTTTCCCTCCCACCGACAATATTGTAGTGTATGCCCTATACTATGGACGTCCACTCGGACGACAGTTTCGCCGACACCGTCGATTCGACTATCGTGGCGCTGGAAGCCGAGGGGTTCGGCGTCCTCTGTGACATCGACGTGCGGGCGACGTTCGAAGAGAAGCTCGGCGAGCAGTTCCGACGCTACCGAATTCTCGGTGCTTGCAACCCCGAACTGGCGCACGAGGGGCTGAGCGAGGAACCGACGCTCGGGGCGCTTCTCCCGTGTAACGTGATCGTCTACGAAACCGACGAGGGCGACGTCGCCGTGAGCGCCGTCGACCCGGAGCGCCTCCTCGACGTGGCGTCGAATCCGGCACTCGACGCGATTGCCAGCGACGTCCGCGAGCGCTTCGAACGCGTGCTCGCGGCCGTCGAAGGTCGCGACTGACGGGATCAGTCCCGCTCGACGCCGACCAGTCGCTCGTTGCTCGACGCGTAGACGCGGTCGGCGTCGACGGCGACCGAGCCGACGGTGCTGTCCATCTCGACCCGCCACAGCAGGTCGCCGTCTCGGGAGAGGGCGTACAGCGTGTCGTCGTTCGATCCGGCGTACACGCGGTCGCCGGCCACCGCGGGTTCGTAGACGGTGCTGTTGTCGTCCGCGAAGGTCCACCGCTCGGCGCCGTCGGTCCGCGAACGCGAGACGAGGCGTCCGCTGTCGCGGCCGGTACAGCCGAGATACACCGCGTCGCCGTCGACGACGGGTCGCGTCCCGCGTTTCGGCGACGGCGTATCGACCGCCCACCGGACGGCGCCGTCCGCGAGGTCGAGCGCCAGTAGCCGTCCGGCACGCCCGGGGTCGGGCGACGTGGCGACGTAGACGGTTCCGTCCCGGATCGTCGGCGACCGCGTCTCCACGTCCGTCCGGTGGGTCCACCGGTGCTCGCCGTCGGCGTCGAATGCGGCGACGACGCCGTCGACACGGTTGACGAAGACGACGCCGTCCTCGGTCGCCGCCGGCGACGCGAGCCGGTCGCCGCCGACCGCGACGCGCCAGTCGACCGCTCCCGTCTCCGCGTCGATGGCGAGGAGGTCGTCGGCGTTCGCGTACACCCGCCCGCCGGCGTGGCCGATGCCCGTCCGAAGCGCCGAGCCGACGAACCACGCCCGTTCGCCGTCCGACCGTCGGAGCGCCCGTAACCCGTCACAGCCGGGGAGGTAGACGTATCGGTCGTCGGCGACGATGTCGGAGCGCAGACAGAGGCGCCGCTCGAAGTCGTCGTCGTCGTACTCGATTGCCCACCGCCGCTCCCCGTCGGCCGACGACAGCGCGTGGAGCGTCAGGTAGTCGAGGACGAACAGGTCGTCGCCGTCGAGGGCTAGGCCACCGGAAATTCCCTTTCGCCAGCGGACACGGTCGGCGTCGGGGCCGCCGCCGAGACAGCCGGCGCCGGTGCCGCCGAGGAGGAGGCCGGCGGATCGGAGCGTCGTTCTGCGGGAGACCATACCACGTAGCGACGCGCCCCGTGAATGAAGTTTGTGCCGCGGCGCCCGTCGCCGTCGCCCGTTCAGCCGCGTCCCCGTCGGCGCGGATAGGACAGCCGCGCCCGGAGCAACCACCCGACCGCACCGAGCGCCGCCAGCGCGACGGTGGTGGCGACGAGCGCCAGCGGCTCGTCGCGCGCGCCGTCGACCAACAGGCGCCACGCCGGCCGCGCGACGCCGGCCGCCTTAGCCCCCGTGACGGCCACGAGGGCCGGCGGGATGACGTAGCGGACGAGCGGGAGGAGGCGACCCAACTCGTCGCGCACGGGGTCGAAGTCGGCACCGTGGACGAACACGAGCGCGATCAGGACGGCGGACACCGGGAGCGCGTACGTCCCCACCGACTCGTCGACGAGGTCGAGCACCGGCGTGCCGGCGACGGCGAGTTCGAGGGGACTGTAGCTCAGGGCGGAGGGGAGGCCGGCCAGGAAGACGCCGGCGGTCAGGAGGAGCGTCGCCCGCCCGCGGCCGAGACGCGTCGTGTTCGTCGCGGCCGCGACGCCGACTTCGAGGAGGGCGACCGAGGAACTGAGCGCGGCGAAAAAGAGGAGGCCGAAGAAGGCGACGGCGACGACGCGGCCGATCCCCATCGGCGCGAACGCGGCCGGGAGCGTCGTGAAGGCGAGTTCGGTGCCGAGCGTCGGCGCGAGACCGAAGCTGAACACGATGGGGAAGATGACGAAGCCGGCGAGCAGGGCCGCCGCGATGTCGGCGACGGTGATCAGCAGCGACGACCGGAGGAGGTCGGCCCCCTCGTCGACGTAGCTCCCGTAGGTCAGCATGATGCCCTGCCCGACCGACAGCGAAAAAAACACCTGCCCGACCGCTGCGCTCCAGAGGCCCGGGTCGGCGAGGACCGTGAGGTCGGGGGTAACGAGGAAATCGAGCGCCCGCTCCCAGCCCGGGAGGGTGACGGCGTAGACGGCGAGCGAGAGGAGAAGCGCGAAGACGGTCGGCATCACGACGTTCGACAGTCGCTCGATCCCACCCCGCACCCCGCGGGCGACGACGACGCCCGTCAGGACGGTGGCGACGACGAAATAGCCCACCGGGAGCCACCCCGCGGTGAAGGTCGCGAACGTCGTCCCCGTGCCCCCGAGCCACGAGAGCAGGAAGCCGAACACCCAGCCGGTGAGGACGAGGTAGTAGCTCAGGACGAGCAACACGCCGCCCACGACCAGCCAGCCGAGCGCCGTGTAGTCGGCGTCGACGCTCCGGAACGCGGAGACCACGTCCGAACGGAGCGTCCGTCCCACCGCCAACTCGAGGACGAGCATCGGGACGGCGAGGCCGAACGCCGCGACGAGGTAGGGGACGAGATACGCGCCGCCCCCGTTCGCGCCGAGGACGGCGGAGAACCGCCAGATGTTGCCGAGACCGACCGCCGCGCCGACGGCCGACAGCAGGAATCCCGGCCCCGACGACCAGCGCTCGGGAGACATGTAGCTGGATAGATATTTCAGTTATTTATAACCGGGCGCTGGGCGCGTCGACCTACACCTGCTGTGCTTCCTCGTAGGGCTGGATGACGACGAACCCCTCCGACCCGGTGAACTCCATCTGGATCGACTCGCCGGAGGTCTGGCCGATTTCGATGGCCTTGTTCGTCCCCACGGAGGGCGATAGATCGGTGCTCCACGCCACCGTCGCGTCGGGGTCGGTGACGACGGGCGGCGACAGCACCAGCGGGTCGCCGTGTGTCGTGATTGCCACCTGTCCGGGGCCGCCGAGGTGGACGTTCGTCAGCCCGCCGGCCGCGGCCTCGGAGATGCCGCCGATGGTGGTGATTTCGTAGTCGACCGTCGACTCGAACGCGAGGACGTCGCTGCCGTTGACCGAGATGGCCTCCCCGTCGCCGAGTTCGAGCACCTGTACCTTCTTGCCCCGGTCGGCGACGTAGAGGTGGCCCCTCCCCTCTGCCTCCATGATCGGCGTGCCTTCGCTCGACACCGCCTCCTTGACGAAGCCGGTCAGTCCCCCTTCCGCCGAGGACTTCCCCGTGAACGTCATCTCGCCGGTGTAGCCGATCATCGAGCCGGCCCTGACCATCACCGTGCCGTCGACCGGGACGTCCAGCAGGCGCTTGTTCTCCAGTTGGAAGCCGTCGCCGCCCTCCGCGGGCGCGTTGGCTCGCGTGAACTCGTCGATCTCCATGTGTACGTCCACGGTCCGTCGGCGGTCGTATATGCCTCCCGTAGACTCAAATTCGAATTTGTGGGAGTGGATAGCGTGCCCCGACCGTTTTACCCTGTCACGCACCACGTCGG
Source organism: Haloplanus rubicundus (assembly GCF_003342675.1). Lineage (NCBI taxonomy): Archaea > Methanobacteriati > Methanobacteriota > Halobacteria > Halobacteriales > Haloferacaceae > Haloplanus > Haloplanus rubicundus. The sequence continues at coordinate 2,650,526 of NZ_CP031148.1, read as the reverse complement.
TGACGATGCCCGCCCCCTACGAACACGTCGTCCCGACCGACGCCGACTACCCCGACGGGGTCTACCGCGTCGTCGGCACGGGCGACGGCACGGTGACGCTCCTCCGGGTCACCGACGCCGACGGGCACCGCGCTCACACGGGCGAACTCGTCAGCGTCGACGCCGACGCCTTCGACGGGTTCACCGCGGCCGACCCGCCCGCGGCCGACCGGTCGCTCGGGACCGCCGTCGCGTCGTCGCTGGCGACGGGCTACTGGTCCGTCCGGGCGTTCGGCAGGGAACTGCGCGCTCACCCCCTCCCCACCGCCGTCGCCGTCGTCGTCGCCCTCGTCGGCGCCGTCGGCGACGCGCCCGGTTCGCTCCCGGACCACCCGTTCGGCGGGCTGCTCCTCGTCGGGTGCCTCGCCCTGGCCTACGTCGGCAGCGGCCGGCTGTAGCCGGAGTGTCGGCATAGCCACTCGGCCCCGACGCCGGAGCCGCGCCCCTGCGGTCCGGCGGGACGCGACGACCAGCCTCACCCACGAGGCGATCACCCTGCGGCGGCGGCACCCGTCCGGACCGACCCAACGTCCCGGCCGTCAGCCGCCGATCGGTTTGGAATCGAAAGTGAAAACGCGAAGGGACGGCGGTTTCAAAGGAGCAAGTGAACTAAGTGGGGATCACGTAGTGAGCAGTAAGATGGGAGTACGTACGACGCACCTCGACATCACGGAGATGTCCTGTGCCAACTGTTCGGCGACGGTCGAGGACGCGGTCACGGCGCTCGACGGCGTGACGGACGCGTCGGTCAATTTCGCCACCGACGAGGGCACCGTCGAGTACGACCCCGACGCGACGACCCTCGGGGCTATCGTCGCGGCGGTCGAGGACGCGGGCTACGGCGCCGTCACGGAATCCGTGACCATCGCGATCACCGACATGACGTGTGCGAACTGCGCGGACACGAACGAGACGGCGCTCGAAGCCGTCCCGGGCGTCGTCGACGCCGAGGTGAACTACGCCACCGACGAGGCGCGGGTCACCTACCTCCCCGGCGAGGCGTCGATGGACGCGCTGTACGACGCCGTCGCGGACGCGGGCTACTCGCCGGTTCGCGAGGAGGACGGCGGCGGCACCGACGCCCGCGACGCCGCCCGCCGAGCCGAGATTCGGAAACAGCGCCGACTGACGCTGTTCGGCGCGGCGCTCGCGGCGCCGCTTCTCCTCTTTCTCGCCGAGCGGTTCCTCCTCGGTGGCGGCGTCCTCCCCGACCGCGTCCTCGGCGTCGAGTTCGGCTGGGTCGAGTTCCTGCTCGCGACGCCGGTGCAGGCCGTCCTCGGCTGGCCGTTCTACAGGAACTCCTACAAGGCGCTCGTGAAGAACCGCCGCGCCAACATGGACGTGCTGATCGCGCTGGGGTCGTCGACGGCCTACCTCTACTCCGTCGCCGTCCTCCTCGGCGCCATCGCCGGGAGCCTCTACTTCGACACCGCGGCGCTCATCCTCGTGTTCATCACGCTCGGCAACTACCTCGAAGCTCGGTCGAAGGGGCAGGCCGGCGAGGCCCTGCGGAAACTGCTGGAGATGGAGGCCGACACGGCGACGCTCGTCGACGACGACGGCATCGAGCGGGAGGTGCCACTCGAAGACGTCGCGGTTGGCGACCGGATGAAGGTCCGCCCCGGCGAGAAGGTTCCGACCGACGGCGTCGTCGTCTCCGGCCAGTCGGCGGTCGACGAGTCGACGCTGACCGGCGAGTCCGTCCCCGTCGAGAAAGGCGAGGGCGACGAGGTGATCGGGTCGACGATCAACGAGAACGGCGTCCTGATCGTCGAGGCGACGAAGGTGGGCGAGGACACGGCGCTCCAGGGCATCGTCCGGACGGTCAGCGAGGCGCAGTCCCGCCAGCCCGAGATTCAGAACCTCGCCGACCGCATCTCGGCGTACTTCGTCCCCGCAGTCATCGCCAACGCCGTCCTCTGGAGCGTCGGCTGGTATCTCGCGCCCGAAGCGCTCTACGGGCTCGTCTCGTGGCTCCCGCTGTGGAGCTTGGTGGCGGGCGGCCCGGCCGTCGTCGGCGGCACCGTCTCCGTCTTCGAGTTCGCCGTCGTCGTCTTCGCCTCCGCCGTCCTCATCGCCTGCCCCTGTGCGCTGGGGCTCGCCACCCCGGCGGCGACGATGGTCGGCACCACCATCGGCGCGGGGAACGGCGTGCTGTTCAAGGGCGGCGACGTACTCGAACGCGCGAAGGACGTGGATACGGTCGTCTTCGACAAGACGGGGACGCTGACCGAAGGCGAGATGGAACTGACCGACGTGGTCGTCGTCGACGGGACGATGGCCGACGGCGGGCAGTTGGACCGCCCGGAGGGCCTGACCGACGACGAGGTGCTCCGCCTCGCCGCGACGGCCGAACGCGGGAGCGAACACCCCCTCGCCCGCGCCATCGTCGAGGGGGCGCGGGACCGCGGTGTCGACGTCGGCGACGCCGACGGCTTCGAGAACGTTCCCGGGCACGGCGTCCGGGCCACCGTGGGTGCGGATACGGTGTTCGTCGGCAACCGGAAACTCCTCCGCGACGTGGGGATCGACCCCTCGCCCGCGGCGGAGACGATGGAGCGACTGGAGTCGGAAGGCAAGACGGCGATGTTGGTCGCGCGTGCACCCGCCGACGGCGACGGCGACGGCGGGGGCGAACTCGTCGGCGTCGTCGCGGCCGCGGACACGGTGAAAGGGAGTTCGGCGGCCGCGGTGAGCGCGCTCCGTGACCGCGGCGTCGACGTGATGATGCTCACCGGCGACAACGAACGCACCGCCCGCGCCGTCGCGGAGCAGGTGGGTATCGACCCCGCGAACGTCCGCGCGGGGGTGCTCCCCGAGGACAAGTCGGACGCCGTCGAGGCGATTCAGGACGAGGGGCGGCGGGTGATGATGGTCGGCGACGGCGTCAACGACGCCCCCGCCCTCGCCGTGGCCTACGTCGGCTGTGCCATCGGCTCCGGGACGGACGTGGCCATCGAGGCGGCGGACGTGACGCTGATGCGCAACGACCCGCTGGACGTGGTGAAGGCCATCCGCGTCTCCGACGCGACGCTCGCGAAGATCAAGCAGAACCTCGTGTGGGCGCTCGGCTACAACACCGCGATGATCCCGCTGGCGTCGCTCGGCCTGCTCCAGCCCGTCCTCGCCGCGGGGGCGATGGCCTTCTCCAGCGTCTCGGTGCTCGCCAACAGTCTGCTGTTCCGGCGGTACACCCCGGATCACGACTACGAACTCCTCGGGCGCCGGCGCTGACGAGGAGCCCGCAGTCTCTTTAGCCCCCCCTGCCGAAGGCGCTCGCATGGTACTCAGAAGCCTCGATGGGGTCGAACCCACCGTCCACGAAGACGCCTACGTCGACGACGACGCCGTCGTCGTCGGCGACGTGACGCTCGAACGCGCGGCGTCGGTGTGGCCGAACGCCACGCTCCGCGGTGATTCACATCCTATCGTCGTCGGCGAGGAGTCGAACGTGCAGGACAACGCCGTCCTCCACGAGGACGCCGTCCTCGGTCCGCGGGTCACCGTCGGCCACACCGCCATCGTCCACGCCGCGACGGTGGAGGAGGAGGCGCTGATCGGGATGGGCGCCATCGTCCTCGACGACGCCACCATCGGCGAGGGCGCCATCGTCGCCGCCGGGAGCGTCGTCACCGGCGGCACCGACGTGCCGCCCGGGACGCTGGCCGCCGGGACGCCCGCCGAGGTCGTCAAGGAGGTCGACGGCGACATGGGCGCCATCGCCGCCGACGAGTACGTGAAGCGGGGCGCTCAGTACGCCGAGTCCTCGCAGGTCGTCGATCCGGACGACGGCTGATCCCGCGCGGCGGTTACGATTCCGACGGCGTCCCCGTCGCGTCGTCGCTCGCGTCGTAGTCGGTTGCCTCCTCCGGCAGCCACCCCTCGGGTAACTCGTCCCGGTTCTTGGCCATCCAACGGAGCAGCGGTTCGAGCTCGTCCCACGTCGGTCCCTTCGAGAGTTCCTCGGCCTCCCGATCCCACTCGACGATGCCCATGTCGTCCAGTTTCGGCAGGTGCGTATGCGCCATCGCGATGCGTCTCGACCGACCGGGGTCGCCCTGCACCACGGGTGCGAACTCCTGCGGGTTCGGATACGCTACGCCGTGGTCGTCGGCTCTGAGCATGGCGAGCAGTAAGCGTCGGCGGTACGGATGGACGAGCGCCTCGTAGATGTCGGGGCCGGGGGGAGTCATTCTATCCTCTCGTTGTTCCGACTCCGGAATCAGTGGTTGGGTTGACCTGTCAAGGGGTACATTCCACCTATCCGAGGCCGTCGACCGCGGAGAGCAACACCTTCCGAAGCAACTGCTCGTTTCCCCGACGAATCCGGTCCGAAAGCGCCTGTCTGGTGATGTCCAGTTCGTCGGCGAGTTCGTCGAGCGTCACCTCGCTGGGCGTCGCGAAGTAGCCACGCCGGAGCGCGAGCAGGAGGGCCTCCCGCTGTTCCTGCGAGAGGTCGAAGCGGTAGCCGCTCTTGCTCGTCTCCGCCAGCGTGTAGGTCCGCTCGATGTGACAGGGAATGTCGTTCTCGACGACGAAGTTGTGGAACGCGGAGAGTCCGTCGTGGTCGGGGAAGCGGAGCCGGAACTCCCAGGTCTCGTTCCCCAGTGCCTGCAAGACGACGGCGTCGGTTCTGACGATGCCGTCGATCAGGTTCGTCGGCACCTCCGTCCACTCGATCCGGTACAGCGCGCTCTCCCCGACGGCGTCCAGGATCAGTAACTCCTCGACCAGTTCGTGTTCCCGGACGCTCTCCGCGAACGCCTCGTGGTCGTCGCCGGTCACCCACACGAACGGCATCATCATGTCCCCCGTCGGGACGATGCGTTCGAGTTCGCAGTGCATCGCCGGCGGCCCCGCGAGCACCCGTCCGAGCGTGAACTCCCGGGCCGGAATCGAGAACTCCAGAACGACGCTCATGCTACCTATTCGGTCGCCAGTGACGTATCCGTTTCTCCCGTACGGGACGCCCGTCGTTTCCGGTTACCCCTCGCCGACCATCCGGTCCTCGTCTTCCCACTCCTTCGAGCGAAGTTCGTACTTCTGGACCTTCCCCGTCGCCGTGGTGGGGAGGGTGTCGACGAACTCGACCTGTTTGAGCGCCTTGAACCCCGCGAGGCGGTCGCGGGTGAACGCGATCAGTTCCTCGGCGGTGACGCCGGGGTCGTCCGGGTTCCCGTTCGCGGGGACGACGAAGGCCTTCGGCTCCTCGCCCCACTGCTCGCTCGGGGCGGGGATGACCGCCACGCTCCCGACCGCCTCGTGGTCGAACAGCGTGTCCTCGAGTTCGATGCTGGAGACGTTCTCCCCGCCGGTGATGATGATGTCCTTTTTCCGATCCTGAATCGCGATCATGCCGTTCTCGTCGACGGTCGCGAGGTCACCCATGTGGTAGTAGCCCTCGGCGCGTTCGGAGAAGGCCTCCTCGGTCGTCTCCGGTTGCTCCCAGTAGCCTTCCATCACCTGGTTGCCACGGACGACCACCTCGCCGATGGTCTCGTCGTCGCGGGGCACGTCGTTACCGTCCTCGTCGACGACGCGGAGTTCGGTTCCGAGGAAGCCGAGGCCCTGACGCTTTTTGACCCTGAACCGGTCGCGGCTGTCGTCGTCGAACATGCGACGGGCGTCGGAGGTGGTGATGAGTGGTCCCGTCTCGGTGGCGCCGTAGACCTGCATGAGATACCAGCCGAACTCGTCCTCGACGGTTCGGATGGTCGCCTCCGGCGGCGCCGACCCCGCGGTGGCGATGCGCACGTCGTTGTCGCCCTGGGTGGCCACGTCGTGGTCGTCGTGGTAGTCGATCAGCATGTTGAGCACCGTCGGCGCGCCACAGAGATAGGAGACGTTCTCCTCGACGACGGTGTCGAAGAGCCACTCGGCGTCGACCCCGCGGGCGCAGACGTGTTTCGCCCCGAGACCCGTAATTGCGTAGATGTGTCCCCATCCGTTGACGTGGAACATGGGGAGCGTCCAGAGGTAGACGTCGTCGTCGCTGATGTCTTGGTGAATCGCCGTGAGATAGGCGTGGATCGTCTCACAGCGGTGGGTGCGCATCACGCCCTTCGGATCGCCGGTGGTGCCCGAGGTGTAGTTGATGGTGATGACCTCGTCTTCGTCCATCTCGGGGCGGTCGTAGTCGGTTCCGGCCGCCTCGACGACGGCGTCGAACCCCTCCCAGTCGCCGTCGACGGCGTCGGGGTCGTTCGTGACGAACGTCTCGGTCGGCACCGAATCGCGGACGGCCTCGACCTTCTCCGCGTAGTCGTAGTCGGCGTAGATGGCGTCGACGCGGGCGTCGTTGAGGATGTACTCGAAGTCGTCGGCCGTCAGCCGGTAGTTGAGTGGGGTGTGGATCGCCCCACACTGTATGCTGCCGTACGCGGCTTCGAGGTGGTAGTGGGTGTTCGGGTCGAGCACCGCCACCCGGTCGCCCTTCTCGATCCCGCGGGACTGGAGGAACGCGGCAAACCGATCCGCCCGCTCGCCGAGTTCGTCGTAGGTGTATCGGTCCCCGGTCGTCGCTACGACGGCTTCGTGGTCGCCGTAGTATTCGCGGGCCCTGTCGAGGAAATCCGTCACCAGGAGCGGTTTCTGCATGACCACAAGGTGTCCGCCGGAGTTCATAATTGTTTTTGTGAAGGGTCTGTGCGGCGAACAGTGGTATCGTGTGACAGGTACCCACAGGTTGAAGTCAGTCGGGGGCGGAGTAGGCGACGAGCCGGCCGGATCGACCGACGGTGTGGCGATTCAGGCCATCCACCATGAGCGATACGAGCGACACCCGATCCCGACTCGACCGTGCACAGCGACGCGAACTACGCAGCCTCGGCTGGCGGTGGCTCGGTCGGCGTCGGGCGAAGCGCCCCCGATCCATCGACCGCCGGCACCTCGTCGACGCCGACGTCGAGGAGACGGCACTCGTCGACCTGGACGCGCGCGTCTAGGACGCGCCAGCGATCACGAACAGCGAGTCGGCGTCGGCGTCGACCTGCCGCGTCGCCTCGGGATCGACGCGGAGGGCGTCGCCCGCCGACATCGACACCGTCTCGTCCTCGACGGTGACGGTCGCCGCACCCTCGACGAGGACGTACACCTCTTCTTGCCCGTCGTCGGCGTGATCGTGTGCTTTCCCGCTCCAACCCGCCTCGACGTCCAGCACCGAGACGCCGAGGTTCGAACAGTCGAGGCTGTCGCGCAGGAAGTGGAGGCCGCCGCCGACCGGGTCCACGTCGTCGTAGTTGACGAGCGAGTGTGCCATGGTCGACGGGTGGGTCGCGGACGACAAAACCGTTAGGTCGGTTCGACCAGCGCGTCGAGTTCGGCCTGTTCCTCTCGCGTCCCCACCGCCACCAGCAGGTCGCCGGGTTCGAGTCCCGTCTCGGGCGGCGGGTTGGAGATGGTCTCCTCGCCGCGCTGAATCGCGATGATCGAGGTACCGGTCTCGGTTCGAATCCGTGACTCCCCGAGCGTCGTGCCGGCCACCGGGGAGTCGTCGACCACCTCGATCCACTCGATGATGGCGTCGCCCAGCGGCACCGACAGGGAGTCCACGTCGACCGATTCGAAGTACGCCCCTTCGAGGATCGAGCCGAGTCGATTCGCCTGTTCGCCCTTCAGATCGAGGATTTTCTCGCCGTCGGCGTCCGGCCCGTCCCGGCGGAAGAGTTCGCACCGGCCGTCGTGGTGGACGACGACCACCGCGCTCTTCCCCCCCGTGAGTTCGAGTTCGAACTTTCGGCCCACGCCGGGCACTTCCGACTCGTAGACCCGCATACGTTCACTCGACGCGGTTTCGGGTTAAACATGTCGTCGGTCACGATCCGGTCGTCACGAACCGCTCGAACCACCCCGACGCCCCCATCAGCGTCGTCCCGAGCGCGCTCATGACGAGGACGTAGCCCACGGCGGCGGCGTAGATGGTGCGGGCCGTCTCGGGGGCGAGCGTCCCGCCCGCCCCCGAGAGCGCCACCGCCGCGATGATGAGCGAGAACTCGCCGCGGGTGACCATCGCCAGCCCCACCCGGAGCGAGCGGCGGTCGTCGAGGGCGTAGATTCGGCCGCCGAAGAAGCCGCTGAGGAGTTTGGCGGGCGCCGTGACGACGACCATGACGGCGACGACGCCGGCGGCTTCGACGACGACGAACGGGTCGGTGACGAGACCGATCCAGAAGAAGAAGACGGCGGCGAAGACGTCACGGAGCGACGAGAGCGCCGTTTCGAGGTCGTGGACGTACTCCGTCGCGCTGAACGCCATGCCGACGAAGAAGGCGGCGACGGCCTCGCTGACGCCGACGGCGAGCGCCGCGCCCGCGAGCAGGACCGTCACCCCGACCGCCCGGAGGATGAAATACTCGGAGGACGGAGTGTCGAGGAGGCGTTCGAACAGCGTCGTCCCCGCGGCCACGAGGACGAGCAGGAGGGCGATGAAGGCGAAGGCGACGCCGATGGCGCGGGCTGCCGACCACGCGTCGCCGCCGCCCGAGACCAGGGCGACCACCACCGCGAGGTAGACGGCGATGACGAGGTCTTCGAAGACGAGAACGCCGAGCATGGGCGAGCTTTCCGGGTTGGCGATCCACCCCAGATCGAGCAGCGACTTCGTGATGATGGCACTGGAGGAGATGTAGACCACGCCGGCGAGCAGGAGGGCGGGTAGGGGTTCCCCGAAGAGGTAGACGCCGAGCGCGAGACCGACGCCGAAGTTGACGACGAGGTCGATCACCCCGGCGCGACCGATGCGTTCCTTGTCCGCCAGCAGGCGGTCGAGGTTGAACTCCAGGCCGAGAAAAAAGAGGAGGAAGACGATGCCGAGTTCGGCGCCGACGACGACGAACTCGCTCGCGGACACCGCGGGGAGGTCGACGGCGCCGAGGACGGACTCGTTCAGCGCGATGCCCGCGACGATGTAGAACGGAATCGGTGAGAGGTCGAACCGGGCGGCGAGAAAGCCCACGGCGCCGATGGCCGCGAACATGACGCCGACCTCTAGGAGGGTCGTCTCAGCCGCCATCGGGGGGCCTCCAGTCCGGTCGTCGCTCCCCGTTACCGGCGCCGGTCCCTATCGAGCCACCCGTCCCGATCGCCTCCGCGCGCATGTGCTACAAGCCGATCCGTTCCAGCGGTATCAATCCCCCCGCTATCCGGTTCCAGCCACGCCCGCGCTACGTGCCTCAAACGGCCGTTTGTGTCTTCACGAGGGCTTTACCCGTCGCCGCCGACGGGACGACTATGCGACGACAGACACTCGCCACCCTCGGCGTCGCGCTCCTCCTCGCCCTCGCCGGCTGTTCGGCCGGTCCCGAATCGCCGGGGGCCGCCGTGTCGACGCCGACGGATAGCCAGCCAGCCACGGACGCCGAGAGCACCATCCGCGTCGCCGGCAGCGGGAGCGCGGACGCCGAACCGAACCAGGCGGTCGTCCGGGTCGCCGTCGTCGCCGTCGGCTCCGACGCCGCGACGGCCCGGCAACGTCTCGCCGAGAACACCTCACGGATGCGGACCGCGCTCGACCGGATCGGCGTCGGAGACGGACAGATCACCACCGAGCGGTACGACATCTATCAGGATCGGCGCCGGCCCCGCGAAGAGGGCGCCGAACCGCGCGTGCAGTACCGCGCCTCCCACGACTTCGAGATCACGGTCACCGATCCCGACGACGTGGGAGAGGTGATCGACACCGCGGTCCGCAACGGCGCCACGGAGATCAACGACGTCTCCTTCACCCTCTCCACGGAACGGCGTCGGACCCTCGAACGGCGCGCCCGGAGCGCCGCGATGGCCGATGCCCGGTCGAAAGCGAGCGCGCTCGCGACGGACGCGAACCTCACCGTCACGGGCGTGCGGGTGATCCGGACGGGGAGTAGCGGAGCGCCGCGATACGCCGACGCCGGCGGCGCCGCGACGGCGACGGCCGCCCCGACCCCCGCGGCGCCCTCGGACCTCGAATCCGGGCCGGTGACGGTGACGACGACGATTCAGGTCGTCTACGAGGCCGGGCCGCGGACGAACGCGACCGCGTAATTCGGCATCATAGTGACGATTGTAACTCATTACCGGCGTGTTGCCGCTCCTGTTCGGCAACACGCCGGTAAACAGTCACAATAAACACTATCAGTCCAGCAGCCGGCCGTGTTCGTCGATTTCGCCGTTTCGAATTCGAGTGCTGCTGATGCGCTCACCGTCTTCGGCGACGACGAAGGGCGGGGTGTGGATTTCGAGCGGCCGGAGCCCGCTCTCGCGTCGCTCGCGGTTGAGTTCGTGGGCGCGGTACTGCGCTTTCGCCTCCGGCGACGCGACGAGGGCGTCCACGTCCGCCCGCGTCGCGGCCGGGCCGCTCGTGTCGGTCAATTCGACGATTTCGCAGGTGGCCGTGTACGCCGCGGCCGTCTCGTCGAGTTCGGCGTCGAGCGCCGCTCGCCGCTTCTCGAAGGGTCCGAGCAGGTCGGCGTGGGACGGGTCGCTCCGCGTCCGCTTCGCGAGCGCCGTCGACGTGAGGCCGACGACGACGTGCCCGTCGCCGGGGCCGTCGTGACTCGCCGTCTGAAACGCCTCGTGTAGCAGGGCGCGGTGTCCGTTGTGGATCGGCGTGAACGTCCCGCCGAGGATCACGGTTCGATCAGCGCGGCTCATACGCCGCCATCGGGCGGCGCCCCCGTTAACGTGCCGGGCGTCACCGCGTGGGAAGAATGACAAATAATTAATTGGACACTGGCTGTAAGACGGGTATGGGAACGATACTACTGGCGACGGACGGAAGCGAGTACGCGCGACGGGCCGCCCGGGAGGCAATCGATCTCGCCGAGGAGCGCGACGCCACCCTCCACGTCATCTGTGTCGTCGACGAGCGGCGGTTCGACGACCCCGCGCTCAGTTCGGCCGAACTCGCGACGATATACGCGGAGGATCACGCGGTGCTCTCCGTCGACGAGGTGGTCGGGATGGCCGCGGACCGCCCCGTCGACGTCGAGGGCGACACCCGCCACGGCGTTCCCGACGAGATCATCCTCGAATGCGCCGACGAGGTGGACGCGGACACCATCGTCATCGGCGAACACGGCGATCACGAGGAACATTTCTCCGGCGTCGGCCGGCGCGTCACCGATGGCACCGACCGGGACGTGATGATCGTCGAGGCACACCCCAAATCGTAGTCGGCGTCGATCCCAGCCCGTGGATTTAACCGCGCCATCGACAGACATGACACGATACTCGTGACTGGACGCGTCACCGCGGACCGCTCCGGACCGTGGCGTCACCGCCGCGGGTACACATGAGCGCCCAGCCAGCCCCCGACGACGAGGTGGCCTGGCACGGGCTGTCGGTCGCGGAGGCCGTCGACCGACTGGAGACGGACACGGCAGGCCTCGACGCCGACGAGGCCAGTGCCCGTCTCGACGCCTACGGGCCGAACGACATCGTCGCGACCGAAGACGTCTCCCCGCTTCGCATCTTCCTCTCGCAGTTCCGTGATTTCCTCGTCTACCTGCTCGTCCTCGCCGCCCTCCTGTCGCTCGGGATCGGGTTGCTCCCGGGGTCCGACCCCCACTACGCCGACGCGGCGCTGATCCTCCTGATCCTCCTCGCGAACGGCGTCTTCGGGTTCGTTCAGGACTACCGGGCCGAGCGGTCCATCGCCGCGCTCCGCGAACTGTCCGCCCCCGAGGCGACGGTCCTGCGCGACGGCGAGCCGGTCACCGTCGACGCGACGGCCGTGGTCCCCGGCGACGTCCTCGTCCTCGAAGGCGGGGACGCGGTGCCGGCCGACGCCCGACTCGTCGACGCCGCCGGGATGGGGACGGACGAGTCCGCCCTCACCGGCGAGAGCACGAGCGTCTCGAAGTCGGTCGAGGCGGTCGATCCCGACACGCCGCTGGCCGAACGGACCGACATGGTCTACATGAACACCTCGGTCGTCACGGGTCGGGGGCGGGCCGTCGTGGTGCGGACGGGCATGGACACCGAAGTCGGGAGCATCGCCACACAGATCGAATCCGCGCCGGACGACCCGACGCCGTTCCAGGCGGAGGTCGATCACCTCGGCAGACAGATCGGCTACGGCGTCCTCCTGCTCATCACCGTCGTCGCCGCGGTCCAGTTCGCGTTCACGGCCGCGAGTCCCCTGACGGTCCTGCTCGTCGGCGTCACGCTCGCCGTCGCGGCCGTCCCCGAAGGGCTCCCCGCGGTGGTCACGTTCACGCTCGCGCTCGGCTCCCGGCGACTGGTCGAGCGCAACGCCCTGGTCCGCCGCCTGCCCGTCGTCGAGAGTCTGGGTTCGGTCGACACCATTCTCACGGACAAGACCGGGACGCTCACCGAGAACCGGATGACGGTCACGCGGCTCTACGCCGGCGGCGAGACGTACGCGCTCGACGAGGCGGCGTCGGACTCGGCGCTTCTCCCGGCCGGATCGAGCGGCGAGACGGCACTCGCGAACGGGTCCGCCGCCGTCGCCGGCTCCATCGTGTCCGTCCTCCGCTGTGGCGCCCTCTGTAACAACGCGACCCGCACCCCCGACGCCGAGACGACACACCGCGGCGACCCGACCGAAGTCGCGCTCCTGACCGCCGCGGCGGACGCCGGCATCGAGGCCGACGCCGAACGCGTCCGCGAACTCCCCTTCACCTCCGAGCGCGGGCACATGACCGTCGTCGTCGACGACGACCCGCTCACCGCCTACACGAAAGGTGCCCCCGAGGTGGTGCTCGACCGGTGTGATCGCGTCCTCGAAGACGGGTCGGTATCGCCGCTCACCGACGAGAAGCGGGCGGCGATCCTCGAGACCAACCGATCGTTCGCGGGCGACGCGCTCCGGGTTCTCGGCTTCGCGTCCAAGGCGATCGACGACCCCGACGCGAGCGACGACGATATCGAGCGAGGGATGGTCTTTCTCGGCCTGCAGGGGATGCTCGACCCCGCCCGCGAGGAGGTGCCGGGCGCCGTCGCCGACTGCCGGGACGCGGGCATCAGGGTCGTGATGGTCACCGGCGACAACGTCGAGACGGCGAAGGCCATCGGGGCGGACGTGGGCTTCGACCCGACCGGCGCGCTGACCGGGCGGGAGATCGAGGACTACTCCGACGCGGAACTCCGGCGCACCGTCGAGGAGGTGGAGGTGTTCGCCCGCGTCAGCCCCGACCACAAGGTCCGCGTCCTCCGTGCGCTCCAGGCGAACGACCACACGGTGGCGATGACCGGCGACGGCGTCAACGACGCCCCGGCGCTCCGAACCGCCGACGTGGGCATCGCGATGGGCCAGCGCGGCACCGACGTGGCGCGGGGGGCAAGCGACATGATCCTGCAGGACGACAACTTCGCGACGATCCGCGACGCCATCGCCGAGGGTCGCGGGGTCTTCGACAACGTCCGCAAGTTCGTCAACTACCTCCTCTCGGCCAACGCGGGCGAGGTGCTCGTGGTCTTTCTCGGCGTCCTCCTCGGCACCGCCCTCTTTCCCGGCGTCTTCACCACAGGGGCCGAGGCGCTGGTGCTCACGCCGGTGATGCTCCTCTGGATCAATCTGGTTACCGACGGACTGCCGGCACTCGCGCTCGGCGCCGACCCGAAGGCCGACGGCGTCCTCGAACGCCCGCCCCGCCCGCCGGACGAGTCGGTCATCGACCGGCGGACGATGGTCTCCATCGCCGCCATCGGCGTCGTCATGACGGCCACTGGGCTCGCGCTCTTTTTCTACAGTCTGGCGACGGTCGCCGACCTGGTCCGTGCCCAGACGCTCCTGTTTACGTTCCTCGTCGTCGTCGAGGTGGTGCGCATTCAGGTGATCCGCTCGCGGTACGACCTCTCCATCCTGTCGAACCCCTGGCTGCTCGGAGCCATCGCGGTGACACTCCTCTTGCAACTGCTCGTCCTCTACACGCCGCTCGCCGACGCCTTCGCGGTGCAACCGCTCTCGCTCGGCGACTGGGCGCCCGTCACCGTCGCGTTCGCCGGCTTCCTCCTGCTCAACCTCGGGGTGCGTGACTTCCTCGACCGATCCGTTCGGTCGCCGAGCGAGCGAGACGGCGCATCCTAAATCAGTACCGGTCGGTCGCCAAGACGGTCCGTCGACCGTCGGGACGATCCGTCCGAGGCCGCTCACACGACGACGAAGGTGGGGAGATACAGCGCCAGACAGACGACGGCGGCCCGGCGGTCGATCCCGCGCCGCCAGTAAAACAGGCTCAACACGGCTGCGGACGCGACGAACATGTAGACGAGCGACGGCTGGAGCGCCGCGGCGTTCTCGACTGTCACGTCGAAGAGGAGGGCGCCGACGCCCAGCGAGAACACCGGATCGGTGATGTTGCTCCCGAGGATGGAGCCGACCGAGATGCCACCCCGCCCCTCGTGGGCGGCGATGCCGGCGACGACGATTTCCGGCAGGGTCGTCCCCAGCCCGGTCAGCAGGCCGATCAGGTACTCGGGGATGCCGAGCGTCGCCGCGAGCGCGACGCCGTTCGTGACCATGAGCTGTCCCCCGACGACGACCAGCGCCAGGCCGCCGAGAATGCCGGGGAGGGCGTTCTCCGGCTCCGCCGGTTCCTCGATTACCTCCTCAGCTATCTCCGCGCCACCCTCGTTCGTGTAGAGCGTGTAGACGAACTGGAGGTAGGCCAGCATCATGAGAAACCCCTCCGAGCGGACGATCACGCCGTCGTCGAGCGTGAGGGCCATGACGATCATCGCCAGCAACATCGCGGAGCCGTAGACGAGGACGTTCCGTCGCTCGGTGACGAACGGGGCGATCAGCGCGACGATACCGATGGCGAGGGTTATCTGTGCCGTCTCGGAGCCGACGATGTTGCCGACGACCAGGTCGCCCGCCCCGTAGTACGCGGCGTACACCGAGGTGACCATCTCGGGCACCGACGTGCCGACCGAGACGAGGGTCACGCCGATGAAGAACGGCGAGACGCCGTAGTAGAGCGCGAGGTCACCCGCCCCCGTCACCGCACGGTCGGCGCCGAGCACGAGCGCGGCCAGCCCTCCGAGAAAGAGCGCGGCGTCGACGAGCATCACGACCCCAATCGTGGCCCCGAGTAGTAAAGCCGGTTGCCGTCCCCCGCGCGTGACAACGTCCCGATGTTTTTAGACTGTGCCGCTCCCACGACGACCCATGGCATCCGTCCGACGCCTCGTCCTCGACGTGCTCAAGCCCCACGACCCGCCGCTCGTGGACTTCACCGACCAGCTCTCCCGGGTGGACGGCGTCGCGGGCGCCACCTGCACGCTCGTCGAACTGGATCGCGAGGTGCAGAACGTCGAGGTGACGCTGGAAGGCGAGAACCTCGACATCGGAGCGGTCGAGGAGACCATCGACGAACTCGGCGGCACCGTCCACTCCATCGACCTGGTCGCCTGCGGTGACCGCCTCGTGACCCCCCAGCGGCCGCCCCGCGACGCCTGAGCCCGTGGCTTCCGTTCGTCGGCTCCTCCGACGGTTGCTCGCGAAGGAGGACATCCTCGCGATTTCGCGTCGCTACTTCGTCTCCAACGGCTTCGACGGCACCCTCACGGCCATCGGCATCGTCGTCGGCGCCGTCCTCTCCGGCGTTCCCGACGGAGCGACGGTCGTCAAAATTGGGCTGGGCGCCGCCGTCGGCCTCGGCACCTCCGCCGTCTGGAGCGTCTGGGAGATCGAACGCGCCGAGACCAGAGCCGAGATCCTCCGCCTCGAACGCGCGATGCTCACCGACCTCGACGACACGCGCATCCAGCACGAACAGCGCGGTGCCCGCCTCCTCCACGCCACCACGAGCGGGCTCGGCCCACTCATCGGCATCCTCGTTCCCCTCGTCCCGTTCCTGTTCGAGGGGTCGGTGTTCACGATGGGCGAGGCCGCCCTGATCGCCGTCGGCCTCGGGGTCGGCGTTCTGAGCGCGTTCGGGGCCTACATGGGCTCGATCTCCGGCCAGCGGTGGTACGTCGCCGCGGCGCGCATGGGGCTGGCGGGGCTGGTGGTGGCGGGGATCAACTGGCTGTTGCCGGGGTGACCGTTGCTCCCAGTAAGACGACCGAGAGCGACGAGGGACGGAACCGATCGGAATGAGTCGAGCGGACTCGCCGGGAGTCCCGCGAGCGACCGCAGGGAGCGAGGGGGACTCAGGCGAGTCCATTGACTGGAGCGAACGAAGTGAGCGAAAGGAAATGGACTCGCCGGGATTCTGAACCACGGGAAGACGGTCGCCTCGCTCCGCTCGGCGCTGCGACTTCCCTGATTAAAATCCCGGCTCGACCATTCTCACTCCCTCGCCACGGCTCGGTCGTTCCGATGGACTCGCCGGGATTCTGAACCACGGGAAGACGGTCGCCTCGCTCCGCTCGGCGCTGCGACTTCCCTGATTAAAATCCCGGCTCGACCATTCTCACTCCCTCGCCACGGCTCGGTCGTTCCGATGGACTCGCCGGGATTTGAACCCGGGGCCTCTCCCATGCCAAGGGAGTGATCTACCCCTGATCTACGAGCCCGCGTCGCAACGAATCGTACCGCGGTCCGAATAATAAGGGCTTCGACTCGTCCGTATGCGGGCCGGTGACACCGTCCTCGACCCCTTCGAAACGGTTTAATGTTCGATTCCCGAAGATGTCGACGGGAACGCCGCGACCGCAAATCCGACTCGCCCATCTGGGCTTGGGATTGCGGGAGTGCGTGTACCGACAGCCGTCGGTGCACATACGCTTCTGCGGTCCGTGCAGTTCCAACCCATCTATGGCACGAATGCACACCCGCCGCCGTGGCTCGTCCGGATCGGACAAGCCGGTGGCAGACGAACCCCCGGAGTGGAGCGACGTAGACACGGATGCGATCGAGGAGCGCGTGGTCGAACTCGCCGAACAGGGCCACGACCCGAGCGTCATCGGGATGAAGCTCCGTGACGAGGGCGTGAAGGGCACGCCGATCCCCGACGTGAAGCTGGCGACGGGGAAGAAGCTCACGGAGATTCTGGAGGACAACGACGCCGACGGCGACCTGCCGTCGGACCTGCGCAACCTGATGCAGCGGGCGATCCGCCTGCGCGAGCACATGGAGGCGAACCCGCAGGACCACCAGAACAAGCGCGCGCTCCAGAACACCGAGTCGAAGATCCGTCGCCTGGTCAACTACTACCGTGGCGACGCCCTCGACGAGGACTTCCGCTACAGCTACGACGTCGCCGTCGAGCTACTCGAATAGGATGTCGACCGCGCCCGCAGTCCCCGAGGATGCCGCCGACGCCGGCGAGATAGCCGCGGCGCTCCGCGAGGCCCCGTTCGTTCGGGTCGTCGCGGCCGCCGACGGCGACGCGCTGGCCGCCAGCGGCGTCCTCGCGCGGGCGTGCCGGGAGCGTTCGACCCCCTTCCAGGTGCGCGTCGATCCGATCCCCAACCTGACGCCGGGCGAGGGCGACGACCTCGTCGTCGGCGTCGGCGCGGCGGGCGGCGACGTGGCACTCGCGGGCGCCGAGCCAGCGAGTCTCGTCGCCGCGGCGGCGGCGCGCGAACTCGGTGTCGACCCCGACCCGACGCTCGCGCTCGCCGGCGTCGCGACGGCGGATCGGCCGCTCGATTCGGGCGACGCGGCGGTGCTGCTCGACGCGGCGCGCGAGCGGACGGCGGTCGAGCGCCGGCCGGGGGTGGCGACGCCGACGCCGGATCTCGCGGACGGACTGGCACACTCGACGCTCGTCTCGGCGCCGGTCTCGGGCGATCCCGAGATGGCGCGGGAAGCGCTGTCGAGGCTCGATCTGCCGTCGGACCCGACCGAGGAGGACCGCCGCCGACTCGCGTCGTGGCTGGCCATCGAGGCGACGGCGTCGTCGGCGCGGGCGACCGAGGCAGTCGAGCGGGCATTGCGCCCGCACGCGACGCCCGACGCCCGGGTCGCGACGATAGAGGGCTTCGGCGACGCGCTGGACGCGGTCGCTCGCGAGCGGCCGGGAACGGGCGTCGCCCTCGCCATCCGCGACGGCGGGCCGGTGACGGCCACCCTCGACGCGTGGCGCGGCCACGCCCGCGCGGTCCACGAGGCGCTGACCACGGCGACGACGGGCCGGTACGACGGCGTCTTCGTCGCGCGCGTCGACGAGGCCGATCCCGGGCGACTCGGGACGGTCGCACGACTCTGTCGTGACTTTCAGTCGCCGGAGCCGGTCGTGTTGGTCGTCGGGGGCGCGGCTACTGCCGCGGGAAGTGACGGCGCGGCTACTGCCGCGGGAAGTGACGGCGCGGCTACTGCCGCGGCCGCGGCGAGCGTCGACGACGCTCGACTCGCCGACGCGACCCGCGAGGCGGTGCAGTCGGTCGACGGGGACGGAACGAGCGCCGGCGACGCCCGACGGGCGACGGCGCGGTTCGACGCGGACGGAGAGGTATCGCGGTTCATCACGGCGTTCAGGGAGGCGCTATGAAACGCGCCTGTATCGAGACGACCCACGACGACGCGGCGACTGTCGCGGCCGCACTCCGGCCGGACGACACGCCGTCGATGTCGACGGTCGTGACGGACGACGGCGTCCGCACGACGGTCGAACGCGACACCGTCGGCGGGTTGCAGTCGACCGTGGACGACTACGTGGTGAACCTGACGGTCGCGGAGACCGTCGCACGAACGGCACGCGAACACAGACAAACCCATGAGTGAACGTTCAGTATCCAAGCAGAAGCGAGGCAAGCGCTGGTACACGATTTTCGCCCCGGAGCAGTACGACCGGGCGGAACTCGGCCAGACGGTTGCCGACGAACCGCAAAAAGTCATCGGACGAACGATCGAAACGACCCTCGGCGAACTCACCGACGACGCCGGGGCGAACAACACCAAACTCACCTTCAAGATCACGGACGTGGGCTCGGACGCCGCCTACACGGAGTTCGTCAAGCACGAACTCACGCGGGACTACCTTCGTAGTCTCGTGCGCCGCGGCGCCTCGAAGGTCGACGCGACGATCACGGTGCTGACGACGGACGACTACCGCGTCCGCGTCCAGCCCGTCGCGTTCACGACGAAGAAGGCCGACCGCAGTCAGGAACAGGCCATCCGTCGCATCATGATCGACATCATCGAGGACGCCGCCGCCGAACGCGACTTCCAGTCCTTCGTCGAGAGCGCCGTCGAGGGCCGACTCTCCTCGGCCATCTACGGCGACGCGAAGACGGTCTACCCGCTCCGCCGGGTCGAAATCCAGAAGCTCACCCTCGAAGCGCGACCCGAAGAGGTCGCCGCCGAGGAAGAGGCCGCCGTCGACGTCGACGAGGAAGACGTCGCCGTCGACGAGGACTGAGTTCGAACGCGACGTTTTTCTCACCCCCGCCACGGAGCGGGAAGTTTATACGCCACCCTGTTTTAGGCCAGCCTAAAATGAACGGCTCCACGGATCAGGTCGCCGGCGCGGTGTTTCGCGCGCTCACCCAGCGCGGACACGACGAGGTGCAGCGAGTCGTCGTGGACGCCTACGCCGAGGCCGACGAGGTGTCGGATCGGGCGGGACTCTCCCGGACGATGTTCGCCGAACTGCTCGACGCACTCGACCGGCATCTGGACAGCGAGCAGCAGGTCGACGTGCTCACCGCGGCCGTCGAGGGGCTGGTCGAGCGGTTTTCGACGGTCGTCGACGCGGCACCGGTCGCCATCTGTGCGGTCGACGGTGACGGCGTCGTTCAGCTGTGGAATCCGGCGGCCGAGCGCACGTTCGACCGCGACCGCTCGTCGATGATCGGTCGGTCGTTCGCGACCGTGTGGGCCGACGACGAGGGGACGATCACGCTGGCGGAGTGTCTTGGCCGCCTCCGCGACGGCGAGGCCATCGTGGGGGCGGAGGCGACGCTTCGGCGACCCGACGGCTCGCTGCTCGACGCGCAGGTCTGGGCCGCGCCGCTGGACGAGGACCGAATCGACGGCGCGACGTTTCTCGTCCACGACGTGACCGAACGCCGGGCGCGCCGCCAGCGACTCGCCGTCCTCAACAGGGTGTTGCGCCACAACATCCGCAACGAGGTGAACGTCGCGGCGGGGCATCTCGACCGCCTCGCGACGCGCGTGCCCGACGACGACCCCAGCCTCGGGGTCGTTCGCGACCGGCTGGACGCCATCGTCGAACTCGGCGAGACGGCCCGTCGGATCGAACGGGTTGCCGACGCCGACCGCACCGAGACGGTGACGGTCGACCTGGTCGACGTGTTGACCGACCGCATCGAGCGCCTGCGACGCGAGGCACCCGAGGCGTCGGTGAGCGTCACGCTTCCGGACCGGGCGCCCGCCGTCGGCCACGAACTCCTCCCGAACGCCTTCGACGACGTCCTCGAGAACGCGGTCGAACACAACGACGCTGCCCGTCCGAACGTGGCGGTCGACCTCACGCCGCCCGCGACCGAGGAGGGCCGCGTCTCGGTCCGCATCGCCGACGACGGCCCCGGACTCCCGTCGGTCGAGCGGCGGGTGCTCCGGACGGCCGAGGAGACACAGCTCACCCACAGCACCGGGCTGGGACTGTGGCTCACCAACTGGATCGTTCGTGCGTCGAGCGGACGAATCGACGTGGCCTCCGACGACGCCGGGACGACCGTCGTGATCGAACTGCCGACCCCGTAGGCTATTCGACGACGACCTGTCCGACCATCCCGCCGCGCTCGTGGGGGATGCAGAAGTAGTTGTAGGTGCCGGGCACCTCGAAAGTGTGGGCGTATCGCTGGCCGTTGGTGATCGCGCCGTGCATGCCGTCCCACGCGTCCCGGGCGGCGGCCTCGGAGTCGTAGCCGCCGGTGGCGAAGTAGTCGGCGTCCTCCGGGATGCCGCCCTCGTAGGCAGTGATGGAGTGGGCGCGGGCGCTGTTGTTGTACCAGACGAGCTCCTCGCCGGCGTCGACGGTGATCGTCGCGGGTTCGAACGCCACCGCGGTCATGCCCACGTCGCCGTCGACGCCGCCCAGAGAGCCGACGGCGGTACAGCCGGCTCCCCCCGTGGCGACCACCGCTCCCAACGTCGCGAGCATCCGGCGTCTGCGCATACGCGAACCTCGGGGGTCGACGGATAAATGCGGCGTGGTTCGACGGTCGAAACGGGCGATACCACCCCAGCAGTCCCCGTTTCGGGCCCTGCGCACCCCGGAACGGCGCCGGTCTTGCTCGACGTCCAGCCGGCAGTATAAAGACGTAAATCCCCGGTGGCTGAGTGAGCGACTATGCAACCGCGGTTCGTGGGGCGACTGGGTCTCGCGGACGCCGTCACGGTCAGCAACGCGATGCTCGGCTTTCTGGCGGCGTTCGTCGCGACCCGCGACGCGGGCCTCGCCGCCCGCATCGTCCTGCTCGCGGCCGTCATGGACGGTCTCGACGGCGTCGTCGCCCGCAAGCGCGGCGGGACCCTCGCCGGCCCCTACCTCGACTCGCTCGCGGACGTGGCCTCCTTCGGCGTCGCGCCCGCCCTCCTCGTCGCCTCGCGGGCGGCCGACGTGTGGTCGTGGGGGACCGACCCGCTCGCGTACGGCCTCGCGCTCCTCGTCCCCGCCGTCTACGTCGCCATGGCGGTCACCCGCCTCGGCCTCTACACCGCCTACGACAGCGACGCCTCAGAGACCAAGGGCGTGCCGTCGACGCTCGCGGCGACAGTGCTCTCGGCGGGCGTCCTCGCGGGCTTCGTCGGGCCGTCGCTCCTCGTTGCCCTCTCGGGACTGCTCGCGGCGCTGATGGTGACACAGATCACGTATCCGGACCTCCACCCGCAGGACGCCCTCGTGATGGGGGTCGTGCAGGTCCTCGCCATCTCGCTCCGCGGCCGTCCCGGCGAGGTGTTCGCGTTCGCCCTCCTCTTTCTCGCGCTCGCGTACCTGTTCCTCGGGCCACGCTTCTACTGGACCTGATCGTCGGGCTCGTCGTACGTCACGATGGCTGCTCGCCGGACCGCGACGGCGACCATCCATCGACAGGGACGACGAGCCCTACATCCCCATGTCGCTCGCTTCCTCGGGGACCGGCAGGTCGGCGACGCGCACGCCGAGGAGTTCCGCCGCGTGGTCGAGCGCCATGTCGAAGCCGTAGTACTTCTCCAGTTCGTCGTCGTCGGGTGTGTGCCGGACTTTCACCATCGCGTAGCCCTCGACGTTCTGGGCGATGGCCGCCGTTCGACCGTCCCGGTCGAACGCGAGGACGCGTTCGTCGCCGGTCTCGTAGTAGCGAGCGGTGACGCCCTCGTCCGCCGTCGAGTCGCCGCTTTCGGTCATGGTCGTCCGTCAGGACTGGGGGGAGTCGAACCTTCCGGTTACCGAACTTCGTCCGCGATGGTGTTGCGAAGCACCTCGCTCGTCCCCTCGTAGATTTCGTTGAGCTTCGCGTCGCGGTAGAACCGCTCGACCGGGAAGTCCTTCGTGTAGCCGTAGCCGCCGTGGATCTGGATGGCCTCGTTCGCCACTTCCCGACTCACCTCGCTGGCGTAGAGTTTGGCCTGTGCGGCCTCTTTGACGAACCGTTTGCCCTCCAGCTTGCGGTCGGCGGCGTAATGCATCAGGAGCCTCGCCGTCTCGACTTTCGTGTCCATGTCGGCGAGTTTGTGGCCGATGGCCTGAAAGTCGCCGATGGGCTGGCCGAACTGCTCGCGCTCGTTCGCGTAGGCGACGGCCTCGTCGAGGGCCGCCTGCGCGATGCCGACGCCGCGGGCGGCGATGGTGATGCGCCCGGTGTTGAGCGTCTTCAGCGCCTGCACGAAGCCGTCGCCCTCCTCGCCGAGGCGGCGGTCGGCCGGAATCCGGAGGTCCGAAAAGCGGAGTTCGGCGGTCGGACAGCCCTTATCGCCCAACTTCTTCTCGGTCCCCTCGACGTAGAAGCCGTCGTCCTCACCGGGTCGGACGATAAAAGAGGAGATGCCCTTCCGACCCGCGTCGGGGTCGGTCTTGGCGAACAGGACGACCGTGTCGGCGACGGAGCCGTTGGAGATCCAGAGCTTCTCGCCGTCGATGACGTACTCGTCGCCGTCGCGGATGGCCGTCGTCACCATCGCGGGCACGTCGCTGCCCGCGCCGGCCTCCGAGAGCGCGAAGGCGCCGATGTCCGCGCCCTCGTTCAGCGGCGTCAGGAACCGCTCTTTCTGGTCCTCGTCGGCGAACGAGTCCAGCATCCCGCCGGCGAGGCTGGTGTGGGCGGCGACGATGGTGCCGAGACCGCCGCTCCCCCGGCTAATCTCCGCGAGGGCGGCCGCGTAGGCGTGGTAGTCGAGGCCGGCGCCGCCGTACTCCTCGTCGAAGGGCATCCCCATGAGTCCGAGCGCGGCCATGTCGTCGATCAGGCCGCGGGGGAACTCGTCGGCCTCGTCGATGTCGCCGGCGACGGGGACGATCTCCTCGTCGACGAACTCGGCCACCATGTCCCGAATCTGGGCACTCTCCGCGGAGAGGCTGAAGTCCATACCGGGCGTACGGTCCCCGGCGCTTATATGTTGGTCGTCGTCCCCATCGAAGGGGCTAAGTGTGCGCCCTCGGACCCTGCGTACATGGCACTCGACGCGGCCGGGACGGACAAGGGAGTGGGGTTCGGCGTGCTGTTCGGCATCCTCGCAGTCGTGGGCGCGCTGGCGATGCTCGCCGCCCCCGGACAGTTGACGAAAGCCGGCGGGTTCGCGCTCGCGATGGTGGCCGCGCTCTGCTCGGTCGTGGCGATTCAGGCGTACGCCTGACGCTGCCGGCCGTTCGGGATGGACTACGGTACCGACCGACGACGGTCGGTTCGCGGTCGGGCTTGAAAGAGTTAAGACCTTGAGTCACCTACGAGGGGTGAACGATGACCTCACTGACCGAAGAGGAACGGCGAATCCTCGCGTACCTCCACGACAGCGTCTCTCGGGGTGAACGCTACTTCCGCGCGAAGAACATCGCCGACGCCATCGGGTTGACGGCCAAGCAGGTCGGCTCTCGTCTCCCCCGTCTGGCCGAGAAGTCCGAGGACGTCGAAATCGAGAAGTGGGGACGCGCCCGGTCGACGACGTGGCGTGTCACGCAAGGGTGACGTAGCCGGGCCGTCAGCGTCACTATCGAGTGATTCTCCCCCGCCCGCGGTGAGCGCTCCGGGTGGCCGACGACCCTCCGAACCCACGGCTTTTTTACGATTCGACGGCACCACATCGTATGACCGTACGTGTCCGGCGGACGTTCGAGTTCGAGGCGCCGCCCGAGCGCGTCTGGGACTTCATCTCCGATCCCGGCAAGCGTGCCGCCGCGATCAGCGTCGTCCGCGACTACGAGGTCGACGGCAACGACGCGACGTGGCAGATCGACCTCCAGCTCCCGCTCGTGGACCGCACCGCGACCGTCGAGACCGAGGACATCGAGCGGGAGGAGCCCCGGTACGTGAAGTTCGTGGGCAAGTCCTCGGTGATGCGCGTCACCGGCGAACACCGTATCGAGGACACCGAGACGGGCTGTCGCCTCCACAACGAGTTCGTCGTCGACGGCCGTCTGCCCGGCGTCGAACGCTTCTTCAAGAAACGTCTCGACGCCGAACTCGACAACCTCGACGCGGCGCTCAGGCGTGACCTCGAACTCCCGGCATGAAGATCGCACTCGCTCAACTCGACCAGACCGCCGGCGACGTGACCGAGAACGTCGACCGTGCGGCGACGGCCGTCGCCGATGCCGCCACCCGCGGCGCCGACCTGGTCGTCCTCCCCGAACTGTTCACGGTCGGCTTCTTCGCCTTCGAGTCGTACGCCCGCGTGGCGGAGGGACTGGACGGCCCGACGTTCGGTCGGCTGGCCGACGTGGCCGCCGACCACGGCGTCGGCCTCCTGGCGGGAAGCCACGTCGAGGACCTCGAAGCCAGCGCCGACGCGGGCGTCGACGTGCCCGCGACCGAGGGACTGGCGAACACCTGCGTCTTCTACGACCGCGACGGGAAGCGCCGGGCCGTCTACCGCAAACACCACCTCTTCGGCTACGAGTCCGCGGAGGCACGCCTGCTCACGTCCGGCGAACGCCTCTCGACCGTCGAGTTCGAGGGCTTCACCGTCGGGATGTCGACGTGTTACGACCTCCGCTTTCCCGAACTCTACCGTCGGCTCGCGGATCGGGGCGTGACGCTCGTCTGCGTCCCGAGCGCGTGGCCGTTCCCCCGGGTCGAACACTGGAAGACGCTGGCGCGGGCGCGGGCCATCGAGAACCTCACCTACGTCGCGGCGACGAACGGCGCCGCCGAGTTCGAGGACGCGACCCTCCTCGGCCGGTCGACCGTCTACGACCCGTGGGGGACGACGCTCGCGAGCGCAGGCGACGACCCGGCCCTCGTCGTCGCCGATCTCGACCCCGACCGGATCGAGTCGGTCCGCGAGGAGTTTCCGGCGCTGCGGGACCGGCGCGACTGATCGCCGGTCGTGCCGGGGTCGGAGGGTTTATGAGTCAGAGGGCGCAAACGGCTGATGCCGACGCATCGACGCTTTTCTCGTCGAGACTCGGCAACCAACAACTCCACCACGTCGTCGCTCGCCCCGGCCTCGGTCCGGATCGCCTCTCGCCCGGCAGGCCGATCCGGACCTCCTTCGTCCCGTCACATCCCGCCTCCTCGTCCACCCTTCCGCTACGCGGCGCGTTTCTCGATCTCGCCTTTGAGCGCCGCGGCGTCGAAGCCGTGATCCGGGCGGATGTTGACGAAATCCAGGAAATCACGCGCTGCGAGGAGTTCCGCCGTCGTGTAGGCCGTCGCCGCGGCGTCGACGGTCGCCGCCGCACCGATGAGGGGTTCGAGCGCCGCCAGCCCGCAGGCGGCGTCGTAGGACCGCGCGTCCTCCCGATTCTCCGAGCCGACGTTCGTCGCGTCGATGAAGTAGAGGTCGCCGTCGAGGATGAGGACGTTCTCCGCTCGCAGGTCGCCGTGTGCGAGGCCGTGGTCGTGCATCGTCCGGAGCGCGGCGAACAGTTCCGGCGCGAGTTCGCGTTCAGTCTCCCGGTCGAGTTCGTCGAGTGGGCGGAACTCGGGGAGATATTCGAGGACGACGACGCCGAGACCGTCGACTTCCAGGGCTTCGAGCGGTTCGGGCGCGTTTAGACCGATCTCGCGCATCTTCTCGGTCGCCTCGAGTTCGTGTTTCGCCATGCCGTAGGGCGTCCCGAAGTGTTCGAAAAAGCCCTCGGTGCCCGCCGAGAAGACGCCGAGGTTGCGCCCAGTCGTGATGAGGGCGTGGACCAGCGAGTTCTGCTTGGAGATGACCTTCACGAACAGGTCCTCGTCGAGGACCAGCGGCGTCGAGAGCCAGTTGTCGGCGTCGAGATATCGGACCGACGGCTCCTCACGGCCGTACCGTGCCGCGATTTCGTCGATCACGCTGTCGAGGCGGTCGTCGTCGATCCGACCGCGGAGGAGCCGCCGAATTTCCATCGCTCCCCCCTATGCCATCGGTGGGGATATATCATTGGTCGACGGGCGACACAAGACCTTTCAGCCCGCGTGTTCGTCCATCGCGCGTGTCCAGTCACGGCCTCCTCCTGATCGTTGCCCTCTGCTGGATCACCATCGCCGCCGCCGTCGGCATCCACGCCAGCGGTCGCGGCCGATCCGGCTTCGTCTGGGGACTCGTCACGTTCCTCCTCGGGGTGTTCGGCGTCGTCGTCTACCTGCTGGCACTGCTGCTCACCGACGACCCGGAAGACGGTGCGGACGGCGACGACGCCCCCGACCGCTTCCGCCGCTGTCCGGCGTGCGCGACGCGACACGACGGGACGCCCAACTTCTGTGCCGAGTGTGGCGAACCCCTCGACGAGGGAAACGACGTCGTCGACGCGCGACTGCTCCGGAGCGGGTCGCGGGGCTACTGTAGCAACTGCAAGACTCAGGTTGCGCTCGACGCCGACGGCTGTCCGGACTGTGGCGCCGCCTTCTAGCTATCCAGCGCGGCCGACAGCGCCCGAGCCGCCCGTTCGCCGTCCGACTTCGGCACGGACAGCCGCACGGGGTCGTCGCCGAAGCGGTCGACGACCAGCGCCGGCCGGCGCGTCCGGAGGTAGCGCGCCAGGAGACCCAGGGCGCCGACGACGAGGGCGCCGCCGCCGACGAGGAGGAGCGTCGTGAGCACCGACAGCGCCGCCGCGAGCGCGTCGGTCACCGCGAGAACGCTCCCGACGGGGGCGGCCCCAGTGCTCGCCGGGTCCATCGACAGCGTTTCTCCGAGGTTCATCGCCCGGAGCGCGACGCCACCGCCGAGGCCCGCCAGCCCGTAGACGGCGGCCCGGAGTCCCCAGCCGAGGAGTCGCTTGTCGCCCGCGGCGTCGACGGCCACGTCGCTCACGTTCGGCCGGTCGACCGCCTCGAACCGTCGGCCGTCCGTGGTCGGATTGTACGCCAGCACGCGGTGGGTCGTGACGGCCGCCCAGCCGGCGCCGAGGGGCGTCCGCTCGACGACCCGCTCGCCCCGATAACAGAGGGTTTCGGGGTCGTACTCGGCCGAGCCGACCGGGTCGGCTCGCCCCGCGCTCTCGGTGTCGATTCCATCGCTCGCGCCCGGTGTTGCCGGCCGCCCGTCGGCGCCGCCGTCCCGCTCCATCGGGCGGGTGGACGGCCGCCGCCGCCGTGACGCTTTCGGCCGATCCGATCCGGGCGATTTTAGATGCTTCCCCGGAGAGGTGCGCGGTATGCTACTGGTGGGTCGGAACGATGAGTGATCGGGAGGACCGTGCGGGGTTCGTCTCGTACGGCATCGACGACAAACCGCCGCTCGGCACGTCGGTGCTGCTCGGCGTCCAGCATTACCTGACGATGGTCGGCGCGAACGTCGCCGTCCCGCTGATCCTCGCGGGGGCGCTCGGAATGCCCGAGTCGGTGATCCCGCGCTTCGTCGGCACGTTCTTCGTCGTCTCGGGAATCGCGACGCTCGCCCAGACGACGTTCGGCAACCGCTACCCCATCGTGCAGGGGGCGCCCTTCTCGATGTTGGCGCCGGCGCTCGCGGTCATCGGCGTCGTGCAGGCGAGCAACCCGACGGGGCCGGCGTGGGAGGCCGCACTCCTGCAACTCCAGGGTGCCATCGTCGTCGCCGCCGTCGTGGAGGTGGCGGTGGGCTACTTCGGCCTGCTCGGCCGGCTCCGGACGTTCATCTCGCCGGTCATCATCGCGCCGACCATCGCGCTGATCGGCCTCGCGCTGTTCAACGCGCCGCAGGTGACGAGCGCGACGGGCAACTGGTGGTTGCTGGGGCTGACGCTCGGCCTGATCGTCCTGTTCTCGCAGTATCTCGGCGACGCCTCGCGGGCCTTTCAGCTGTTCCCGGTCCTGCTCGGCGTCGTCGTCGCGTGGGTGATCGCCGCCGTCCTCTCGGTGGCGGGCGTCTACGCGCCGGGCACGTCGGGTTACGTCGACCTCGCGTCCGTCGCCGCGGCGCCGGCGGTCATGCCCATCTACCCGCTCCAGTGGGGGGTCCCGCGGGTCGAGACGGCCTACGTCATCGGGATGCTCGCGGGCGTCGCGGCCTCCATGCTGGAGTCGTTCGGCGACTACCACGCCGTCGCCCGACTCTCGGGCATCGGCGCCCCGAGCGAGGAGCGCATCAACCACGGCATCGGGATGGAAGGCCTGATGAACGTCTTCGCCGGCCTCATGGGCACCGGTGGCTCCACCTCCTACTCGGAGAACATCGGCGCCATCGGCCTGACCGGCGTCGCCTCGCGCTACGTCGTCCAGATCGGTGCCGCGGTGATGCTCGTGGTCGGCTTCGTCGGCTACTTCGGCCAACTGATCGCGACCATCCCCGACCCCATCGTCGGCGGCCTCTACGTCGCCATGTTCGGCCAGATCGTCGCCGTCGGCCTCTCGAATCTGGAGTACGTCGACCTCGACTCCTCGCGAAACGTCTTCGTCGTCGGCATCGCGCTCTTTACGGGTCTCGCCATCCCGGCCTACATGGGCAACGTGGGGAGTGCGGCTGCCTTCCGCGAGGGGATGCGCGGGGTCGCCGTCCTCGGTCCGGTCCTCGGCGCCCGGGCCGTCGCCGACACCGTCTACGTCATCGGATCGACGGGCATGGCCGTCGGCGGCCTCGTCGCGTTCGTCCTCGACAACACCATCGAGGGGACCCGCGAGGAACGCGGCCTCGTCGAGTGGGAACAGGCGACCGAGGACGACGCCGCCTTCACGTCCGCGTTCGACCGGTTCCTTCGCGACTGAGATCGGTTTCGGCTAACCTAAAAATCGATGCGTTTTTGTTCCTTTAGGTTAACCTAAAATTGTGCAGCGACTCGAACGACGACCACTCGACCCGTCCGGTCGGTCGACCTCGCGACGGATCGGCGGACGCGATGCACGGGAGGGCCGAATCGGGACGGCGTGAACCCGGGAGTCGCCCGCTCCCACCGACACCCCGCTACCGTGGGCACTGGTAACGTACACCCCTCCAACCCCTCTTTGTCGCAGATAGTCACCATGTTTAGGCTAGCCTAAAATCCGATGGGCTTTTGTATTTTTAGGCTAGCCTAAAAAATATGCGGCAAACCAGACGACGGTTACTACAGACCACCGGCGTCGCCCTCGGCGGCGTCGGGCTGGCCGGTTGTGGTGGCCAGAGCGGAACCGATGCGAACGAGTCGACGGCGACGGACACCGAGACGGCGACGGACACCGCCGAACCGACTGCGACGGAGACGCCGACGGCCGAGGCGTCCGCAGCGACGGCGCTCGCCGCCCAGTGGAACGTGATGCGCGCCCGTCTTCACGACGCGATGGCGCTCGGCCACACGGGACAGCACGCGGCGGCGGCGAGCCTCGTCGGCGACGTGTTCGCTCGCTTCGAGAACGCCGGCGGTGAGTGGGGTGCCCACGAGGGACTGGAGTCGACCAGCGAGTCGGCCTACGAGTCCTTCGAGGAACACCTTGGCGCGGCCCGCACCGGCTTGGAGGAGGGCTCGGCCGAGGACGCGATGGACGCCCTCGCGGAAGCGGAGACGAACCTGCTCTCGGCCCAGCGCGGCCGCACGTCGACCGACGTGGCCGAGGTGTTCACGATCATGACTTTCGCCGCCCGCGTCCGCGACGTGGACGCCCTCGCGACTGCCGGCCTGACCGACGCGGCGGCGACGGTCGGTCAGGAGGTCTTCGCCGACTTCGAGGGAGCGGCCGTTCACGACACCATCGAGTCCGCCGGTGAGGAGTACTACGAGGCCTTCGAGGGCGGCATGGAAGAGGTCGTCTCCGCGGCTCAGTCCGGCGACGCCGAGGCGGTCCACGAGGCCGCCCTAGCCTCGTCGCAGGGCGCCGTCGACGCGGCCTACGAACTCACGTCCGAGGCCATCGCGGGAGTCGCCCACCTCTCCCTGATGGGTGCGGTCGGCTTCGACGCCGAGATGGCCGCGGGCATGGGTGGCCCCGGCCTAGGCGTCGCCCACGCCGCCGGTCTCAACGGCTACCGTATCCGCGTCCGCGACGCCCAGTGGCTCTACGACGCCGGGCAGGCCGAGGCCGCGAAGGCGGCCGCCCAGTCCATCTTCCAGCACTTCGAGGGCGCCCGCGCCCACGAGGCCCTGGAGGAGGCCAGCGAGGAGGCGTACGGGCAGTTCGAACACGAGGGGCTCGAAGCCCTCGTCACGGCCATCGAGGACGGCGACGACGCCGGCGTCGACGACGCCGTGGCGACCGTCCACGGCGGTCTCACGACGGGCATCGACGCGCTGGCCGGCCAGAACGCGGCCATCCTCCAGTCCGGCTTCTTCCGTGCCCGCCTCGGCGACGCCCACGAGCGCTACCTGCTGGGCGAGGGCGAGGTCGCCGCGACCATCGCGGAGGACCTCTTCGCCCTGTTCGAGGAGAACCAGTCCGGCTTCCACGAGTCCCTGGAGGAGACAAGCGAGGACCTCTATCACACCTTCGAGGAGGACCACCTGGCGGCCCTGCCCGACGCCTTCCGGAACGGCGACGACGAGGCGGTAGCAACCCACGTCACCGGCGCGATGGACGCGCTGATCGAGTACGAGGCGATGGCCGGATCGACGGCCGTCGCGAGCGCTGCCGCCGCGGGCTACGTGACCGGTCGCGCTGGCGACGCGGGCGCCCTCTCGACGGCCGGCGCGACCGACCGCGCCGAGACGGTCGCGAGCGACGCCTTCGCCTACTTCGAGGCCGGCGCCAACGGCTTCCACGAGGCTGTCGAGGACGCCAGCGAGGAGCGCTACGCTTCCTTCGAGGAGGCGCTCGGCGCCCTCCGATCGGCGACGACCGGCTCGGCCGACGCCTACGGCGCCGCGACGACGTTCGCGGACGAGGCGACCGCGGCCGTCTACGCCATCGTCGAGAACGGTAGCTCCGGCGGCGACGTGAACGCTGCGCCACTGGTGAGCGCGGTGTTCGCGACCTTCGAGAACGCTCGCGTCCACGAGGCCGTCGAGGCGGGCGACCGGGAGTTCTACGAGGCCTTCGAGTCCGCGCTCTCGGACTACGTCTCTGCACTGGAGAGCGGCGCGGACGTGGACGCGGCCGCCGAGCGGTACGCACAAGCGACCCGGAACGCGGCCTTCGCCGTCGCCGGCGCCGCGGACGACGCGCCCGCGATGTCGATGGGCGGCGGTGGCAGCGGTAGCGGCGAGGACCCCGAGCTATCGGGTGGCCCGAACGTCGTCGAGGGCGTGCCCGACGACGCCGACCACGTCGTCAGCATGCAGGCCGTCGCATTCGAGCCGGCGGAACTCACCGTCTCCGTCGGCGACACGGTGGCGTGGGAGTGGGCCGCTGGCGAACCCCACAACGTCGTCGCCTACGAGGACGGGATTCCCGAGGGCGCGACCTACTGGGCCTCGGGCGGCTTCGAGTCCGAGGAGGCCGCCCGGTCCGGCTGGGAGAACGGCGAGGGCGCCGTACAAGAGGGCCAGTCGTACGTCCACACCTTCGAGACGACCGGCGAACACGCCTACTTCTGCGTCCCGCACGAGGCGGCGGGCATGGAGGGAATGATCGTCGTCGAGGAGTGACGCCACCGGCGGCCCCCTGACCACCACACGATCATGCGGTCCCCGTCCCGTGGGCAACCGGTAACGTACACTCCGTTCTCACCGACCGCCAGCGACGGCGTCGTCGCCGGGCGGCCGGCGTTCGTCCGTCGCCGCCTCGTCCGCTTCCCTGACCGTCACGTCGCTTCGCGGGTACGGAATCTCGATGTCCGCGTCGTCGAGCGCGTGGTAGATGACGCGGTTGAGTTCGTGGCGCGCCCGCGCCGCCCGCGTCGGGCCGTTCACCCAGCAGAGCAGTTCGTACTCGAGCGCCGAGTCGCCGAACCGCCGGAATCGCATCCGCGGTTTGGGGGCGTCGAGCACCAGCGACTCCGCGAGCGCGAGGTCGACCAGCAGGTCCTCGAAGGCGTCGATGTCGGTGCCGTAGGCGACGCCGACGGGCACCCGGACCCGCCGGCGTCGGCCCGGCGCCGACTCGTTGGTGACCCGCGTCGCGTTCAGGACGGAGTTCGGCACCGTGACGAGCACCTCGTCGCGAGTCAGCAGGGTGGTCGAGCGGACGCCCACCTTCACGACCGTTCCCGACTCGCCGGAGTCGAGGACGACGAAGTCCCCGAGTTTGTAGGTGTCGTCGAAATACAACGCGATCCCGCCGAAGAAGTTGGCGACGGTGTCCTTGGCGGCGAAGCCGATGGCGATGCCCGCGATGCCGGCCCCTGCCAGCAGGGGCGAAATGTCGTACTCCCACAGCGAGAGCAGGACGGCGACGGTGCCGACGAGGACGACGAGCGTCCAGACGTTCGAGAAGACGGGGGCGAAATCGAAGCGGTCGCCCCGATCCTTCACCGCCTCGACGAGGCGGTTGACGACGCGGTTGAGCGCCCGCGCCCACACGAGGACGATGACCGTCAGCGAGGGGCGGCCGAAAAACAGCGAGAGGGTGCGGGCGTCGACGAGCGTCGCCGTCGCCACGGACTCCACGCGCGTCAGGACGTAGACGCCCGCGAGGGCGACGGTGACGACGAGGGGCACCCGGAGTTCCTCGAACACGATGTCGTCGAGGGTCGTCTCGGTTCGGCGGGTGAGACGGCGGGCGAGACGGACGCCCACCAGTTCGAGGAGGACGGCGCCCCCGAGAGAGAGCGCGAGGACGACGGCCGTGGCTTGCCACGCGGGGAGGGCGTCGAGTCCAGCCACGAGTCCGCCGAGCACGACCGAGAGAGGCGCCGGGGAGCGATAACCGTATCCATCGGCCGAAAGGTTCTGGTTGGTGCCCCGCTCACGACACTCTATGTACCGTCGTGGCCACTGGGGCGTCTCCCTGCTCGTGTTCGCACCCGTCGGCCTCGCGTTCGTGCTCCTCGGGCGCCCCGGCTTCGCCGTCGTCGGCGGCGCCGCCATGCTCTGGCTGTCGACGCTCCCCGACGTGGACCACCGCATCCCCGGCATCACCCACCGTGGTCCCACGCATACGCTTGCCTTCGCCCTCCTCGTCGGCGCCGTCGGCGCCGGTGCGGGCATCGGTCTCACCTCGGTTCTCGGCGGTGATCGGACGACCCTCGTCGCCTTCGGCTTCGGCATCGGCACCCTCGGCATCCTCGCACACCTCCTCGCGGACGCGCTGACGCCCGCGGGCGTTCCCGCCCTCTGGCCGCTGTCGGGGCGGGACTTCTCCGTCTACCTCACCCGCGCCGACAACACGCTGGCGAACTACGTCCTCCTCGCGGTCGGGGTGTGTGCGACGGCGGCGGCGGGTTTCGTCGCCCTCCGGGTGGCGTGAGTTTTTGTACGCGCCGCCCGACGCGAGGGTATGAACGACGACGCGATGACCCGGTTCCCGGTGCCCGACTACGAGGACCTGCCCGCCGACCTGCGCGAGCGTATCGACGCGGAGACGGAGCGCGCGGGCTTCACGCCCAACGTCTTCGCGGCGCTCGCCTACGCCCCCGAGCAGTTCCGCGCGTTCGTCGACTACCACGACGCCCTCGTCGAGGGAACGAGTCTGGATCGCGAGGAGGTGGAGATGATCGTCGTCGCCGTCTCCGGCGTCAACCACTGTTACTACTGCAACGTCGCCCACGGCGCCTTGGTGCGCATCTACGCCGACGACCCCCTGCTCGCCGACCAGCTCGTCGCCAACTACCGCACCGCGGACGTGAGCGACGAGCGACTGCTCATGCTCGACGTGGCGGTGACACTCACCGAGCGACCGTGGGAAGTGACCGACGACGATCTCGACCGACTGGCCGAGGCCGGCTACTCCGAGCGCGAAATCTGGGACATCGGCGCCATCACGGCCTTCTTCAACCTCAGCAACCGGCTGGCGAGCTTCGTGGACATGCGCCCGAACGCGGAGTTTCACACGCTCGGTCGCGAGCAGTGACGCGGACGTGGACGACGGTCGAACTCGCATTCCGCCCGACTCACCGTTGAACAAACGCGCGATTCCGTGAAATCCCCCGGAAACCTTATACGGCTGCTTTTCGTCGTAGTGGACGCAATGGCGACAGGTACGGTTGCGTTCTTTAACGACACTGGCGGTTACGGGTTCATCGAGACTGAAGATTCGGACGAAGACGTCTTCTTCCACATGGAAGACATCGGCGGTCCGGACCTGGAAGAAGGACAGGAGGTGGAGTTCGACATCGAACAGGCCGACAAGGGCCCACGAGCGACCAACCTCCAGCGGCTGTAATACGGAGTGTTGTAACTGTGTTCCGGTGGTCGGCGACCGCCGGAACTGACTTACAACACCCGTATCGGACCGATCCGAGTCCCGGCTCGGTCGGTCGGTAGCGACGCACGAACGAAGATTCGACTTTTCTCGACGCGCCGAGCTACAGCGACCCCTCCGCCGCCCGTTCGCGCAGTTTCGACGCCCGGTCCTGGATCGCCGCCCACTCCGCCTCGCCTTTCCGGTCGACGTGGCTGTACATCAGCCCCATCCGCCCCGTCCCCCGGAGCGTCTCCTCGTGTTCTTTCAGGAAGTCCCAGTAGAGCGCGTTGAAGGGGCAGGCGTCCTCGCCCGTCGTCGCGTCCACGTCGTACGGACAGGCCGTGCAGTGGTCGCTCATCTTGTCGACGTAGTTGCCGGAGGAGACGTACGGCTTCGAGGTGAACGCGTCGGTGGCGAACGTCCCCATCCCGAGGACGTTCGGCGTCGTCACCCAGTGGTAGGCGTCGACGAAGCCGACGTGGAACCACTCGTTGAGTTCGTGCGGGTCGGCGCCGACGAGCGTCGCGAAGTTCGAGAGGACCATTAGCCGCTCGATGTGGTGGGCGTAGCCGTGGTCGTAGACGTGTGACACCGCTTCGTCCAGACACCGCATCCGCGTCTCGCCGTCGTAGTAGAGTGACGGGAGGTCACGGGATCGGTCCAGCAGGTCGCCCTCGGCCAGGTCGGGCATCGTCCGCCGGTAGACGTGCCGCATGAACTCCCGCCAGCCGAGCACCTGCCGGACGAACCCCTCGACGCTCTCGATGGGCGCGGCGTCGCGCTCCCACGCCCCGACGGCGGCGTCGACGACTTCCCGTGGGCCGAGGAGGCCGAGGTTCAGCGACGACGAGAGCAGGGAGTGAGCGAGCGCCCACTCGTCGCCGACCATCGCGTCCTGATACGGCCCGAACTCGGGGAGGCGGTGGGTGACGAAGTGATCGAGGGCGTCCCGGGCGTCCTCGTGCGTGACTGGCCACGCGAACCCCTCGCGCTCGCCCCACGTGTCGAACCGCTCCTCGACCCAGTCGAGCGTCTCGCGGGTCAGGGCGTCCGGTTCGTACCGCGGTACCGGCGGCGGGGACCAGTCGTCGGGCGGCGTCTCGCGGTTCGACTCGTCGAAGTTCCACCCCCCGCCGACCGGGTCGCCGTCGGCCGTCAGGACGCCCTCGCGCCGTCGCATCCAGCGATAGAAGTCCTCGTGGCGGAAGTCGCCCCCGCCGTGCCACTCGTCGAACGCCGCGGGCGAACAGAGGAACCGGTCGTCGTCGACGAGGGTGAGCGTTCCGCCGCGGGATTCGACCAGTTCGCGCAGCCGGTCGGCGGCGCCGTGGCTCGGCGGGCGCATGAGTCGCAGGTCGTCACCCGGATGCGTCTCGAAGTGGGCGTCGAGGGCGTCGCCGAAGCTGTCGCCCCGGCGGTACTCGACCTCGTAGCCCGCATCCTGCAATCGGTCGCGGGCGTGACGCATCGCGGCGAAGACGAGGCCGAGCTTCTGGGGGTGGTAGGATCGCCGGTCGGCGAAGGCCGTTGCCTCGATCAGGAGGACCCTGTCGGCGCCGTCGAGGACGTGACTCTCGGGGTGGAGCTGGTCGCCGAGCAGCCAGACGGTCATGGCCGGCGTTAGGCTCGGGGGTGCAAAACGGTGTGGCCGGTGCGGCGTAGCTTTTTGTCACACCGCGGTCAGCTTTCGGTATGGAGTACACTACGCTCGGGTCCACCGGCATGGAGGTGTCGCGCCTCTGTCTCGGTTGCATGAGTATCGGGACGAGCGACTGGCGCGACTGGGTGTTGGACGAGCGGGAGGGGATGGAACTCGTCGACCGTGCCGTCGAGTTGGGGATCAACTTCTTCGATACGGCGAACATGTACTCGAACGGCGAGTCCGAACGCGTCCTCGGGAAGGCGCTGGAGGGGCGCCGCGAGGAGCAGGTCGTCGCCACCAAGGGCTACTTCCCCATGGACGAGGACGACCCCAACTCCGGCGGCCTGTCGCGGAAGGCCATCGAGCAGGAGTTGTCGAACTCCCTGAACCGGTTGGGGATGGACACCGTCGACCTCTATCAGATCCACCGCTGGGACTACGACACGCCCATCGAGGAGACGCTTCGCGCCCTCGACGACGCCGTCAGACGCGGACAGGTTCGGTATCTCGGCGCCTCCTCGATGTGGGCCCACCAGTTCGCGGACGCCCTCCACACGAGCGATCGGTTGGGGCTGGATCGGTTCGCGACCATGCAGAACCACTACAATCTCGTCTACCGCGAGGAGGAACGCGAGATGCTCCCCCTGTGTGACCGGGCGGGAATCGGCGTCATCCCGTGGTCGCCGATGGCGCGGGGCTATCTCACCCGCCCCGACGAGGACGTGGACGCCACGACCCGGGGCGCGAGCGAGCGGCGCCTGTACGAACACCCCTACCGCGAGGGTGGCGGGCGGGAAGTGAACGAACGCGTCCGGCAACTCGCCGCGGAACGGGGCGTGAAGATGGCGCAGATCGCGCTCTCGTGGGTGCTCCACAAGGACCACGTCGACGCCCCCATCGTCGGCACCTCCTCCGTCGAACATCTGGAAGACGCGGTCGAGGCGCTGGAGATCGATCTCTCGGACAGCGACGTCGAGTACTTAGAGGAGCCGTACGAACCCGTCCCCGTCTCCGGGCACGACTAGAGGAGGCCGCCCCCGCCCGACCGAACCCGCTCCAGGTCCGCGATGTACCGGCCCTCCGTCCCCTCCCGATCCCGGTAGGCGCGTTCGACGTACCCGTCGGCGTTGACGAGGAGCACGAGGCCGATGTGGGTGAACATGTACTTCCCGCCGTCGTCCGGTTCGTCCCGTTTGAAGACGAACCCGAACTCCTCTTCGAGGACGGTCTTCGCCCGCTCCCGACCGTCGGGGCGCAGGAAGTGCCAGTTGCCCGCCGACAGGTCGACGTTCATCCGGTCGGCGTACTCCCGCAGGGTCGACGCGGTGTCACGTTGCGGATCGAAGGTGATCGGATAGAACCCAACCTCGTCGGCGTAGCCGTTCTCCACGCTGTGGATCTGTACCTCCCGGAGCGCGGAGACGAGTCGGGGACAGACGCTCATGCAGTTGGAGTAGAAGAAGCTCACGAAGGTCGGCCGGTCCACCTCGCGCAGATCGATTCGCTCGTCGGTCAGCGGATCGGGGAGGGTCACGTCGGGCACTCGCTCGCCCCACGCCGGGTAGGCGAGCGCCTCGCTCGTCACTCCCTCGGGGCGGTCCGGTTCGCCGAGCGTCGTGTTCGGGTTGCCGCCGACGCCGAGGCAGCCGGCGGCCCCGCCGAGCGCCGTCGCGCTCAGCGTCCCGAGATACGTCCGTCGGTCCATATCGGACGCAAGGCCGCGACGCTCAAAGCGTATCTGGTCCGGTCGTCGAAGGCGGTCGTCACACCACGCCGAGATACCGAAGCGAGGCGACGATCTGTGCCACCCCGGCGAGGATCATGACGACAGCCGCGAGACGCTGCACCGTCCCGACGCGCGCGCTCCACGTCCGGAGGGCGTCGCTCCCGACGGCCGAGAGGAGGGTCACGCCGGTCAGCGGGAGCGCCGTCGCCGCCGCGTAGCTTCCGAGCGCGACGGCAGCCTGCGACGGGGCGAGGGTGAGCGACTGCGTGAACACGCCCAGCACCACGGGAACGACACAGCCAGCGGCGGCGAGGGCGTAGCCGCCGCCGAAGACGGCCGCCCCCGCCACCGACGCCCGCCGTTCGGGCAGGCGGAGATGGAGCGTCGGTGCCCGGTCGGTCAGCACGAGGACACCGAGGACGACGAGCGCAGCGCCGACCAGCGGTTCGAGCAGCGTCAGGTGCCGGGCGAGACGCCCGCCGACGGCGAGGAGGAGCCCCCCGACTGCGGCGAGGACGACGACGGCACCGGCGGAGGCGGCCAGTCCCCGCGCCGTCGCCCCGGCCAGTCCCGTCTCGTCGCCCTGGAGCGTGTAGCCCACGTATCCCGGCAGGAGGGGGTAGGCACAGGGTGCGAAGAAGGTGGCGAGGCCGGCGCCGACGGCGAAGGTGACCGTGCCGGCGAAGGCGGCGTCGATCATCACAGCACCGACGCGACCTGCCGGTCGAGCGTCTCGACGGACGCCACGCCGCCGTGGGTCCAGACGACCGATCCCGACCCGTCGGTCACGGCGAGATAGGGGAGGCCGCTCGCGCCGAGCGCCGCCAACAGGTCGCCCTCGGGGTCGTGGCCGAGCGTCCACCGGCCGTCGTGCTCGCGCCACCACGCCCGCACGTCGTCGGCGTCGAGGCCGCCGCCGAAGCGTTCGTTGGTGACGGAGACGAACGCCGCGCGGTCGCCGTAGCGGTCGTAGACGGCGCCGAGCGCGTCCATCTGCTCGATACAGGGGCCACACCACGTCGCGAAGCAGTCGACGACGGTCGGCGTCTCCGGCGACGGGACCCGTGTGGTGCCGGCCGTCGAGCCGACGGCGTCGAGGGTGGTCACCTCGACGGGGAGGCGTCGCTGACCCGCGTCGCCCGTACCGAGATCGACGGCGCCGCTGCCGACGACGCCGGCCCCCAGCAGGCCGGTGCCGACGACGCCGGCGAGGAGGTGGCGGCGGCCGAGCGTCCGTCCGCCGTCCGACTCGTCGCTCATTGGTCCCGGCTTGGACGCCGACGGATAAGTGCCCCGTGGTGCAGTCGTCGAACCCTACCGCTCGGCCTCGATGGCGCTCGCGATGGCGTCGTAGGTCGGTGAGACGGCGCGTCCGGCGACGAAGACGGCCGGCGTCCCCCCCGCGCCGCGGTCGACGGCCCGCTGGCGGTCGGCCTCGATCACCGGGCGGTACGTCTCGTTGACGGCGTCGGCCTGAATCGCACAGCCCGGCGCCTCGACGTCGTTCGCGAGTTCCGTGATCCGCGCCTGCGAGAAGTCGCCCTGGTTCTCGAAGAGGGCGTGCGAATACTCGAAGAAGGTTTCGTCGTCGGTTTCGTCTTGGACGCCGCGGGCGGCGCTCGCGGCCTGCCACGACCACCGCTCGTCGACGGGGATGGGGAAGTCGTGGAACTCGTAGCGAACGACGCCGCTCTCGACGTACTCCGAGCGAAGCTGGGGGAACACCTCCAGGCTGTAGGTCGCACAGTGCGGGCAGGCGAAGTCCTCGAAGGCCAGCACGGTCACGTCGGCGTCGCTCGGGCCGAGCGTCGGCGCCGCGAGTTCGGACACCGTCGGTTCGTCCTCGATGGTACAGCCGCTCGCACCGCTGCTTCCGCCGCCGAGACAGCCGGCCGTCGCGCCGAGGCCGACCCCCGCCGCCGCCGCGAGATATCCGCGCCGTGTTCGGTCCATACCGTCAGGTGTTCCCTCTCGAACTTATAGCCGTGGTCACGCGTTTCCCCGAATCAGCGCGCTTAAATGTGCGCCGGCGAAACGACGGGCCATGAGCTTCGAGAAAGACGATTCGGTCGTACTCCACGACAAACACAGCGAGTACGACGGCGACACCGGAACGATCACGCAGGTGATGGAGACGATGTTCGGCGACGCCACGTACACGGTCAGCTTCGAGGACGGACAGGAGACCGGCGTCCCCGAGGACGCCCTGGAAGCCGCCGACGGCGACGACGCGGACGACGAGTAACGCCGACTCCCCCCGCATGTCGAGTGTCCCCTTTCACTACGTCGACCTCCGCACGTTCTGTTACGCCACCGAAGACGAGAAGCGCGTCGAGGCGGCGCTCCGTACCTACCTCCCCGAGGAGTCCGAACTCGACCGGCAGGTGACGGCGGGCCACCACGGCGACCGGATCGTCGTCCTCTCGGCGCGGCTGGAGAACGCCGACGACGTGCGCTACGTCCTCGACCGGCTGGTCGAACTCCCCGACTACGACACCTTCCTCGACGAACTCGACGAGCGGGTCTCCGAGGACTGTTCGCTCTATCTCACGCTCGACAAGCAGGCCGCCTTCCGCGGCGAGCCTCGACAGGGGAACGGTATCACCCTCCGGGCGAAAGTCGAGGCCTACCCCGCGAAACGGGAGACGGCCGTCGAGAACGCCCGCGAGGCGCTGGAGACGCGGGCGGCGGAGTGACGACGTGGGGCGTGGACGCCCCCGGTTCACGCCCTCGTGGTGACGGACGGCCAAGAATATTTCAATCCCTGCCACCGAATACCACGTATGGTCGGCGTCCTCAGCTCCGTCTACGCCGTCGCGGCCATCGTCGCGGCGGTCCTCGGACTCCTGTTCGTGATGCTCGGAACGGGCGACAGCGAGCGGGAACTGCTCGTCGGCGGCGTGATCGGTATCGTCCTGTTGCTCGGTCTCGGCGCGACGCTCCTGATGTAGAACGGTGGGGGACGCGTCGCCGTCGACCGCTCAGCGCAGGAACTCGATCACGCGGTCCGCTCCGACGAACCCCTCGGCCAGTCGGTCGACCGCCTCGCCGTCCTCGAACCGCACGAGGGTCGGGACGCTCCGAACGTCGAAGCGCTCGATCAGGACGGGGTCGTCGCGCGGGTTGACGAGGGCGACGGGGACGCCCGTCTCCCGGGCGACGACGCCGAGCACCGGCTCCATCGCGGCGCAGGCGCCGCAGCCCTCGGTGAACAGTTCGACGAGCAGTCGGTCGTGGGCGTCGATCAGGGCGTCGAGTTCGGCGGCCGTCTCGACGCGAATCGGCTTGGCGTCGGTCCCTTGCATACCGTACGTAGGCGTCCAACCCTTCTGAATCGTTCGCCTACGGCCACTTGATCCCGCAGCCACGCGACGGGCCGGGATCGATATCGACCGGCTCGCCGGCGCGGACGGCGTCGATGGCCTGCCGGACGTAGTGTTCGGTCGCGGCCTCGTCCGGGCTCATGGCGTCGTCGAGGCGGCCGTGGTACGCCAGCCGATACGTCCCCCCCTCGCGTCGGAAGAGGAAGGGGTCGGGCGTGCAGACGGCGCCGTAGGCGCGGGCCACCTCGGCCGTCTCGTCGCGGAGGTAGGCGTCGTACGCGATGGTTCCGTCCTCGACGTACGCCTGCATCTTCTCGAACGAGTCCTCCGGATACTCCGCGGCGTCGTTGGCGTTGATGCCGACGACGGCCACGTCGTCGTCGGCCGCCAGGTCGTTCAACAGGTCGAACTTCGCCTGCGCGTACGGACAGTGGTTGCAGGTGAAGACGACCAGCAGGGCGTCGGCGGCGAAGGAGTCGAGGGTGTACGTCTCGCCGTCGATGCCGGGCAGTTCGAAGTCCGGGGCGGGATCACCGCGTTCGAGGTCCGAGTCGGATTCCGGGAGTGCCATACCCGCGGTAGCCTCCGGACGCCCAAATACCCCCCGTCGGCGCAACGGGCGGCTCAGCCGTCCGCGGGCGACGACCGTCGGCGCCCGGTCTTTTCCGACAGCCAGTCGCCGACCGCCGCGCCGACGACGCCCGCCACCGCGGCCAGCGCGAACGCCAGCAGGGTAAACAGGAGCATCGTGAGGACGCCCATGCCGCCCGCAGCGACCCGGAACCACGCCGGGCCGCCGACGCCGGGGACGACGGCGAGGGCGTCGGCCAGCATCCAGAGCGCCGGGAGGCCGCCGATCAGGCCGGTGCGGACGCCGACGCGTCGCCGCTCCGTGCCTCGATACAGGTAGCCGGCGACGA
This sequence comes from Haloplanus rubicundus, assembly GCF_003342675.1. Lineage (NCBI taxonomy): Archaea > Methanobacteriati > Methanobacteriota > Halobacteria > Halobacteriales > Haloferacaceae > Haloplanus > Haloplanus rubicundus. The sequence continues at coordinate 2,608,292 of NZ_CP031148.1, read as the reverse complement.
CCCCACCGAGCAGGACCGGGCCGACGGAGAGTTCGGTACCCGACTGCCAGTAGAGATAGGCCGTTCCGGGGAGGGCGAGGAGGCCGCCGAGCAGTGCGTAGCGCCACGGTTCGGGGATGGGACCAATTCGGGCCACGGGGAACCGTTCGCCGAGCCGACAGAAAATCGTTTGGGACCGCTACGTCGAGACCAGGTAGATGCCGAGCATCGCACAGCCGATGCCCGCGACTTTCCGGGCCGTGAGCGACTCGCTCAGGAAGAGGACGCCCATGGCGGCACTGATGACGAGGAAGGTGCCGAAGATGGGGACGACGGCGCTGACGGGACCGAGCGAGAGCGCGCGGTAGTACGCGAGGATCCCCACCGCGAGAAAGAGGCCGGCGAGATAGAGGTAGGGGGCCTTGGGGTGACCGAGGTACGTCGCCACCGACTGGCCCTGATAGAGGACGACGGCGACGGTCGCCACGAGGAGGAGGCCGTTGGTGATGAGTGCGGCGACGAAACTCGGGATCTTCGGGTTGCCGGTCGTCGCGAACCCGACGAGCGGCGCGACCGCCGAGTACGCGAGGAGCGCGAGAATCGACCACTGCAGATAGCCCATGTGGAACCGCCGCTCGGCCGACAGTATAGGGTTTCGATTACGGCCGGTGCGTGTCGACGTGGGCCCGCAAGTCGTCGACGCCGCCGGTCCCCGCGCCGGCGACGTAGTGGGCGGCACAGGCGTTGCCCATCGCGACGGCGAGGTCCCACACCCACCCCGCCGCCAGCGAGCGGGCGAGACCGGCGCTGAAGCGGTCGCCCGCCCCCGTCTCGGTCAGCCCCCGCGACACGTCGAGGGTGGGGACCGACACGCGCCCGTCCGGGGTCGACGCGACGGCGGCGTCGGCGCCGTGGACGACGACGCCCGTCGCGTTCGCGGCCGCCCGGATAGCGTCGAGGGTGGCCGACTCGGTCGGTCGCCCGTCGTGGCCCACGGCCGCCGCCAGTCGGCCCGCCTCGTCGTCGTTCACGCTCACGACCACGTCGTACGCGTCGCCGAGAGGTCGGAGGGCGTCGAGCAGGTCGTTCGCTTGCGCCGTCGACAGCGGCCCGGGGTCGAGGCAGAAGACGCCGCCGTCGGGGTCGCGGGCCGCGATGTCGCGAAACGACGGTCCGAGTCCCGGCACCGACGCCCAGTTGGTACAGCAGAGCGCGTCGCGTTCGAGGAAGGCGTCGACGTCGAGCGCCCCCCGCAGGTCGGCGACGGACCAGTCGGCGAGGTCGGCCGACTCCTCGACGAACATCACGTCGTCGGCCTCGAAGAGACAGACCCTGACGCGGGCGGGGTCGCCCATCGAGGCCGTCTCGAAGTCGAACTCGAAGATGGGGTGATCGAGGTGGCCGGCGAGGAGGATGTCGTCGCCGAGCGCCGCCGCCTGTCGGGCCGCGTTCACCGCCTGCCCGCCCGCCTCGGTCACGACGTGTTCGAGCGTGAAGGAGTCCCGGCCGGCGGTGATCGCGGCGGCGAACGACGACCGCGAGGTGACGGTCGACTCGCCGCCATGCAGCCGGTAGTAGTCGTCGACGCTCCCGTCCGGAAAGGCGCCGAAGCGCACGGGGTCGAGTCCGTCGGCGAGGCGGGCGACGAGGGCGTCGTAGGCCATCCCGCCGCCGTAGGGTGGGCGGATGGAAAAACCTACCCGATCCACACCGTGGAGAAGGCGTCGAAGAAGTCCTCGTCGGTCGCCACGAGGGCGTGGGTGAGCCGGAGGTCCTGCGCCCGGTCCGCCACGTCGTCGACGAACTCGTCGACGCGGGTGCGGTACTCCTGAGCGAGTCGCCCGCCGAAGTACGTCCGTCGCGTCAGGTCGGATTCGAGGTCCTCGAAGATGGTGTCGCCGCCGGCTTCGGGGTCGAGTTCGTCCGGCGAGAGGACCTGAATCAGGACCACCTCGTTGCGCGCGAGCGAGGCAAGCCCCGTCTCCAGGCCATCGAGATCGCCGATACAGTCGGTGACGACGACGACGAGCGAGCGCGTGCGGATCGACGCCGCGTACGTCGAGAGCGCCGACTCGAAGTCGGCCTCGCCCTCGGGCGTCGTCTCGTTGAGGCGGTCGACGAGCGCCAGCACCTCCCCGCGCGTCGACTTTCCGGTGTCGATGCGCTCCGAGCGCTCCCGGAACAGGGAAAAGCGGAAGTCGTTGTGTTCCTCGGCGGTGAGGTACGCGTAGCCAAGTCCCAACTTCGCGCCGAACTCGAACTTGTGTTGATCGCCCTCGCCGAAGTCCATCGACGCGCTCGCGTCGAGGAGGACGTGGACGGTCAGGTTGCGCTCCTCCTCGAACTGCTTGATGAAGAACTCCTCGGTGCGGGCGTAGAGCCGCCAGTCGATGAGGCGGGTGTCGTCGCCGGGAGAGTAGCGGCGGTAGTCGCTGAAGGTCAGCCCTTCGCCGACGCTCGGCGACTCCTGTTCGCCCTTCTTGATCGCCGAGGTCTGCTGGTTGAGCGACGCCTCGAACCGGTCGAGTTCGTCGAGGAAGTCGGGGTCGATAGTCATACCTCGTCGACGAGGTCGGCGATCACGTCGTCGGTCGAGAGGCCCTCGCGCTCCGCGCGGAAGTCGAGCAGGATGCGGTGGCGAAGCACCGGCGCCGCCATCGCCTCGACGTCCTCCCACGAGACGTGGTTGCGGCCGCGGAGGAACGCCCGCGCCTTCGCGGTGAGGACGAGGCCCATGCTGGCCCGGGGGCTGGCGCCGAAGTCGACCGTCTCGGCCTCGCGAGTCGCCCGCACCAGCCGGATCGCGCGGTCGCGCACGTCGTCGGCGATGGGCACCTCGCGCACCAGCGACTGGATCTGTTTGATCTCCTCGCGCGTGAGCACCTTGTCGACCGCCGGGGCCGCACCCCCCGAGCCGCTGCCGGTGTAGAGGTTCACGATGTCGCGTTCCTCCTCGTAGGAGGGATAATCGAGGACGAGTTTGATGAGAAAGCGGTCGGTCTGGGCCTCGGGGAGCGGGTACGTCCCCTCCTGGTCGATGGGGTTCTGCGTCGCGAGGACGAAGAAGGGGCGAGGGAGGTCGTACGTCTCACCCGCCGCCGTAACCTGCTTTTCCTGCATGGCTTCGAGTAGGGCGGCCTGGGTCTTCGGCGTCGCGCGGTTGATCTCGTCCGCGAGGACGACGTTCGCGAAAATGGGGCCGCGCTCGAAGACGAACTCCCGTTCCCCGCCCGCCTCGCGGATGATCTCGGTGCCCGTGATGTCGGAAGGCATCAGGTCGGGCGTGTTCTGCACCCGCGAGAAGTCGAGGTCGGTCACGTCGGCGACGGTCCGGACCATGGTGGTCTTTCCCAGTCCCGGATTGCTCTCGAGGAGGGCGTTGCCGTCCGCGAGGATGCAGACGAGCAGGCCTTCGAGCACCTCCCGCTGGCCGATGATTCGTTTGCCGACCTCCTCGCGAACGCGAGCGAGTCGTTGCTGTAACTGGTCGATGTCTACCGTGGGTTCGCTCATTCGTCGTTCGTCTCCTGGCGTATCCGCAGGTTGTACTCGCGGATCAGCTCCGCGTCTTCCAGTTGTTCGCGCTCGGTGAAGCCCGCGCGCTGGCTCTCGACGGACTCCGGGCCGCCGAAGCCGCTGTCCTCGTAGGCCGTCGCGGACTCCGCGTCCGCCCCCGACCCGCTCCCCGAGCCGCTGGTGTCGATGGTGGCGTCCAGATCCTCCGAGCCCTCCGGGACGTCCTCCGGGTCGCCGAGGATCGACGAGCCGTCCTGGAGACCGGTGTACTCCGACGTGGTGCCGCCGCCGGGGGTGTTCGCGTCCGGCCCGTCGCCGAGGCCGGCGAGCGAGATGTCGACGACGGCGAGATGGATCGTCGCGACGCTCACCGCGGTGATCAAAAGCACCGTCACCGCGACCCGTCGGAGGTCGAGCAGGCCGACGCTCGACGCCCGCTTGAGGTCGGCGAGGACGCCCTCGTAGAGGCGTCGCGCCATCCGCGAGCCCTGATCCTGGCGCACGGCGTCACGCGCGGTCCGGAGCGACTCCTGAAGCGCGGGGTTGGCCGCCTCGAACTGCTCGACGAGCGGCCGTCGCCCCCGAACGGCCACCTCGCCGACGAAGACGAGGAGACCGACGGCGGCGCCGACGACGGCGGCGCTCGACACCGTCGGCTCCGCGAGCGTCACGCCGGCCGTCTCGCGGAGCGTCCGGAGTATCGCTCGGGGGATGGGGAGGCGGGCGGGGAGCGAGGGGACGCCGCCCAGCACCGTCGCGACGAGGTTCACGACGAGCGTCGCGAGCGCCGCGTCGATGGCGGCGTAGATGACGGCCACCTTCCAGCCCTCGCGTCTGATCTGCTCGAGGGCGCGGCGGATCTTTCGTTCCTCGGGGGTGCGGTCGGGGTCGGTTCCGGTGTCGGTTTCGGCGTCGGTAGTGGCTTCGGACATGGCGATCAGGGACACTCCGAGGGCGGGTCCTCGACCTGTCTACACACTGCTTCGAGGTCGCTGCGGAGCCGGTCGTTCTCGCGTCGCAGTTGCTGGATCTGGTCGTCACGACGCTCGACCTGGCTTTCGAGGTCGTTCACCTCGCTTTCCAGTTGCGATACTTCGTCGTTCAGGTCGTCCACGTCCGCTTGCAGCCGATTCCGCTCCTCGCGGAGGTTCCGGTTGGCCGATTCGAGGTTGCCGACCTCGGACCGAAGCTGACTGTTTCGGGATTCGAGCGTGTTCACCTCTCCCCGCAGTTCCTCGACCCGTTGCTGGGCCGACCGCAGGTTCTGCCGGGTCGACGCGAGTTCCTCTTCCGTCGACTCCAGTTGCCCCTCGGTCTCCTCCAAGTTCTCCGAGACCTGTCCCACGTCGCTCCGGGTGGTCTGCAGGCTCTCGTTCAGTTCCCGCAGCCGCTGACGGGTCTCCTGGAGGTCGCTCCGGGTCTCCTGGAGGTCCTGACGGAGCTGTTCGTTCCGCTCGCGAAGCTGGCTGTTCTCGGTGTCGAGCTCCTCGACCGACTCCTGGTAGAACAGGGTCGCGCCGGCGGTGCCCGCGACGGACACGCAGATGAGGAGGGCGAGTGCGACGTTAATCGAGCGACCGATGAGGCTCATGGGAGACCACTCTCGCTGCGTGTACGCCCGTTGTACACTTGAAGCCGCCGGACGACCACCTCCGTCACGAAGAGGAGGAGGCCGGCGAGCAGGAACGCCCAGTCCCACGTCTGTCGCACGTCGCGGATTCGCGTCGCCTGCTGGCGGGCGAAGTCGGCGATTGCGGCCGCCTGTCCCCGCTCGAACTGCCGGCCGCCGGTCGCGCGCACCGCGTCGGTCAGCGCCGACGACGTGCCGAAGCCGGCGTACTCGGCGGGGTAGTTCGCGGCGTAGGTCGCCCCCGCGACGCCCTTGAACCCGACGCTCGTCGGCGTCACCTGCGCCCGGTAGACGCCCTCGTCGACGGCGGTGAAGGGGAGGTCGGTGTCTCCCGGCGGCGACTCGCCGCGGTAGATCACGGTCGTCGGCTCGCCGACGCGGGTGTCGGCCACGTCCGTCACGCCAGCGGCCTTGCGCTCGGGGTCGCCGATGGCGTAGTTGACCGACTTCGTGACCAGCAGGGAGTCGGGTTGCTGGAGGAGGCCGTCGAGGCCGCCGTCCGGCCCGTAGGTGGTGATGGTGGCGACGCGGCCGAGGCCGTAGCGCCACGAGGCGACGGCGGGCGTCCCGTCCGGCGCGGCGACGAGGAAGTTCGCGCCCGGACGCATCGACACGTCGTTGACCCGCCCCGGATTCGACTCCAGGGTCACGCCGCTGGTGATGAAGTTCCCCGAGTCGACGATGGTGAGGCCGTCGCCCTGGAACTGTCGGCTCCCGCCGCCGAAGAGGAGGCGGAGGCGCTCGGTCTCGTCGGCGCGGAAGTAGTTGCCGCCGGACTCCTCGGCGATCCGTCGGAGGACGCCCTCGTTGACGTTGCGGCCGGCGCCGACGGCGATGACGCGGATGTCTTGGCGGCCGAGCGTGTTCGCCACCACCGCGGAGCGGCTCTCGGTGTCGCCGCCATCGCTGACGAGGATGATCGTCCCGCGCTGGCCGCCGAGCATCTCCTCGGCGCCGCGGAGGCCGTTGGCGATGTTGGTCGCGCCGCCGGCCTGCAGGCGCCGGATCCGATCCTCGACCGTGTCGCGGTTGTCGCTCAGCGGTTCGGGCTGGACGACGCCGTACGCCTGGTAGTTGAAGCCGACGACGCCGACCGTGTTCTCGTCGTCGAGCTGTGAGAGGGCGTCGAGCGCGATGGCTTTCTGGATGCGCATCCCCTCGCCCGCGCTCCCGGAGACGTCGATGAGCATGACGATACGGGCGCTGCCGGGCGCCGACTCGCCGAACGTCACCGGGAGCGTCGCGGCGACGGAGGAGTTGGCGTACCCTCCGTTCTCGAAGCTGTTCGGCCCGCCGACCATCAGGAGGCCGCCGCCGTCGATGACGAAGCGCTGGAGTTCGTCGACCTCGCCCATATCATCCGCGGCGACGTTCTGGATTACGACGGCGTAGTACGGATCGAGGTTCTCCGGCACCGATTGCGCCGTCTCCACGTCGTAGAGCTGGGTCAGGTAGGACTGCAGGGAGTAGTTGCCACGGGAGACGTAGAGCACCCGCGGCTGTTCGACCACGCGGACGGTCTTCAGCGCCTCGTCGTTGATCGGGTAGACGTCGCTGCCGCCGATTTCGGCCGTGATTTCGTGACTTCCCGTCTCCTCGAACGTGTAGCTCACGGGGACGCTCCCGGTGCCGTCGTCGAGGCGCTCGGTCGTGACCTCCTCGCCGTCGACGGAGACGGTCACCTCGACCGGCGCGTCGGTCTGGACGCCGTTTACCTGCACCAGGAATCGGCTCTCGACGCCGACGCTGGCCTTGCTCGGCCCGGCGAGGCTGACGTAGCGCTCGGTGCGGGTCGGTTCGGTCCGGACGGTGCTGATCGTGGCGTTGAGCGAGCGGGCGAACTCCGCCGTCTCGGTCAGGCTCCCCCCGCCCGTCACCTGTCCGTCGGAGAGGACGACCACGGATCCGTTCTCGCGGAGGTTGGCGGCGACCCCGTCGCCGATACGGGAGTCCGTTCCCTGTGCGATGGTCGAGGTGGTGACCGGGACGCCCTCGTCCTCGATGGCCGTCGCCAGGCTCTCGGCCACGTCGGGGGAGACGGCCGTACTGTCCGAGCGGTCGACGAGCAGGGAGACGGTGGGGTCGCCCTGCGTCTCCATCGTGACGACGGTAAAGGGCCCGGCCGCGGCGACGACGATCAGCGTCGCGACGACGACCCGCGAGGCGAGCAGGAGCCGCCGGCTCCGCGTCGAGGCCGTCCCCGTCGCCCGATAGCGGACCAGCAGGGCCAAGAGGACGACGGCGACGGGGAGCGCGACGAGTAGCGCCGGCCGTTCGAGACCGACGACGGTGCCATCCGAGAGCGTCGTCCGGACTGCGAGGGGCGTCATAGGTCACCCCTCCGGCGGAGGTAGGCGAGTTCACCCACGGCGACGAGCAACGCCCCGAGCGCGACGAAAGGCGTCAGCGGCCGGGGCACCTGTCGTTCCTCCTCGCGGCTGGTGACGCCCGTCCCGTCGTCCCGGGCGTCGAGCGGCTGGGCGGCCACGTCGGATTCGGCCTCGCTGTAGAGCGAGACGCCGATGCGGCGGGTGCCGGTCGTGTAAAAGCCCACTCGGTCGAGCGGGACGAGTTGGGCCGAGACGGTTCCGTCGGGCGTCCCCACGCGCGTCTCGTTCGCGAACTGGAGGCGGCCGCCGGTCTCGCGGTTCAGCGTCGGGAGCGGGTCCCGGCCCGCGAGGTAGAACGTCGCCCGCTTCCAGAAGACAGGGTACTGGTAGTTGAACCGGAACGGGTCGTCGTCGGCGACGGAACCGTAGTAGAGGACCCGTCCCGCCCCGCGCTGCTGGACGGCGACGAGTGGCGTCCCGCCGCCGGTTCGGACGAGCGGCGTGCCGGCGCGGAGCGTCCCCGTCAGATACCGCTCCGGCGGCGGGAAGTCGATGCCGCGGGTGAGTTCGTCGGTCGTCACCTGTCCGACCGAGGGGTTGCTGGCGACGCCCGACGGCGAGAGGAGCAGGAGGTCGCCGAGGCGGTCGGGGGGTGACGGCTGGGCGACGACGGCCACGCCGCCGCCGGCTTCGATCACGTCGCGTCCGGCCTCGACGTTGCTCCGGAGGAGTCGCTCGGGATCGAGGTTGCTGTAGACGATCACGTCGTAGCCGTCCGCCACCGTCGTCGGCGGCTGGTCGACGGTGAGGTCCACCTCGTCGATCACCGAGAGTGCGGTCGCGAGATATCTGTTGCGGTCGTTGGTCAGGAGCAGGACGTCCACCGTCGGATCGGCCGGGGCGGCGACGTAGGCGGCGTCGTCGGTGGGGAAGTCGTCGCCGGGGGCGAGTTGGGCCCGCCCGCCGCCGGCCGGGACGGCGAGCGAGACGCGTTCGAGGTCGCCGGGACCGAGGGTGACCGACCGGCGCTGGTCCCCGAGCGTGACCGACCGGGTGACTTCCGCGTCCCCGAAGTTCTTCACCGAGAGGGTGACGTTGGACCCGGTGAACGAGCGGTCGACGATGCCGACGTTCGCCGCGCCGCCCCCCGCGAACTGTCGGAGGTCTACCTGCAGGTCACGGGCGCGAGCGGAGCGGACGGCGCCGGTCCAGCCGGTGTCGTCGGCGAAGTCGCTGAACACGACGATCCGGGCGTTCTCGCCGGCGATGGAGGCGGCCTGCGAGATGGCGGCGCCGAGGTCGGTCGGCGTGTCGACGACGGCGAGTTCGTCGAGGGTGCGACCCACCTCGTCGCCCCCGCCCGAACGGAGGACGATCCGGCTCTCGCTCCCGGCGAAGACGACGGCGTTGGTGCCGGTGGCCGCCTCGCGGGCGTCGGCGACGGCGGCAGTAAAGCGCGTCCCGCCGTCCGTCTCGACGCCCATGCTCGCGCTGCCGTCGAGGACGATCACCGTCTCCTCGACGGTCTGACTCTCCGAGACGGAGACGTAGGGGCCGGCGAGCGCGAGCGCGAGCGCGACGATGACGAGCAGTTGCAAGAGGAGGAGGGCGCTGCGCCGGAGCCGTTCGAGCAGGGGATTCGACGCGTCCCGCTCGTCGTCGTCGAGCAGGAGGCGGAGGGTGGGGAGTTCGATGCGGCGGGGGTCGGGCTGGACGAGATAGAGGACGACCACGGGGACGACGGCGAGGAGGGCGACCAGCCCCAGCGGTGTGAGAAAGGCGTCGGCGAGGGCCATATCCGAAACTCGGCGGCGCCGCCTATCGGTCTTTCGCCGCCGGTTCGGACCGCGCCGACGGTCCGCTCCCGGTATCATCCACCATCGTTCAACACGGATACTGACGCGTAGACAAACCCTTTTAGGCAGGCGATCAACTTCCGCGTATGGATACGAAACGGGAACTTGTCGACCTGCTCTTGGAGGACGCCCGCGAAGATACGGAGACGATGGCGCGCCAACTCGGCCGGTCGCAGGCCGAAGTCGAGGAGATGCTCGACGAACTCGAAGCCGAGGGGTCCATCGTCGGCTACCAGGCCGTCGTGGACTGGAGCAAGGTCGACGAAGACCACGTCACCGCCGAAGTGGAACTGAACCTCGAACTCGACCGTGACACGACGTACGCGCAGGTCGCCCGGCGGATCACGAAGTTCGACGAGGTGACCGCGCTCCATCTCGTCTCGGGCGACTACGACTTCGACGTGACCGTCGAGGCCGAGTCGATGCGCGCCGTCTCGATGTTCGTCTCCGAACAGATCGCACCGATTCCGGAGGTGACCCAGACGGTCACCCACTTCGTGATGAAGACCTACAAGAACCGCGGCCTCGAACTCACCGACCGCGACGACGACGACCGGCTGTCGGTTTCGCCATGAAGCTGTCGGACCGCGCGGCCTCGACGCCCCCATCGGGCATTCGACGCTTCTTCGAACTCGCCGAGGAGATGGACGACGTCATCTCGCTCGGCGTGGGCGAACCGGATTTCAGCGCGCCGTGGAAGGCACGCGCCGCCGCCATCCACTCCCTAGAGCGCGGGCGCACCTCCTACACCACCAACCGCGGGATGTACGACCTCCGGGCGGCCATCTCGGAGCACGTCACGCGGTACGACCTCGACTACGGGCCGGACGAGGAGATTCTGGTGACGACGGGTGCGAGTGAGGCGGTCGACCTGGCCCTCCGTGCCGTCGTCGATCCGGGGGATACCGTGGCGATTCAGTCGCCGGCGTACATCTCCTACGGTCCGGGCGTGCGCTTCTCCGGAGGCGATCCCCTCCCCGTCTCCACGCGCGCGGAGAACGACTTCGTGCTCACCTACGACGACTTGGAGCGTGCCGGGGCCGCGGACGCCGAGGCGCTGATGATCTGCTATCCGAACAATCCGACGGGTGCGACGGCTACGGCGGACGAACTCGCGGAAATCGCGACGTTCGCCCGCGAACACGACCTGACGGTGCTGTCCGACGAGATTTACGCGGCGCTCACCTACGAGGGCGAACACACGTCCATCGCGACCCTCCCCGATATGCGCGAGCGGACGGTCGTGTTCAACGGGTTCTCGAAGGCCTACGCCATGACGGGGCTCCGACTCGGCTACGCCCTCGGCCCGGCCGAGGCCATCGACGCGATGAACCGCATCCACCAGTACACGATGCTCTCGGCGCCGACGACGGCGCAGTACGCCGCCCTCGAAGCCCTGCGGTCCTGTGACGACGACGTTGCCGACATGCGCAACCAGTACGACCGCCGCCGGCGGTTCGTCATCTCGCGCTTTCGGGACATGGGTCTCGACTGCTTCGAGGCGACGGGTGCCTTCTACGCCTTCCCCGAGGCGCCGTACGACGACGAACAGTTCGCCGAGGACCTCCTCCACGACCAGGGCGTCGCACTCGTCCCCGGTCGGGTCTTCGGCGAGGAAGGACACGGCCACCTCCGCGTGTCCTACGCGACGGGGATGACGGCGCTGAAGGAGGCGCTGAACCGCATCGAGGCCTTCCTCGACGCGCGCTGAGCCGCCCGGCCGAATATTATCCGTGATTCTGTGATACGAAGTATTATTTGTCGGGATTCCGTTCACCCAATTGATGGTTGCGGGTGGTGGGATGGGGCCCGACGACGACGGTGCTAGCTTCGCTCACGCGCTGGCGACGCTGAAAGAGCAGGGTAGCGCACTCCTCGTCGTGGGCTCCGTCCCCGAAGAGATGTTCGCAGACGCGTCAGCGACGATGCTAGGCGATCCATCCGCCGACCCCCCGCGGCGGCGTCTCGTCGTGACGCCGGAACCGAACCTGTCGAGCGCAATCCGCCGGTTACGCGAAACCGGGCCGCTCTCCTCCGAGTACGCGCGACTCATTACGCGTGGGGAGGAAGCGCGAAGCGCCACGGCAACACAACAGTCGCTCGATCAGGCCAGGCCACGGACGCACGTGATCGACGGCTCGATCCGTGATCTCGGCACCACGCTCGGCGCGGTGATCGAGGAGTTCGATCTGTTCGCCGGCGGCCTCGACGCCGCCGAGTTCCGGATGGCGTTCGACTGCCTGCCGACGCTGCTCTCGACGTACGGCCGCGAGACGACGTTTCGGTTCCTGCACGTCGTGATCGCCCAGGCCCGTGCGGTGTCCGGCCTCGTCCACTTCCGGCTCCCGCGGGAGTTGAACTCGGAACTCGTCCGCCTGTTCCGGCCGCTGTTCGACGCGACGGTCGAACTCCGGATCGACGGCGGCGGACTCGATCAGCGGTGGCACTTCCGCGACCGTGATCTCACGTCGGACTGGCTGCCCCTCGAACGCCCGTCGAACGGAGTTTAATGGCAATGAATCAACAATATCCTTTTGTGAACGACGCCTGAGTTACGTACGATGAGTCGGAGCGACCGGCCGCGTGCGGACCACTTCGAGCCGGAGAGTGACACCCTCGAAGTGTCGTTCTCGACGCTCGAAGACGAGGCGGGGCTGATGGTGTCGGATCTGATCGAGCGCAACCAGTTCCGACTGTTCACCGACTGCCCCGTCTCGCCCACGCCGGTCGATCCGGACGAACACCAGTTCCCGGTCGACGCCGCCGTTGCGGTCGCCGCCGCCGAAATAGCCCTCCCCACCGTCGTCTCGGTCTGTGTGCGGAACGAGGCGGGCGAACTGCTGGCCGAGACGGACCACTCCGCCTACGAGGAGTTCCCCGACGGACGGTACAGCCTCGAACTCTGCGGGCCGATCAAGATTTACCTCCGCGTCGACGGCCCGGTGACCGTCGCCTCGGACGTGAACCGAACCCACATCGGCTTCGACGGCGTCCGCGAGGTACGGGTCGGTGCCCGCTCCCACCACGAGGGGCCGGCGGCGACGCTCACCACGACGTCGAACCCTCTCGACGTGATGGCGGCGGTGTCGGAGTTCTCCTCGGCGCTGAAGACCACGTCGCCCGAGCGGTCGTACCCGACACTCAGGGGTCACCCGCCGCTCGTCGAGTTGGGCGAACAGTTGGAGGTGCCCGACGGCGTCGCCTCGCCCGAGACGGGCGTCCAACTGGAACTGCCGGCCGAGTACGAGTCCATCTACGTGGCGGCACCGCTCGCGTACTACCTCGCCGCCGACGTGGTGCCCGGCGACCGGCCGCGGCTCGTGACCGACGACGGCTTCGAACACGACTTGGATACGGTTCGGGGCTTCGAGACGGAGGTCGAACGCGTCCTCAAGCAGACGTTCTTCCTCGACTGCGTGACGCGGACTGAGGGGTACTACTCGGTCGACCTCCACGAGCGCGGCGCCGTCGAGGCCGATCTGGATCTGAATTTCGAGTGGCTGTACGACCAGCCGCTTCGTACGCAGGTCGAGGAGTATCTCTCCCTCCCCTTCGGGGTCGTCGAGGACGAACTCCCCGAGTGGCGGATGACCTCCCACGTCGCGCCGACGCCGGAGAACGTCGAACTCCTGCCCTTCGTCACCAACGACCTCGCCGTCGTGCGGACACCGCAGGATCAGCCGGAGCCGAGTTCGGAGGTACAGACGACCGCCGCGAACGAATTCTTCCGCGACGAGTCGTTCACCCGGAGCGCGTCGGCGGACGGCGCGGCCCGGTCGTACGTCCAGCCCGAGGCGACGGACTCGCTCGAACAGTCGTGGATCGGCGACGGCGCCCCGATCGGAGCCAGCAAGGCGACGACCAACGCCTTCTACAACCGCCTCGACCGGACGCCCGCCGAGGGCAACATCGGCATCACCGTCGTCTGCAACGACCCCCGGATGGCCGACGAGCGCGACGTGGTCGACGAGGTGTACGCTTCCCGCGACGAACTCCCCTTCGACGTGCGCGTCCACCACGACCTGACGCGGGCGGAACTCCGGGAGGTACTCTCCGCGGAGGCCGACCTCCTCCACTACATCGGCCACATCGACGGCGAGGGGTTCGAGTGCGCCGACGGCAAACTCGACGCGACGACGCTCACGGCGGCCGGGCCCGACGCCTTCCTCCTCAACGCCTGTCAGTCGTACGAACAGGGGTCGGCGCTGATCGACGCGGGCGCCATCGCCGGCATCGTCACGCTGTCGGACGTGATCAACAGCGGCGCGGTGCGGATGGGACGGATGCTGGCTCGGCTGCTCAACCGCGGGTTCACCGTCGGGAGCGCCCTCGAAGTCGCTCGCGGCGATTCGATCATCGGCGATCAGTACACCATCATCGGCGACAGTAGCCTGTCGCTGGCCCGGACGGACGGCGGCCCGCCGAACGTCTGTGTCGTTCGGCGACGCTCCGGCGACCGATACGAACTGGAGTGGCAGACGCATCCGTCGACCTCCTTTGGGATGGGCAGTCTCGTGATCCCTCACCTCGACGGCGTGGACGAGCATCACCTCTGGTCGGGTGACTCTCGGACGTTCGACCTGACTCGCGAGGAGCTACGGCAGTTCCTCTCACTGGAGACCGTACCGGTGAAAATAGACGGCTCCCTCGTCTGGAGCGACGAACTCGATTTCTCGAAACTTTAGGGACCGGAGATGCCGCTGCCGTTGCCGTCGGCGGTCATGGGGCCGGAGATGCCGCTGCCGTTGCCGTCGGCGGTCATGGGGCCGGAGATGCCGCTGCCGTTGCCGTCGGCGGTCATGGGGCCGGAGATGCCGCTGCCGTTGCCGTCGGCGGTCATCGGTCCAGAAATGCCGCTACCGTTGCCGTCGGCGGTCATGGGACCGGAGATACCGCTACCGTTGCCGTCGGCGGTCATGGGACCGGAGATGCCGCTGCCGTTGCCGTCGGCGGTCATCGGTCCAGAAATGCCGCTACCGTTGCCGTCGGCGGTCATGGGACCGGAGATACCGCTACCGTTGCCGTCGGCGGTCATGGGACCGGAGATGCCGCTGCCGTTGCCGTCGGCGGTCATCGGTCCAGAAATGCCGCTGCCGTTGCCGTCGGCGGTCATGGGGCCGGAGATACCGCTACCGTTGCCGTCGGCGGTCATCGGTCCAGAAATGCCGCTGCCGTTGCCGTCGGCGGTCATGGGGCCGGAGATGCCGCTGCCGTTGCCCGCTGCTTCGGTACCGAGCTGCTGGTTCTCGTCGAGGGCCGTTCCTTCAGATTCGTTGTCACGTTCGGACATTGCAACTGGACTGTCGGCCGACGATGAATTATAATTTTTCGAGAATATCTGATAGTAAATATAATCAATTAAATGAGTTGATCCCTGACATAAAATAGGCGGAAAAAGAAATCGGCGGACGGAGCGGGGACGTACGTCGACGGGGAGCCGTGTCTCCGGTTACTCGTCTCGATCAGCGTCGTCCCGCGCCAGATCCTGGTAGATCAGCGTGAGGTCGTCGCTCTCGCTGAGTCGAGCGAGTTTGTCGTCGAGATCGGAGCGAAGATCAGTGAGATCCGCACAGAGCCGCTGGTAGTCGCTGTTCGATTCGAGTTCGAGTAGATCCTTCTCGGATTCGAGGAGCGCCTTCTTCGAAGCGAGCGAAAAGAGCCGTTTGACACCGCCATCGTACTCGTCCCGGATGCGGAGGTTCTCGACCGTCCGGACGAGTTCCTCCTCGGAGACCGGCTTGACGAGATAGTCGTCGAACGCCATGTCGACGATGTCGGTGTCGGGTTCGACCGCCGTCACCATCGCGATCCGGCAGTCGAGGTCACGTTCTCGGATTCGATCGAGCACCTCGTCGCCGGAGAGGTCGGGCATCCGACGGTCGAGCAACACGATGTCGACCTCGTCGTCGAGTTCGTCGAGCGCCGTTCGGCCGTCGCGTGCCGTTCGCACTCGGTAGGATTTGGCGAGCCACGTTCGGTAAAGATCGGTCAGATCACGTTCGTCCTCGACGACGAGGACGAGAGGGGTGTCGTCGCTCATGTGTGCACCCGAAGAGGAACCCAGCCACTCACGATAGCTAGTGGTTCGTCGACGTATATCAAAATACCCCTTGCGGAAACCCCAGAACGGGCCGTTTCCACCGCCGTCGTCGCTCGTCACTACTCCTGTGGGCTGTAGTTCGGCGCCTCGTCCGTGATCATCACGTCGTGGGGGTGGCCCTCGGTCTGTCCGGCGGCGGACACCCGGACGAACCGGGACCGTTCTTTGAACTCCGGAATCGTCGCCGCACCGACGTAGCCCATGCCCGACTTCATGCCGCCGACGAGCTGGTGGAGCTCGGAGGCGAGCGTGCCCTTGTACGGGGTGGCGGCCTCGACGCCCTCGGGGACGAACCCCTCGTCGTCGTCCTCCTCTTTCAGGTAGCGGTCGCCGCCACCGGACCGCATCGCGCCGACCGACCCCATGCCGCGGTACTGCTTGTACTTCTTGCCGTTCATCGTGATGACGCGGCCCGGCGCCTCGTCGGTGCCGGCGAAGTAGGAACCGAGCATGACGGCGTCGGCGCCGGCGGCGACGGCCTTGATCGCGTCGCCGGAGTAGCGGATGCCGCCGTCGGCGATGACCGGCACGTCGTGTCGACTGGCCACGTCGGCCACCTCCGAGACGGCGGTGATCTGGGGCATCCCCGCACCGGTGACGACCCGGGTCGTACAGATCGATCCCGGTCCGATGCCGACCTTCACGCCGTCCGCGAAGTCGACGACCGCCTCGGCGGCCTCGCGGGTGCCGATGTTGCCGACCACCACGTCCGCCGCGACGGACTCTTTGATCTCGCGGGCGCTGTCGATCACGTTCCGGTTGTGGGCGTGGGCGCAGTCGATGAAGAGCACGTCCGCGCCGGCCTCGTCGGCGGCGCGGGCGCGGTCGTCCTCGAAGGGTCCGACGGCGACGCCGACGCGGAGCGCGCCGTCCTCGTCGCGGGCGGCGTTCTCGTGTTCCCGCCGCTGGAGGATGCCCTGCATCGTGACGAGGCCGACGAGGCGGTTCTCGTCGTCGACGATGGGCACCCGTTCGATCTTGTGGTCGTACATGAGTTCCAGCGCGTCACGCGCCGTGACGCCCTCGGCGGCGGTGATGACCTCGTCGGTCATCGCCTTGCGCACCTCGTCGGACTCGCCGACTTCGAGGTAGGGCCGGATGTCGGTGCCCGAGATGATGCCGAGGACCGTGTCGTCCTCGTCGACGACGGGCGCCCCGCTGACGCCCTCGCGCTCCATCATCTCGTCCACCTCGCGGACGGTCTGGTCCGGCTCGGCCGTCACCACGTCCTCCCGCCGGATCACGAGTTCGTCCGCGCGTTTGACGCGCTCGATTTCGACGATCATCTCGTCGACGGTCATGTTGCGGTGGAGGACGCCGATACCGCCGTTGCGCGCCATCGCGATGGCGAGGTCGCTCTCGGTCACCGTGTCCATGGCGGCCGAGAGGATGGGAATGTTGAGCGTGACGCTCGTCGACACCTGCGTCGACACGTCCGCCTCGTCCGGTTCGACGTGGCTCTCCATCGGGCGGAGGAGCACGTCGTCGAACGTCAGCGACTCCGGTACTCGCAGTTTCTCCGAGAAGGGTCCCGCGTCGGGAACGTCGTTCGCCATGTAAACTGTCCTCTCGCCGCCGGGAAAAACGTTGCGAGACGGCGTCTGCGGGTGTGTCGCGTACACACACCCCGATCGCGGTCGGGTCGGCAGTCTCACTCGTACCGGAGCGCGTCGATGGGGTCGACCCGCGCCGCCCGCCACGCCGGATACAGGCCGGCGACGACGCCGACGACCACGCCGACGGCGACGGCCGTGACCATCCACACCGGCGCCAGCGCGAAGGTCACCTCCGCGTACCGTGTCGCGGCGTAGCCCACGACGAGTCCGACCGGGAGCGCCAGTACCGCCCCGATAGTCCCGAGCAGCCCCGCCTCGACGAGAAAGAGGACGAGTACGTCGCGGTTGCGCGCCCCGACCGCTTTCATGACGCCGATCTCTCGCGTCCGTTCCGTGACGCTCACGAGCATGATGTTCGCGATGCCGATGGCGCCGACGACCAGTCCGATCACCGCCACGCCCGTCACGAACCGCGTGATGCGCTCGATGACCGACGCCACCTGCGCCACGAAGTCGCCGCTCGTCCGCGCCGTCAGCGTCGCCCTCTGCGGGAGCAGTTGGCGGGCGTCCGACTCCTCGCGCAGGTACGACTCGACGGCCGCCCGCGTCGCCTCGGTCGTCGTCGGATCGGTTACGACCGTCACCTGCGGGTACGCCCGCTGGCGCACGCCCACGCTCGGGCTCTCGACGACCGTCCGGTAGAAGGGGTCGACCGGTACGTACACCCGCGACCCCTCCGCGAAGTCGCTGACGGGCAACTGCCCTTCGGTGCCGTTGACGATGCCGACGACGGTCAACTCGGCCGTCCGATTCTCCGCCAGCGAGAGCGTCAGCCGGTCGCCGACGGTGACGTTCTCGTCGAACGACTGCGCCGCCCGCTCGTTGAGCACCACCTCGCTCGTCCCCGAACGGAACCCCCGGCCGGCGACGACCGACCCCTCGTCGAACGTCTCCGGCGTCGTCGCCGTCACCCGTTGTCGGGCTATCGTGTCGTTCCCGAAGGTTAGGGAGTTCGCGTCCACCGTGCCCCGCGGGATGACGTTCGTCACCCCCGAGAGCGATTCGAGTGCCGACACGTCCCGTTCGGTGAACACCGGCTGGATCACCTGATCGAACCCCTCGTCGTCCTCGGGCGTCGCGAAGGCGTAGACGTTGTTGGCGCTCGATCCCTCGATGTCGCCGATCACCTCCGCCTTCACGCTCGCGCCGAACGTGGCGAAGACGATGACCGACGCGATGCCGATGACGAGACCGACGACGGTCAGCGTCGACCGCAGTTTGTGGCTCCGGATCGAGCGGAGAGCGATCCGGACCGCCTCGCGAGGGTCCATCAGTCGTCCGCCTCCGCGCCGAGGTCCTCGACCCGGACCAGTTCGCCGTCCCTGACGTGGACGATTCGCTCGGCCCGTTCCGCGACGTGGCGCTCGTGGGTGACGAGGAGGAGCGTGTTGCCGCGGGCGTGCAGGTCGTCGAAGATGTCGAGCACCCGCCCGCCGGTTTCGGTGTCGACGTTCCCCGTCGGTTCGTCCGCGAGGACGAGGGCCGGGTCGGCGACGAGCGCGCGGGCGATGGCGACGCGCTGGCGCTGGCCGCCCGACAGTTCGGTCGGGAGGTGGTCGGTCCGGTCGCCGAGCCCCACGTCGGCCAACAACTCCCGGGCGCGCGCCGTCCGCTCGTCGCGCGGGACGCCCGCGAAGACGAGCGGCAGGGCGACGTTCTCCACCGCCGTCAGCCGCGGGAGGAGGTTGAACGTCTGGAAGACGAAGCCGACTTCGGTGCCGCGGAGGCCCGCCCGTTCCGCCTCCGTGGCCGTCCCCACGTCCTGTCCGGCGACGACGACTCGACCCTCGGTGGGCGTATCGAGCGCGCCGATCAGGTTCAACAGCGTCGACTTGCCGGAGCCGCTCGGCCCCATCACCGCAGTGTACGACCCCTCCGGAAGCGTGAGCGAGACCCCCGCCAGCGCCTCCACGACGCCGCCCAGATCGTAGGTCTTCGTGACGTCGGTCAGGTCGACGACGGGGACCTCGTCGTCCGTCGCCGCGTCGGCGGAACTCATCGCCCCCCGTTCGGACGGGAGGCTTATGAGTCGTGTGCCACGCCGGGCGCCACCTTCTTTGAGACGTGCCCGTAACGTCACCCATGCAACCCACGTTCGGCGACTGGCGACGGCTCGTGCTCGTGGTCGTCGCGGTGTCGCTCGTGGTCGGCGCCGGCGCG
Organism: Haloplanus rubicundus; assembly: GCF_003342675.1. Lineage (NCBI taxonomy): Archaea > Methanobacteriati > Methanobacteriota > Halobacteria > Halobacteriales > Haloferacaceae > Haloplanus > Haloplanus rubicundus. The sequence continues at coordinate 2,589,105 of NZ_CP031148.1, read as the reverse complement.
GCGATCACGGGCGGCCAGTCCGGGCAGCCCTCCGGCGACGCGGTGCTCAACGACACCCGCGACCGCTACGCCGACGCCGAGAGTCTCGTGACCACCGCCGAGGTAACCGTCAGCAACGACACGGCCAACCGGACGGCGACGGTCGACGTCGCCGCCGCCGGCAACCAGTCCCGGACGGTCGTCACGACCGACAACGGAACCTACCGGACCGGCGTGAACGAATCCATCGCGTGGTACGTCGGCCCCAACCGCACCGCCGCGTGGGACCGCAACGCGTCCGTCCGTCCGACCGATACCGCCTCCGTGCCGACGAACCTCACCGACCACTCGCTCGACGGCTGGGAGAACGTCACCGCCGAGTACCTCCGGAGCGATAGCGACGACGGGACCGACGCCCACGTCGTCGAGGTGCGTCACGACGACGGCGAGGGGACCGCGACGCTCTGGATCGCCCAGTCCGATTCCCGCCTCCTCCGGGCGGAACTGACCGACGGCAGGAACCGGACGACGGTCGACTACGGCGACACGCAGTTCAACGTGAGCGTCCACGACAGCACGTTCGACCCGCCGGCGGACCGGATCGCCGTCACGTCCGTCGAGCGCTACGACTCCTTCGCGGCCGTGCAGGCAAACACGACCCTCGACCTGCCGACACTCGACGCCACCTTCCGCGAGGCGAGCGTGCTCACACGGTCGTCGTCGACGACGGTCGCTCAGGAGTATCGCGACGGCGGCGATAACGTGACCGTGATTTCGACGACGAGCGACCGCGAGTTCGACCGTGAGAACGCGACGGCGGTGACGGTGAACGGCCACGACGCGAACGTCACCGCGGTTCGTGACCGCGCCGTCGTCTACTGGACTGACGGCGGCGTGACCACGGCCGTCGTCGTCGACGCGGGCGAGGACCGGGCCGTCGAGGTGGCCCGCCGGCTGGACGAGTGAACGTCACGCAGAAGCCGTCGAAACCCTCCCTTTGTCCACCCATGACGTGGTGGAATCGGTCGTGTGTCTGCCTCCCACGCAACGTTTAATACTTCCGTGGCCCACTTTTCGGACATGGCTTCGAAGCGTTCCACCGCCACGCGTACTGCCGTTCGGACGAGTTCCATCGCGGACTCCGGCATCTCCTTTACACGCGTGGCCAATTTCAAACGCTTCGGAACCGAACACGTCGTCGACGCGGGCAGATCGAGGGCGTTACACCACCGGTCGGCCGATGGTTACGGCCGCTAGCGTGGCATGAGCGTCTCACAGCATCCGGTCGCACTCCGCCTCGAGCGACAGGTGGGCGGCGCGACCAAGCTCCTCGCCACGGTGATGGCCCTCCCGCTGATCGACGGCATCTTCCCGGCGTTGATCCTGGCTGGCGCGCTCACGTACCCGTTCGGCATCCTCGAGGCCGGCCTGCTCATCTTCGGTGGATCGGCGACCGTCGCCGTCGTCCTCGCGGAGATGGACGGATCGCCCCGCGAGCGGATGCGGGCCATCGCCCTGTTGGGCGTCGTCCTGCTCCCCGCGGCGGCCATCGAGGCGGCACTGGCGCCGACGGTCCAGACCGTCATCGATATGGCCGTCTTCCAGCGGTTCGCCGGGCTGGTCATCCTGACCGTCGCGGCGAAGACGGCGAGTGCCCGGGTCGGCGAGTACCTGCCCCGGCCGGCGGTCATCATCGGTCTCGGCCTCGTCGCCAGCCTCCAGCCCGCCGGTGCGTCGGTGACGTTCGTCACCGACTCCGGCCTCGTCCTCCGCGGCGTCGCCGCCGCGGGCGTCGGCGTCGGCTTCGCCATGCTGGTCGCGGCGCTCGGGCCGGTGCTCCAGGAGTCGGTCGACCTCGACCTGTTCCGGTTCGGGAGCGCCGTCGCCCTCGGGATGCTCGCCCTGTCGGTCCTCGGCCTGATGCCCACCGAGGCGCCCGTCGCGCTGGGCGTCCTCTGTGTGACCGCGGTGTTCTCGTACGATCCCGACGCCGCCTCGGCGGCCGAGGCGGACGGCGACGTGGATCAGGACGGGGACGCCGCCGACGCGAGCGACGAGGACGACGCCCCGGCCACCGCCGACGACGACGCCCGCCCGTCCCCGTTCCCCATCGAGGACGAGTCGCGGGCGCCGTGGCTCTGACGGCCCCGTCCCCGGCTCCGGTCTACGGTCGCGTTTCGTCCCCGTCCGTCGGCCGCTGTCGCACCGTCAACACCGGCACGGGCGACGACCGCACGACGCGCTCGGTAACGCTTCCGAGGATGAGGCGATCCAGCCCCCGTCGCCCGTGCGTGCCCATCACAATCAGATCGATGCCCTCGTCGCCCGCGTAGTCGATGATGCGTCGGTGGACGTCGCCCTCGACGACGCTCGTCCGCACGTTCACCCCGGCCGACTCGGCCGCCTCCTCGACCGACGCCACGGCCGCCGCCCCTTCGTCGTGAAGCCTGTCGACGACGATGGACTTCCCCTCCTCCACCAGGCCGTACGGCTCCCAGTCGACGACGTACAACCCGTGAACGCGAGCGTCGTACCGTGCGGCCAGACTCAGCGCGTGGTCGAGCGCCACCGCCGACGCGTCGCTGCCGTCCGTCGGCACGAGAATATCACTATACATACAGTAACGTATGTTAGCTAATCAATATAAATCTCCGCTCGCGGCGGCCGTGCGGTTCGGGTTTTTACCGATGGACCCCAATGGTCGCCCATGAGCGACCGAACGCGGGCCCGGGTGTTCGTTTCCGGCCGGGTCCAGGGCGTCTACTACCGGGCGAACACCCGCGACGCCGCACGCGCCAGAGACGTCGACGGCTGGGTGCGCAACTTGGCGGACGGCCGTGTCGAGGCCGTCTTCGAGGGCAGCGAGGCGGCCGTCGAGGAGATGATCGAGTGGTGTCACACCGGTAGTCCCGCCGCCACCGTCCGCGACGTCGACGTATCGTACGAGGAGCCACGGGCCGAATCGGGGTTCTCGATCCGGCGATGACGGGGCGACGGTGACCTCGCTCGCCCAGCTCGTCGCCGGTGTCGTCGGGGCCGTCGGCCTCGTCGTCTCCCTCGGTGCGGGTTATCTGGTCGTCCGCGGTCCCTTCCTCGGCGGTCCGACGCTCGCCCCCAGACCGTTGCTCGCGACGCTCACCGTCTTCATCGTCGGCGTCGCCGTCTTCGCGTGGGGGATCACGCAGTACGCTCGGCTGTGATTCGGTCTACCGGTCGTCGTCGCGGTAACCGCCCGAGATGGGGTGGAAGACGGCGGCGACCACCGCCGCCCCGGCGCCCGCGTCGCCGACGACGCCCTCGACGACTTGCCGCTCGCTCTCGCCCGTCCAGTGCCAGTCGCGAATCGACCGCGCGTCCGCGAGGTTCGCGTCTAGGAGCCGCTCGCACGCCGCGGCCGTCGGCGCGTCGTTCTCGACGAAGACGCCGCCCTCCTCGGCGAGCGCCCAGCCGAGGCCGGCGGCGACCCGTTCGCCCGGCGTCGACGACGTCCGCGACGCCAGGACGACCGCCACCAGGTCGCCCGTCGTCCACCGCCCCGAGTCGAGCGCGCCGACGCGTTCGACCGTCGCCCCCTCGGGGACGATGGAGGAGAGTTCGACCAGGTTGTAGTTGTGGACGTTCGCGTCGCTCAGGGCGGCGTCGAAGGCCCCGAGTTCGGTCCGTCCCGACCCCGTTCCCCAGACGACGTCAATCGGCATTCGTGCCTCCGAGCGGGGTGGGCGTCGCCACGACGGGTCGCGTCATCGACACGCGCTTTGCGGTTGCGTCTCTTAGGACTTGCTACTCACCGGTTCTCCGGGCATCCGTCGCGTGTCGGCTCCCCGTCCCCGGGTTTTAACTCCGGGCGGGCGTTTGTTAGGATCGAGTATGAACGACTACCTCATCCTCCGCGAACTGCCCGAACCGATCAGCCGTGACGACCTCCACGCAGCCGCCGAGCAGTCGGGCGAGACGCTCGAGGAACTCCGCTCCGAGGGCGTCGACATCCGCTGGGTCGACTCCGAGGTGCTGACGAACGACGACGGCGAGGTGACGGGCACCTTCTGTCACTATCAGGCCGAAAGCGAGGACGCGGTGCGCGAACACGCCGACCGCGCCGGTCTCCCGGCCACGCGGATCGACCGACAGGGCGAACCCCTCGCCGGCGAGGACTGAGCGGTCGCGGCCGAAAGGCATCCTTCAAGTCCCCCCACCACCAAAAGCCGGCCGAACATGCCCGAGTGCGTCGAATGTGGGGCCGAAGTAACCCTGCACGAGGATCTGGAAGTCGGAGAGATCGTCGACTGTGGGACCTGTGGCGCCGAACTCGAAGTCATCGGTGTCGATCCCGTCGAACTGGACGCCGCCCCCGAACTCGAAGAGGACTGGGGCGAGTAGACACGCCCGTCGCCGCCGGCGACCGATCCGTTCTTTCGTCAACACCGCGCCGCCGCTGCCGACGTATCGCCGATAAAAGACCACCCGCAGGCGTCCGAGGACAGGAAGTACCCCTACCAACTGCCCCCGAGCCCCTGCGTCTCATTACGTAGGCCGGACCGTATCGGTATATATTTTGTGTCAGACGCCAGTCCGACACGCCGGTTCGATAGGGTGAACGGCTCACACACGGACGAACTGGGTCGTCGTCGGCCCACAATAAAGAGTTTTGAGCGGGTCGGACGTACGCCGCGTCATGACCGACTACACCGTCGAGTTCGTCGGCACCGGCGAGACGATTCAGGTGCCCGAGACGCGGACCATCCTGTCGGCGTGTCTCGACGCCGGCATCGCACAGGAGTACTCCTGTCGCGTCGGGATGTGTCTCGCCTGTTCGGCCGAAATCATCGAGGGAGAGGTGACCCAGCCGGCCGCGCGGGCGCTGACCGAGGAAGAGGCCGAATCGTACGCCCTGACCTGCATGGCCCGCCCGCAGAGCGACCTGGTCCTGCACCGGGGCAAGTACCCGCCGAGCATCGAGGACGCGTCGGCGACCGACGCGGCCGCCGCGGACGACGACTGAGCGGCGGCCCACCGGAGGGGGCGCCGTCGTGATTTCTCGACCCCCGCTTTGAAATCGACCCCGTCCGTATCCGCGCGCATGGACGCCGATGGCCTCCGGGCGGCGGTCGAAGCCGAACACGCCGACGGGCTTTCCCTCCTCGGCTCCCCCGACCTCCTGGTGGCGCTCTCGGGCGGCGACCCCGACCCCGCGGCGCTGTTGCGGGCGGCCGCGGACAGCGAGTACGCCGCCCGCGAGACGTTTCGCGAGTGGGCCGACGCCGCGGCCAACCCCGCCCTCCGCGAGACGTTCGCCGGGGTGGCGGACCAGGAGGCCGACCACTTCCGACGGGTCCGGGCCGCGATGGCCGACCCCGCCGATCACGACGCCGAACGCGCCGGGCCGATGCACGCCTACCTCCGGGGTCGCGAGGACCCGATCCAGCAGGTCGCGGGCGGGATGGTCGGGCGGACGCTCGTCAGCCTGCGCACCCACGAACGGCTGATCGACTTCTTCGCCGCCGCCGACGACCGCGACCGGGCCGACCTCTTTCGGGACCTCCGGGCGGAGACGGCCGCCTGTCTCGACGACGGTCTCGCGACGCTCGACGAACGGGCCGAGGGCGACGACTGGGCGGCCGCCGAGGCCGTCGCGGGCTACACGATCCGCCTCGCGGCCGACGACCTCCGGGACGCCCTGCGGGACGCGTGACGCTGTGTACGCGCCGCGCACTGCCGTGGTACCTTTTTTCGCGCTGGCGACCTCAGATGTGGTATGAAATCACGACACACGCGGCGTGGAGCGCTGGCACTCGGCGTGGGTGTCGTCGGCGCGCTGGCGGGATGTCTCGGCGGCACGTCGGGGTCGGCCGGATCGTCCGAATCGACGGGATCGTCACCCGCGTCGTCGCCGACTGCTTCCGACGCCGACGGCCCGCCGGCGGCGGACCACGCCCCGTACGTGGCGTACGAGGCGTCCCGCCTCCGCAATGCGACGGTCTCCGGCGGCGTGACCAAGGACGGCATCCCCTCCATCGACGAGCCGTCGTTTCTCGACGCGTCGGTCGCCGCCCTCGACGACGGCGAGATCGTGTTCGGCGTCGTCCGCGGCGACGACGTGCGGGCCTATCCACAGCGCATCCTCGTCCACCACGAAATCGTCAACGACCGGCTGGACGGCGTCTCGGTCAGCGTCACCTACTGCCCGCTCACGGGGACGGTGCTGGGGTTCGAACGCGGGGAAACCACCTTCGGCGTCTCGGGCACCCTCGTCAACAGCAACCTCGTGATGTACGACCGGGCGACCGATAGTCGGTGGCCGCAGGTGCTCGCGACGGCCGTCGAGGGACCGCTCGAAGGGCGCGCCCTCCGTGAGTTCGAGGTGGTCTGGACCACGTGGGGCCGGTGGCGACGGCGCTACCCCGACACCGCCGTGCTGTCGGAGGACACCGGCTACGCCCGCAACTACGGCATCGATCCCTACGGCTCCTACGCCCCGACGGTGCGCGGGTACTACAACCGGGAGTCGACCATGTTCGATCCGCTCGCGACCGACGACCGCCTCGGAACCAAGACCGTCGTCGTCGGCGTCCGCACCGACGCGGGCGCGACGGCCGTCTCGATGGATCGGCTCCGAACACGGGGCGTCGTCGACGCGACGATCGGCGACGATCGACTCGCGTTCGTCCACGACCCCGTCCTCGACGCCGGCCACGCCTACCGCGTCCCGGCCGACGCGACCGTCGAGTCGGCGACGGACGCCGTCCGCGTCGACGGCGAGCGGTACGCCCCCGACGCGCTCCCTTTCGAGCGGCGCCACGCCATCGAGGCGATGTGGTTCGCGTGGGCGGGCTTCTACCCGGAGACGACCCTCCATGCGTAAGCGCCTCCGCCGGGCGGCGTGGACCGTCCGCGCCGCCCTCCGCCGTCGCGACGGGCGAGCGGCGTTCCTGCTCGGCGTCCTCGGCTACCCACTGCTCTATCTCGGCACCATCGGCCACCTCGCCGTCGGCGGCCGAGGGTGGTCCGTGCTGGTCGTCGACGACCCGGTGGCGCGCGCGTTCCGTCAGACCCGGCCGTTCTCGTTCGAGCCCGTCGCGCGGGTCGTCGCCGAGCCACTCGTCGTGCTCCTCTCCCCCCTCGACGTGGCCGTGGCGCTCGTCCTGGCGGCGCTGGTGGGCGCCAACCTCGCCGTCGCCGTCGCGGTGTGGCGCTCGCCCGCCGCCTGTGGCGTCGAGAGTTCGGCCGGCCTGCTGGCGGGGGTCCCCGCCCTCCTCACGGGGGCGACCTGTTGCGGGCCGGCCGTCCTCTTCGCCCTCGGCGTCGGGGCGACGGGGACGCTCCTGACCGTCTTCGGCTACGCGACGCCGCTGACGGCGCTGTTGCTCCTCGGCGGCCTACTTCTCGTCGCCCGGTCGGCCGACACGAACGCGGTCAGGACCGACGGCTGACTTCCGGCGGCTCGCTGGCGGCGTCGAGGTTCGCAGACCGGTAGTTGTGGATGGCCGCGGAGACGGCGAACAGCCCCACGACGAACGTCATCCAGAGCAGCGGCGAGAGGGCGCGAAACGGCGGGAGACCGAGCCAGATGGCGACGACGATACCGACCGCCACCGCCGAGAGGCCCAGATAGTACTGATCCCACGACAGCTGCTCCTCGCTGACGACTTCGAGGTAGATGTCCATCTCGTCGACGGTGTCGGTGGGATGAACTCGGCCGGTTTCGCGGTCGAAGCTGACCAGTCCCGTTCGCTCCAGCTTCGGCAGGTGTGACTGCTGAAGCGCCGTGTAGACGCGCTTTCGCTCCGTCGAGGTCACCTCGTCGACGGTGCAGTCGTTCTCCCAGGCTGCGATCCGTTCGGCGAGTGACCCGATGGTCGTCGTGTCGTCGTTCAACAGCGCGTACAGTGCGTACCGACGCCGTCGATTCGACAGGATATCGAACACTTCCTGCTCCGTCGGCGCGGCGGGACGATCCGTCGGCTCGTCCGACGTGTTCTCATCCATCGCCGGCGCGGTCCCCCTCTGTTTACTCATCGCTCCGTGGATACAGATAGGCTCGCTACCAGGGTATTAAACTTCGTGGCCGAGTTATCCGATCTGATACACCCCGCGCCGGCGAACCACAAGACACGAGGCACTCGACGGCGTGCGGATCGTATGAGCAACTATCTCGTCGCCATGGAGGCGGCCTGGTTGGTTCGTGATGTCGAGGACGTCGACGACGCCATCGGCGTCGCGGTCAGCGAAGCGGGCAAACGTCTCAACGAACAGGACAAGGAGTACGTCGAAGTCGAGGTGGGCGTTACCCCGTGTCCGGCCTGTGGCGAACCCTTCGATTCGGCGTTCATCGCCGCCAACACCGCCCTCGTCGGCCTCCTCCTCGAAATCGAGGTGTTCAACGCCGACGGCGAGAACCACGCCACCCGCATCGCGAAAAGCGAAGTCGGCGGCGCCCTCCGCGACGTGCCCCTGTCGGTCATCGAAGTCGTCGAAACCGAGGCCGAGGAGGACTGACCGTCGCCGGGGTGCCCCCGCTCATACTGTTTGTTGTAAGTCAGTACTGGTGGTTCGCCGGACCGTCTTGGCGAACCACCGGTACACGGTTACAACAATCCGTATCACTCGCCTTTCGTCTTCAGCCACTCGTCGAGCAGGGTCCTGATCGCCGCGGCTCGGTTCTCCCGATGGTCGGCGAAGGCGATGTCGTCGACTTCGTCGAGCGTCTCCGCGTCCAGTTCGATGGTCACTGTCTCCATCTCCGCGAGTCCGTCTCCCTCGTCCATGGAGTTGATTCCACGCGGGAGACCTACAAATAGCTCCGTCAGACGACCGTCCGGCGCGCGTGTGACTCCACGACGGCGCGGCGTGCTCACCCCTCGTAGAAGTCGGATTTTGCCCCTCGAAACGGCGAAGCGTCGTCGACGCGCTCGATTTTCGACGGCGTCCGGTGCCGGACGATCACCACGTCGTACGCGTCGTCGGTGGCGACGGTTTCGCCGACGCTACCCAACGAGGAGACGAGCCGGCCGGCGTTCTCGCTGCCGACGAACACCATCGACGCGTCCTCGGCCCGGGCCCGTTCGCGGAGGCGGGTCGCAATCGTCCCCGGGGGTGCCCGCCGGCCGACGACTTCGTACCGAAACTCCGCTGCTGGGGCGTGTGCGGTCACCGCCTCGTGGAGATGCGCCACCACCGACTCGAGGTCGAACTCCTCGCCCGGGTCGAGCCAGCCGCGCTCCCGGGCGTACGACGCGTTCCCCTCGGGAATCGCGCTGACCGTGACGACCCGTTCGTCGAGGACGGCCGCGAACTCGACGGCACGCACCAGCGCGGCTTCCGCGAGCTCCGACCCGTCGAACGGCACCACGAAGGTCATACGCGGACGAGGCGGGCCAGCGCCGTAAGCCCTCGGCCCAGTTGCGGTCGGACCGACACGGCTTTGCCGCCGGCCGTCCGCCGGGGTGACGTGATCCGACCACACCACTTCGGCGTCACCGTGACCGACCTCGACCGTGCGGTCGAGTTCTACCGCGACACCTTCGGCCTGGATTCGGTCGAGCGCTTCGCCGTCTCCGGGGCGGCGTTCGCCGCCGGCGTCGGTGTCGAGGGCGCGACGGGGCGGTTCGCCCACTTCGTCCTCGACGGAGCCCGGATCGAACTCGTCGAGTACGACCCCGCGGGGCCCGCGGCGTCCGAATCCGACGTGAACCAGCCCGGTGCGACGCATCTGGGCCTCGCCGTCGACGACCTGGACGCCTTCTACGCCGACCTCGATCCGGGCGTCGAGACGATAAGCGAGCCCCGAACGACCGAGAGCGGGACGCGAATCCTGTTCGTCCGCGACCCGGATGGGACCCTGATCGAGGTACTGGAGCCGTGAGTGGCCACCGAGCCGGAGACAAAGGAAAGGCCTTTTTGTCCGACACGACAACACAAAACGATACGAGCGATCCGGTCCCGATTCAGTATGCTCGAACCCACCATCGTGCCGCTCCCGCGACGAGTCGACTCGCCGGTCCCAGTCCCCGCGTTCGGAGACGGCACTGAATCTCCACGGAGAGTGACCCGATGACCGACGGCAACGCTTGGGGCGTGGTCTGGGACGACGACCACGACGCCTACACGATGCGATTCGGTCGCGACGGTCTCGCCCCTAGCGTCGCCGTCGCCGTGATTCTGGAGATGGCACTCGATGTGGAAACCGGTCCTCTCTTCGACTACGTCGACCCCGACGCGCTCGACGCCATCGTCGCCGGTCCCGAAACCACGGTGACGGTCACGTTCGACGTCGAATCGGCCGTGGTGACCGTCCACGGCGACGGCCACGTGTTCGTTCGGCCCTAGGCCTTCGGTTCGACCTTTCCGGCGAACGTCTGCTGGGTGATGGCGCCGTCCTCGACCACGAACGTGTCGGTACAGAACTCGTAGTCGTTGTCCGGCGTCTCCCCGTGCCAGACGATGTAGGCGTACTCGCCTTCGATTTCCTTCTGGTCGAGTTCGATCGTCGAGCCCTCCTGGGAGAACTCCTCGAACAGCCCGGCGAACAGGTCCTCGATTTCGTCGAGGCCCCGGAAGGTGCCCATGTTGGTGATGATGACGGAGTCGTCGGTGTAGTCGGCGAGACACTCGTCTAAGTCCTGTCCGGTGAACGCGTCGAGGTGGTGGTCGAGTACGTCTTCGGTCGTCATTGATCCACCTTCGTATTCGCCCCCACCGTCATGAACGTTGCCCGGACCGACGGCTCGTGGCGCCTAACCGCCGAAGTAGAGGACGGCGTACCCGAGCACCGCAGCGAGCAGAATCAGCGCCATCAGGTACTCGAACAGTCCGTCCGGTGTCGTCGTCGATGGCAGGTTCATACACCGGGCTACGACACCCCGGGTCAAGAGCGTAACGCTCGGTCGAGCCGGAATTATCACCGTCGAGAGCGCGGCCACAAGCGCTAATTGTCCGCCGCGTCTCGACTGCACCGAATGTCTTTCACGCGACGGGGCGTCCTCGCGACAGTCGCACTCGCCCAGTCGAACCTCCTCGGTGGCTGCTTCGGCGGCACCGACGGGACACAGGCGGGGAGTGGATCGACCGGTGGCGCCGACCCAACGGCCACGGCCACCCCCGAACCCACGACGGGCGAACCGACGGCGACGGCAACCGAGACGCCGACGCCGACGCCCGTCGCCAACGCCGACATGGCCGCCGCGACGACGAACGTCCTCTCGGAGTTCGAGTGGTTCCGCTCGGAGTACGACACGACGCTCACCCAGTTTCGGATCGCCGTCAATCGCGTCTACACCGTCCTCACGGAGATAGAGGACGCCGAAACCCGGACCGAATCGGACGTGACGGCGCTCCGAACGGCGACGACGGACCTCGCCGAGTTCGTGCAGGCGAACCTCGTCGACCACTTCGCGGTCGATCCGGCGCTCCGGACGGGAAACAACGTCTACGTCCGTGACCTGGAGCGCGGCGTCTCCCGGGACGACCGGGAGTTCCAGAACACCGCCATCTCGCGGGCGAAGTCGTTCTATCAGCGGGTCATATCGAACCCGTATATCTCCAACGAACTGTCTCGGCGACCCGTCTACGGCCCGCTGTACGACATGCTGGTGCCGGGCGGGTCGGACCGCATCGTCGCGCTCGTGAGCGAGGACGACGACTTCGTGACGTGGGCACATCCGGACCTCGACGACTCGACGGCCGACGACGGTATCGACCGACACACCCACGAGTTCCCGAGCGGTCACCGGACGTTCACGCACGCCCATCCCCACTCGACGCCACATCCGCTCCGCGACCACACGAACGAACCCGAACTGAACCGGCTCTACGCCTACGGCGACGACGGCGTGAGCATCCTCGTCGACGGCGAATCCCACCGCGAACGACTCGACGACTTCGAACCCGCTCTGACCGGCCTGTTCGGCCCCGTCAAGTCCGACGGCCGCACGACGGGTGTGACGCTCATGATCGGCACCGTCGGCCCGGCCTGGGACGCCGTTCCGGTGTACGTGGAGGCGTTCGACTCCGTCGACGCGGCGCAGGCGGTGACGGAGTCGACCGACCCCGTCGGCTCCGAGGGAGTCATGTCGCTCGCGGGCCGTAACTGGGAGCGCGTCTTCTACGACGCGGCCGGTACGACCATCTACGCCTACCGCCTCCGCGCCGGCCGGGCCGTGATCACCGCCCTCCCCGCCGACGTGCCGTGGGAACGCCGCCCCGAGTGGGCGGCGGACCTGCGCGGCACGTGGCTCGCGGTCGAGTGACGGCACCGCGGCGATCCCTCACGAATTTATCGCCGCGCTGGGACATTTTATCAAACGACGTGCCGTGACGGGCGTATGGGACTCGACGAAGACGCCCTCGACTACCACCGGCGCGACCCGCCGGGGAAAGTCGCCATCGAGACGACCAAACCGACCAGCACACAACGCGACCTGAGCCTCGCGTACTCACCCGGCGTCGCCGCGCCCTGTCGCGCCATCGCCGACGACCCGACCGACGCCTACACCTACACCTCGAAGGGGAACCTCGTCGGCATGGTGTCGAACGGCTCGGCCGTCCTCGGCCTCGGCGACATCGGTGCGCAGGCCTCCAAACCCGTCATCGAGGGGAAGGGCGTCCTGCTCAAGCGCTTCGCCGACATCGACGTCTTCGACTTCGAACTCGACACCGACGACCCCGACGCCATCGTCGAAGCCGTCTCCCTGACCGAACCCTCCTTCGGCGGCATCCACGTCGAGGACATCAAGGCGCCGGAGTGTTTCGACATCGAGGAGCGACTGCGCGAGCGGATGTCGATTCCGGTCTACCACGACGACCAGCACGGCACCGCCATCGTCTCCGGCGCCGCCCTGCTCAACGCCGTCGACATCGTGGACAAGGAGCTCGAAAATCTGGAGGTCACCTTCGCCGGCGCCGGCGCGAGCGCCATCGCCACCGCGGACTTCTACGTCTCGCTCGGCGTCCCCCGCGAGAACGTCACCCTCGTCGACAGCGAGGGCATCGTCACGACGGCCCGCGCCGACGCGGGCGAGGTCAACGACTACAAGGCCGCGTTCGCACAGGACCGCCCAGCGGGCGACCTGGCCGACGCCATGGACGGCGCCGACGTGTTCGTCGGCCTCGCCGTCGGGGACCTCGTCGATGGGGACATGGTGCGCTCGATGGCCCAAAACCCCGTCGTCTTCGCGATGGCGAACCCGACCCCCGAAATCGGCTACCACGAGGCAAGGGACGCTCGCGACGACACCGTCATCGCCGCGACGGGGCGTTCCGATTTCCCGAATCAGGTGAACAACGTCCTCTGTTTCCCCTTCATCTTCCGGGGGGCACTCGACGTGCGGGCGACGGAGATCAACGAGGAGATGAAAGTCGCCGCCGCCCGCGCGCTCGCGGACCTCGCGCGACAGGACGTACCCGACGCGGTGGCGAAGGCCTACGGCGACGAACCGCTCCGGTACGGCCCCGAGTATCTCATCCCGAAGGCGCTCGACCCACGGGTCCTGTTCCAGGTAGCACCCGCCGTCGCCGAGGCGGCCGTCGAGAGCGGCGTCGCCCGCCTCGACCGCGACCTCGACGCCTACGTCGAGGAACTGGAGGCACGCCTCGGCAAGGACCGCGAGATGATGCGGATCGTCCTCAACAAGGCCAAGACCGACCCCAAGCGCGTCGCACTCGCGGAGGGGACGAACGCGAAGACCATCCGCGCGGCGTCGCAGATGGTCGAGGAGGGCATCGCCCGTCCCGTCCTGCTGGGCGACCGCGAGGTCATCGAGCGGCGCGTGGCCGATCTGGGCCTCGATTTCGACCCCGAGGTAGTCGACCCCGCGGCCGCCGACCGCCTCGACGCCTACGCCGACCACCTCTACGAGGCGCGGCGGCGCAAGGGCATCACCCGCGTCGAGGCCGAGGACCTCGTCCGCACCGATACGGACTACTTCGGGAGCGTGATGGTGGCGATGGGCGACGCCGACGCCCTCCTCACGGGTCTCACCCACCACTACCCGTCCGCGCTGCGGCCGCCGCTCCAGATCGTCGGCACCGCCGAGGACGCGGAGTACGCCGCCGGCGTCTACATGCTCACGTTCAAGAACCGCGTGATCTTCGTCGCCGACACGACGGTCAATCAGGACCCCGGTGCGGCCGAGTTGGCCGAAATCGGGCGCCACACGGGCGAACTCGCCCGCCGGTTCAACGTCGACCCGCGCGCGGCCTTCCTCTCGTACTCCAACTTCGGGAGCGTCGACAACGCGGGGACGCGCAAGCCCCGACGGGCCGCCGAGATGCTCCGCGAGGACCCCGAGGTCGATTTCCCGGTCGACGGCGAGATGCAGGCCGACACCGCGGTGGTCGAGGACATTCTGGAGGGCACCTACGACTTCGCGGACCTGGCGGAGCCGGCGAACGTGTTGATCTTCCCGAATCTGGAGGCGGGGAACATCGGGTACAAACTGCTCCAGCGACTCGGCGGCGCGGACGCCATCGGGCCGATGCTGGTGGGCATGGACAAGCCGGTCCACGTCCTCCAGCGGGGCGACGAGGTGAAAGACATCGTCAACCTCGCGGGCGTCGCCGTCGTCGACGCTCAGGAGCGGGACGGCGGGGCGTAGCGTCGCTCGGCGGGACGGGCGGCCCCGGTGCCGGACCGTTTCGGCGAATCGCCGGGACTGCCTCGCGATCCCCCGGTTCAGGTCGTCTCCTCCTCCGGCGCCCGATACCCCCGGCGGGTCAACTGGAAGAGGTCGACCAGTCGGAGGGTGCCGTGGATACCCAGACACGATCCGAAGGCAATCGTCCCCAGTTTCCCGCCCGAGCCGCCGACGAAGGGCAACGTGTACACGACGACCAGACCGACACCGATGCCGGTGATCCCGATCCACCACTCGTTCGGGATACGTCTGGGATTCGTCATCCCGGCGAACGACGCGGAGTACGTGGCCGCGGCGAGCAGCCTTCCCGGGGGACCGAACCCCGTCGGGAGCAAGACCCCGCCGACCGCACCCACGAGTCCGGAGGCCAGTACGGGGCTGGCGGCCGAACGAGTGTGGATCGTGAAGGTGGCGACGGCAGCGAGCGCGGCGACCCCGATCACGGAGACGACGACCGACTCGCCGGGGAGCGCACCGCGCTCGAACGAGTCGGCGGTCGGTACCGCGACCAGCGACACGCCGACGAACGCGGTCGTTCCCAGTTTGCCACCCAGGCCATGAAACACCGGATGAGCGACGGTGAACAGCAGCCCGGCCAGCACTGCGGCGAGGGTGACCTGCCAGTACGACCCGAACACCTCCGGCGACGTCATCCCGACGAACGCGCCACAGTACACCGGGACGGCCACGCGCCGGGTGCCGACGGCGGCGGCGACACCGACGAGGCTAGCCGACACGATCGGGGAGAGTCCGAACGCCGTGACGCCGGCGAAGGTGACAAGCGTGCCCCCGCCGACGGCCACGAGGTTCCAGCGCGCCCCGTCGACGACGACAGCTCCTTGGTGGATCACGCGGCGTAGCTCCCACCACTCACATCTGATTCCGGCCCCGACTGCGAGGGCCCCCGCGGCGAGGACCGGACTCAGCAACGCGACTCCCCGTGGTAGCAGGGTTCCCCAGACGCCGAACCCGAAGAGGACGAGCGGTGGCACCGCCAGGAGGAGAAAGCCCACGACCACCGACGGCCAGGGCAGCGACCAGTCGGATGCGCTCCAGTGTGCCATGTGTCTCTTGGCCGAACGGCTCAGCTTGGAGCGATACGTGGCGGTTGCCCGTTCGACCCCGTTCGCCACGTCGACTGCGCCCCCACTCGCACGCGACGTGGTCGGCGACTGCGGGCGTCGACGGTATCGACTCGCCCAAAGTCGGTCCCGGTGTACTGTCGGAACTGGACGGCGAGACACCGGAACACGGTCCGGCTCAGTCCCCGTCGCCGATGTTGACGACGAACACCGGGACGGCCGCGTTCTCGACGACGCGGTCGGTGACGCTGCCCAGGTGTGCGAGGCGGTCACGGCCGGTCCGGCCGTGGGTACCCATGGCGATGACGTCGACGTCGGCCTCGGCCGCGTACTCGAGGATGGTCTTGTAGGGGATGCCCTCGCGGACGCCCGTGACGGCGTCGACGCCGGCGTCTTCGGCCGCCTCGGCGACGGCGGCGACGGCCGCCTCGCCCCGATCGGTCAACCGTTCGACCAGGTCCTCGCGGTCCTCGTCGGCCGCGAGTTCGAACCGCCGGTCGACGACGTACAGCGCGTGGATCGTGGCGTCGTACCGTCGCGCCATCTCCACGGCGTGTTCGAGCGTCCGGTCGACCCCCTCGCTCCCGTCCGTCGGGACGAGTATCGCGTCGTACATGACCGATCGTTCGCCCTCGGGGCACTTCAAACGCTACGGCCGTGGTGTGGGTGGCCGTAACGTACATATCGATCCCCCGCGCTCGTGTGCACGTATGCCGAGCTGTCAGAACTGTGGCTCGTTCGTCACTGACGACTACGTCCGAGTGTTCGCCCCGAGCGGCATGACCGAACCGCGCGTCTGTCCGAACTGCGAGGACCTCGTCCGCGACGGCGCGGACGTGCGACAGGCGCGCGCGAGACGCACCTGATTTACCTCCACGCGCCCCACGGCCGGTATGCTCACTTTCGTCGGTCTGGGTCTCTACGACGAGCGGTCGATCACGGTCGAGGGGCGCGACGCCCTCCGCGCGGCCGACCGCGTGTTCGCCGAATTCTACACCAGTCGCCTCGTCGGCACGAGCGTCGACGCCCTCGAAGCCCACCACGACGTCGACATCGAGGTCCGTGACCGCGCGGGCGTCGAGCAACGTCCCGAACCGATCCTCGACGCCGCCGAAGACGAGTCCGTCGTCTTCCTCACCGCCGGCGACACCATGATCTCGACGACCCACGTCGACCTCCGACTGCGGGCGATGGAACGGGGGATCGATACCCGCGTGATCCACGGCGTCTCCGCCGCACAGGCCGCGAGCGGTCTCACCGGCCTCCAGAACTACCGCTTCGGCAAGGCGGTCACCCTCCCCTTCCCGCGGGCCCACGGGGGAGACGGGGTGCCCGCGTCGGTCGTCGAGAGCGTCGCGGCCAACCGCGAACGCGGCCTCCACACCCTCGTCTACCTCGACATCAAGATCGACGACGGCCGCGGGACCGAGGCTGGCGAGACGTACATGACCGCAGACGTCGCCGCCGGACTCCTCGCCGAGGAGTGGCCCGACCGCCTCGCCGTCGCCGTCGCCCGTGCGGGAAGCCCCGACCCCGTCGTCGTCGCGGACCGCCTCTCGGCACTCGCGGACCGCGAGTTCGGCGACCCGCTCCACCTGCTGGTGCTCCCCGGGGACCTCCACCACGTCGAGGCGGACGCGCTCCGGACGCTCGGGGGCGCGCCGGCCGACCTGCTGCCCGAGTGATCAGAGCAGGAGCGCGACGACGACGCCGGCGAGGAGCCCGAGCAGAAGCACCAGGACGCCCCAGAGCATGAACCGATCGGCGCCGTCCATGTCAGTCGGCACCCGGACCGAGTTCGCCCTGTTCGGGCAGGTCGAGCGCCTCGCGGAGGTCGTACTCCTCGCGCGTGACGATGTAGAGGACGTCCTCGACGATGGTGAGGAGTTCGGGCAGTTCCCGAACCACGAGGTAGGTGACGCCGACGAGGGCGACGACCGCGAGCATCTGACTGATCACCCGATCCGAGAGGTAAAAGGAGACCTTGTAGGGGTCGGTGCCGCCGAACAGGAAGAGGACTTCGTCGACGAACCACTGCATGTACTGCTTGCCGAACACGATGCCGATGAACGTCGTCCGCGCGATGTTGAGCACGTAGATGATGGGGACGGCGATGGCGAGCGCGCGGAGCTTCCGGCCCAGCGGCGCCTCGACGGCGGCGATCAGGCCGACGAAGATGGCGATGCTTCCCAGCCCCGTACAGGCGAGGATGATGGAAAACAGGATGATATGCCCGCCGTCGGTGACGAATTTGAACGTGTTGAGATAGCCCTGATCCCCCTCGACGAGCGTCGGGGTGTAGCCGAGTAACTCCATCGCCCACTCCGTCTGGGCCGTCGTGTGGGAGATGAGGACGTGACGGGGGGCGGGAAGGGAGAGACCACCGACCGTGAGCGCCGGAATCGTCTCGAAGGGGAGGTAGACGACACCCATGACGGCGACGGCCCGCGAGAGGACGAAAAGGGAGTCACGGCCCTGATACAGCAGGTAGCCCACGTACAGCGAGGCGGGGACGGCCGCGAGCGAGAGGAAGCCCTCGACGAAGCTCTTCTGGACGAACGCGAAGTGGGGGACGAGCGCCGCCCAGAAGAGGGCGAAGACGCCCCACGCGGAGACCATCACCGTCCGCGAGTGATCGCTCGTCCGCCACCGAAGGACCGTCCCGGCGAGGAAAAGACCGACGACGAGCCACGCGAGAGCGTCGGTGAGAGGGCCAGCCATGGACGGAGTAACGACCCGGACCGATAAATTCCTTGTCGTTCATACTGTCGGCTGTAAGTCAATCACGAGATGCGCCACCCGAGGATGGCGCATCTCGTGACACAGTTACGGCCGACGGTATCAGGGAACGTTGATCGTCACGTCCGGCATGCCGCCCATGAGGCCGCCGAAGGCCGTCTCGTACCCCTCGTGGCGCGCCGTCTGGGGCTGGACGTCGACCGACAGCGTGAGCGAGTCGCCCGACTCGACGCCGTCGACGACGGCGCCGTAGTGGTAGCCGATGTCGGGGTCGAGCGTCCGGTCGAACGATCCGTCGTAGACCGTCCCGCCGTCTCGGGTGAGCGTTCCCGACAGCCCCATCGCCGGGATCACCATCCGATTGTAGCGCGTGCGCGCCGAGACGGCGAGGTAGGTGCCGTCTCCCGCAATCCCCTCAGGGGGCGACTCCAGCGCGGCCACGACGAGTCGGGCGTCGTTGCTCGTGTCCGACCCCAGCACCGTCCCCGGCAGGTTGGATTCGAGGGGGGCGAAGGCGTTCGGGAGCATGTCCATCGACATCGGATCGACGGCGCCCGGCGTGGCCGCCTCC
Organism: Haloplanus rubicundus; assembly: GCF_003342675.1. NCBI lineage: Archaea > Methanobacteriati > Methanobacteriota > Halobacteria > Halobacteriales > Haloferacaceae > Haloplanus > Haloplanus rubicundus. Next base: position 2,570,107 of record NZ_CP031148.1, on the reverse strand, counting down.
TCGTCGAACCGCTCGAACGGAATCTCGTTTTTCGCCGCCTCGCTGTACTCGAACGGAATCTCGACGGTCACCGGGTCGTCGAACCGGTCGACGAAGGCGCCGGTCCGACGGGTCGACACCGCGCCGACGCTCAGCCGAACCGTGTAGGTGCCGTCGCCCTCCAGCCCGAAGTTCGCGCCGTAGTGAAAGCCCATGGGCTGGGAGAGCATGGGGTAGATGGCCTCCTGCGAGACGAGCGAGCCGTCGCGGCCGATTTCGAGCGACAGGCCGGTCTCGGGGAGGACCGTCTCCGTCTCGGGGTCCCAGACGCTCGCCATCAGGTGAACGGCGTCGTCGCTCTCGATGTCGGTCAGCGAGGTGGAGTCGCCGTTGACGTTCCAGAACCGGTGAGGGTAGCTGTAGAAGAGACCGACCGCGTAGTCGCCGCTCGTCGCTGTGCCCGCCATCGCCATCCCCTCGACGTGGCTCGGGTGGTAGATGCCGTCCGGGCGGTTCTCGGGAATCGGCGGTACGCCCACCGTCCGCGTCTCGATCAGGCTGGAACAGCCGGCGAGCGACAGCGACCCGGCGAGGGCGCCCGCTCGAAGCAGCGCGCGGCGCTTCATACCCTCACTCGGGACTCGCCGCCAAAACGGATTCTGGTCCGGTCGTCGAACGGCCTACTCGGGACGGGGGGTCGGGAGGACTCGGTGTCGGCGCGGCGGGACGAGGAAATTCCCGCGGCGGCGCACGAAGATGTACTCCAGAATCCCGTTGTTGACCCGTTGACGAACCGCGGGTGTCACTTCGGTCAGGTCGGTGCCGTTCATCGCCCGGCGGACCGCCTCGAACTCCGAGACGCGGCGCTGGAGCGACGGGAAGTGGAGGCTCGCCACCTGCTGGTCCGAGCCGATGTCGTCGGTCGACTCGAAATGTCGTCGGAGCAGGCGCACGTTCCCCGCCGAATCGCGGTTCGCCCGCGCCGCCTTCTGGGCGTGACCTACCCGGCCGTACTCCCGAGCGTCCGATTCGAGGTCGTCGACGAACCGGTCGATACCGCTGTCCGAACCGAGGGTGTCGCCCACCCCCTCCACCAGCCCCTCGGCGGCGTAGCCGGGGCTGAACATCTCCATCACGCGCTCCTCGTGAGTCTGCTCCTCGTACCAGTCGTCGAGTCGCTGGCGGAGGTTGGCGACGACTTTGGTCGTCCCGCCGGCGAACGGGCCGTCGTCGATGGTGACGTAGTCCTCGGTGGCCTGATTGCCTCGGAACCCGGCCTTGAAGCCCATGAACAGTGGCGACGCCTCGGGAACCGGCTTCGAGTCGGGAATCCCGGCGGCGTCCTGATGCTGGGCGGGCAGGCCGGCGCCGACGAAGCCGGTCCGTCGGGAGTCGACGGTCAGCGCGTCGGTGAGCGGTGGCACCGAGACGCCGTTGGCGGCGTCCCGCTCGCCGCGCAGGGCGCGGTCGGCCTCGAGGAGGGCGTCGGGGCGGTCGCTCGCGAGGTGAAGCAACGCGTCCTGTCGGTCGAAGGTCGGCGACTCGAACGGCGACAGCGCCGTCGGCTCGGGGAGGTCGATTCCCTCGGGCAGCGACTCGTCGAACCGCTCGAAGTAAGCCGGCGAGTACGCGATGGAGTGGAGCAGCCCCTCGTGGCTCCACGCGTACGCCCGATCCAGCGCGTCGAGCGTCTCCCCGAGGGCGTCGCGGTCGTCGGCCGAGGGCGGGCCGTCGGCGTCGAGGGTGAGATAGAGGAGGGTCTGGTGGCTCGGCAGCTGCGAGTTGCCGTGGTCGTCGTGGCGGATGTACTCCCGCCAGGCGTGCTGGCGGGCGGGTTTGGCGCTCGGATCGCCGGTCGGGACCGGTTCGTCCGCCGTCCGGTCGAGACAGGCACTCAGCGCGCTCGCTCCCCCGAGCGCGACGGCGGCTTTCAGCACCTCACGACGCGAGCGGTCGGTATCGCCGTCGAGCGGCATTCCTCGGCCTTTGGGGCCTCGACCTCAAGCGGGTTGTGGTTCGGCTCTCGAAGGGCGGCGGCGGACGGTCCGTCTCACTCGCTCACGAGGCTGTCGACCAGTCGGGTGAACCGGTCGACCAGTCGCTCGGGCACCGACGGCTCGACCAGTCGGAGCAGTTCGGCCGTCTCGTCCGGACGGGACAGGACGAGCGTCACGCGACCGCGTTCGTCGCGTCGTTTCTCGACGAGATTCTGCTCGATCAAGTGATCGAGATGCCACTCCAGCGTGCTCCGGGCGATGTCCAGATCGTCGGCGACGGGGGTGGGTGCGCTCGGCCCCGCCTCGATCAGGTAGAGCAACACGTCGCGGGCCGTCTCGCGGCGCAACACGGCGACGGCGCCGCGCTCCCACGCCTCGTACTCGGGGGTGAAGTAGTGAGTCCGGCCGTACAGCGACTCCGAGACCAGGTCGTCCGCGCGGTGGAGTTTCTTGAGGTGGTACTGGAGTTGGCCGGTCGCGAGGTCCAGATCGCGCGCGAGTTGGTTGAAGTGGACGCCCGGATGGCTCGCGACGTAGCCGCGGATACGGTCACGCTGGGCGGTCACGACGCCGACACCTCCCGACGGACGGTTCGGGCGTAGTACACCGCGGCGACGACGAGGGCGACGAGCACCACGTCGAGGCCGTGCTCGAAGAAGTGGTGGTCGGTCGGGGAGAGCATCCCGAGTGCGCTGGCGCCGACGACCGCCGACCGGCCGAGCAGCGCCGCGAACGCCGCGACGATCAGGAGATACGGGCGGGAGCGCCGGCGGACGAAGGCGGCGAAGGCGAGGCCGAGCAAGGCCGACGCGCCGAGCGTGGCGACGCCGACGACGGCGAGCAAGCCGGGCGACGCCACGCCGACGACGGCGTGTAACGGGGCGATCATGGCCGGTCTTCGGGGTCGGCGTACCTGAACGCTTCGACGGGGCGGGTCGTCACGCGTCGGCACCGTCGAGCCGTGGCTCGTCGGGTGGTGTCGGCAGAAGTTGTGCGTGGGTGATGTCCCGGATGGGAATCACCTGCATCGCCGCGGCGAGGCCGCGGTTGACGGGCGTGTGGACCCGTCGTGTGCGATGCGTGGGACCGGATTTGAACCACGGTCGAACGCTCGCGCGTTCTCCCTGCTTCAAACCCGATCGTGCATCTTTCGGCGCTCACGTTCGTTCGCGCCGGTGCGATGCGTGGGACCGGATTTGAACCGGCGGACCCCTATGGGACAGCGCCCTCAACGCTGCGCCGTTGGCCTGGCTTGGCTACCCACGCTCGCATGGGTTCTGTCGTACGCATCCAACCGTTGACGGGGGTATTTGAAATGGCTTTCCTTTTCCCCGCCGTCGATCACCCGAGTCGATATCGCGGTTCGGTACCGAACCGCACGGCGTCGCCGCCGCGACTCGTCGGGGTTTTGTGGATCGCCGACCGAGGGAAGGTATGCACCTCGACGCACGCAACCGCGTCCCGGAACTCACCGCCGTCCTCTCGCTCGCGTCGCTGGCGCTGGTGTTCGGCGCCGTCCTCGGGGCCGTCCCCCGCGGCGCCCTCCCGCGTGCGCCCGACGCCGTCGTCGCCGCCATCCCCCACGTCAACGCCGCCGTCAGCGCCGTCGCCGTCGTGACCATCCTCGCGGGCGTCGTCTTCGCTCGCCGTCGCCAGTTCCGCAAGCACCGCGCCGCGATGCTCGTCTCGGCCGCCCTCTTCGCCGTCTTCCTCGTCCTCTATCTCTACAAGGTGGCCCTCGAAGGGCCGGCCGAGTTCCCCGGCCCCGACGCCGTCTATCGGCGGGTGTATCTCCCCCTCCTCGCGATCCACATCCTCCTCGCCGTCGTCTGCATTCCACTTCTCTACTACGTGTTGTTGCTGGCGACGACCCGCCCCGTCTCGGCGCTCGTCGACACCGCCCACGCCAGGGTGGGGCGCGTGGCGGCGAGTCTCTGGATCGTCTCCTTCGTCCTCGGAAACGCCGTCTACGCGCTGCTGTACGTCGTGTACTAGTCGCCGTACAGCGAGTAGACGATGACCACGAAGCCGAGAAGCGTGAGCGTGCTCTCGATGACGACCGACTGGGCGAGCGTGAGCGACGTGAACTGGTGGCCGACCCCCGCGAGGAGGGCGCCGACGGTGACCAGGCCGAACCCGATACCGAGCGACCGGAGCGAGCGCGATCCGGTCCGGCTGTAGGCCTTGAGCGAGAGGAACGTGATGAGACTGCCCAGCAGGAGCGTCCCGGTCTTGATCGCGATGAGTGCGACGTCGAGGTGGCTCATGTTTCCTTGCGAACCTCCCCCCAGAGCGACGCGAGCCGTTCGTCCGCCGCCCGGCTCGGGCGGTCGACCGAAACGTCGAGGATCCGTTCCTCGGTGAGACCGATTTCGACCGCCTCGAAGTCGAGCCGGTAGCGGGTCGCGTGGTGTCCGTCCGGCCGGATCTCCGTGCCCTCCGCGAGCAGCGATGCCTCCGTCAGCAGGTCCAGTTTCCGGTAGGTCGTAGACATGGGGATCTCACACTCCTCGGACACCTCGCTCGCCGTCATCGGCTCGTCGAGGTGCTCGATGATGGTCCGGCAGTCGGGATCGTCGAGCGCGTCGAGGACCGACTGCAGGTCGGGCGGATCGTCGCCCGACAACGGATCGCGCACCATACGCCCCCCTCGCCGAGGCAGTCACTTATACTACCCGTTGGCGATCCGTGGTCGCGCCCGAACCGTCCGCGAGCGCCGCGAACGAGGGCGAGAAGCGAACATGTTCGGACATATCTTTTCGGATACGAACGACGTATGGCTACCTGCCATGAGCACGACGACCGAAACCGAGAGTACGGCCGAGAAGCACACCACGTCGGTCCATCTGCGTGCGACGGGACACGTCCGGGACGCCATGGAGACGCCCCACCAGGAGTTCACGTTCGAGGGTGACACCCTGCGTGACCTCCTGGAGGCGTTCTTCGAGGAGCGCCCGGACCTCGCGGAGATGTTGATCGCCGAGACGGAGGCGGAGGCGACGACCGAAGGCTGGGCCCGGCCGCCCGAGAACCTGCCGGGTACGTGGCACAAGAACCCCGAGGGCGAACAGACCAAACCCTACGCGCGGGTGCTCGTCAACGGCAAGTTCAACGAGGTCCTCGACGGCTTCGACACGAAAATCGAGGACGGCGACCGCGTGAGCTTCGTCTACCCCTTCATCTTCTGTTGCTGACGGGACGGTCCCGTCTTCGGCGTCACCGACGCCGGCCCTCTCTCCTTTTTACGTTCGACGCGAACCCGTTCGCCACGGCCGCCAGCCCACAGGAACCAGCGCTTCGGTTGATAGTTCGTGCCCCCGACGATCCAAATAGAGGTGACACCCAATGTTCGAAACGACCCGACGTCGGGCGATGCAGGCGCTCGGCATCGGTGGCGCGGCGACGGTGGCAGGGTGCAGCACGAAAGCGCCGACGGCCGCTGAGACGGAGGCTCAGCGCCAACAGGTCGAGCAGACGTCGACGCCGACGGTCGGTCAGGTGGCCGCCGATCCGACCGACGTTCCCGAGCCGACCGATCGGAGTCAGCCGACGACCCACGAGGTGACGCTGTCGGTGGAGGAGGTGACCGCCGAAATCGAACCCGGCGTCACCTTCGATTACATGACCTTCGACGGGCAGGTTCCCGGTCCGATGATCCGCGTTCGGCAGGGGGATACGGTCGATCTGACCGTCGAGAGCCCGTCGGGGAACGCCCTCCCGCACAACGTCGACCTTCACGCCGTCTACGGCACCGGCGGCGGTGCGGCGGCGACGACCGTCGCGCCGGGGGAGGAAAACGCCATGCGGTTCCGGGCGGAGTACCCCGGGGCATTCATCTACCACTGTGCCGTGCCGAACCTCGACATGCACATCAGTGCGGGGATGTTCGGCATGATCCTCGTCGAACCGGAAGGTGGCCTTCCCGAGGTGGACCGCGAACTCTACTTCGGCCAGCACGAGGTGTACACCGACGGCGAGGCCGGGCAGGAGGGCAAGCACAGCTTCGACATGAACGCGATGAAAAACGAGAACCCGACGTACGTCCTCCTGAACGGCGAGAAGTACGCCTGGGCGGCGGCCAACCGCGGTCCGATCGAGGTCCAGCAGGGCGAACGCGTCCGGGTGTTCATGGTCGACGGTGGTCCCAACCTCTCCAGCAACTTCCACCCCATCGGCAACGTCTGGAGTCGGGCCTACCGCGACGGTGGTCTCCCCGAGAACGGTGACTTCGAGGCCTACGCCGACAAGAACATCCAGACGATGAAGGTCCCGCCGGGAAGCTGTATGATCGGCGAGATGGAGACGCCGGTCCCCGAGCGGATCAAGCTGGTCGACCACGCGCTCAGCCGCGTCGCCCGGCGGGGCATGCTCGCCGAAGTCGACGTGCTCGGCGACGAGCGCGAGGAGGTCTTCGACCCCGACGCGCACGACACGAGCCACGAGGGACCGCAGTACGCCTGAGACGGATCGGCCCGGCCGTGGGGGCGACGACGACCGCTCCCCCCGTCCCGCGACGGGCCATCCTCCGCCACGCCGGTTATGGTCGCCGAGCCCGACGGTTCGGTCATGCCCACGGCGAAGCTCGCAGTCACGCTTCCGGAGGACATCTGGATCGCGGACCTCTCGACCCGGTATCCCGAGGCGACTTTCCGCGTGCTCGCCGCGCTGACCGACGAGAGCACCGGGATCGGGCTGGTCGAAATCGTCGCCACCGGCGTCGGCGACGTGCTCGACAGTCTCGACGGGGCCGACGGCGTCCGCGTGTTCGAGACCCTCTACCGCGGCGACGACCGGGCGCTCGTCCAGTTCGAGACCGACGACCCCCTGATTCTCATGTCGGTCCGGAACTCGCGGGCGCCGTTCGAGCCGCCGGTCACCATCGTCGACGGCGTCGCGGACCTGGAGATCACCGCCCCCCGGGAGCGGCTCTCGTCGCTCACCGACCAGTTCCGGACGCTCGGGCTCCAGTTCGACGTGCGGTCCGTCCGCACCACCATCGACTCGGAGTCGGTCGTGAGCGACGGCCAGCGGGAGTTGATCGAGGCCGCGGTCGAGAAGGGGTACTACGACACGCCCCGAACCTGTACGCTGACGGAGTTCGCCGACCACCTCGGTGTCGCGAAATCGACCGCTAGCGAACGACTCCACCGCGCGGAAGGGGCGATCATCAGGGCGTTCGTCGGCGACGACGCGCCGACCGGGGACGAGAGACTTTAGTCCTCGTGGCTCGCGTCGCCGTGCTCCGCACCCGCCTCCGCCGCCGGGCCACCCGTCTTGTCCCGGAGCAGCAGAATGAGACCGAAGACGATGGGCGAGAGGAAGGCGGCCACGAGCGACCCGCCGACCACCAGCGACATCGTGAGGCCGGCGCCGCCGTCGCCGCCACTACCACCGCCGCCGTCGCCGCTACCGCCGCCACCGCCGCTACCGCCGCCACCGCCGCTACCGCCGCCACCGCCGCCACCGCCACCGCCACTACCGCCACCACTGACGACTTCGGCGCCCTCGGGAGCGCTCCCGACGACGACGACGCCTTTCATGCCGAGCGCGCGGTGGGGCTGGCAGAAGTACTTGATGACGCCTTCCGAGTCGAAGGTCTGTTCGTACGTGAAGCCAGCTTCGGCGGTGAGTTCACTGGAGAAGTCACCACCTTCCTCGGCGACGACGTTGTGCTGGCCGCCCTCACCGTTCCACTCCCAGATGATTTTTGTCCCCGGATCGACCTGGACGGCCGCCGGGCCGAACGCGAAGTTCCCGCCGTTCCCAGACGCGCCAACGGTAACCGTCACCTCGCTCTGTCCGGTTGCATCGACGACTCCCTCGTAGTTCCCGACGTCACTCATCCACCCGCCGAACGGGCCGGACTGAGCCGTCGCCGTTCCGGTCGCCCCCGCACCCACCAGTCCAGCCCCGACAGCTCCGGCGCCTGCCTGCAGCAGCCGTCGCCGTCCCAGCCGAGCGTCGCGTTCCTCGCTCATTGTCGCTTTGCCGTACACACGACCCCTTCAAAAATATTGCCGGTTCCGTGTTCGCTTGCCAGTTTATATACTATCAGTCGTCGGCGGGTGCCGATTCGCTCCCGACGACGGGTCGGGAGACGTCGCGGTCGGTCGACTCTCCCTCGATGTCGTAGGGGTACTCGCCGGTCACACAGCCGAGACAGAGGTCGCCGCGTGCCCGGCCGAGCACGTCCGCGGTGGCGTCGATGGAGAGATAGGAGAGGCTGTCGGCGCCGATGATTTCGCGAATCTCGTCGATGCTCTTGTCGGCGGCGATGAGTTCGTCCCGACTCGCCATGTCGATGCCCATGTAACAGGGCGCGACGATTGGCGGGGCGCCGATGCGGACGTGGACCTCCTCGGCGCCGGCGTCACGGATCAGATCGACTAGCTGCGTCGAGGTGGTACCGCGGACGATACTGTCGTCGATGATGGTGACCGTCTTGTCCTCGACGGTGCTCTTGATGGGATTGAGCTTCAGCCGGACGGCGCGTTCGCGCTCGTCCTGTGTCGGCATGATGAACGTCCGGCCGACGTACCGATTTTTCATCAGGCCCTCGGCGAACTCCACGTCGGCCCCGTCGTCGTTCGCGGCCTCGGCGTAGCCGGAGGCGAAGGAGCGCCCGGAGTCCGGGACGGGCATCACCACGTCCGTGTCGATGCCGCTCTCGGCCCAGAGTTCGCCCCCGAGTTCCCGGCGCACGTCGTAGACGAGTTCGTCGTCGACGATGGAGTCCGGGCGGGCGAAGTAGACGTGTTCGAAAAAGCAGTGGGCCGTGGCGTCGCGCTCGACGAGTTGATAGGAGTCGAACCCCGACCCGTCGGGTTCGAGGACGATCAGTTCGCCCGGCGCCACGTCGCGGACGAGTTCGCCGTCGAGCGTGTCGATGGCCGCCGACTCCGAGGCGAGCACGTAGCCGTCGTCGAGTTCCCCGATACAGAGCGGGCGATTCCCCTCCGGATCGCGTACCCCGAGGACGGCGTCGTCGTGCATGATCGTCAGGGCGTAGGAGCCATGGATGCGTCCCATCGTCCGTTTGACCGCCCGGACGAGGTCCTCCTCCAGCAGGTTGCGCGCGAGGTCGTGGGCGATCACCTCGGTGTCGCCGTTGGAGGTGAAGGCGTGCCCGAGCGCCTCCAGCTCCGAGCGAATCTCTGCGGCGTTGACGAGGTTGCCGTTGTGCGCGAGGCCGAGCGATCCCGACTTGAAGGAGACCGAAAACGGCTGGGCGCAGCAGGCGTTGACGCCGCCCGAAGTGGGGTAGCGGACGTGACCGATGCCCGCCTGCCCGTTCAGCTGATCGAGGGCGTCGGCGTCGAACGCGTCGCCGACCAGCCCCATCTCGACGTGGCTGTGTTGCTGGAACCCGTCGTGTGTGACGATGCCCGCGGACTCCTGTCCCCGATGCTGGAGCGCGTACAGGGAGTAATAGAGGGGGCGCGCGGCGTCGCGGTCGGCCAGCGAGACGCCCACGACGCCACACTTCTCGGTCATCCCGTTCGGGGTACGGTGATCCCGCCCGTGTGCCATGGGCGTTGCTACTGTACCGTGAGGTAAAAAGCCACGCTATTGGCGCGCTCGCGCAGTGCTTGCCGGTTCGATAACCTGCCGGCTCACCGGTCGCAGCGCACGGAAACGAAAGAGTAGGTCGAGTGCGTAGAGGCGTTACTCGCCGGCCTTGCTCTGCCACTCGTAGTCGCGGCGTTTGGCGGACTTGCCGAAGCCACACGACGAGCAGACCTTCTTTCGGACGTGGTAGGATTTCTCACCGCAGCGTCGACATTTGACGTGGGTCGTCTTGTTCTTCTTCCCCTGACTCGGCGTTCCGGCTCCCGTCATGTACTTATCGTCACGACGTTGTCGCCGCGTATAATGGTTGTGTTGTCGACCGACTCGATCTCCGGCTCGCCGAGGATGCCCTCCCCGACCTCGTCGACCGGTTCGAGCACGACGTTCATATGCTGGTCGTAGCCGGCGAGGAGGCCGTGAAACGCCCGGCCGTCCTTGAGGTGTACCGTCACGTCCTCGTCCAGCGAGGCCTCCAGCACGTCGAGGGGTCGTCCACCCATGCCAACAATGGCTGGGGGTCGGAATAATAAACGTACCGAAGGTCGGGCGGTCGTCCGGCGCCGTTTCGGTGTCCTCGACGGCGACAGGGTTTTAGTATTGCACAATATAGTGATTACTGCATGGCCAACACGTGTCACTTTCAGGTACGGCGTCTCGGTGGATCAGTCGTGTTGCTCGGATTGCTACTCGGGGTGCTCGTCGATCCGTGGTTCCTGGCTCTGTCGGCGTTCGCCGGAGTCAATCTCGTCCAGAGTAGCTTCACCGACTTCTGCCCCGCCGAGCGATTCCTCCCTGCGTGTGGGGCGGCGGGAACGGACGAGTCGGAGCTGGCGGGGGACTGAGACGGGTCCAGCACCGTCTCGGTTGTGTCTGAATAATCCAATATAATAGCTCCCGATCGCGAGGTAACCGTCGTCCGCACCCGAGCGCTTATTCCCGTGTCGGGCGAACGAACCGGTATGGTCGCTCGTGTTCTGGTTCCCGTCGACGACTCCGAGATGGCGATGCGTGCGCTCCGGCACGCACTCGACACCTTCCCCGACGCCGAAATCACGGTGCTTCACGTCAGCGGCGGGCCGTCGCCCATGATGGGCGCCGCGACGGACCTCGCGCTCTCCGACGACTTCGAGGAGGCGGCCGAGGAGCGTGCGAGCGACGCGCTGGACCGTGCTCGCGCCATCGCCGCCGAGTACGACGCCGAGGTCACGACCGAGGTGCGGGTCGGCCCCCCGGCGCGGATCATCGTCGACGCCGCCGCGGACTTCGACGCCGTCGTCCTCGGCAGCCACAGCGGCAGCCTCTCCGAACGGCTGTTCGTCGGCAACGTCGCCGAGAAGGTCGTACGTCGGTCGCCCGTTCCCGTGACCGTCGTCCGGTGACGTGCTTAAGTCCGTCTCGCCCCTACGACGGGTATGACCTACCCAGTCACCTACTACTGCCCCCACTGTGAAGCCGTCGTCGAACTCGAACGCGACGGCTACCTCGCGGACAAGTCGGTGACGCCCTACCCGCTGGAGGGGTGGACGTACGTCGACGCCGACGACGACGTGGAGTCCGCGGACGGCGTCCGCTTCGTCTGTGGCGAGGACGGCACGCTCCGCGACGACGAATCCGGCTGTGGCAACCCCTTCTACCTGAGCTACGTCCGCTACGAGAACGGCGAGGAAGTCGAACCGGTCCCCGAGAGCGAGTACGTCCGGATCGGCCGGTAGTCCCCGCCGTGGACGGTGTTTATGCGCCGACACGACGTACGGCCAGTACGCTCCCCGTTCCCCTCCAGATCGGTGAGGGCATCGTCGTCCTCGTCGGTATGGGACTGCTGTTCGTCGCCGTGCTGGCCCTCGTCAGCATCTTCGCGTACACCGAACACCGCAAGGAGATGGCGTTGATCGAGTCGGGGCAGTACGCGGCCGAGAACGTCCAGCCGGCGCCGTGGGTGCTGGCGGTCGGCCTCCTCCTCCTCGCCGTCGTCCTCGCCGACGTCGTCCGCGCCGCGTGGGCCGGCACCGTCCCCGGCGATGGACTCACCTCGGCCGCCCTCGGGCTGGCCGCCCTCGCGTACTACTGGTTCCGACGGCGGGGGACTCGTGACTCCGGCGCCGACGGCGAGACGGGCGACTAACCCTTGATGTTACAGACCGGATACGTCCGTGCCACCTTGTCGCCGATGCCGAGGGCGTCGGAGACGCGCACCACCTCGTCGACGTCCTTGTAGACGCCGGGGGCCTCCTCGGCCACCGTCGCGCCGCTCTGGGCCTTGACGTACACCTGATTTTGCTCCTTGAGTTCGTCCTGCACCGTCTCGCCCCAGAACTCCTGTTTGGCCTGCGTCCGGCTCATCAGCCGGCCGGCGCCGTGGGCGGTGGAGCCGAAGGTAAGCTCCATCGACGCCTCGCCGCCACGGAGGACGTAGCTCCCCGCACCCATACTTCCGGGGATGATGATCGGTTGTCCCACGTCGCGATAGGCCGCGGGCACCTCGGGATGTCCCGCCGGGAACGCCCGCGTCGCCCCCTTGCGGTGGACGTACAGTTCGCGCTCTTCTCCCTGTACGGTGTGGACCTCTTTCTTGGCGATGTTGTGGGCCACGTCGTACAGCAGATGCATCTCCATCGACTCCCACGAGCGGTCGAAGACGCGCTCGAACACCTGCCGGACGCGGTGCATGATCAGTTGGCGGTTCACCCACGCGAAGTTGATACAGGCACACATCGCGCCGTAGTACTCCTCGGCGAGTTCGGAGCCCGCCGGCGCCGCCGCGAGTTCCTTGTCGGGCAGTTCGGCCAGCAGGTCGCCGTGGCGCTTCTCGATTTTCCGCAGGTAGTCGGTACAGGTCTGGTGGCCCAGCCCCCGGCTCCCACAGTGGATGAGGACGACGATCTGGTCGGGTTCGAGGCCGTAGGCGTCGGCCACGTCGTCGCGGTAGACGTCCGTCACCCGCTGGACTTCGAGGAAGTGGTTGCCGCTGCCGAGGCTGCCGAGCTGATTCTTCCCCCGGTCCTTCGCCTTCTGTGACACCGCGCTGGGATCGGCGTCCGGGCGGTAGCCCTCGTCCTCGCAGTGGGTCAGGTCGGCCTCGACGGCCCACCCCTCCTCCAGCGCCCAGTCGACGCCGCGGGAGAGGACGGCCTCGACGGTGTCGATCCCGCTTTCGACGATGCCGCCGCCCCCGAGGCCGGAGGGGACGTTCGCGAACAGGGCGTTCACGAGTTCCTCCTCGTGGCCCTGCACGTCGGCGTAGGTGATATTTGTTTTCATCATTCTCACGCCGCAATTAATGTCGTACCCGACCGAACCCGGCGAGATACAGCCCTCCTCTACGTCCGTCGCCCCCACGCCGCCGACGGGGAAGCCGTAGCCCTGGTGGCCGTCGGGCATGCAGATGGCGTGGCCGGTGATCCCCGGCAGATGCGTCGCGTTTCGCAACTGTTGGAGCGTCTTGTCCTCGCCGATTTCGTCGAGCAGCGCCTCGCTCGCCAGTACTCGGGCGGGGACGCGCATGTCGCCCTCGCGGGGCATCTCCCAGACGAACTCCCGAACGCGTTCGAGCCGGATGCCGTCGAACTCGCGTGTGGTCATACGTGAACCGACGTGACCGACGCGGGAATACGTTACTACACGTCCAGCACGACGTACGCCTCCCAGCCCTCGTCGGTCTCCTCGACGCGCATCTCTGAGTAGGTCACGGCCTTTACGTCCCGTGCGGTCACGTCCGCGAAGGGGACGCCGCGGGCGCTCGCCTCGACCACCCACTCCCCGTCGTCCTCGCGGACCGACGCCTCGTTGGCCACGGGGAGGACCCCGCGAACGTCGCGTTCGTAGATGAGTTGATCGAGGTAGTCGAAGAGGAGTGCTTCGAGCCCCTCGGCGCGGACGGTGAACGAGAAACGCTCGCCGGTCCCCGGAATCTCGTCGCAGGTGGCCGCCGCGAGGCCGTCCGCGGCGGCGGCGAACGCCTCGCCGAGGTCCGCGCCGGTCGCCGCGACGGCGACGTCGGCGGTGTGAGGGCGGAGTTCGTAGCTCATGGCGTCGGGGACGGGGCGGACCGTGAAAACCGTTGGTTCCGAGATGCGGCGACGATGGACGCCGACGATGAAGTTATATTGCACGCCTACGCTAGAACTGCGGTAGTGAGCGTCACCGTCGAGAAACGTGTCGATGGCCCCGGCACGAGCGACCACGCCGACGAGGCCTGGAAACTCAAAGAACGCATCCGCCGGGAGGAGGGCGTCCTCAAACAGCGCAAGCGCTTCTTCATGGACGCCTACCGGCGGGCGACGACCCACCTGCTCTACCTCGACGACGACCTGGTCGGCTTCGCGACGGTGCGACGCGACGGCTACATCCTCTTTCTCGCCGTCTCGCCGGAGCGTCGCGGCGAGGGGTTCGGCCGGCGACTCGTCGCGGAAGTCGCGGAGGACCACCGCACCGTCACCTGCCACGCCCGGGCGACGAACGAACGGGCGCTGGACTTCTACGAAGCCATCGGGTTCGAGATCAAGCGGCGGATCGAGCACTACTACGAGGACAATGGCGACGCGTACTACCTCCGGCTCGGCCCCGACGAGCGCCTGCGCGACCGGCTCTCCGAGCTGATCCGGCGCTAGGGCGCGAACTGGTCCTGATCGGTCACCACCTCGTCGATCAGGTCCATCGGCGTCGCGTCGTAGGCGGGGTTCTCGATCCGGACGCCCTCGACGGGTTCGCGGATCACCTCCGCCGGTTCACGCTCCTCGTTTTCGAAGACGAAGTCGCTCTCGATGATCTTCGACTCGGAGCCGACGACGGTGACGGGCACGTCCGCGACGCTCGCGGCGGCGACGAGCGGGAAGGTGCCGACGCGGTTGTAGAGCGTCTCGCCGACGATGCAGGTCATGCCGACGACGACGCGGTCACAGCGGTCGAGGACGTGCCCCGCGGCGCTGTCGACGAGGAGGTGTGGCTCGACGCGATCCATCTCCGCGAGGCGGCGCGCGGTCTTGCGCCCGAGGTAGCGCGGCCGCGCCTCGGTGACGTAGGCGGTGAGGTGACAGCCCTCCGCCGCCGCCACCTCGACGGCCTCCAGGACGGTCGTCGAGAAGTCGTGGGTGAGGACCGTCTCGCCGTCCTCGAACGTGGTCGCGGCGCGGGCGGCGGCCCGGTGTTTGCCCGTCTCGATCCCCTCGACGATCCGGTCGATCTCCTCGCGGGTGCGGGATTTCGCCGCCTCGACGGAGTCGACCTCGCCGAGGACGTTGTCGACGACCTCCCGCATCGCCTTGTGGAGGGAGGCGTGGGAGGGGTTGGCCCGGCGGAGCGCGCCCGCGTTCCGCTCCAGGTCGCGCTCGTAGGCCTCGACGTTCCGGTAGTCCCGGTCGAGGAGTTCCTCGAGGGCCGTGGTCGCCTTGACCGCGACCACCGACGAACTGTGGGTCTGCATCCGGCGAATCTCCTCGATGGTCTCGTCGATCATACCGTGAGGTGTCGTGTCGGCGGCAAAGAGGTTCCGGCTACGAGTCGGCGTTTCGACGGGCGTACGCGTACGCGAGGAGCGCGGTGACGAACCAGACGGCCGCCCCGACCCGGACCGCGAAGGCGGCGCGGGCGCCCCACGTCGGGAGCGTCGTCGTCGTCGAGAGGGCGGCGACGAGGGGCGCGCCGACGACGATGGTGGCGACGAACGTCACCTGCATCACCCACCCGAAGTCGACGCCGTCGGGGTCGGTTCGCTCGACGCGGTGTGGCACGGGCCGTCGTTGGCGGCCGAACGGGTAATGCGTGGCGATTTCTGCGGATTACTGTCCCTGTTTACCGGTGGTCCGCCCGGACGATCCGGTAGCGACGTACAGTAAACCGCATTACGCGTCGAGGAAGCCGCTCAGTGCCTCGTTGAACGCCGCGGGACGCTCCAGCATGGCGAGGTGGGCCGCGTCGTCGACGGTCGTCCACTCGGCGTCGGGGATGCGTTCGGCGAGCGCCTCGTGGTACCAGGGCGGCGTGAGTGCGTCGTACTCGCCGACGACGGCGAGGGTCGGCGTGTCGACCTCGTCGAGGCGGCCGCGCACGTCGAAGTCGTGGCAGGTTCGGAAGTCGCGTTCGGTGACGGCCCGCCCCGCCGCGTGGAGCATCTCGCTCGACGCCGCCACCAGTCGGTCGTCGGGGTCGTGAAAGAGCCGATCCGGACCGTGGAGGAACTCGATCGCCCGCTCGAAGTCGTTCCGGAGCCACCGAAGCAGGTCGTCGAGGACGGCGAGTCTGGCGCCGGTCCCCGCGAGGACGGCGGCGTCGAGGTCCACGTCGCGTTCGAGGAGTGCCGTCATGACGACTGCCCCGCCGAGCGAGTTGCCACAGAGGACCCGAGCGTCCGTCGCCTCGGCGACGGCGACGGCGTCGTCGACGTACGCCGAGAGCGCCTCGTAGCCCGGTTCGGCCGCCACGTCGTCGCTCTCTCCGTGCCCGCTCAGATCGAGGGCGACGACGGGCCGGTCGTCGGCGAGTCTGGCCTGGGACTTCCAGACCGCGTGCGATCCACCGCTGCCGTGGACGAACAGGATCGGATCGGCGTCGCCGCCGCGGTCGTGGCGGCGGTACGCCGTCTCCCGCCCGTGGTGGGTAACCGTCTCCATACGACCGGTAGCGTGGGGAAGGGTATAAACCCGCCCGACGCGACCGGCTGGCTGTGAACCGCAATACAACGGCGATTCGATGTACCCCCGTCACGTACCGCGATTTGTCAGAGCAAGATTTATATACTTGGATAGCTAACTTGGGGTTAGGAATTGACATGGTGAGACAACAATACGCCGGTGAGGACGAACGGTTCGTCCGCCGGTACGACTACGACGACGAGTGGGTGATCGCCGCCGACGTGGGCGTCGGCGACGACCGCCTGAGCGTCGACGTCGTCGGCGAGACGGCCATCGTCCTCGTCGACGAGGAGACGGCGATGGAGTTCGACCTCCCCGGTTCGGTCGAAAGTGTTGACACGAACAACGGCGTACTCGTCGTGAGGGGTACCCAATGAAGCTCGTCGTCAAACCACTGAAACAGAAAGACGCCGGCCGTGGACTGGCCGCCATCGACCGCGCCGCGGTCGCGGAGATGGGGCTGGAGGTCGGCGACTACATCCGCATCGAGGGGAAAGAGGGCACGGCCATCGCGCGCGTCTGGCCCGGTCACCCCGAGGACCAGGGGTCGGGCGTCATCCGCATCGACGGCCAGCTCCGCCAGCAGGCCAACGTCGGCATCGACGACCGCGTCGAAGTCGAGAAGGCGGACGTGAAACAGGCCGAACGGGTGACGGTCGCGCTCCCCCAGCAGATCGGTATCCGGGGCGACATCGGCCACTACCTCCGTGACAAGCTGACCGACAAGCCGATCACGAAGGGACAGACCCTCCGTGTCCCCTTCGGCTTCGGCTTCATGAGCGGTCGGCAGAGTCAGGCGCTCCCGCTGAAGGTCGCCGACACCGACCCGTCCGGCACCGTCGTCGTCACCGACTCGACCGAGGTGACGGTCAGCGAGAAGCCCGCCGAACAGATCCGCGAGTCGGGCGGCGAGGCCCGCGCCGACACGCCGGACGTGACCTACGAGGACATCGGCGGTCTCGACCGCGAACTCGAACAGGTTCGCGAGATGATCGAGCTGCCGATGCGCCACCCCGAACTGTTCCGGCGCCTCGGCATCGACCCGCCGAAGGGCGTGCTCCTCCACGGCCCGCCCGGCACCGGGAAGACGCTCATCGCCAAGGCTGTCGCCAACGAAATCGACGCCCACTTCCACACCATCAGTGGGCCGGAGATCATGTCGAAATACTACGGCGAGAGCGAGGAGCAACTCCGCGACGCCTTCGAGGAAGCCGAGGAGAACGCCCCCGCCATCGTCTTCATCGACGAAATCGACTCCATCGCCCCCGAGCGTGGCGAGGCCGGCGGCGACGTCGAACGCCGCGTCGTCGCGCAGCTACTCAGCCTGATGGACGGGCTGGAGGAGCGCGGCGAGGTCGTGGTCATCGGCGCGACCAACCGCGTCGACGCCATCGACCCCGCGCTCCGCCGCGGCGGCCGGTTCGACCGCGAGATCGAGATCGGCGTCCCCGACCGCGACGGCCGGCGCGAGATCCTGCAGGTCCACACCCGCAACATGCCGCTCGCCGAGGACGTGAACATCGAGGGCTTCGCCGAGTCCACGCACGGGTTCGTCGGTGCCGACATCGAGAGCCTCGCCAAAGAGGCCGCGATGAACGCGCTCCGGCGCATCCGCCCGCAGATCGACCTCGAGGAGGAGGAGATCGACGCCGAGATCCTGGAGGATCTGGAGGTCGGCCAGGACGACTTCCAGGAGGCGATGAAAGGTATCGAACCCTCCGCGCTGCGGGAAGTGTTCGTCGAGGTACCCGACGTGACCTGGAACGACGTGGGCGGTCTGGAGGACACCAAAGAGCGCCTCCGCGAGACCATCCAGTGGCCGCTCGACTACCCCGAGGTGTTCGAGGCCATGGACATGGAGTCCGCGAAGGGCGTTCTCATGTACGGCCCGCCCGGGACCGGGAAGACCTTACTCGCCAAGGCGGTCGCCAACGAGGCCGAGTCCAACTTCATCTCGGTGAAGGGGCCCGAACTCCTCGATAAGTACGTCGGGGAGAGCGAGAAGGGGGTCCGCGAGATCTTCAGCAAGGCCCGCGAGAACGCGCCGACCGTCATCTTCTTCGACGAGATCGACGCCATCGCGACCGAGCGCGGCCGCAACACCGGCGACTCCGGCGTCTCCGAGCGCGTCGTCTCCCAACTACTGACGGAGCTCGACGGCCTCGAAACGCTGGAGGACGTGGTGGTCATCGCCACCTCGAACCGGCCCGACCTGATCGACTCCGCGCTCCTGCGCCCCGGCCGCCTGGACCGGCACGTCCACGTGCCCGTCCCCGACGAGGAGGCGCGCCGCGCCATCTTCGAGGTCCACACGCGGGACAAGCCGCTCGCGGACGACGTGGACCTGGATAGCCTCGCCCGCCGGACCGAGAACTACGTCGGCGCCGACATCGAGGCCGTCTGCCGCGAAGCCTCGATGGCCGCCAGCCGCGAGTTCATCCACAGCGTCTCGCCCGAGGAGATCGGCGAGTCCATCGGGAACGTCCGCATCACGATGGACCACTTCGAGCAGGCGCTCGAGGAAGTGACCGCGAGCGTCACCGACGACGTGCGCGAGCGCTACCGCGAAATCGAGCAGCGGTTCACGACCGACGAACCCGACGTGGGCACCGAAACCGAAGCGAGTCGGACGTTCCACTAGCTCCGCCATCCCAGCGGGCCGATCTTTCGTCTTCCACCCACCGAGCGACGCCGTCGGCCTCGCCTGCGGCCGTCGGAACCGGTTCCAATACGCTATTGAGGCCGCTCCACGGACCGACCTGTATGTCTCTCTCGGTTCGCCGCCGGCGTCTCCTCCTGTGGACCGCGCTCGCCGGCGGCTTCCTGTTCGTCAACTTTCACCGGACCGCCACGGCCGTCCTCGCCGACTCGCTCGCGCGTACGTTCGACGCCACCGGCTCCCAGCTCGGCCTGCTCCACTCCTCGTTTTTCTACATCTACGCCGCCCTCCAGCTTCCGGCGGGACTCGTCGTCGACCGCTACGGGCCGCGGTGGGTCGGCGCCGCCGGGCTGGCCGTGTTGAGCGCCGGTGTCCTCTGGTTCGCACGGAGCGACACGCTGCTCGTCGCCTTCCTCGCTCGGGCCGTCGTCGGCCTCGGCGGGAGCGTCTGCTACATCGCCACCCTGCGGTTCTGTGCGAACTGGTTCCGGCCGGACGAGTACGCGACGATGACCGGCTACACCGTCGCCGCGGCGGGCGCGGGGGGCATCCTCGCGACCACGCCGCTGGCGCTCGCCATCGACCGGGTGGGGTGGCGCCTCGCCATCCTCGCGACGGGGGTGGTCACCGCCGTCGTCGCCGTCGCCGTCGCGGGCGCGGTACGGGACACACCGAGTGACGCGGGGTACGACGACGTGGGCGTCGGTGTCGGCGTCGCCGTTGCCGACGAGGACACCGCGTCCCTTTCGGACATCGTCGCCAACACCCGCACCGTCCTCCGCGAGGCCGAGACGTGGCTGATGGGCCTGCTGCTCTTTCTGGTCCTCGGCGTCAACTTCACCGTCCTCGGCCTGTGGGGCGTCCCCTTCGTCGCCGACACGTACGGCGTCTCGGTGGCGCGGGCGTCGACGTACCTCCTCGTCGGCAACGTCGGGTTCGTGCTCGGCTCGCCCGCCATCGGCGCGCTCTCCGACCGGACCGGCCGGCGGACGGAGCTCATCGTCGCGACGGCCGTCGTGTTCGCGCTCTCTTACGGGGTGCTGGTCACCGTCCCGCCGCTCCCCGTCGTCGGCGCCGCGCTCTTCTGTGCCCTCCTCGCCAACGGCGGCGTCTCCCTCGTGTTCACCGTCGGCAAGGAGCGCCACGAACCGGCCGTCGCCGGCACCGTCACCGGCGTCATCAACAGCCTCGGCTACGTCGGCGCCGCGACGCTGCCGACGGTCATGGGCGCCGTCCTCGACGCCTACTGGACGGGTGAGGTCATCAACGGTGCCCGCGTCTACACCGTCGCCGGCTACCGCGTCGCCTTCGGTATCGCGACGGCGGCGGCCCTCCTCGCCGTCGTCGCCGGCCTCTGGCTCCATCGCCGCGAGGCGCAGGTCGCCGGGCCGTCGACACCGGCCGTGGGCGACGGCTGAGGAGTGGCAACGGCTACGACGCGCCCCGCCGATACCGCCGCCACCCGGTGAGGAGGACGCCGAACACGACGAGGACGATGCCCAGTCCACGGAGCGCGATGCCGACGAACAACGCGGCGACGTTGAAGTCCCCGCTCTCCCGTTCGGTCCGGAGCGAGTAGACCGTCCCCTCGTACCGGACGGGGTAGAGTCCCTGGCCGACGGCGACGTGGTCGCTCGTGTACGAGAAGTCCGGCGCCGTCGCCGACTCGTTTCCGACGACGTACGGCGAGTCGGCCCGGGCGCGGTCGAAGACCGTCCGGCCGCGGGCCGAGAGGTTCTCGTACGCCACCACGTCGCTCGCGTCGTACGTGAGTCCGTACGCCAACTCGTCGTCCGACGCCACCTCGACGTGGTGGACGTAGTCGGGGTCGGCCGGTCCCCCGCCGCCGACGAGGGTGGCGGCGAGCAGACAGAGGATGCCGACGCCGAGCAGCGCGTGCTGGAGGGCGGGCCGAGGCATACGTCGTCCTCTCGCCCCGGCAGCATGTATGTTCTCGGTCGTCGGGACGCACTGCGACGCTGGACGCATCGACAGAGATAAAACAATAATACTGTTACTTTCGGTCTATTTGGTGTATAGTAACGATATCGAGAGCAGATTTAGTGTTCATATATAAGCTGAAACCTGTTATATCGAAAATTCTTACAGTAGTTATTAGTAGATTCAGTGAAACTATCGATCCATGATCGACGTTCCCGTCTCCGCCGTCATGACCGAGGCCGTCCCGACCGTTTCGCCGGACATGACGGCCGCCGAAGCCGCGAGCCACCTTCGCCGGGCCGACGTCCACGCCGTCGTCGTCGCCGCGGGCGACGGCGTCGAGGGCATCGTCACCGAATCGGACGTTGTCGCCGTCGTCGCCGAGGGAGGCGGGAACCCCACGGTCGACTCGTTCATGTCGTCGCCGGTGGTGACGATCAGTCCGACCACGCCGGTCGGTCTCGCCGCCGACCGGATGCGCGACGCGGGCGTAACCTGTCTCCCCGTCGTGGACGGCGCGGAGTCGGGGGTCCCGGACGCCCGACCGGAGTCCGGCAACGGCGGCCGCCCTCTGGGGCTAGTCACTCGGACCGACATCGCGCCGTATCTCTCCCGACACCGCCTCGACGTCGACTGGGAGGGCGACCCCCTCTCGCTCGACGGGACGGGGACGCCGGAGCGGTCGGCGGAGTGATATCGTCGACGCACAGCCGGCTAAGCGGGGTCGGCCCTTCCCCGGGTTTTTCTACCGCGGATGACGGTGTGTGGGTATGCGGTACACCGGTCCCCTCGCCCTCGCCGTCGCCGTCGCCCTCTACGCCGGCTCCCGCGTCGTGCGCCGATTCGGCGTCGACGAGACCCTGTTCGGGGTGGCCATCGGCCCGCCGGCGCTGTTGGTGCTGTCCGTCGCGGCCGTCGTCCTGGCGGCGTACGGGGGGTACCGACTCGTCGGGGGGTTCCTCCTCGCTCACACCGCGAGCAAGCGCCGCCGCCACGACGTGCGGAACGTCCTCCGGCTCGTCTTCGGCGCCCTCGGGCTCGTCGCCGGCTTCGGCGTCGTCACCCGCGACTGGGTGAGCGTCCTGTTCTCGCTCGGGGTCGTCGGCTTCGCCATTACCTTCGCGCTCCAGGGGGCGCTCGCCTCCATGATCGGCTGGTTCTACATCGTCATCAAGCGCCCCTACGGCGTGGGCGACCGGATCGCCATCGAGGGCACCCGCGGCGACGTGGCCTCCATCGACCTCTTCGTGACGGAGGTGTGGGAGATCGACGGCGACCTCGTCTCCAGCAACCAGCCCTCGGGGCGCATCGTCACCGTCCCCAACAGCGTGGTCCTCTCCTCGCACGTCGTCAACTTCCACGGGGAGGGCGTCCCGCACGTCTGGAACGAACTCTCGGTGCAGGTGGCCTACGAGACGGACCTCGACTTCGCGGCCGACGTGATGATCGACGCCGCCGTCGACCACCTCGGCGACGAGATGGCGGCGGGCGTCGCGGAGTACCGCGAGCGCCTCGCCGAGACGCCCGTCGAACTCGACGTGAACGACCGCCCGACGGTCAACGTCGTCCAGAAGGAGTCGTGGGTCGAACTCCGGTTGCGCTATCTCGTTCACCCGCGCCGCGGGACACGGGCGCGCAACGCCCTGTACCGGGACATCCTCGACCGCTTCGCCGACGCACCCGACCGGGTGGCGTTTCCCGTCGGTCGCAATCGCTAAGCGGGACCCCGCTCGGCGCCGGGCGAACTTCCCCCTCCCGAAGGATTATGCGCCGGGGCATCCGGTAGGTGGATATGCACTCCGATCCCCAGCCGCTCGCCCCGCTCGCTCGCTCGCTCCGGGCGGGCGACCGCCGACCGACGGCGCTGGTCGACGACCTGTGTGACCGACTCGACGCCGTCGACGACGACGTCGGCGCCATGCTCCCCGAACCGGGTCGTCGCGACCGACTGATCCGGGAGGCGACGGCGCTCGACGCCCGCCACGACGACCCCGCGAGCCGGCCGCCGCTGTTCGGCGTCCCCGTCGGGGTCAAGGACATCTTCCACGTCGACGGCTACCTCACCGCAGCCGGGTCGTCGGTCCCGCCCGCGGCCATCACCGACGCGGAGTCGGCGGCGGTCACCCGCCTCCGCGACGCCGGCGCGGTCACCTTCGGCAAGGCTCGAACCACCGAGTTCGCCTACTTCGACCCGCCGAAAACGCGCAACCCGAACGACCTCGGACACACGCCCGGCGGTTCCTCTAGCGGGTCGGCCGCGGCCGTCGCCGCGGGGATGTGTCCGCTCGCGCTCGGCTCCCAGACCGTCGGCTCCGTGATCCGGCCGGCGGCCTTCTGCGGCATCGTCGGCTTCAAACCGAGTTACGGGCGGATTCCCCTCGACGGCGTCGTCCCCTTCGCCCCCTCCGTGGATCACGTCGGGACGTTCACCGCCGACGTGGCCGGCGCGTCGCGGGCGGCCGCGGTGCTCTGTGACGGGTGGGAGCCGGTCGACCCCGACGCGCCGCCGGTCGTCGGCGTCGTCGAGGGACCGTATCTCGACCAGGCGACCGACGCCGGGCGGGCGGGCGTCGAGGCCGGCGCCGACGCCCTCAGCGACGCGGGCTACGAGGTGCGACGCGTGTCGGTGTTCGACGACATCGACGCGGTGAACGCGAACCACGACGCCCTGGCCGCCGCGGAGTTCGCGCTCACCCACGCCGAGTGGCACGCCGCCTACGGCGACCGGTACGCCCCGGAGTCGACCGCCCTGATCGAGGAGGGACGGGAGGTCGGCGTCGACGAACTGGCCGACGCTCGCGCCGCCCGCCTCGACCTGCGCGAACGCATCGGGGAACACGCCCGGGAGGTCGGCGTGGATCTGCTGATCTCGCCCGGCGCCCCCGGTCCGGCGCCCGAAGGCATCGACGACACCGGCGATCCGATCATGAACCTGCCGTGGACCAACGCCGGCGTCCCGGCGCTCACCGTGCCCTGCGGTCGGGTCGGGGACCTGCCCCTCGGACTGCAGGTGGTCGCACCCTTCGGCGGCGACGAGTCCTTGCTGGCGTGGGGCGAGGACGTCGCCGACGCCGTCGCGGACGTGGGCGCGGTGGACGCCTGATACGAATTAGTGTAACTGTTCGCCGGTGGTTCGCCGGGACGGTCCGGAGAACCACCGGTAATGACTTACACTAATCCGTATGACCGGCCTATCCGGTCGGCGTTTCGGTGCCCGAGGCCGTCGACGTGCCCGCCTGTGCCTGTGCCTGCTCGAACGCGGAGGCCGGGAAGAGGCCACTCACCTCCTCGAACGAGAGCGTCTCGATCAGGGCCGCGGGGTCGCCGGAGACGCGCATCACGCCGAACTGGGAAACGGTGTCGTCGACGCTGACCGAGACGTTGCCCGTCCGGTTCCGGAATTCGTCGACGGCGTTCCGTGTCAGTTCGGCCCGTCGCTGCTGGAACTCCCGCTGTGCTTGCATTCGGTCGAGTTCGCCCGACTGGACCTGTGACTGAATCTCCGACTGCAGTTCCTGGAGCGACTGCTGGTCGGGCTGGACGGCGAGTGTCACCGTCGCGGACTCCGTCTCCTCGCCCCCGGCGCCGCCGTTGTGGTTCGAGAGTGCGCTACAGCCGGCCATCGAGGCGGCGGTTCCCGTGCCGGCGAGCTGGAGAAATCGCCGTCGACCCGTGTCGTCGAACATTCGGCAGCTCTTAGGTGACGAGTGATAAAAGCCCTCGGCTCTCGGACGGCGTATTGTGAGTCAGTACCCCGAGACGCCCCGGCGAACCACCGGTACACAGTTACAATACACCGTATCAGTCCTCACGGACCGCCGTCGCCGGGCATGCCCACCGGCGTCGTCGTGAACTCGAAGCGCGCGCCGCCACGCTCCCCTTCGGTGACGCCCACCGTCCAGCCGTGGGCCTCCGCGATGGTCCGGACGATGTAGAGGCCGAACCCCGTGCCGTCCTCCGACTGCGTGACTCCGGGGTCGAACACTCGCTCACGCTCCGCGGCGGGGATGCCGGGTCCGTCGTCGGCGACGGCAAAGCCCGCCCCCGTCTCGGTGACGGCTATCGACGGCCCGGCGTGTTCGCCGCCCTCGTCGCCGCTTTTGTGTCGGTCGTCCGTGGAACCGTGCTCCACACTGTTTCGAAACAGGTTCTCGAACAGTCGCTGGAGCCGCGACTCGTCGCCGTCGACGACGAGCGTCGTTTGCACGTCGAGGCTGGCGTCGCTGGCGTCGATCATCTCCCACGCGCTCCGGGCGGTGTCGCCGACCGACACCGGTCGGGCGTCGATCACCGCCTGCCCCTCCATGGCGACGGTGAGTACGTCGTCGACGATGCGTTCGATCCGTTCCAGCGAGTCGGTGACACGCTCGATGTCCGCGGGTTCGCCGTCGGCCTGGTAGCGGTCGAGATACCCCGTGGCGACGGCGAGCGGGTTTCGCAGGTCGTGGACGAGAATCGTCGCGAACTGCGTGAGGCGGTCGTTCTGTGCCGCGACCTGCCGCTCCCGCTCGCGGCGGTCGGTCACGTCGCGACCCACGCCACAGAACCCGATGGTGTGCCCGTCGTCGGTCAGCTTCCGCCCCGTGAGTTCGAAGCGAATCCGTCCTTCCGTCGTATCGGCCCACGCCTCGACGACCGTCTCCCCCTCGTCGAAGATTCGCTGGACTGCGGCTTCGACTGCCGGCCGGTCGGCGTCGACGAAAAAGTCCACGGGCCGCATTTCCGCTATCCGCTCGTCGTCCAGGGCGAAGAGTTCGTTCAGGCGGGTGTTCCAGAAGATCAACCGACCGCGTTCGTCGTAGACGTAGAACACGTCGTCGAGTGCGTTCAGGGCGTTCTGCAGCGTCCGGCACGGCTCGGGCATCGCTCTCGGCGAGCGTTCGACGTGCGTCGTCTTAACCGTACGTATCGGTAGTGTCGTGACTCGGCGGTAGAAACGAATCGGGAGAAGTCCCGGTTTGGACCCGGACGGGAGACGTTTTCCACGACCCTTACGGCCCTGCTGGTTCCCCAGGTTCCCGAACCGCATTCACACGCGGTCCGGTACTTGGCCTTCGCGCCCCGCCGCCATGGCGGCCGGGAATCGGGTCGCTGCGGTCCTCCGTCGAGGCGTGTACCTCGTTCCCCTCTTACGGGGGCTTCGGTTGTACCTCTCGTCTGCGTCACTCCGTTCGGAGCGATGCAGTCGTCCGGTGAGTCCCCGTGACTCCACCCGGACTTTGGTGTACGTTACCAATCCACATAAACGTTTCGGCGGCCGTCCCGGACGGCGAACGCGACCACGGGCGGATGCCCTCGATCAGCAACGGTCGCCCTCGTCGGGGGGCCACTCACACGCGTCGCCCGCGGTGAGGTCGTGTTCGTCCACGTACGCCGAGAGGCAGGCGTAGTTACAGAAGTACGTGGGCGAGCCACAGTCGTCGTCGCAGTCGCGGACACAGATGGGGTCGTGGTCGAAGATCCGCGACTCACAGTACGCACACGCCTCGTCCGCGTCGGGTGTGTCGACCGTCGTGGCCATGCTTCCGCGGAGGGCAGGGACGGTGAAAACGTGTCGGGATGCCGACGGTCGGCTCTCGTGGGGGACGGACGGAGCACGTGTCCGGCGGGCGGTCTCCCGAACGCCGCCGTCGGCGCGGTCGGACCCCGACAGTCGCCGGACGAGAAACCACAGGACGCAAATACCGGGGCGCACAAGCGAGGACCGCGTGCGAGGGTAGCCAAGCCTGGAAACGGCGGCGGACTCAAGATCCGCTCCTGTAGAGGTCCAAGGGTTCAAATCCCTTCCCTCGCATCGTAGCGAGGCCCCACCACGGGCCGAGCGAGATGCACGAGGGGATTTGAAGCAGGGAGGACGCACGTCCGACCGTGGTTCAAATCCCTTCCCTCGCATCGCCCGGTTCACGCCGGAAGATGCGGAAGACCGCTCTCGGAGCGCTCTTCCCTCGCAAAAACCTTCTCGCGACGCCAGCCGCGGAGTACCGACTGATACGGTGTATTGTAAGTCAGTACCGGTGGTTCGCCGACCCGTCTCGGTGAACCACCGGTAAACAGGTACAACAACCCGTATGATAGGGGGGTATCGTAACGGTCCAGCGATTCTCACCGGACCGTCTCGGCGAGAATCGCTGCTGACTTTCGATGATCCCTATGCGCACCCCCGCGATTCATACTTTCGCCTCACGTACACATCGCGCACATGAAACTCGCGCTCGTCGGCGTCGGGCAGGCCGGAGGGAAAGTGATGGAGGCGCTCATGGAGTACGACCGCCGTGCCGGCGTCGGCTTCGTCGCGGACGCCATCGCGGTCAACACGGCCCGGGCGGACCTCGTCGGTCTCGACGCCACTCCCCTCGACCACCGGATCCTGATCGGCGGGGCGCGACTCAAGGGCCACGGGACCGGTGCAGACAACGAACTCGGTGCCGAGGTGGCGAGCGAGGACATCAACGAAGTGATGGGTGCCGTCGACGAGGTGGCGGTCCACGAAATCGACGCGTTCCTCGTCGTCGCCGGTCTCGGCGGTGGGACGGGAAGTGGCGCCGCGCCCGTCGTCGCCCGCGAACTCCGGCGGCGCTACGCCGAACCCGTCTACGGGTTGGGTATCCTCCCTGGCCGGACGGAGGGGAGCATCTACGCCCTCAACGCCGCCCGCTCGTTCCTGACGTTCGTCGAGCAGGTGGACAACCTGATCCTGTTCGACAACGACGCGTGGCGGGAGAGCGGCGAGAGCCTCCGGACGGGCTACGACCGACTCAACGTGGAGATCGCCCGCCGTCTCGGCGTACTCTTCTCCGCGGGCGAAATCACGGAGGGACAGGCGGTCGGCGAGTCGGTCGTCGACGCCAGCGAGATCATCAACACCCTCGGAAGCGGCGGGATATCGACGGTCGGATACGCCGCGACGGCAGTCGAGCGCCCGAAAGCGCGCCTGTTTGCCAGACGGAAGCCGGCACCGGACGTGGGTGACGCGACCAACCGGGTCCTGTCGACGGTTCGCCGGGCCGCGCTCGGACGGCTCACCCTCCCCTGCGAACTCGCGGGCGCCGAACGCGCCCTCCTCGTCGTCGCCGGCCCCCCGGAGTATCTCGACCGCCGCGGGATCGAACGCGCCCGGCGCTGGCTCGAAGAAACGACGGGAAGCATGGAGGTCCGCGGCGGCGACTACCCCCTCGACTCGGACTACGTCGCCGCAGTCGTGCTGTTCTCGGGGGTCACCGACGTGCCCCGGATCGAGGAACTCAAAGGGGTCGCAGTCGAGGCCCAGCGCCGGATGCAGGAGATCGAATCCGAGGGGCCCGAGGGCCTGCACGACCTGACGTGGAGCGGCGACGGCGACGAGGACGGCCTCGATCCCCTGTTCTGATACGGGTATTGGAAGTCAGTCCCGGTGGGTCACCGGACCGTCTCGGCGACCCACCGGTAACCGGGTACAATACTCCGTATCAGGGGAAGGGCTATCCCTTCAAGTGTCATTGTATTGGTGTATGAGCGACGAGGCCACGGCGGAGACGGACGAGCATCGCTCCTTGCAGGGGTGTGAACCTCGGGACACGCCGGGTCCCGCGGCGCGCGTGCGGAACTGGTGGCACGACCGCGGGAGCGGCGCGGCGTACGACCGCCTCGACGGCCGGCTGTCGGCGTACTGTGCGGAGTTCGGTGCGCTGTTGGACGAACTGGACCGTCTCGAAGCATCGCGAGGAGGCGACGAACCGGCTGTCGACCGGGATTTCGTGACGCACGTCGAGACGCTACTCGACAAGTCCGCGCGACATCTCCAGCACGGCCACATCGATCAGGCGTGGGTCTGCTTTCACGCGGCGCGGCGCGTCGACCTCTACGGCTACGAGGCGTACGACCGACTGCGCGACGGGGAGTCGGAACTCGTTCGGGAGCGCGCCGTGGAGATTCACCGCCAGGCGACCGATCGATTGACCGGGTGGCGGCGCGAGGCCGTCTCCGACCTCCTCCTCGACCGGAGCGGGCAGGTTCGGCGGGACCCGTCGGTGCACGCGGTGATCCGGGCGCGATACCTCGTCGACGAGGCGAACCAGAACAACCACGCCAAGCGCCGCTACCTCCAGCGCCAGTTGCGCTACCTGCTCGGACTCGGCATCGTCGCGCTGACGGTGTTCCTGTTCGGCGTGACGCAGGTGAACCCCTTCGCGGCGTCGGACGTGACGCTCCCGACGTTCGTGCTCTACGTCCCGCTGGTCGGTGCGCTCGGCGCCGCCCTGTTCGGCGTGCGCTCGGCGTCGAAGACCGCCACGTCGACGAACGTCCCGCAGAACTTCACGCCGCTCGGGGTGGTGCTCGCCCGCGTGTTCATCGGTAGCCTCTCGGCCGTCGCGCTGTATTTCGGTCTCACCGCGGGCGTGATCGACGTCGTCGACGGTGGGACGCTCACCCCGGCGCTCCTGTTGCTCGTGGCGTTCGCGGCGGGCTACTCCGAGCGCCTGGCGCCGCAGGCGGTCGAGCGGGTGTCGGGGATCACCGGGCGGACCACGCCGAACTGATACTGTAACGGTTCACCGGTGGTTCGCCCGACCCTCTCGGCGACCCACCGGTACTGGCGTACGAGAACCCGTCCGACGCGCCACCCCGAAGCGCGGACCTTAACCGCCCACGCCGGCAACGGAGCGGTAATGAGTCAGGACGCGTCTACCGAGGGGGACCTCCGGAACACCGGCATGTCCCTCAAACACGACCGGGAGTGGGATTACGAACTCGACCGCATCGTCGAGGCGGTCGAGGAACGGAACGCCACGAAGGTCGGCCTCCAGTTCCCCGAGGGGCTGAAGCGTCGCGGTCCCGCCGTCGCCGACGACCTCCGCGCGCTCACCGACGACGACGTGACCTACATGCTCTCGGGCCAGCCCTGTTACGGCGCCTGCGACCTCGACACCTACCTCATGCGCCGGACGGACGTGTTCGTCCACTTCGGCCACTCGCCGATGAAGGAGTCCGAGAAGATCATCTACGTCCCCCTCTTCTCCAACGTCGACCCCTTCCCGATGATGGAGGATGCGCTGGCGGAACTGCCCGAGGAGGACGTGGGTCTCGTCACCACGGCCCAGCACATGAACCGCTTCGGGGAGATGAAGTCGTGGCTCGAATCGGAGGGCTACACCGTCCACACCCGGAAGGGCGACGACCGTCTCACCCACGAGGGGCAGGTGCTCGGCTGTAACTACGCCTCCGCGGACATCGACGCCGATCAGGTGCTCTACGTCGGCGGCGGGAAGTTCCACCCGCTCGGCTTGGCGATGGAGCATCCGGACAAGAAGGTCGTCATCGCCGACCCCGTCAACAACGTCGTCACCGTCGCCGACACGGAGAAGTTCATGAAGCAGCGCTACGGCGCCGTCCACCGCGCGATGGACGCCGAGAAGTGGGGCGTCATCTTCTGTACGAAGATCGGACAGGGCCGCTGGGAGATGGCGGAGGAGATCGTCAACGACAACGACGACGCCTACCTCATCACGATGGACGAGGTGACGCCGGACCGCCTCCGCAACTTCGACATGGACGCCTTCGTCAACACCGGCTGTCCGCGCATCACGACCGACGACGGCCCGCAGTTCCACAAACCGATGCTCACGCCGGGCGAGTACCGCATCGCCGTCGGCGACGAACCCCTCGACTCCCTCTCGTTCGACACGTTCCACGGCACCTGGTGATCGCTCCCCACGCTTTTCTCCCCTCCCGTTCTTCCGCTCTCCATGGAGTGTGACCCCATCGGCACCGTCCACACCCCCTTCGAGACGACGAGCGAGGCGCCCCGGCAGGGCTTCCGCGACGACGCCGAGGGTATCCTCGATGTCGATCCGGCGTACCGCGAGGGGCTGACGGGCTTCGACGGCGACCGGGTCGTGGTGGTCTGGTGGGCCGACCGCGCCGACCGGTCGGTGCTGACGCTGGATCGCGACCCCGGCCGCGGCGTCTTCACCTCCCGCTCGCCCGCGCGGCCGAACCCGGTCTGTGTCACCGAGTGTGCCGTGGAGACGGTCGACCCCACGGCCGGCCGCCTCGACCTTCGCGGGGTGGACATGGCCGACGGCAGTCCGGTGATCGATCTGAAGGTCCCGCTCGATTAGCCCTCCAGCGCGGCCGCCACGTAGTCGACCGCCTGTTCGGGTGTGTCGACGGCCTCGACGCCGGCGACGTCGTGGGTGCCGAGACCGGCCACCGGCCGGTCGAAGACGCCGGCGAACCCGAGTTCGGAGAGCGTCCCGGCGCCGCCGTCGATAGCGACGACCGCGTCGCCGTTCATCACGACCATCGCGTTTCTGGCGTGTCCCAGCCCCGTCGCGACGGCGGTGTCGACGTACTCGTTGGCGTCGCGGCGGTCGGCCGTCGGCAGGATGCCCACCGTCTCGCCGCCGGCCTCGCTCGCGCCGGCACAGACCGCCTCCATGACCCCGCCGAGGCCGCCACAGACGACGACGTACCCTCGCTCGGCGAGCAGGCGGCCGACCGCCCGCGCCCGCTCCGCCGTGGCCTCGTCGACGCGACTCCCACCGATGACGCTGACGCGCATGGGTGGTCGTCGGCGAGCGACGGGTTATACGTTGGCCCCGCCGTCCGGGCATCTCACCAGCTTTATGTGTTCGGTACACCCCTCCATGGGTATGTCAGCGGTTCAGTCCCTCCGGACGGCGGTCGACGCGCTCTCGCGCAACCCCGTCCTCTTTCTCGGTGGTCTCGCCTACGCGCTGGTCGTCCTCCCACAGCGCGCCCTCCAACTCGCCTCGGTGCCGCTCGCCCCGGCGGCGCTCCAGTTGCTCACCTTCTTTCTCACGCCCTTCGTCGTCGCCGGCGTCGTCGGGATGGCCCGCGAGGCGCTCGACGGCGACGCGTCGGTCGGGGCGTTCACCGCGACGGGCAAAGGACGGTACGTCGACCTTCTGCTCGCGACCCTCGTCGAGTTCGGCATCCAGTTGGCGTTCGGCATCGCCTTCCTCGTGCTCGCCCTCGTCACCGTCGTCGCCGCCGGTGGCTCGGTCGGTCCCGTCGGCCTCGCCGGTGCGGCCCTCGGTGTCGTCCTCGCGCTCGCGTACCTCGTCGTCCTCTTTCTCGTCCAGTTCTACCCCGTGGTCGTCGTCGTCGACGACGCGGGGCCGGTCGACGCCGTCACCGGAAGCGTCGACTTCGTCCGGAGTAACGTCGCCAGCACGCTCGGCTACAGCGTCGTCACGGTCGTGTTGGGTGGTCTCGCCGCGCTTCCCGTCTCCGGGTTCGCCGCCTACCGCTTCCTGACGAGCGGGGCGGGGTCGGGCGAGACGCCCGGACCCATCGGCGGCGGGATGAGTCCGGGTGGTCCCGGCGCCGGTGGAACGCCGGGGATGGGCGAACTGTTCGGCGGCGGGGTTGGCCTCGGCCTCTCGACGCCCGAGGTGGTCGCGCTCTCGCTCGTCTCCGCGGCGACGACGGCGCTGTTTTTCGCCTTCCGGCACACCTACGCCACGGCCTTCTACCGGCTGAACGGACGGTCGGTCGAGGAGCGCGTGCTGGACGACGAGTGGGACTAAAGCAGGAACGTCTCTTCGCGCTCCGAGAGGTCGAGAAAGGAGTCCGCGGCGTCGACGAGTTCGTCGGCGGTGGAGGAGCCGAAGGCCATCACCTCGACGCGGACGCCCTCGTGGCGGAGATGCGAGCAGAGCCGGGAGAAGTCGCCGTCGCCGGTACACAGCACCACGACGTCGACGTGGTTCGCGAGGGTCACGGCGTCCAGGCTGATGCCGACGTCCCAGTCGGCCTTCTTCGTGCCGTCGCCGAAGGTCTTGATGTCCTTGATCTTGGTCTCGAAGCCGATGTCCTGGAGCGCCTCGAAGAAGCGCTCCTCCTCGGGTGAGTCGGCACGGATGACGTAGGCGATGGCGCGGACGAGTTCGCGCTCGGAGACGCCTTTCGAGAGGAGCGCCGAGTAGTCGATGTTGCGGGAGTAGAGACTCTGAGCCGAGTGATAGAGGTTCTGCGCGTCCGCGAGCATCGCGACGCGCTGGTTCGTGTGGATGTCGGTCACGTTGGCCTCACTGGAGCGCGCGCGACTAAATTCCTTGCTCATCGCCCCGCCGCCTCGGCGGCGATACGAGCGATTTAACCCGCCGGCGGGGGGAGGATGGGGTATGCGAACGGAGCAGGCCGCGCCCGCCCTGGGCATCGCCGGCTGTCTCGCCGTCGTCGTCACGCTCGCCCTCCCCTATCTCGTCGCCACCGGCTGGGGACCACAGCTCGGCCGGTACTACGCCGCCGGCCCCCTCGGCGTCGGCGCCGTTCTCTTTTTCGCCCTCGTCGGCGCCGTGGTCTTCCTGGCGGGCGTGCGCGGTCGGACCGACCCGACGACGGCCGCAGGCATCGCCCTCGCCCTCGGCGTCGTCGCCCTCCTCGTTGCCCTCCTGTGGGCGGCCTCGGTGTCGCTTCAGCCACTCTTCGGCTTTCCCGCGTCGTGGATCGTCGATCACCGGTGGTACGTCGTCGTCGTGACGGCGGTGATCCCCGCCGCCGCCGCGCTGTACGCGCGGGCCGTGCTCTGAGGCGCTGGACTTGCCGCGCCGACGCCGTCCGGCCGCTCGGTCGAGCACCCGGAGTTGGGGCGTTCACACGACGAGAAAGGCCAGGCCGCTCAGAACGACGACACCGAGCACGAGAGACACGAGCCACCCCAACCGGTGGGTCCCGAGAAGCCACGCCAACACGGCTTTGAGGAATGTGTTCGCGATGGCCGCGATGACGATGCCCGTCGTGGCGACCTGCGTCGAGACCGTCCCCTCCGCCGCGAGTCGACTCAGCGTGATCGTCATCGCGTCGACGTCGGCGAGGCCGGAGAAGAACGCGGTCACGTACACCCCCGAGGCGCCGAACCACTCGTTGGCGTAGTCGGCGACGAGCAACACGGTCGCGAAGATGGCTCCGAAGAGGAGGGCCGGCCGCAGGCGAAACGGGTTCGTGAGCGTGTCCGGTTCGACCGTCTCGTCGGTGGCAGTCCGCCAGTACAGCGCCACGGCAGCGATCACACCCACGGTAGTCATCCCTCCCAGCGGTAGTGCGACGTGTGGGAGCAAGTCGGGGTTGACGACTGCGATCTCGATGAGTGCTCGCGGAAACATCACGATAGAGGCGGTGACGACCGCGAATGCGCAGACGTGATGCAGCGCCGCGTTCCGGGTCGTCTTCTCCGCCATCGAAACCGTCGTTGCGGTCGAGGAGACGAATCCCCCGACGATCCCAGTGAGGGCGATACCCCGTTCGGGGCCGAGCGTTTGTCCGAGCAGGTACGCCACGAATCCGAGGCCGGTGACGAAGACGACCATCAACCAGACGAATCGTGGATTGAGCCCGTAGAAGGCATCGAGCGACCGATTCGGTAGTGCGGGGAGCACGACGAGGACGACGAGGATAAACTTCGCCGACGCCCGGCGTTCGCTCTCTTCGATCCGATCGACGAATTCGTGTACCGGATCTTTCACCGAGAGTAGGACCGTGACGGCGCCCCCAGCGATGATCGCGACGACCGCACCCCGATCCGAATGCGTCGTCATTGCGCCGAGGACGATCGTGACGAGGGCAGCCACGAGCGTCGTCAATCCGATATCGCCCTCGTACCGGATCTTCCCGACGTACGCGACGGTGAGTGGCACGACGAGTGTGCCGACGACGAGCGGAAGGACGGCCGGAAAGAACGCCTGAACGAGCGCTCCGTAGAGGGCGATCAGCGGAAACGTCCGACTTCCGGCGAACGATCCGCCCGACTCGCTTTGCTCCCGTTCCAGCCCGATGAGTGCCCCGAGACCGGCCGCGAGGAGGAGGCGCAGGACAATCTCGCTGAGGGGAGCGACCGAAGGATCGACCATCGTGTAGCGTCTCTATCCGCTGGCTTGTCAAACGATAGGGATGGAACGGCCGGTGAGTCGAAAGGCCCTTAAGAGGAACCGGCATACGATAGAGTGGACTAGGTCGGGCAGTTAGGCCCTGCTCTCCCACCCGCACTACGGTCTTGAGCGGGGACCGAACTCGGGGGCGTCCGGTCAGACCGGTTCGGGCCCCGGGAGCCAACGTGGAAGCCTCGTCCTTCGGGGACAGCGGTCCGCGGCGCGCATCCGCAGGGACGCTCCGTCGCGGTTCGTCGGTGGCACCGGGTCAGGCGCGGAAGCGAGCAGCCCACCGCCGGACGCCCGTCGCTCGAAGGATCGCGGGGTGGAGGAGGCGACCGGGACTCCCCGGAGCGGAACGCCGGGCAATCCCGCCGTCCACATTCATATCGTTCTCGACCCACGAGTCGCGTCGCCGTCCGAGATAGTGGCTAACGTTGCCCGATCGATAAGCGTAAATACATTGCTAATTGTTAGCATGGTACGAGACAACGTATGAAACAGAAAGACATGGTGTTGCTCCGCGAGGAGTGCAGCGACGGTAACGAACGCGCCTGCCACACGCTCGAACGACTCTGTGACAACGGACGGGACGGCGCCTGCCAGTACGTCCTGAAGTGACTCGATTCTGCTGAACTCGTCGCCGCCGAGTGACCGATAGCGTCGCCGCTACGACGCGCCTGCTCGTCGACTGGTGTGATTTAGGCGAGCCGAAAGCGCTTTATTCTTTTAGGTTGCCCTAAATCCTATGCCGAACGACGACACGGACGGCGGCCCGTCGACGCGGTGGGCTGCGACCACGGACGGCGGCGCAGTCGTCGTGGGCCGTTCCGGAACGGACACCGCGGACGTGCCGACGGCTCGGGCCGGGGCCGGCGGTCCGGCGCTCGACCGACGACGAGTCACGGTGAGCGACCGATGATCGGCGACACGCTCGCCGAACTCAGGACTCGCATCGACGCCCTCACGAGCGACGACGGCGCCTACTACCTCGTCTGCGGGCGCACGGGCGACCGACCGGTCCCCGCCGCGGGAGCTCGGTTCCCGGATCGGGAGTCCGCCCGCACCGCCGCCCGAACGGTCGAGCAGTACCGCGCCTACCTCCGGCGCTACGACCCACGATATCCACACTTCGACGTGATCGTCTGTCAGGACGACCGGGCGACCGAGGACTCGGCGGCCGACCCCGACCCGGACACGTGGACGCTCTCCACGCCCGTTCTCGACGGTGCGGCCGCCCAGCCGTCGAACCGGGACTTGGTCGAGTTCTGTCATCGCGTCGCGGCCGCCGTGTTCGAGACGCTCTCGGACGCCGGCCACGACGCCACCGAGCGGGCGATCACGAGCGATTACGACGCCGTCGCCGACGCCCTCGCCGATCCGGACGGCCTCTGCCTGTACCTGCTCGAACGGATGGCGACGACGCTCGACCGACGACTGACGCCGACCGCACAGGCCAGGGTGCTCACCGACGCGGCGACCCGCCTGGCGCCCGTCGATCCGGTCGAGGACCCGCTCTCGGATACTCTCGGGTCCCTCCAGCGTCGCGGCCTGCTCGGGGCCTATCGTCAGTCACCGTGGGCGGCCGACCTCGACGCAGGCACCCGATCCGTCGACGTCCACCTGTCCGAGTACGCGCTCTTCCCACGGCGCGGCCGACTCCCCGTCCTCCCGCTCGTCGTCGGTCTCTATCGACGGCACCCGGATCGTCCCCCATCGTCGCTCCGGGCCGTCGACGACGGCGATGGCTGGCGGCTCACGCTCGCTCTCGACGCCGACGCCGAACCGAACGGACTGATCAGTGCCCCGATTCGCTCCGACGCCTGAGATGACCGTCACCACCCACATCGAGTCGGCGCAGTCCCGCGTCCGTGCGGAACGGGAGGCGGTCGAGCGAAAGCGCGAGGCGGTCGAGACGTTCGCCGAGCGCGTCGCCGACCTGTCGACTGACCCGACGCCGTCGGCCGCGGCCGGCGTCACGGCCACTGCCGGCCCGCGCCGACACGGCGAGTCGGGCGCGGCCGACCGCTGTCGCACCGTCCGGACCGCCTTCGCCGAGACGATCCGTCCCCACAGCCTCGACGACACGGACGACTCCGAGCCTCTCCTCTCGACCATCCGGGCCGAGTTGACGGACGGCATCGCCGTCGCCCTCGCTCCGACGACGGACGTGCCGTTCTCGGCGGAACTCAAGAAGGCGATCGTCGCGGAGACGCACGCCCGACGGGTGGAAGCCGAGACGCTGGTGGCCGCCCTCGACCGCGAACGGTCGGCACTCGGCGACGCGGCGTCGACCGTCGAGGCGGTCACCGGACGGCTCGCCGACGCGGACGAGACGCCGCTGACCGACCTCGGATTCGACGCGCTCCGGGTGCGCCACGAGACGCTCGCTACCCATCGCGACCGCTGTCGGGACCTCGCCCACCGACGACAGGCGTTTCTCGACGAGTCCACCGCGCCGAACTCGGGGGCAGGGATCGACCACCGGACGCTCGTGCCGTGTCTCTACGCGGACTTCCCGGTCGATCACCCCGTCCTGTCGACGGTCGCCCGTCTCGACGCGGTGTGTCTGAACTGTCAACGCGCCGTCCGGGATCACCTAGTGCGGAGGGCCTGACCGTGCAGGGACTCACCCGACGGCGCCGGGGGCGCCTGTGGGCGGGCGTCTACGCCGGCTTCTTCGGCGTGCCGGAGGACGAGAAAACGGACGACGCGGACGACACGGAGGAGTGAGCCGTGGCGCCTGCGGCCAACCGACGCGGACTGGTCGACGCGTGTCCCACTCGCCAGGAGCGTCGCGGACGATGACCGGCACCCCCCAGTACCTCCTCGTCCTGTACCGCGCCGAGCGTCACGGGAACGTCCCCGTTCCGCCCGGGACGGTCGCCGACGCCGTCGGCCGCTCGCCCGCCGCGACGACCGAGATGCTCCAGCGTCTCGACGAACGGGGACTGGTCGCGCACGAACCCTACGACGGGGCGGCGTTGACGGCGGAGGGCCGCGAACGGGCGGCGGACCTGTACGGGACGTACGTCACGCTCTCGCGCTTTTTCGACGAGGTGCTCGACCTGCCGGACCACGAACGGGAGGCGATGACGCTGGTCGGGGCGATCAGCCCGACCGTCGTCGACAGACTCGCGACGACGCTGCTCGATGCCGACGCCGCGTCGGCCGACGACCGGCCCGATTCGCCGCGGCAGTAGGATGGGGGTCGGAGATTAGTTCGTCGCCGATTCGAGGACGAGCGTGTCGTCTTCGAGGTAGTGGTCGAGGACGTGGGCGTGTTCCTCGACGTCGATCAGCTGCTCGCGGAGCATCTGTGCCGTCGCGTAGTCGCCGAGCCCCTCTGCGAGTTCGACGTGTTCGCGGTAGCTCTCGATGATGTCGCCGTACATCTCCAGGTCGTTCGCGAGCGACGTGCGGATGTCGTAGACGTCCTCGTCCTCGGGTTCGACCGTCGAGGCTTCGGTGAGCGCCCCCATGCTCGCGTTCGGGACGCCGCCGATGGCCTGCAGGCGCTCCGCGATTTCGTCGGCCGCCTCCTCGACTGCCTCGTACGCCTCCTGCAGGAAGACGTGGATGTCGAGGAACTCCGCGCCCTCGACGTTCCAGTGGTGCTTGTGGAGCTGGTGATAGAGGACGTACGCGTCCGCGAGGTCCGTGTTCAGCGCCTCGACGATCTGTTCCGTCTTCTCCTCGTCCAGCCGCACCGGGTTCTCGCCGACCGTGCCCGCATTCTGACGAACGTTCTTCTGGGTGTTCATTACATCCGGTACTTCGTGCGCCACCGTCTTAAACTTTTCAGTAGTCAGACAATTTTTCGCACGGCCTAAAAATCGGCATCCGTACCGTGAGTACGAGTGTCTCGGCGCTCGTATGTGGTGTTTGACGCCCTATTCGCCGTCGGAGCAATCGGTCCGGCTTCGGAAGATGTATATGTATTATGATATTTTGTGAGCGATCCGATTCCGGCCGGGACGTAGGGCCACGGCGGTCTGCCGAGCGTCGTGTCACGGCTTCTTCCGTCGGACACGAGATACTCGCCCGTGTCGGTGTGGCCGTCGAGTTCGGGTACCGTGAGCGAACGGGCCAAGAGCCGACCGAAGGGAGGCCCGCTGGCTTCTGATCGAGCTTTTACAAGCGAGCGAAGCGAGCGCAGTAACAGGTCGTAGTGCGCCGGCCGGGATTTGAACCAAAACCAGACGTGCTCGCTCCCTACGGTCGCTGCGCGCGACTGGTAGGGTTCAATCCCTCTGGGCGATTTTCCTCACTTCGTTCGGAAAATGCGCCGGCCGGGATTTGAACCCGGGCCATGAGCTTGGAAGGGCGCTCGCGTCAAACGCTCGCGCTGAACCCTACAAGCCGCGTAATCGGCATTTCGGGGGTACACCCAATCTGCGACACTTGTGTAAACGTACACGAGTGGCATAAAACTATCGGATTAACTGACACGATGGTACTCAGAAAATCCCTGCGTAGCACTAATTTCGGCAGGTGGTGGCGTGTTTCGACTTATACGTATAGGATCTGACTTATATCGAGAATCTGTTAATTTCTTGAATATTCCTTAGAATAATAACGCTACGCTCAAAACATATACCAGATGGGTACTGACCCTTCCAACGAGATCGACGCTCTCGCTATCAAGCTGGAATACCTCATCGCACAGAATGAGGAAGTGCTGGCGGAGTACGAAGAAGAGCATACTCCATTCTCGGAGTCTTCGGATTCGAGGAGTTCCCACATGGAAACTGACCCAACGGAACTGTTTTCCTGAGTAGACCGGCGGGTTGAGATGACTATGTGCCACCCAACGGAAAATCAACGCTCCCCGAGAGCCGGCCACCGGGAATACGTATTCGTCGGTCACCACTCTCGCTCTTCATGCGCTATCTGGGGAAGACTCGATAGAGTGGTTTCGTCCGTTCGGTAGCACATAGTCATCTCTACCACAAGACCAGCACGTAGTACCCCGCGCGAGTACTGAGCCTTCGAGGTGGGTGGAACTCTCCGTGTATCGAGCAGACTGAAAAATGACCCAGTCGCTCCGAACGTAGAGGCTGCTTCTTACGCCGTGACATACGCCGCCGGATTTCTCTCCGCTATTTCGGCGGATCTTGAGCCTCCAACCCCAAGGGTTCGACCAGCGAAGACGCCCGTGTAATCTCGAAAAATTCAACGCTGTCTTGCGGTTTTCGCCGGCTTTATAATGCTGGACGTTGTCTATACAGTGAAGGTAATTCTCGGGGCGTCAACCTCTGTCCAGCCGTTGCTGACGTGATCCAGTTGGCTGACACCGAAGCATGGAGGTGGGTGTATACTCCGCGCAGTATGTCCCTTCATTTCAACTATGCTCGCAGAACAATCTATAGCGACTGAATCGACAGATGAACTCACACTCGAAGAAGTACGAAACCGGCTAAATGACCTAATTCATCGCGGTTTCGAATCTCCCGACACTTCTCTCATTAAGGCACTTCCTGTATCGGGCAAAAGCTATGGTAGTATCAAGTGGGCGGCACAGACGGGACAGCTACTGACCGTGTTTGCTCCGCGTCACGAACTTCTGAATGAGTACAAGGACTATTGTGAGGAGTTCGGACTGACGTACAAGAGGATTCCATCATTCTATCGAGATTGTGCGAGTTTCGAGAAGAATAGTGACGAAGAATATGAACCCATAGATGGCGCGGCGAAAGAACTCCAGAGAGACTACAATCGGGGTTTTAACGGAGTTACCCTTCACAATCACCATCCCAATACACCCTGCCAAGCCGATGGTGACTGTCCATTCATTTCGAAGCGAGACGATGATCCCTCCGAGTACGATGTTCTTCTCGGCACGTATCGGCACGCATACCCGGAGAAATGGATCAAGGGGAGATACGTTGCCTTCGATGAGTTTCCCGAAGATGCCTTCCTGAAGACGTTCGACGACGGAATCGAACCCATCGTTTCGGCTTATCTCGACGATTACGAGGATCAACTGCCCTTCCGTGACTATCGAGACTTCCTCGGACGAATGGCTAGTCCGGACGTGCAGGACCATATTGAGACATGGAAGGAGAATCCCAGTTGGACCTATGATTACGGACACGTTCGACGCAGTCCGAATCCGTCTGCTCACGCGCTGGCTCCGATGGCAATATTGGCTCTCATAGAGGAGGAACGACTCGATAACAATTGGGGATACTCCGATCTTGGATATGGCCGTGTGGCGGTCTGTAATCCGAAAAAGAACAAGTGGACCTTCCACCTTCCTCCTGACCTAAGTTGTGCTGAGAGTGTCGTTGCACTCGATGGAACTCCTAACGAAACCCTGTGGCAGGTCGTGCTTAACGAGCAGATACAGTCCCTTTCCCTTCTCGATGATGAAGAACGGGAAACGTATCTACAGGATGTTCTCGGCTATCGCTTCGTGCAGACGACAGACGCATGGAAGCCCATACAGGGTAAAAAAGGAGCATCGCCACCGAAGGATTTGGCACTCATTGAGGGGATCTGCCAGACTGAGGGAGAAGAACTCGCTCTCATTAGCTCTCAGAAGGCTATCCGCCAGTACCGAACGGAAGGTCTGAGCGAGCTCACAGAGGCGGAGACAGTAGAGCATTACTGCAACCTGAAAGGCATGAACGATTTCGGGAAGGAACGTTTGGGACTCGTATTGGGGTGTCCTTTCCCCGAAGATGACCTGATTGAGAAGTGGGCCGCCCTTGCAGGCGAATCCGCTGAACGGAAAGATGATCCTAATGGAGAACCCCTCCGAGGTCCACGTACAGACTTTGGTCCCTTCGGAAACGAAGTGATGCACACATTGGTTCACGACGAAGTGTTGCAGGCGGCAATGCGTTTCGGACGTGAGAAGGAAAACGGAGTCCGCGGAGCCACCGTGTATCTGCACACCTCTGCAATTCCCCCGTGGTTTCCCGTGGAGAAACGAATCCCGAATATCCATTCATGGATTCGTGGAGATAAGGGGATGCGAAAAACCGTTGAGGCGATCACCCAGATTGATAGCTGGCAAGATAGCGTCTGGAAGACGACAGACGTGTATCCTCTTATCCCTGAATTTTGTCGGCGAACGATCAGGTATCGACTTGACGACCTTGTCGAGGAAGGCTATATTCACTTCGAAGGGAAACAGGGAAAAATAAAGTGCTACACGAACATCTGCCTTGAAGACGCTGGATCATTCGGTCACGTTGAGTTTCCGGAGTGAGTTACGGAAGTGTTGCTAATGGGTTGTATAGGGAGAGTTCCGAAAGAGAATTGTAAGCCTTGGAGGGTGTTACAGCGTCGGGATTAGAGTCTGCTCTGAACTGGTCTGTGGTCTCCCCCTCGAAGGATTCCTACCCTCCGGCTTCAAGTACAGTTTCTCGAAAATTCGGGGGAGCATCTATGTCGCAACCGGAGGTTGCTCACCAGTGGAACCCATGCAGTCACTTTCTTCGAGACGCCATGCGACTGATTTCGGCGCTCTCAGTAGCTGTCTATTGAGGATGTTGGATGGCTGTCTCCCCGTTGTTTAGATCTCCCCGAACCGCCTAATACAGGGGCATAGAAAACAAATAGCTAACATTATGGACACAGGCCGATGGATTGACAAGCCTGATTTGCTGATTGTGAAAAACCGTCCTGTCGAATATGACTGATTACCTTTCCAGCAAGTTTGGAACACGAAAATCCCGCAGCTCCACCCCCGACCGGCCCTGTGAATCCATTCGCTGCAACACCACACAATATAGCTGTTCCAAGTTGAGCAACCCCGGAAACAATTTTATTGTTAATAATGTACTCCGCAGCTTGATATAGTTGTTCGCAGGCAGAACATTT
The DNA here is from genome assembly GCF_003342675.1 of Haloplanus rubicundus. NCBI lineage: Archaea > Methanobacteriati > Methanobacteriota > Halobacteria > Halobacteriales > Haloferacaceae > Haloplanus > Haloplanus rubicundus. The sequence continues at coordinate 2,527,632 of NZ_CP031148.1, read as the reverse complement.
TGTCGATTTGCTCATGTGAGGGTAAAATCATTTCCAAGTATATATTAGTTGGTCCGAAAAGGGCGCACTAAAACGCATGAAAAACAGCACGTTAGTTATTCCACTTCTCTGTGCTTCACAACGTCGCCATTCTGGACGTCGAAGATCTCCGTTCGAACGATTTCATTATCGGAGATGAAATCTCGTGTGATTTTCGTATCAACGAGCCCGTCATCACGGAAGGTGAGCACCGCCTCAAGAATTGTGTCTTCCCTATCATCGTCGAAGCGGAATACCACCATGTAGTCGTTCTCACGCTCCGGACCGAGCTCAAGAACATCGTACCCAGCGAACTCATACTCCTTCTCCGAATGGAAATATGACTCAATCGCTTGGAACGTATCAGTGTTGACCGCGTGCCGCCATTTTTCGTCGCGTTCGTTTCCGACGACCTTTTCGACGGGTTTGGCCATACCTGTTATCCTTTGTCATGGGTGTCTATAACCCTTGGGTGATTATTTAGCGCTGAGCACAACCAAGTGATACTTTTTATCTCTCCCATAATTCTGGAAGAAACTGGTTTACAGTGACCGATGTGCCGGTGTAGTGACTGGCTGATTCGCTCCACACTTTCGTCAATTTCGAACCACAGACGACCAATCTCGCAGAGCAAGCCACTCATGATGCGCTCGTATACGCCAGGTGATGTCCCAACCCGGTATTTCACCGCATGGAGATGCTTGCTTTCAGGCGCCTCTATGCGTGGTTTCGCTCAATCACACACTACCTCTCGAAGCTCGTCGCACCGGTAGTCAGCTTGGTTGCCGAGATGGTTGACACTCAGTGATTTCATCGATGGTACCGAGCCTTAGAGTCGGTTAACGATCAGGGAGGGCTTGTTCCAGCCTCACCTCTATGCGTCGTTACTCTTGAGATAAAGAGCAGTTTATACTCAAATACCAAAGGCCAAATGTTGCTCTCTCGTACCATCAATTAATGAGCGAGTCAGAAGACGGGGCTACAAGGCCAACAATATCAGTTGCGGTTGTAGACAATTCACACACAAACGAAATTCCGGAGAATATTGACTCTGATCTCTATACGACAACAAGACCAGAGTCCTCGTTGGTTGAGTTTGCGGCTGATCCTGATGGAGAACTGGCAGAGGCCCTCAGGCGGAACGGATTTGACGTGTGAATTGGTCAGAGAGCGAGTAGATCGCACAGTAAAAATTCTCTGCGCTAATATACCTCCAAGTCATCTCTCCTCCCGCTCTATGCGTGGTTACTCCGCTTCACCGCACCCTTCAGGTATCGACACGTCAGTCACCAGCGTCGTTGTAGAGATTGTTGGGTGTTTGACATAGATACAGTAGGTGAGATACCCCACGATTTTTCTGGGGAGCTGTAAGCCTTCGAGGGTGTTACGGCAGCGGAGTAGAGCCCGCTCTAAATTCGTTCGCTACCCTCCCCTCGAAGGATCGTTTCTCTCCGAGTCAAATACTACCCCTCGAAGCTCTCGGTGTAGCTGAGATCACACTTCATCAGTTGTTCGCGTTGTAGTCAGCTATTGCTTGGAGTACGTCTTGGAATGATGCATTGCCAGAATTGTAGTCTCCAATTGTTCCCAGCACATCTTGGAAGGACGTCTCACTACTCTCGCTGTCTTCCACGGTTAGTGTCGTTGTAGTGTCTGCGTAGCCGTCCTTACTGACTGAGATGGTGTATTCGTCTGGATCGTTAGTGTTTATCGACAGGGTTGCCTCACCATTCAGATCCGTCGTCACCGACAGATTGAGATCGGATATTGAGACTGTCGCATCTTCCACTGAGTCGCCGGTTGTGTTGTCGCTCACTGCCACGGTCACATCAGTCGTTGTTCCAGCCGTAATTTGTGATGCCGAAAGCGACACATCAAGAACCCCGTCAGGTGATGAATCGGAAGGAACCGTATCCGGGGCTGGGAAGATGGATAACGTTGCGCTTGCTGGGTCTTGACTAAAAGTCTCTGCTGAGGCGACTACAACATCGTTATGCTGATAAATATCGTAGATGTCTCCCTCACTGGCTAGAGATATCGCCCAGTCTCCCACTTCACCTGTAGTTGTATCAAGGGACACGAATTCTCCGTTATTACGACTTACAAGTACCGTGTTATCACCCGGATAAAATCCTATATTTGGTTGACCACTATTCTCTGCTACAGAACGACTCCACTCAATTTCCCCAGTCGTTACACTCCGAGCAGCAATTTCAGTCTCGTACTCGCCTGTGGATGTTGATGGGAATCGTAAATTATAGAATAAATCTGAAGTAGTACCGCTACGAATACGCTGAGTGACATCAGTATTAATTGACTGCTCCCAGAGAGTCTCGCCACTTGGAGAGGCGACGCCACGAAGTCGTTCGTCGTCTATAACGACATATTTTTTCTCACCGGGTCGGCTATCGATCTGGTGAACATTCACGCCAGACAGTACGAGGTCCGGTTCGTCGCTGAATGATGAGAAAATTTGGACCACAACTATCCCCCCCTCATTAACCAGTCCGAAACTCCTAACGACTAGGTAATCTTCAGATTCCTCGATTAAAAAGGAACTCGTGGGATTTCCTGACGAGATTGGTCCGGCTATAGGGACTGTATGTGTTTCGTTTACCTCGCCTGTTGTTGCATTAAGATCCAAAATCTGATGCCCAGTCGTCGTTGCGAACATTACGTAAATGTCCGGGTCTGCTGGAGAATAGGGAAGGGTTGCTTCCACAAACTCTCCTGGAAGTGAGACTGTCTTATCCCAGCGCACATCACCAGTCGTGGTATTGACTCCAAGGAGTCGCTTCTCTGTAGCACCTTCTGCCCGGCTAGTGATGAGAAGCGTCTCCTCGCCTGCCTCTCGGAGTACCAATGAAGAGAAATCTACCTCTCCAGGGTACTGAACTGTCCACTGTTGCTCTCCAGACGAACGTTCGTAGGCAATCACTGTGGATTGGTCGATCTCAAGAACTCTATCAGCAGTGACGGTAACTGGATTTTGGGTAGTGGAGATGGCACGACTCCAGCGTTCCTCGCCTGTTTGAATATTCAATGCCAACAGCCGGTCGCCGTCAGTCGGTGATGAATCTACAATGTAGAGTTCTCCCTCACCGACTGTTTGGGTAATTGATCCATCGAACTGTGTAGTCCAAAGTGGTTCGGTAAATGTGTCTGGAGGACTAATCGCTGACGCTCTAGAGGTGAATGTAGGTTGACTATGACTGATGTTCATAGCCTGCCCACGACCAGCGAGCCTACCGAGCCCTGTTCCTGCTGTAACGCCCATTACCCCCATCTGAAGTAGCGTCCGTCGATCAAGCTCTTGCATGGTTGACTTGCCTCACCTTGTCGGATCTTTCATGCTCCAAACTGGAGCCATAATTTGGTGAGCTAAACTGTACATATTTCTTTCACGTCTTGTATTTTGGGCTTGTGACATAATCGAAATCATCCGACTATGACCGCCTCTGCAGTACTTTGTACCGAAATCACAGCATTATCCTTGCGTAATTGCCATTCACTACACTTTCTGGTCACCTCTTGAGGTATCGCCATGTTAGTCCTCAGCTTTGTAGTCGGGATCGTTGGGTATCCCACATAAGGACAGTAGGTGGGATACCCTACGATTTCACTGTAGGGTTCCAAGCCTTCGAGGTGGTTTTCAGCCAGGGGATTAGAGTCCGCTCTAAATTCGTGAGCTATCCCCGCCCTCGAAGGCTCGATTCTCTCCGGTAAAAATACGACCTCTCGAAGCTCCTGGTGAAGCTGGGATCATTCCTGTCGAACTGCTCGCGATAGCTCGTGAAACAGTACAGGCGACTTCAGAGAGGGTTAGGCTCCATTCAGTCAGTTTGTCCGAGTCGCCACGCGACTGATTCCAGTGCTCTCGGTAGCCGGCCACACGTTCTCGTATTCGTAGTTTGGCAAATTGCTCGCTCAGTCAAGTTCGAAGGCTACGGTGCCATTCGTTTTAATATGGGTGGCGTTTGAGTGAGGTTCGAACACCCGTTGACCCTGTTTGAACTGCTCGTACTCTGACTCATCAAGTAGAACGTAACCTGGAATTATGTGTCCAGTCCCTTCCCTTCCGCAAACTGCGGCAGTCTTTGGTAATCCAATTGGTTCTACGGCAACCACGTAGTTCCGTCCTCTCCCGCTCTCCGGTAGATGTTCTTCGCAACGAACAAGTGCCATAGAATGACAAATGATTCTCCTCTCACATAATATATAGGTCGCGGAAACAAAGAAGGGAGGCTTGGTTCCCCTTCGCTCCATGCGTGGTTATTCCACATGAGGACAGTAGGTGAGATACCCTACGATTTCTCGGAGAAATTGTAAGCCTTCGAGGTGGTTTACGATCAAGTGTTAAAGTCCGCTCTAAACTCACTCGTTCTCTTCCCCTCGAAGGCTCGGGACCCACTCAATCCTCGTCGACAAGTACGGCTTCCCAAACGACGCAGGCAGTCTTCGCCAGTCAGCTTCCGTCGACCTCGTGCAAGTTCACCTTCCGGACTGTCGACTGCTACTCCTCTGTCGTTCCGAGTCATCGAGGAGATCGTGTTGACACCCAACGATTTCATCAGAGGTTCCGGGCCTTAGAATCGGTTTTCGATCAGGGATTCAATTCCTTGGAACTGTTCGTAAGAACACTCAGTAGGAGGGCTTGCTTCCTGTCGCCTCTAAGATTAGTTTCACTCCGATTCACAGACCACTCTTCGTTGAGATCGGGATCGTTCTCCCGTAGGATCTCCACATCGGTCGACAACTCCGAGTCAATCTTCCGGCGTACACGAGACACAACTTGATACCGGAGGTCGTCATCGACGTTGCCCCCTCTATGAGTTCCCGTTCTCGGTCGGTCAATAGGACGCGACGGTGTCCTTGTCCCGGCGAAGTATGAATATCCGACAGACAGTACAACGAGAAGTACGACTGCCAGCACAAGGTTTCGCTCGCTACGGTCGGCGGTCCTGTCGTTCTACAACCCGCTGTTGAGTGTCCACGCTCCAGACTGACGGTGGGGTTGTCACCGAAGAAACTGTGGAGGATGACCAACTCCTCCAGGCATCGAACCATACCTCAAGCCGCCCTTATCCGGATATTGATACGGAGTGGGGAAGAAAAGATATTAAAAAAGAACACACGATCAATTCGAGATTCGACTACGTATATATCGTATTGTCTCATCAAACTGGTTAGATGGGGCAGATTTCGCTTCTGCATGTTGGAAGCTCATACTATGATATGTATCCCGCACTTCTACCCTCCGGCTGTTACCGCTCTCATCTGTCCAAACTGAAGAAATCATCTCGTATGGGAGAGCTACGGCTATAGTTGATTCATTGATGACAGCGACTACATCATGACCGGCTACCAGAGCAACATCTCTCGTACTTACTTCCATATACTTTGTATAATCTTCTGAATGTCCACCATGGAATATGTCGAGATCCCAATTATGGGTCAAAAGTGCGATATGAAATGGAATTAATCCATTTTCAATATGCGTTTCTATTGGAGGGTAGTACGTCGCGTGACCCGTTAATCTATCTCTCGTGACTGTGCTACCCGAACTGGCAATAACCTCCTCAAGCTCTTCACTCATAATAAATCCAATCAGAACAATATCATATCAAACTTATCTCCCCTATCTCAGTTAATACACAAGGAGTCTTTCTTTATATGATATTCTGTATTTCTTCAACGGTCCCTAATCGCGTATACGGGAGAAGGAGTGATAACCAGTTGGGACTCTACTGTCCCGGTATTCGAAACTTTTCGATATACGCTTCACCCTATCTTGAAGGATCGCCACGTCAATCTCCAGCTTCGTGGTCGAGATCGTAGGGTTTCCCACATAAGGACAGTAGGTGAGATACCCTACGATTTCACTGGGGGGTTCCAAGCCTTCGAGGGTGTTACGGCGGCGGAGTAGAGCCCGCTCTAAATTCGTTCGCTATCCTCCCCCTCGAAGGCTCGGTACTCAGTCAATCCTCGTTGACAAGCACGGTTTCCCAGACGTACATCTCGTTCACATTACGTCCCAAACGACGCAGGTACTTGGTCAGTTGTTCGCGTTGTAGTCAGCTATTGCTTGGAGTACGTCTTGGAATGATGCATTGCCAGAATTGTAGTCTCCAATTGTTCCCAGTACATCTTGGAAGGACGCATCACTACTCTCGCTGTCTTCCACGGTTAGTGTCGTTGTAGTGTCTGCGTAGCCGTCCTTACTGACTGAGATGGTGTATTCGTCTGGATCGTTAGTGTTTATCGACAGGGTTGCCTCACCATTCAGATCCGTGGTCGCCGACAAACCAAGAGCAGAGAGTGAGACTGTTGCATCTACAACTGCGTCGCCGGTTGCACTGTCGGTAACTGTGACGCCTACATCTGTTGTCGTCCCGGAAGTAACCGATGAAGGCGAAAGTGACAGACTGAGGTTGCCCTCAGATGGCGACTCGGTCGGTGAGTCAGACCCGTCAGAGGGTGAATCAGATGACGAGTCAGAATCCGGCGCAGGGAACATCGAAAGACTCGTCGACTCCGGGGCATATGTGTCAGTTGTCGTCATAACGAATCCGTCTTGATTCGCTCGATAAAGATCATAATTGTCTCCTTCAGTGGTGAGCGAAATTGCCCACTCCTCTACTGTCCCAGTAGCCGCATCGAGAGCTAAGAAATCTCCATTAGCACGCCCCACAATCACCGGATCGCTATATGATCGCAAATTGATGTATGGTGGTCGGGAATCTTCTGTTTGCATATTCTCGTAGATTGTACGACTCCACTCAACCTGCCCCGTTGAGATCTGTCTGGCCGCAAGTTTGGCCGTGTAACCTGCTGATGCAGGTGTATTCGTCAGGTGATAAAAGAGTCCGTTAACCCATCCCCCAATCTGGTGGTTGATATCAGTATCAATGGACTGCGTCCAGAGTGTCTCCCCACTTGGGACTGCAACGGCGCGGAACTGTCCCTCGTCGATGATTCCGTATTTCAGATCCCCACGTCTGCCGTCAATCTGAGGAATCCTCGGTCCAGAAAGTGTGAGAACTGGATCACTGTCGAAGGACTCGAATACTCTCACGACCTCAGTTGATGATGAACCTGTGTAGCTAGAGCTGTTCACGAGAGTGTAATTTTCAGGATATTCCCTCAGAGAGACAATGAGGGAGTCTGATGATGCGATCGGTTCGGCTACAGGGATGGTGTACGTCCCAAAGACCTCGCCAGTGCGTGCATCAAGATCAAGGATACGGTGACCATCGGCCGTTGCGAACATCACATATTCGTTTGGTGAAAATGGGAGGGTTGCCTCCTGATGTGCCCCTGGAAGCGAGATAGTCTTGTTCCATATTATTTCTCCAGTCGATTGATCAACACCCAAGAGTTGATTATCCGTAATCCCTTCCTCTTCACTGGTGACGAGAAATGTTTTTTCTCGAACAAGACTCGTTGTAAGCCGCCTATGCTCCCCTTCACTGGGGTATTCGATAGTCCACTGCTGACTGCCGGATGGCGGATCGTAGGCCGTTATTGTCGACCCCTGTTGCACGAGAACATTGTCCTCAAACGGCCTTATATCAATGAATTCACTGGAGAAGTCGCGTTGCCAGCGCACCTCGCCAGTTTCTGCATTAATCGCAAGTAATTGAGTCGAATCTATGTCATTCTGTGGAGATACCCGAACGTATACCGCTTCACCACCATATGCATATCTCGCATAGGTGTCTCCATCAAACTGTTTGGTCCAGAGTGGTTCAGTAACGGGGTCTGGCAGGCTAATCGCTGATGTCTCTGTCGTGTATGCGGGCGCCTTATCGGGGCTGGTCCCAGTTGCCTGCCCACGACCAGCGATCCCACTAAGGCCAATTCCTGCTGTAACACCCATTACCCCCGTCTGAAGTAGCGTCCGTCGATCAAGTTCTTGCATGGTTGACTTTCCTCACCTTGTCGGATACTTTCATGCTCCAAACTGGAACAGTAATTTCGAGAGCCAAACTGTACATATTTCTTTCACGTTTTGTATTTTTGGCTTGTGGTAAAATCGAGAGATTCCAATTACGACGACAATGAAGTATCTTCTACCTTTATCCGAAATATAATGTATACCTATTACACATACATGCGTAATGGTCAGAAGGCGGTCATTCCTTGGGTTACTCGGCACGGGGGCTATTGGTGGATGGACTGGGCGAGTCAAGGGACAGTTACCCTCAACTGGACAAAAACAGGCGGAACAGTCGGCTCAACAAACGGACTGGCTCCAACAAACGAAGCTGACAGCCGATGATGGCAGTACTGAAGACCTTTTCGGTAGCGCAGTTGCACTATCGAATCAGACTGCTCTCATTGGAGCGTACGGTGATGATCCAAATGGGGAACATTCAGGGTCGGCATATGTGTTCTCGCGAAATACTGGCGAATGGGATCAGCAGGCAAAGCTAATTCCCGACGATGGGGATAGCGAAGACAGCTTTGGGGATGCAGTTGCACTATCGAGGGAAACAGCACTTATCGGCGCTCACTACGATGAGGCTCCTAATGGAAACACAGCGGGAGCAGGATCAGCATATGTGTTTTCGCGTAATAACGGCGAGTGGACGCAACAAGCCAAGCTAATTCCCGCTGACAGCGGGTCTGGAGACTTGTTTGGAACGTCCGTTGATATAGAAGAGGAAACAGTACTTATTGGCGCACCTGGGGATGGCGACGGTGACAACCGAACAGGCTCTGCGTATGTATTCAATCGCACTGATGATGATGAATGGACACAAGAAGCGAAACTCACGGCAAATGATAGTGCTGACGAAGACTTCTTTGGGGACCCGGTCGCAGTAGCGGGAGAAATCGCTCTTATTGGTGCGTCCAGGGATAATAATTCTAATGGAGATTCCGCAGGCACAGCGTACGTATTCTCCCGGGATAACGGAGAGTGGCGTCAGCAGGCCAAACTGACCCCCGAAGATGGCGATAGTAGCGACGTTTTCGGAATATCTGCCGCACTGGCGAAAGAAACGGCGCTTATCGGAGCAAGAAACGATACATCAGCATACGTGTTCTCCCGGGATGACGGAGAGTGGAGCCAGCAAGCCAAACTGACGCCAGATGACTATGATAGCACTAGTGACTTTGTTCCATCACTTACGCTATCAGGAGACACGGCAATCATTGGGGTCCCAGCTCCTACGGAGTCAGCTGACACCTTGTCACCATATATCTTCACTCAAACAAATGGAGAGTGGAGCCAGCAGGCCAAACTAACGCCGGATGATGGCGATTCCGAAGACGAATTTTCCGGCATAGTGGCACTCGATGATGGGACCGCGTTTGTTGGGGCACCGGGTGATTCAGCACTCGGCAATCATTCAGGCGCAACGTATGTGTTCAAGAACAATAGTGCAGAAAACACGCCAGTCTCAGGATTTGACCCGTCTGTCCATGGGTTTGGCTTTGCCAACTACGATACTGGGTCAACACCGGATTCCGACGAGGTGTTTACTGCTGTTCGGACGACATTTCTTCCCCAATTAGAGGATATGGGTATCGCTACCTCGGCGCCAGGATTTGTTCCCGCCCTTGCGAGCGCATTATATTTGGCTCTTGATGGTGGTCTAACGGGGGGGCACTGCTTAGGAATGGTACACACTGCACGAAAGTATTCCTCAAGTGGTGTTCCTTCTCTCCCAGAATATTCTACATCTGTAGAAACGGCCGCCGATATCATCGATAATCCTGAAACGACCGACGGCTTGGATCCTGTCGAAGTAGACATAGACGAAATTCAGCACTCACAGGCATTCGATCCCATATTCGGCTTCAGATACTTTGCCCAAGTCTTCGCTCCTGATGTAGGTTCCGGTTCGATCAATCACGAGGATGTGCTGAACGCAATCGAAAACCAAGTCACCAAGGGCACCCCGGCATCTGTGTCGTTAGTCGATTCGTCTGTGTCATCGCTCGTTGATCGATTCTTGGGTGGCCACCAGGTTCTCGCATACGAGGTACAACGTGAGTCTGACTTCTTGGTTTCAGTCCCGATCTATGACCCGAACTATCTGGCCGAAACATATCAGCAAGGCGGAGAGACACAACTGGTGTTTTCTCGCTCCTCAAAGGATGAGGATTTTTCTGTCTCTTATACTGGTATCGATGGGGATACTTATGACCGAGCGATGTTCTTAGCTGAAAAGCCAGACCCAGATTTATCATTATTCAGTGTCGGTGGAAATAACGAGGGATTCGAAACCATCCTCTCCCAGGGCCTTGAGAGTTTCATATCTGTCGGTGTTAAATCGCCAGTAATCCTGAATGTGACGGGACCTGATGGCCAGCTTGTCCCAGAGTCACCGATACCCAACGACAAGATCCGAGAAGAGACAGAGTACGAAGGACTGTACTATTTCTTTGACGCATCGGCCGGCGACTACGATATCATCGCCACGGGAACGGATAACGGAGAGTACACAGTTGAAATAAAAGGCACCACAGCGGAAGGTGGCACAATTAACGATAGCTATACAGCATCGATTGAGGAGGGAAAATCACAGACACTTACAGCAACTGTCCCAGAGGATCCTACTCAAGAAGGAGCCGTTACGGAGGGCGACAGTAGCCCCCTACCGACCGAGCCCGGCGAACCAACCTTCCAAGACGTATTAGGTGTGATCCAAGCTTACAATGCTGACGAAACATACAACGGTGTTGAAGTTAGCTTTAGAGACGTTTTGGAGGTAATCAGCGCGTACAACGCTGACTGAATAATATCGGTGTGAAAGGAATCTGTCTGACGTTTTCGGTAGTAGGTGAGATACCCTACGATCTCGCTCGGTAGCTGTAAGCCTTCGAGGTGGTTTACGGCGGTGGATTGGAGTCTGCTTTCAATTCGCTCGTTCATCTCTCCTCGAAGGTTCGCTTCTTGAACAGATCCTTGTCGACAAGCCGAAATTAACCGGACGGTGTACGACCTTGATCTTTTTCGGAACTCCTGCTATACTACCCATTAGCTACACTTCCGAAAGACCTCAATTTCCAGTCTCAGCCCACCAATCTCGCTGACGGGCTTACCTACTCTGCCGATTTTCGATCTGGGTAGTGTTCTAACTGCCCCATTTGTTTCGACAGTCGACGTTCTAACAGCCTCTGTTTATCAATAGAATACATCCCCTTTCGTCACCACAAAAAACGCAATAGCGGTTAGTGTGCGTCCCTCTGTTGGAAGCTGTTGCTGATGCTCTGCTGTATATCTCAGTTGTGGGAAGTGGAGATCGGTGTACCTCTACTTTCGAGAACATCTATTACGCTGATTTCTAAGTTAATTGTAAGCCTTCGAGGTGCTTGTTGATCCTTCCTATTAGTGCGGCAGAGTAGTTATTACTAATTACTATACTAACAGCTGTAACTACGCTAATTGCAAGCCTTGGAGGTGGCTTAGTTATTCTTCGTTATTATGCTGTGCTGTATATACTACATAATTAGTATAATAACAACCGCATTAACCGAACTACTCACTACCGTATACAGCTACTATACGTTACGTCAATTGTCGATAAAAAGAAGATGGTCATCACCCCTCGATGCGTTGACGCGCTCCGTTTGTTTTTCTCGAAGTCTGACGTACTAAGTCTATACGTGAGAGGTCAGAAACCCCCCTACTCCACCTGCCCGAACTCCGTGAACTCCGCCAGCCGAACGTCCGACCAATGATACGCGTTCCCACGTCCGCCGCGCCGGTGAGTGACGTATCCTTCCTCGTCCAGTTCTTTCATCAGTTCACCGACCTGCTTCGTCCCGACCGACGTGTCCGCCGCTATCTCTTTGTTCGTCAGCTCGCCATCGGGCCATGACTCCGAACGACGTAGCGCGTTAACGACTTCCTCCATTCCATCCGACCAGGTATCAACCTCCAAGGCTTCGTCGGGAGTGACCCATTCCGGAAGTCGAGACGTGTGGACGTAGACAGTTGCACCCTTCTCACCCTTCGAGGGAGTACGGCCGAAGCGCATCACAGCCTGGAGGACTTCCTTCTCGACAACGTCTTGAAAGAGCTTGTTGCCGGGCCATTGGAACTCAAGACCTTCGCCACGGGTTGGTTGTCCGTCGTTTCGCTCTTTCCGTTCGACTGCTCTCCCGTCGAGAGCACCCCATCGTTTGACGGCCTCGTTCTCTGGTGGATGTGGACTCCCAATTACTGCACCAACACGAGTTTCCGCGAATTTGTTACTGCCCTTGAGATTGCCATAGTGTTCCGCCCCCTCGATGAATTGATGCACCATGGAAGAGTCGTACTGTTCCTGCGCTTGCTTCGAGGTGATGACTGCCGGATGAGTTCCCTCCCGCTCGTAGATCCCCTCCAACAGCGCTCCGTCTGATTTGGTATTGATGTGCTTGCCGCTCTGATGTGGTTTCGAACCAGCATCCGTTTGCTTGATCTCGAGTCCAAGAACGTTCCGTAGGTACTCTCGTTTCTCTGTGTCCGACTCAAGCACTTTCTCGTGTTCTATCCAGTCACCACCGAGGGCCAGTCGCCATTTGGTTACTGTGGGAGTTCCGTCGAGGGCGATGACACTCTCTGACGCATAGAGTGGTGGTGGAATGAGAACCGTCCATTCGTCTTCGGGACTTCGGACGGCTCTCCGCCCCGCTCCAAGGGTGGCAGTTTCCCACTCGTTATCCAGCAGATCAAACTCAAGTCCAGCATGGGTGAGGAGTGGAGCATGAGCGTGGAATCCGGGTTTCCGTTGTAGAAGGAGTCTCGTGTCCCGGTGAGAATAGAAGCCAAGGTCGCTCACCCATTCCCTGACCTCGTCTTCGTATTCTGAGTTGTTTCGTCGACGGATCAGATCCTTCCAGTTCTCGAATGGAAGAGCATCCTCAGCATCCAGGTAGTTACTGATCGCTCTCGTCGCATCATTGTGTGTCGGCTCGAAGAAGTAGGCATCACCAGGAAACTCGTCGATAGCGACGTAGCGGTCTTCGAGGTAGTCTCGATTGTGAGCTTGGAGGTAGTGTCCGATCAGCACGTCGTAGTTCTCGGGATCGAACTCCCGCCGCTCCATGTATCGACACTTCCCTTGTTGTTGACAGGGTAGTGGTCGACCGAAGTATTGGCGAGCGTTTTCGTGGATTTCTGCTCCGGAGATCCCCGACTCATAGACTTCGTTGACTTGCTCCTCCAAGGGTAGATCCTCTCCCATCGTTTCGCAGTCATGTTGAAAGGCAGGTAGTGAGAGAAAACTCAGACCCATCTCCTCACACCACTGCGTGTACTGACCGTAGAGTTCCCGTCGAGAAGTGAAGACAGTAAGTGGGTTTCCCGTCGTCTCTGCCCACTCAATGACTCCGTAGCTCTTGCCCATTGCCGGGAGAGCTTCTACAAGAGTAGTATTGTCTTGGTCGAAAGCGCGGCGAATAGAGGCATCGAGGCGGTCCCGAACTTTGGAGAGAGTTAGTGGTGGATTCGAGTTCGTTGGTAGAGGAATACTATAATCCGCGGAAGGTCAGTGTTAAATGGTGTCGAAGTTTTCCAGAGAGGCCACTACTACTGATCCAATAGAGGACCATTTTTCCTCCACTATCGGTCAGGGTGGCTTTGATGAATATATAAGTAGGGTCTCGCAGCACAGCTTCTTTCTTCTGACGCTAATTCAGATGCAGAAGTCGATCGGTAGACCACTCAGAAACCGAGATTGGATTTAGTCTGGATCCACATGGCTTCCCTCGATAAATTCCTTGATTCTTGATGGTAACTCTTCTTCTGGGTCTATATTGAAGATAGAGTGAATAGGTGAGTCCACGGCAATCGGGCGTCCCATCTCTACGACATTATCTCCATGTTGCTCAGAGTGCGAGGAGAATATGATTGCATTTAGACTATCAGATTTGTTGAGTAGGCCGATAATCTGTTCGTTGGCCAGCCTCTGCCACTGGCTGACTGTGCCGCCATGATAACTTTCCGTCTCCCTTCTCTGCATCTGCTCAATTACGATGTAGGGCAAATCAATGAAGACGACACTAGGTTGGAAACCGGAAACTTGGCTTGAAGCGGAGCGAATCGTGTTCATCACCCAATCATTCAACTGAATCTCGTCGTACTTCGGGAAGTCAAACTCCATCGCATATGCATTCATAACCACTACTTGGCCCAGTTCGTTCACAAAGATTTGAACGTCGCCATGGCCGTCCGTATCCATCGGATCAATCTCGTGGTCCAAATGCCCCAGAGGATCAATCTTCTCCCGAAGCTCATCCATTTCAGAGGCAGTCCTAGGGATTCTACCTTCGTATTCAGTCACCCGCCCGCCTTCGTAGTAGTCGAGCAACTCGATATGGAACTTATCACCATCTACCGTTACAGAATTCTCTTCCCATCTGTTTCGAAGAAGTTCAGCAATGGAGTCAGCAAGTTGATCTATATGCTGATCTTTTGGCGGCGTGTCCGAGGAGATTCGAAGGGCGAAGCTGTCTTTACCTATATTGATTTGATTCCAAACTTTGTCGCTGATCGTCTTACCGGTAATCTCCATCTTTTCATCGAATGGCACCTGGCTGGTCTTCCGCTTGCACTCAATAGAAACGTCAGTGCAGTCTTCTGTTACGACTATGTCGCGGCCTCCTACACTACCCTCTTTGACCAACTTGGTATCGAAGCCACGTCGGTGGAAAATCGAAGCCGTCTCCAATTCGAACAAGGCGTCTAGGGTTTCATCCCGATTTAGTAACCGTTGGACGTACTCTTCGGCGATATCTGGGCCAGTCTCATCTGCTTCAATCACACCCAATTCGTCAAATACCTCTATGGCTCTACCAGCGTAAATCACGTCTACAACAGGCAAGAGCATCCTGATGTTGCCTGTCCTGAAATAACGGTTCGTCTCCTCCCTAGTCGTGACAATCCGGCTGAACAGGGGATGAGCTTCCCTTGCATTGGCAATAGACATCTCGCTCTCGGGAGCTTCGTCAAGACTCACGCGTTCTCCGTGTCGATTCAAGCCCTTTCTCCACTCGGAAAGTTGGTCTTCAAAATTGCTGTGTCTATCTAAGAATTCAGACAGAAGCTGCTCATACCGCATCACATCATATTGGTCTAACTCCACGGTTTCTCTTTCTGAATCGTCCATGAACGCATATTTTCAATCCTCCTCATCAAGTTTGTAACGACATTTTTCAAAAATCTGACAATTAAATATAGTTTGAAATTTCTAGTATATGCTTACTAATCTACTCTCAGATTTCCAAATGCAAGACTCGCGCTATGTATTCAGCATGCTCGCGAAAATCTATTACTGATTGAGGATTTCAACGAGCTCAGATTTCTTTAGTCCACCCCATTTCCTCTGACCGCTCTTCGAACCCTTCGGACTCAAGAATATGCTCCATAGCAGGATGCATCACGTTGTTCGTCGTCACTTCGGAGACACCGTGTGCTTGACTCAAGGCTATGAACTCGTTAAAAGCGGCTCGTCCGATTCCTTTGTCTTGTAAGTGAAGCTTGACATCGATATGCTCGATTTTCCCAGGAACACCTTCGATAGCTCCGACGCGTTCACCGTTCAGCAGTATATCATACCCTAACATCGCTTCAATGAGGGTCACGTCCTCCGGATCGACTTGAGTAGTATCGTCTTCCATTATTTTACCACATTGAATCGGCGGCTTTTGTCGCGGCATCGACCGACCCACGGGTGTACCGCATCGTCGTCTCGACGTTCTTGTGCCGAAGCTGGTTCTTCGCCAGATAGATGCCCTCCTGTTCGGCCCACATTGAGGCCGCTCCATGACGGAAGGAGTACCAGGACAGGTTACGTCCCTGCTGGTCGAGATCAGCTTCCTCGGTGAGTTTGTTCAGCACGCGATTCAGTGTCCCTGACCCGTAGGTGTTCCCTGTCCGGGTGAGCCACACCGCGTCCCGTCCGTCGTAGAGGTCGTAGCTCCCGCGTTCCGAGAGCCAATTGCTCACGGCGGTAACTGATTTGCTGGAGAGCGCACACTCCCACTCGGCGTCGTTCTTCGTGGACTCGTCTTTGGGGACGAGCATCTTCTTATTCTCTAGGTTGAACCACTCCACCTTCGCACGCCCCACCTCGATGGGTCGAAGCCCACAGTCTGATGACACGGAGACGATGGAGGGGATTTTCCACGAGTTTGCCCGCTCGAACTCTTCTGCAGCGACCTCGGACTTGGGCATCTCGAATCGTTGTGAAAGATACGCCTTGATCTGGTCGCGCTCTGGTCGACTGACACTGTGGTAGCTCTTGACGGAACTGACCGCGAGGGCGGCTTCGTAGAGCGCCCGCATCTCCTCGGGGTAGAACTTGTCCTTGGTGGACGAATCCGAGTTGGTGTCCAGCGGGATCTCGTGACTCCACTCGGGGATATCCTTGTTCCGCTTCTCGCGGAAGAACTTGAACAGTCGCTTCAGTGATTTCTCGAACGTGTAGACGTAGGTTTCAGGATGCGTCGTTCGTCGGACGAGAAATTCGATCAGTTCGGTTGCATCCTCTGGTGTGAACTCTTTCGTGTAGCTTCCTTCGCGTTCCCACAACCAGCGGTAGGCTTCTTCGACCTTGTAGTGGGTCGTCCGCACCGTAGCATCAGCGTAGCCTTCTCGCTTGTATGTGTCCCGCCCCTCGATGAGTAGCCATTCGAGGAAGGTTTCCTTGAAGTCTCGATAGTCGTCTCCGAGAAGCGCGGAGAAATCATCAAGTCGTTCTTCCGTTGCCTCTGCTACCGGGGGAACCGGAAATTCGACCGTCTCAGTGGTGTCTTCCTTGAGTTGCATGAGTCACACTCCCCGGCTCGGCATTAGCTGAAGCCCGTGGTTTCGGGGCTTCCTTGCCTACCCACACTAATCGCCACACGGCGGCGGGGTAATCTCCGTTAGCCGAACCGGAAGATTTTCTCTATATTTGGTTTCTGACTGTTTCGTGCCGCAAAATGAGCGTACGAGGCGTGAAACGCCGAGTCATGCGCCGGCCGGGATTTGAACCCGGGCCATGAGCTTGGAAGGCTCAGGTCCTACCACTAGACCACCGGCGCGCACGCCACTCTTTCGGACGGCGGAATAAGGCCGTTTCCCTTCGCGGCCGACGACGGACCGCCCCACATCCGCACGAAACGGTTATTCGCCCGGCCGCCGAGAGGGCACGCGTCATGGACCCCGTCACCACCGACGACGCGCCGACGTTCACCGACGCTTACTCGCTTCCCATCGGACAGGGGATGATCCACGGCGAGACGCTGCATACGGCGATGTTGCCCGGCGACCCGGAGACGGGCGACATCGTCGGCGAGACGATGGCCGAACAGGCCGAACGAACCCTCGAAAACGTCGGCGCAGTCCTCGAGGCCGGCGGGTCGTCGTTCGACGACGTGATCAAGGTCACCGTCTACGTCACGGACCTGGACGCCTTCGAGGAGTTCAACGCGGTGTACGAACGGTACGTCTCCGAGCCGTATCCGGTCCGGTGTGCCGTGGAGGTGGCGGACCTCTACGAGACGGTCATGGTGGAACTCGACGTCGTCGCCGCCGTGTGAGCGATCGTACGGGTCATCGGAAGTCGATCGTCTCAGTCGTCGGCCGCGGACTCGGCCGCCTCGGCTTCCCGAAACGCCCGCGCCGTCTCCCGGAGCGACTGCGAGACGGCGGGCACTTCGTCGGGGTCGACCGGTCCCTGCGCCTCGATCTCGTCGACGCTCCGCGGGAACGCCCGGAGGTCCATGTGGATGGCGATGCCGGCCTTCGCGCCCTGCCCCATCGCCACGGGAATCTGGTTGTGACCCTGCACGAGGTCGCCGACGGCGTGGACGCCGTCGACGCTCGTCCGGCCGTGGTCGTCGGCGACGACGGTGCCGTCGTCGTTCAGATCACAGCCCAGATCGGCCGCGAGGGCGTTGTTGTACTCCGAGCCGTACATGGGGAAGCCGCCGCGGTACTCGCGGACGCTGCCGTCCTCGAACTCGAAGCTCTCCAACCAGCCGTCGGGGCCGCGGTTCATGCCCGTGATCTGCTCGTCGATCACGTCGATGGGGTGGGCGTCCAGCATGCGCTCGGTCTCGTCGCTCCAGGTGGGGTCGTCGCCGCGGGTGAGGAGGTCGACCTCGTCGGTGAAGTTGAACATGATCATGGCGACGTAGGCGGCGCTGTCGCCGTGGCCCATCACGTACACCGACTCGTCGACGAACATGTAGGCGTCACAGTGGAGACAGTAGTGGAGCCCACGCCCCGTCGGCGGGAGCGGCGGGTCCGGTTTCACGTCGCTGAAGCCAGTCGCGAGGACGACCCGCCGGACGTCGACGTCGTCGCCGTCGTCGACGGCGAGGTGGAACCGCTCGTCGTCGCGGCGGTCGATCCCGTTCACGAAGCCGCGACGGTAGGTGGCGCCGTACTCTTGAACCTGCTGTTGAGCGGTCTGCAGGAACTCGACGCCCGAGACGTCCTCGGTGATGCCGATGACGTTGTGCGTGTCCTGCATCATCGCGGCGCGGCCCCCGCCGCGGTTGACGATCACGGTGTCGTGGCCGAGACGGGTGGTGTAGAGAGCGGCGGTCAGGCCGGCCGGCCCGCCGCCGACGACGGCGACGTCGTAGGTGGTCTGGTCGCTGTCGGTCATCGATGCGAGATAACGGTTCCCCCGGGTTAAGTGTACCACGTCTGTGCGTCCGGGGGCCCGGACCGCAGTAGCGGTATCACAGCAGTACGAACGCGAATACGAGGTAGGTGAGCACGAGGAGGCCGGCGGCGTGTTTGACGCCGTCGGCGACGCCGCCCTCGGCGAGCTGGCCGGCGATGAGGCCGGAGCAGACGGCCTGCACGGCCGAGATGTGGAAAAAGAGGAGTTCGTAGGCGCTGGTGTTCACGTCGGTGCCGGTGAACGCGCCCGTGACGCCGGTGCCGGGTGCGTTCGCCGCGGGGGCGGCCGTCCCGCCGGCTTCCTGGACGGCGGGGATGAACGCGACGGTCAGCGCGGCGATGATGCCGAGGAAGACGAACACCGAGATGTAGATGACGAGGATGTAGGTGAGCATCTCCTGTTGGCGTTCGCGGCGGAGGCGACGGGTCGCCTGTGCCTCGTCGGCGGCGATGCGGAGCACGGGCGCGATGTCGCCGCTCGCGCTCATGGCGTTCGTGATGAGGGTGACCGCCTGAGCCACCATCCGGACGCGGGTTCGGGCGGCGAACCGCCGGAACGCCGTGCTCACGTCGGCCCCCCAGCGTACGTCCCGGCGGGTTCGCTCCACCTCGGCTTCGAGGCCGCCGAGGTCGGTGTCGGCCACCCGCCGGAGGCTCTCGACGACGCTCATGCCGGCCTCGTTGACGCTCGCGAGGCGGGAGAGGAAGTCGGGGACCGCGCGCTCGATGGCCCGGACCCGCCGTTTGTGTACCTCGTGGAGGACGGCGAAGACGGTCATGACGAAGATGGTCGCCTCGATGACGGGGAGGTCGAGCGTCTGGAGCGCCGAGGGGCCGAGCGGAATCGGGACGGCGCGATAGAGCACCCACCCGACGCCGAGTGGCACGGTGACGACGAAGCTGATCCACGGATGTTCGAGGACGCTCCGTAACGGCGCGTTCGCCCACGACCGAAGGGCGCGCAGGCGGTCGTATGCCGCGAGGCGTTCGGCGTTTCGGCGCCACAGGCCGTCGCCGCCGTCGTCGCCGAAGACGGCGACGCCACCGTCGGAACGGGCCGCGGCGCCGTCGCCGCCGGGGACGCCCAACACGTTGCCCACGTCGCGACTCACGTCCGTCAGCGCCGTCTCGTGCTGGGTCAGGCTGTCGATGTAGACGACGAACCCCGCGCTCGCGAGCGGGATGCCGATGTAGCCGACGAATCGCACGATGGAGATGGTGTCCTCGATGACGAGGCCGATGACGACGAGGACGGTGATGAAAAAGAGCGGCCCGGCGACGAGGACGGTGACGTACACCTCGGCGAGCGTCGAGACGAGTTCGAGATACTGCTCCTGCTGGGCTTCGGCCTCCTCTTGGTAGCGCTCGTACTGGTCGCGCAGGAACGACGAGAGGTTACGCCCGCTCCCGAGGACGCTCGCGAGGTTGTCGGCGAACTCCGACAGCCCCTCGCTCGGCGTCCGCTCAGCCGTCCGCTCGACGGCGGTCAGGATGTCCGTCGAGAAGGTGTTCATGTCCCTGACCGCGACGCCGACTTCGCGGGCCGCCTCGCCGTAGATGTCCTCGTTGCGGGCGAGCGTGTCGAGCACCTTCGGGAACGGCATCCCGCTCCGGGAGAGGGCGTAGACGAACGCGATGGTCCGCGGGAGCGTCGCCTCGATCTCGCTCGCGCGGGCGTTCGCCAACTGGTCGAGATACGCCCACCGCGCCCAGTAGGTGCCGAGCGCGAGGGCCGTCCCGAGGGTCGCCCCGAAGAACAGAAAGAGGACGAACAGGCCGAGGAGGGTCAGATCCTGAAGGCGGGTGAGGCCGGCGAGAAAGGAGAGCGCCGGGGGGACGACGGCCAGAATCGACTCGCGGCTGATCGAGAAGAGATCGACCAGCCACGTGGCGACGTAGACGCCGAGGATGGCGCCACAGACGCCCGCGAGGCCGCTGATAAAGAGGGTTCGGGAGGCGAACACCCGGTGGGTGGTGCCGACGTGGGTCGCCCGGAGGCGCTCCAGTTGCCAGGATCGCCGCGAACTCCGCCCCACGTAGTCGCCGAAGATGGGGACGGCGAGTCGCGAGACGAGCAGGTCCGCACGGCGACTGACCGGCGAGAGCACCACCGGGAGCGCGAGGACGACGACCAGCACGAGCGGGGCGAGCGGCCCGATCACGGCGTCGCTCCGTCGGCAGCGATCCGTTCGAGGACGCGCTCCGGATCGGCGTAGTACTCGTTGACCAGGGCGGTGAACCGTCGGTAGTCGGTGATGCCCCGATCCTGCAACGTCGTCAGGAACTGCCGTCGGTTCCGGAGCTCCTCCAGCAACTGGGTTCGCGTCCACCCGCGGTCGTCCCGAATCTCGTCGAGCAGCGAGCTGTCCTGTCGGTCGAAGGTGTCGGTGTCGGCGTCCCAGGTGAAGGCGTTGGAGTAGTCGAGTTCACCAGTTCGCTGGTCGATACCGCCGATTTCGCTGATGGCGGCCGAGCGTCGCACCCGTTCGCCGTCGAGGCGGGTCAGCCGCTGGACCGAGAGCAGGTCGAGCGACTGGATCATCGCCCGCGGGACGTTGATCGGCTCGTTCTCCAGTCGGTTGATCACCGTCTCGATGCTGTCGGCGTGCATCGTCGAGAACGTGGTGTGGCCTGTGTTCATCGCCTGAAAGAGCGTCACCGCCTCGTCGCCCCGCACCTCGCCGACGATGATGTACTCGGGACGGTGACGAAGCGCCGACCGGAGGAGGTCGTACATGTCGATGTCGGCGCCCTCGTGGAGGCGTTCGCGCGTGACGCTCGAGAGCCAGTTGTCGTGGTACAAGGAGAGTTCGCGGGTGTCCTCGATGGAGAGCACCTTCGAGCGCGGGGGAACGAACATCGACACCGCGTTCATCGAGGTGGTCTTCCCCGAGGCCGTCCCGCCGGCGAAGATGAGCGACTTGTTGTGTTCGATGGCGAGCCACAGGTAGGCCATCTGCTCGACGTTGAACGTGCCGTAGTCGATGAGGTCGATGGGCGTGAACGGCTCGTCGGCGTACTGGCGGATGGTGAAGGCCGACCCGCGTGGGGTCACCTCCTCGCCGAGGGCGAGTTCGATCCGGGAGCCGTCGGGAAGGGTCGTTCCGATGACGGGGTCGCCGACGCTGATGTGGCGGCCGGACTGCTGGGCCAGTTGGACGACGTAGTTGTCGAGTTCGTCGGGATCCTCGAAGATGATGTTCGTCTCGATGTCGGTGTACTCGTCGTGGTAGACGAAGATGGGCAGGTCGTAGCCGTCACACGACACGTCCTCGATGTGGGGGTCGTGCATCAACGGGTCGATGCGGCCGAAGCCGCGAAAGCCCCGAACGAGGTAGTAGAGGAGTTTGTAGAAGGTGTGCATGTCCACGTCGACGCCGTACTCCTCCAGCAGCGACTCCAGTTCCGTCGCGAGCACCGACTCGTCGGCCGGGCCGTCGTCGTCCCGGTAGAGCAGTGGGTCGCGGATATCCTCCAGCACGCGGTCACGAAGCGTCGTCTCGACGGGGTTCAGGTCGGGTTCGACCGCGTGATAGTGGTTCTCACTCTCCTCGTCGTCGCGCGTGATCACGACGTACGCGAAGGGGGCGTTCACCCAGTAGCGGTCGAGTTCCTCGTGGCCGGGCGGCACGTCGAACCCCGCGAGTGGCCCGTCCTCGCCCGGCCGGAACGGACGGACGTCGAGGGTCGATCCCCGGAGCATCTCGTAGGTCCGGACGAGCCGTCGACGGAGGCCGTCGAACGTCCCGTCGTACCCCGACGCCGCGTCCTCGGACATCGTTCGTCGGCGCTATGCGAGGCGCTAACTTAAACGTGCGCCCGAGGGCATCGCACGCGATAATTAGGTTTCGAGGACACAAGCCCCAACGATAATGGTTCTCGCCGTGATGGCCCCGGATGATGGCATATTCGGCTCCCGGCGTCGTTCCGGTCGACGGATTCGCCCCGGGCACGTCGATTCTACTCTCCGGGCCGCCGCTCACGCGCAAGCGCGAACTCGTGATCCGCCTCCTCGGCGGTGACGACGACGAGGGCGCGATCATGGTGACGACGAAGATGGGCGCGGGCAAACTGCTGGAGCTGTTCCGGGAGTGGGACGGCGACCGGCCGTCAGACCGCCTCGACGTCGTCGACTGCGTCACGAAGGAGCGGGGGCTCGGACAGGTCCGCGAAACCGAGACGACGTCGTACCTCTCGTCGCCGCGGGACATGACCGGACTCAGCATCGCCCTCTCCGGGCTCTTCCAGCGGTACCACCGGAACGGGGCGCCGATGCGGTTCGGTATGCACTCGCTGTCGACGTTTCTGATGTACCACAACCTCCAGCGGGTCTACCGGATGGTGCACGTGCTGAGCGGACAGGTCGAGAGCGCCGACGCCTTCGGCGTGTTCGTCGTCGACTCGCCGACCGCTCGCGAACTCGACATGCTGAGTCAGTTGGTCGACGGCGTGGTCGAGACGCGGGAGACGGAGACGGAGTGTGAACTCCGGCTCCGCGGCCTCGGCGGGCGCGCGGCCGGGTGGCAGGCCTACTGATCCGACCGTACCTCGTCGAGCGCGTCGATACCGGCGTCGACGAGGGTATCGAGCGAGGGAGAGCCGTCCTTATCCAAGGTGACCGCGATTCCGGAGAACTCGTCGACCGGAAAGTGGAGTACGACGGCTTTCTCGAACCGTCGGACGGCGACGCCCATGCTGCCGAACAGTCGGAAGGACTCCTGGACCGGCGGATCACTGATTCCCTCGACCACGAGTTGTTTGACCTTCTCCTCGAACTCTCCCGGCGAGTACATCTCGACGACGTCGTCGCGGACGTGGATCACGTCGTGTTCGTCGCCCCCGTACCAGACCACCAGCCGGAGCGTGTCGGGCGTCAGGGTCCGATACCGCTCGGCGAGCGACTGGGCGGCGTCTTCCATACACCAGGCGAGACGTGGTCGGAACTAATACTTTTGTGGGACCGACGGGCGACTCCGGGCCGTCGCCGGCCGACCGGTCGGAATTGTAATAACTGTTCAACACCGACGGCGCGGGCCGGCTCGCCGACGTTCCCACCGCTGCCCGCGAATTCGGCGCTTTTCCACGCCGAGGGACGCGACGATGCCCCACGTCGGCCGGCGCGTCGCGCTCGACCCAGTGTGTCGACCCCGGCGCCGTCACCTCACGAGCGAAATTGTACGCTTCCCACACAAGTCTTTTAACCGTGTGGTGCCTACTCAGCGGCGATACAATGCCGGATTCGATGTCCGAACAACTCCAGCGGGACATGGAGTGTGAAGGACTCCTCGAGTGTTTCCACGGGCTCAAGCAGCTCGACAAGGCGTGTTTCCGGGCGCTCGTCGAGGCCGACGAACCGCTGACCGTCGACGAGATCGCGGACGCGGTGGACCGCGAGCGGTCGACGGCCTACCGTGCCGTCCAGCGGCTGCTCCAGACGGGCTTCATCGGGAAAGAGCAGGTCAACTACGACCAGGGCGGCTACTACCACGTCTACTCCCCGACCGATCCCTCGAAAATCGCCGACGACATGCAGCGCATGCTCAACGACTGGTACGCGAAGATGGGCCAGCTCATCCGCGAGTTCGAGGACAAGTACGAAGCCGCCGAGGCGGGCCAGCCCGCGGAGGGCTGACACGGGTCACGACGCCGTCGGTCACCCCGCCGTTCGCCCGACGGCGCCGATTCCGTGGCCCGCGCGACGACACCGGCCAAAGTTTTAAATAAGAGGTTCGCCACGACACTTATAATGGAACGTCCGAGCCGCCAACGCCAGCGGAGCCAGGAGACGGAACAGGAAGCGGACGAATCCGTTGACTGTCCCGAGTGCGGGTCAGACAACATCGTCACGGACGCGGATCAGGGAGAACTCGTCTGTGACGACTGCGGACTGGTAATCGACGAACGGCAGATCGACCGCGGGCCGGAGTGGCGGGCGTTCAATCACTCCGAGCGCCAGAGCAAGTCCCGCGTCGGCGCGCCCATCACCGAGACGATGCACGACCGCGGGCTGACGACGACCATCGACTGGAAGGACAAGGACGCCTACGGGCGGTCGCTCTCCTCCGAGAAGCGCTCGCAGATGCACCGGCTCCGAAAGTGGCAGGAACGGATTCGGACGAAGGACGCGGGCGAGCGCAACCTCCAGTTCGCGCTCTCGGAGATCGACCGGATGGCCTCCGCGCTCGGCGTGCCCCGGTCGGTGCGTGAGGTGGCCTCGGTGATCTACCGACGCGCGCTCAACGAGGACCTCATCCGCGGGCGCTCCATCGAGGGCGTCGCCACCGCCGCCCTCTACGCCGCCTGCCGACAGGAGGGCATCCCCCGCTCGCTCGACGAGGTGGCCGAAGTCTCCCGCGTCCCGCAGAAGGAGATCGGTCGTACCTACCGCTACATCTCACAGGAGCTCGGACTGGAACTCAAGCCGGTCGATCCCAAGCAGTTCGTCCCTCGGTTCGCCTCGGCGCTCGACCTGAGCGAGGAGGTCCAGGCCAAGGCGACGGAGATCATCGACGTCTCCGCGGAGCAGGGCCTGCTCTCTGGCAAGTCCCCCACGGGCTTCGCCGCCGCCGCCATCTACGCCGCGTCCCTGCTCTGTAACGAGAAGAAGACCCAGCGCGAGGTGGCCGATGTGGCCCAGGTGACCGAGGTTACCATTCGTAATCGGTATCAGGAACAGATCGAGGCGATGGGCTTCCGCTAGCGGACGAAGACGACGACCTCTCGGTTCCACAGCGACAGGCGATACGTGCTCGACTCGTAGCCCTCCAGCCGCGCCGCGAGCGCCGCCCGCCGACTCGCGTCGGCGACGACCACCGGCGGCTGGGACTCCAGCGCGTCGAGACCGGCTTCCTCGCGGACGCCGTCCGTCTCCGCGCCCAGCCGCTCCAGATACCACGGGAGCGGGAGCCGGTTGCCCCACGCGTCGCTCACCGGCGGGCGATCCGGTCGGTCGTCGTACACCGGCACGAACTCGGGACCGTAGAAGAGCACGTCGACCCCGTCGTTGCCCTCGATGGCCGTCGACACGTCGGCGACGAAGGGATCGAGATCGTCCGCCGGCTGGGCGTGGTGAGCGAGGGGATTCTCGGGCGTCGTCGGCCCGTAGGCCGTCCCCGCGGCCGCGACGCCGAGTTGCCCCGCGACGGCCAGGGCGAGCAGCGCCGCGACGGCGACGCCGACGGCGTCGTCGCGGGAGAGCGACCGCGAGGCGTAGCGGCCGAGCAGCCCCACCGCCGCGGCCGCGGGGACGACGGCCGGGGCGACGGTGTGGACGGTCAGCCACGCCGCGCTCTCCTCGGTGATCACCGGGAAGACGAGCAGCGACGCCCCGGCCCAGTAGGCGTGGAAGGCGATCACCGGTCGCGTCTCCCCCCGGCCGTACCGATCCGCGAGAAAGCCCACGGCCGCCAGCCCGACGACCACCGCCGACGCCGCGAGCAGCGTCTCGACGTGCGCGCTCAGGTAGGGGAGCAGTTGGTGTTCGCCCCCCTGTCGCCGGCCGACGACGCGCACCCCGTAGAAGGCGCGGGCCGCGCCGAGAAACGCCGCCTCGACCGCCGCCGGCGACGGACGGATCGAGCCGTCGACGCGTGGCGCGTAGAAGAACAGGTGGACGACGAGGAAGACGCCGACGGCGCCGAGCGCGGAACGGGTGGTGCCACGCAGGCGCTCGACCGCCCGTTCGAGGTGGTCGCGGGCGCCCTCCCCCGCGTCGACGAGGCGGCGCTGGTCGACGGTGAGCGCCGCGGCGGCCAGCCAGCAGAGCAGGTAGCCGACGACGAAAGCCGATGCCGCGACGGCGACGGCGAGCGCCGCGGCACCGAGATAGCGGTAGGGGCGGGCGGCGGCCGCGTCCTCCGCGTCGAGGACGCGAACCGTGCAGCCGACGACGACGAGGCCGAAGACGGCGAGGGGGAGGTCACCCCGCAGGAACCGGCCGTAGTAGAGGAGGGTGGGGCTGACGGCGAGCAAGCCCGCCATGGCGACCGTTTCGGTGTCGGTCAGCCGGTAGCGCGGGGTCGCCGACGCGTCCGCCGACCGCCGCCGCCGGAAGAGCAGAGCGAGAAGCGGCGAGCACCCGCCGACGACGGCGACGACGGCGCGGGCCGTCGCGTCCGTCGCGCCGACGGCACCGAGGACGAACCGCTCGACCACGTAGAGGAAGGGGCCGCCCGCGACGGGGCGGTACTCGAAGGCGCCGGTGTCGAGGAATCGGAGGCTCCAGTAGCCGACGCGCGCCTCGTCCCAGTGGAAGGGCCGGGACCCGAGGCCGACGAAGCGAGCGAGGAGTGCGAGGAGGGTGACGGCGACGACGGCGAGGACGACGCGGTCGACGGGGGCGGACCGTGGCCCCGAACCGTCAGACGGATCGGCCGCTGACATACCGGTCCATCCGCCGGGGCGCGGGTGAACTTTTCGATACGATCACCGACCGATACAAACCGCTGGATGTCGGAGAGTCGATATGGACCTCTTCGGGACCGCGGGCATCCGCGGGGACGTACGGACGGCGGTGACGCCGGAGCTCGCAGTGGCGGTCGGCCGGGCGGTCGCTCGCGACGCGACCGGCGAGGCGTCGAAGACGCCTCGGAACACGGAGGTGGTGATCGGTCGCGACGGCCGAACCACCGGCGGGGCGCTCGCCGCCGCCGTCGAGGCCGGCGTCCGCTCCGGCGGCGCGTCGGTCCGTCGCCTCGGCGTCGTCCCCACCCCCGCCCTCGCTTTCGCCTCGCTGGGGCGTCACGGCGTGATGCTCACCGCCTCGCACAACCCGCCCGGCGACAACGGCATCAAATGTTTCGTCGACGGCGTGGAGTTCGACCGGGAGCGGGAGGGGGAGATAGAGCGCCGCGTCGACGCCGACGCCCCGCCGGTCGAGTGGGACGCGTGGGGCGGGAGCCGGGGGGTGTCGGTTCTCGACGCCTACCGCGCGGCCGTCGGCGACTACGCCCGCGGGTTCGGCGCGCCCCTCGACGGCCTCCCCGTCGCCGTCGACTGCGGCAACGGGATGGGGGCGCTCGCGACGCCCGCGGTCCTCGGCGAACTCGGCGCGTCGGTCGAGACGCTGGAGGCGAACGTCGACGGCCACTTCCCCGGCCGCGAGAGCAAGCCGACGCCGGAGTCCCTGACCGCGCTCCGCCGGTTCGTCGCCGACGGCGACGCTGCCCTCGGGATCGGCCACGACGGCGACGCCGACCGCATCGTGATCGTCGACGGTTCGGGCGAGGTGGTCCACGAGGACACGGTCTTGGCCATCCTCGCGGAGCGATACGTCCGGGCGAGCGACGCCACCAACCCCGTGGTCGTGACGACTCCCAACGCCTCCGCGCGGATCGACGACCGGGTTCGCGAGGCCGGCGGCCGGGTCGAACGCGTCCGCCTCGGCGCCCTCCACGAGGGGGTGGCGCGGGTGCGAGCCGACGGTGGCACCGTCGTCTTCGCGGCCGAGCCGTGGAAACATCTCCACCCCGACTTCGGCGGGTGGATCGACGCCGTCGCCAGCGCAGCCGTCTTCGCCCGCCACGTCGCGAGGGAGGGGCTGGACGGCCTCCGGGCGCCGGTCGCGGAGCGTCCCTACCGGAAGGTGAGCGTCCCCTGTCCCGACGACGCGAAGGCGGCGACGATGGACCGACTGCGGACGACGCTCCCCGAGGCGTTCCCCGAAGCGAGCGTCGACACCGATCACGGCGTTCGCCTCGAACGACCCGACGGCTCGTGGCTACTCGTCCGTCCCAGCGGCACGGAGCCGTACGTCCGTCTGTACGCCGAGAGCGAGGCCGTCGACGACCTCGTGGCGACGGCGCGGGCGGAAATCGAGCGCGCAGTCGAGACGGCAGAGTGACGCCACGGACTGGTCGCTTCGACACTTCCGTCGTCACGCACCCGACGAATCGGGAATAAAGAGTTTTCCCACCGCGGGAGCGACGACTTAGCAATGACTACCCACGAGTACGACGTCGTCGTCGTCGGGGCGGGGACCGCCGGCTGTTACGCCGCGGCCAGCGCCGCTCGTGACGGCCTCGACGTCGTCGTCGTCGAGCGGAAGGACGAGGCGGAGGCGGGCCACATCGCGTGTGGCGACGCGCTCAAGGGCGCGGACGCGTTCCCCGAGGCCATCCCGAAATCGAAGATACAAGATTCGTTCACCAACACCGGCGTCGACCACGGCCGGTTCGAACTCCCCCAGCACGACACGGTGCTCGACATCCCGGTGCCGGGCGAACTCGCCGTCATCGACCGCCACGCGTTCGGCCGTCGCATCATCGAGAGTGCCGAGGCCGCCGGCGCCGAGTTCCACTACGACACCGTCGTCCAGGACGTGGTACAGGACGGCGCCCGCATCACCGGCGTCCGCGGGATTCGGAAGGGCGACCCCGTCACCTACGAGGCCGCGGTGACCGTCGACGCCGCCGGCGCCCTCTCCATCCTGCAGGACAAGGCCGACTTCGAGAGTGCCACCTTCGACACCAACGTCTCCTACTCGCAGTTCTGTTCCGCCTACCGCGAAATCGTCGAGGTGCCCGAGGAAGTCGAGTGGGACGACGCCCTCGTGTTCAAGCCGACCCAGCGCGCCGCGGGCTACCTCTGGTATTTCCCGCGGACGAGCACGACCATCAACGCCGGCCTCGGCTTCCAGATGACCGAGGAGCCGATGAAGTTGGTCGAGGACCTGCGCCGTGACCTCCAGAAGCGCCCCGAGTTCCGGGGCGCGGAAGTCAAGGACAAACTCGGCGCCGCCCTCCCCACTCGCCGCCCGTACGACTCGGCCGTCGCACCGGGCTTCGTCGCCGTCGGCGACGCGGCCGGCCACGTCAACCCGACCACCGGCGGCGGCATCGCGGGCGCCGCCTACGCCGGCACCTACGCCGCCGAGGCCATCGCCGACGCCATCGACGACCCCACCGAGGCCGCGCTCTGGGAGTACAACGAGCGCGTCATGGACCACTTCGGCGGCCGGTACGCCGGTCTGGACGTGTACAACGTCCTCTCGACCGCCGTCGACGTCGACGACCTGATGGGCCTGCTCGCGTCGCTCCCCGGCGAGAAACTCGCGGAAGCTCTATATTCGGGATCGACCTCCATGGGACTCGGCCTGAAGATCAAGAGCGCGATCAAGAGCTTCGGCTACTGGGGGACGATCCTCGATTTCTACCGGACCAAGCAGTTAGCCGAGGAACTGATCGGCCGATACGAGGCGTACCCGTCCGACCCGTCGGGGCTCGCGGCGTGGCAGAACGACCGCGACGACCTGATGGAGCGGGTGTACGAGACGACGGGCGCGGAGCCGAAGTACTAGCCGCCGGCCCCGGCCACCTTGGTCGATGGACCACGGCGAGGATCGGAGACAACGTCACATACGTGTGTTATATTTGTCAAGTATGCATCCGACGCGACGACGCTGTCTCCGCCGTATCGGCGGACCCCTCCTCCTGACCGGCCTCGCCGGTTGTACTGGCGACGGCCCCGGTGGAGCCGACGGCGACGGCGAGGACTCGGCGACCCCGACGGGGACGAGCGGCGAACTGCCTCCGGATACGAACGGGACTGGGACCTGCGGCGACGGTACGAGCGGCACCCGGCCCGCGGGAACCGGCGGTCCGGGCGTGACGCTCGTCTCGGTCGACGCCTGCCCGGCCCTCCCGGTTCGGCCGGCGGTCGAGGTCGTCCGCGAGGCCGCGACCCCCGAGCATCCGCCGCGGCTGCGAACGCGGCTCACGAGCACGGCCGACGAGCCGGTGCGCGTCGGCGAGGGCCGGGCCGTCCACTTCGAACACGTCACGGACGACTCCGGGGCGCTCGTGCTCCTGCCGGGTGACGGCGAGTACCCCGCGACCCCCGACTGCTGGCGGCTGCACGAGGGCATCGCCACGACCGAGGAGTACCGGACGTTCGAGATCGAGCCCGGCGAGTCGAGCAGCCGCCCGGTCGACCTCTACGCGACGCCCGGCGGTGACGGCTGTCTCCCCGTCGGCGAGCATCGCTTCGAGACGACCATCTCCGTCGTCTCCGAGGCGGCCGAACCGGAGTCGTCGGCACGATGGGGGTTCTCGATCCTGCTGGAGTAGGTGTCGGTCACACCGCCTCCCGCCCCAACCGCTCTATCGTCCCGCTGAACACGTCGACTGCGATGCGGATGGTCTCCTCGTCCACGTCGAAGGTGGGGGAGTGGTGGCCGCCGGGGTGGTCGGTGCCGACGCAGACGAAGGAGGCGAGGCCGCCCCGGTCCTGTACGTGTTGCATGAGGTAAGTTGCGTCCTCGCTCCCCCCGAGGTCGTCGCTGTCGAGGATGGAGTCGACGCCCTCGACCCCGCCGGCCACGTCCGCGACGATACCGGCGAGTGCGTCGTCGCTCTCGCCGCCCGGCGCCCGGCCGCCGTACTCCACTTCCACCTCGCAGTCGTACATCTCGGCGGCGGAGCGCAGAATCCGCTGGGCGTGGTCGTCCATGTAGTCCCGTAACTCGGCCGTCTCGCCGCGAACCTCGCCCTCGATGAACGCCTCCTCGGGGACGATGTTCGAGGCGGTGCCGCCGCCGACGAGGCCGGCGTTCACGCGGGTGGCGCCCGCGTCGTGGCGGGGAATGGAATAGAGGTTCTGGATCGCCGTCGCCATCGCCTGCACCGCGTTGCGGCCGCGTTCCGGGTGGCCGCCGGCGTGGGACGATTGGCCCGAGAACTCCGCGCGGAAGTGCTGTTGGGCGAGGAAACCGTCGACGCCCGCCACCACCTCACCGGTCGGGTGATCGAGGCCGACGTGGAGCGCGAGGAGGTACTCCACGTCGTCTAAGTGGCCCCCCTCGGCCATCGGCTCGCCGCCGGAGACGATCTCCTCGCTCGGCTGGAAAAACACCTTGAGCGTGCCCGAGAAGTCGCTCTCGGCGATGGCGTCGATAACGCCGACGCCGACGGTAGCGTGGGCGTCGTGGCCGCAGGCGTGCATGAAGCCCTCGTTCTCGGAGCGAAAGCCCATGCTCGCGGGGTCGTGGTCGTCGGCCTCCGCCTCGGTGATCGGCAGGGCGTCGATGTCGACCCGGAGGCCGACCGTCGGTCCCTCGCCTCGCTCCAGGACCGCGACGAGACCGGTGTAGCCGCCGGCGAGTCGCTCCACGATGTCCTCTCTGGCGCCGGCCTCGACCGCTCGGCGCGTCCACTCGTCGAGTTCGTCGTCGTCGGGGACGCCCCGGCGGTCCTCGGCGAGAACTTCGGGGCCGACGTAGAGTTCGTCGAGCGGGCGTTTCTCGAGTTCGTCGACGAGGCGGGCGGTGGTGTAGAACTCCCGCCACGCGGGTTCGGGATGGCGGTGCAGGTCGCGGCGCAAGTCGAGCAGGTCGTCGGTGACGCTCATACCCTGCCAAGGCGTGGCGGGGGGCATAAGTTGTCCCCCCGTCGAGGGTGGTGCCCGGCTTCGTTCACCTGTTCGGCGACTTCGCCGCCACCGCGCGGTATCGGAACGCCCATGTCGGCGTTTCGAGTAGGGGGCACCGCTTCTCATCGATGACGACCGGACCATCCCGGACGACCCGGCAGACGTGGGGACTCGTCGCCGGCGCCAGCCTCGTCTCCACGGGACTGGCCGCCTACGAGATCGTGCCGGCGAGCGTGACGCCGCTCGTCCGCGAGTCGCTGCGGATCGACTCGACCGCCGCCGGACTCCTGGTCGGCGTCATGTTCGGCACGGCGGTGGTGACGAGCCTCCCGGCCGGCGCGGCCCTCGACCGCGCCGACTCCCGGACCGCGATGGCCGTCGCGACGCTGGCGCTGTTCGTCGCCGGGGGCTGGGGGTGGCTCGCGGGACGGAACGGCGACTACCGGTCGATACTCGCCTCGCGGGCGCTCGGCGGCGTCGCCTACGTCGTCGTCTGGAACGCCGGCATCGACATGGTGAGCCGGGCGGTCGACGGCGACAACCGGGCGACGGCCGTGGGCATCTTCACCGCCAGCGGGCCGGTCGGGTTCGCGCTCGGGCAGGGGACGGGGCCGCTCGTCGCCGGGGCGTTCGGCTGGCCCGCCATCTTCCCCGCGTTCACCGGGGTCGCGCTCGTCGGCCTCCTCGTGTTCTGGCCGGCGAGTCGGGGACTCGGACGGAACCGGGACGACGCTCCGTCCGTTCGCGAGTTCGGCGCCGTCCTCCGCGACCGGACCGTCTGGACCGTCGGGGCGCTCGGGTTTCTCGGCTACGCGCTGTACCTCTTCGTGAACACTTGGGGGTCGTCGTATCTCTCCACGGAGGTCGGCCTCTCGCTGGCGCTGAGCGGACTCCTCGTCGCCGTGTTCCCCGCCATCGGCGTCGTCTCCCGCATCAGCAGCGGGCTGCTCTCCGACCGGCTGTTCGGCGGTCGTCGCCGGCCGGTCGTCCTCGGGTCGTTCGGCCTCGCGGCCCCGCTCGTGCTGGGATTCACCCGCCTCGACTCGATCCCGCTGCTCCTCGTGGTCCTGCTGCTCACCGGGTTCGCGATCCAGCTCACCCTGGGGCTGTCGTTCACGTACGTTCGGGAACTGGTCGAATCCCGCGTCGCCGCGACTGCCGTGGCCTTCCAGACGAGCGTCGGACTGGCGGGCGCGTTCGTCGCCCCGACCGCGGGCGGTGCCGTCGTCGACGCCGCCGGCTTCGACGCGGCGTTCGCGCTCGCCGGCCTCCTCGCCGTCTGTGGCGTCGTCCTGGCGTGGCGGGCACCGGAGCCGGCGAATCGGTGATCGCCGCCGGACCGGTTCCGGACCATTTTACTCGGTCCGCGGGCGACGTGCGCCCGCATGAGCGAACACGACTTACCCGACGACCCGCCAGATGCGTCGCGCATCCAATTTTACGGCGGCCGGGGCATGAGCGCCCTCCCGCTCGCCGTCTTCATCGTCTGGGCCATCGTCCAGAGCGGCCTCCTCGGCATCGGCGATACGTCCGGCCTCGTCATCGGCATGCTCGTCGGCCTCATCGTCGGCATGCTGTTCGTGAAGGGGAACTGGAAGAGCTACGCGGACACCATCTTCGAGGGGATGACCCAGCGCGTGGCCGCCACCGCGGTGGTCGCGTGGCTCTGGGCCGGCATGTTCGCCGACACCATCCAGGCCGGCGGCTTCGTCGACGGCCTCGTCTGGGCCTCCTCGGCCGCGAACGTCGGCGCGGCGCTCTTCCCGGCGCTCACGTTCATCTTCGCCGCGCTGCTGGCGACGGGCATCGGCACCGGCTACGGCACCGCCGTCGCCTTCACGAGCCTCGTCTTCCCCGCGGGCGTCTTGCTGGGCGCCGACCCCGTCCTGATGTTCGGCGCCATCCTCTCGGGGGCCGTCTTCGGCGACAACCTCGCGCCCGTCTCCGACACCACCATCGTGAGCGCGGTGACGCAGGACGCCGACATCGGCGGTGTCGTCGCCTCGCGGTTCAAGTACGCCCTCGTCGCCGCGGTCCTCGCGCTGGCGAGCTACATCGTCGCCGGGGGGGCGATGGCGGGCGAACCGCTCGACGTGGGCGCCAGCGCCGCGGCGGGCGCCGGCCCCCTCGGCCTCGTCCACCTCGCCTCCATCGCCATCGTCATCGGGACCGCGGTGCAGGGGCGCCACATCATCGAAGCCATCTCGTGGGGGCTGATCACCTCGGTCGTCCTCAATCTCGCGCTCGGTCTCGCGCCCGCGTCGGCGATGCTCGTCTTCCGCTCCACGTCCGAGTCGGGGGTCGCGGCGACCCTGAACGGTCTCCCCGTCCTCGGCGCCCTGATCGAGGTGTCGCCCGACGCCACGAGCGCCGTCGGCGGCAGCCTCTACACCGGCGCGCTCGGGTTCTTCCCGCTCATCGTCCTCGTCCTCCTCATCGTCGGCGCGGCGCAGGTGATGCGCGCCGGCGGCGGCTTCGCCGCCATCGAGGAGTGGCTGCTGGAGAACGTCGCGACCACCGTCCGCCGAGCGGAGACGACCATGGTCATCGGCACCGCCATCGTCAACGCGACCATCACGATCAACACGGCGGCCGAAATCGCCATCGCGCCCTTCATCCGCACGCTCGGTCAGCGGTTCAACATCAACGGCTACCGCCGCGCCAACATCTTGGACGCCAACACGTCCGCGCTCGGCTACATCTTCCCGTGGGGCGGGGGCGTCCTCGCCGGCTACGCGGCGATGATCCAACTGCCCCAGCAGTTCGACTGGTTCACCGAGGCGATGCTCGCCAACCCCGCCGCGGTGTGGCCCTACGTCTTCCACGGCTGGTTCCTCGTCGCCGTCTTCCTCGTCGCGGCGTGGACCGGCTACGGGCTGGAGTACGTTCCCGACCGGCAGAGCGAGGAGGTGGCGCGCGTATGAACCTCGGCAAGCTGTTCGCGGGCTGGACGTTCCGGACGAACCGACCGACGTACGCCGTCGGCGACGAACTCACTGCCTTCGTCACGGGCTACGAGGACGGCGTTGCACAGGTTCGGATCGGCGATACGATCATCACGCTCGCCGACGCCGACCGGGGACTCGACGACCGACTCGTCCGCCTGCGCGTCACCGAGTTCGACGCCGACGACGCGACGGGCAGCGGCGAACTGCTGGGCGTCGTCGACGACGCGTAGAACCGGTCAGTCCCGTCCTTGGCCGAGCGGTTTCTTGCGGTCGACTTCGATTTCGACGTGGACGTGCTCCGGGAAGTCCATGTGGCCGACCCGACCGGCCACCTCGTCGTTGCCGTGAATCTCCAGCCGGCGGGTGTAGGTGGTGTAGGTCCACGCAGGGAATCGGTCGCCGGGGCCGAGCGTTCGATACTGCGGGACGGTGAGTCGCTCCGGCGGCGCGGAGTGGGGTCCCTTGCACTCGGCGCCCTTGCGCTCGACCAGCTCCTTGATGTCGGTGACGAGCCCCTCGAGGGCGTCCCGGTCGCCGCTCTGGAAGCTGAGTTTGGTGACGAAGGCCATCGGTATACTCCACCCTGCGCGCTCGATGCCCAAAAGCGCACCCGTCCGCCCGGCGCGCTTCCGGGCTTGAAATCTTTATACGTTGTGACCGTTTACTGCCGGTAATGACGGTCGAAGCGACCAGTGCTGGAGCCATCCTCTTCCGCGACACCCGCGGCCACCGGGAGTATCTCCTCCTGAAGAGCCGTCCGGGGGACTGGGAGTTCCCCAAAGGCGGGGTCGAAGGCGACGAGGAGCTTCAGCAGACTGCGATCAGGGAGGTTAGCGAGGAAGCCGGCATCGAGGACTTTCGCCTCATCGACGGTTTCCGCGAGGAGTACGACTACGTCTTCGAGGCCGGTGGCAACACCATCCACAAGACGGTCCACCTGTTCATCGCCCGCTCGTTCGAGGCGAGCGCCGAACTCTCGAACGAACACCGCGACCTGCAGTGGCGCGACTACGAGCAGGCGATCAACACCATCACGCAGGACGGCCCCCGCGAAATCCTCGAACAGGCCCACGAGTATCTCGACGAACTCGTCGACGAGGCGGAGGCCGCAGAGGGTGGACGGACGTATCTCGGCTAGCCCGTGATACGGGGAGTCGTACCTGTGTACTGCTGGCTCGCCGAACCACCGTGGCGAATCCGCGGTACTGACGTCCGACTACCCGTATGACCTACCCCGGCGACGCCGAGTTCGGCTTCGAACTCGTCACCTGCCGCTGGGCCGAGCGCGCGTGGCCGCCGGACCGCGAGACGGACGCCGTCCCCGTCGTCGCCCGCCAACTCGGCACGCAGCGGCGGCGCTGGGACACCGTCGTCGTCGAGGCCGATCCCGACGCCCTCGACGCCCGCGCCCAGTTCGGCGAACGAGCGCTCGATTCGGACCTCCTGCATATCGTCCGGAACGCCCCCGCGGAGTGGGCGTGGTACCGCGACGCCCTCCCCGACCCGGGCTACCCGTGGCGCTACGTCCGCGCCGCGGTCCACCGCGCCGACGCACGGGGAATAGTCGAGACGCGGCGACGGGGGAATCGCATCGAGATTCGGCGGATCGCCCCCTACCCCGACTGGGTGCGCCGGATCGTGGCCGTCGAGAACAAACCGGATCTTGACGCCAGCGCGGCGCGGGCGCTCGCCGACCAACTCGACCACGACGTGCACACTGCGCTCGCCGACGAGGTGTGGGTCGCCACCGCCGCCACGGGCGCGACGGTCGAACCCGCCCTGCTCGAGGACCTGCCGGTCGAGGCGGGCGTGTTGGCGCTCGATTTCGCCGGCCCCGAGGCGACGGTGGCGTGGCACCCCGCGACGCTCGACCCGACGAGCGACACGTCGATGCCGGCCGACGAGAAGGCGGACAAGCGCCTCGAAATCGCCGAGCGGGCGTACGGCTCGGGGTGGCGATCCTACGTCGAGACGATGCGCTCGGACTGCCGGTGGTTCGAACTCCGTGACCGCGCCGACGCCTTCGTCCCCTGGTGTGTGGCGAAGTCGTGTCACCAGACGGCCGCGGCGTGTTCGGGCTCCTGTCCCGAGTTCCAGCCCGAGCCGCCGGCGTGGCGCACCCGCGGGTGGCCCATCGAGGGGGGACCGGGCAAGGGGATCGAACGACTGTTGGCGGACCGGCGGCGACGGCGGCGCTAGACGACTTCGACGTCGACGTCGTCGCGCTCGACGGTCAGTTTGAACGTCGGGACGGTGCGGTAGACGACTTCGACGACGCCCTTTCGCCGGAGGCTCTGGAGTGCCTCCCGGACCGCGTCCACCTCGGGGTCGGCGTCGAACGCCTCGCGCACCTTGTGGAGGACGCTCACGACGCTCTCGGAGCGCTCGTCGGGGCCGGCGACCACCTCGAACACCTGCGCTTCGAGTTCGGGGACGCGGATGACGTCGACGCCGTCCTCGTCGCCCTCGACGCCCGGTTCGACGCCCGTGAGTTCGGCCGCCTCCGGCGTCGCGCAGATGTAGCTGTCCTCGTTGCGGTAGTAGTAGTCGCTCAGGTGTCCTTCCAGGTAGCCGTGGACCTCGCTCCCGCTCTCCATCCCCCACTGCTCCTGCAGTTCCTTGTTCTTCGTCGGCTGGAGGCGGACGACGTCCGCCAGCCGCTCGCGTTCCGCTGCCGACAGTGTCATCGGCCGCCGATTCGGGCGTCCCCCATATCCGTGTTCCGCTCTCCGGCCCCGTCGACGTGCCGCGCCCAGAGGACGAGGACCGAGGGGAGGACGACGATGGACGTGAGGTAGGCGTAGAGGACGCTGAGAGCGATCAACACCCCGAACACGCCGACGGCGGGGTTGAGCGCGAGCGCGAGGACGCCGACGCCGAACACCGTCGTCAGCATGCTGCCGGTGAGCGCGCCGCCGGTGCCGACCACGGTCCGCCGGAGCGCCGGGTAGAGGTCACGCTCGGTGTACTCGTCGACGAACCGGTGGACGACGTGGACGGAGTAGTCGATGCCGAGACCGACGGCGATGGCGAGGATGGTTCCGTTGATGGCGTTGAAGCTGATGCCGAACGCGCGCATCGACGCGACGAGCGCGACGACGGTGACCAGAATCGGGACGACGTTGGCGACGCCGAGCGACGGGCGACCCTCCACGACCCAGTAGACGACGATCAGGAACAGCGCCGCCCCCAGAAGCGTCAGGGCGAGACTCTGGATCACGGTTTCGAGCACCAGCGCCAGCGCCTCGTCGAAGATGACGGCGTTGCCGGTCGGCTGGGCTTCGTACTCCATATCCGACGCCACGCGGTACGCGTCGTCGGTGATGGCGTCGTTCGGTTCGTCGCCGTCGACGGTGTAGACGACGAGCGCGCTCCGTCGATCCTCGCTCAGGAAGCCCGAGAGGTCGTCCTCACCGGTCGACTCCTCCATCGCGGCGTACACCTGCGACAGGTCGTCGTCGGGGATGCCGTCGTCGTCGCGGTCGTTGCGCTCGACGACCCGCCGAACCTCCGGATCGGTGCGCGTCCGCGCCCGGATCAGC
Source organism: Haloplanus rubicundus (assembly GCF_003342675.1). NCBI lineage: Archaea > Methanobacteriati > Methanobacteriota > Halobacteria > Halobacteriales > Haloferacaceae > Haloplanus > Haloplanus rubicundus. The sequence goes on along the minus strand of NZ_CP031148.1, from coordinate 2,489,140 downwards.
GTCGCGATGCTCTGGGAGTCGGCGTACGTCCCGTCGCGAACGAACGTCGGTGGCGGGTCCCGGCCCGCTCGATGGAGGCGTTCGAGCGCGGTGTCCTCGCGCATCGGTCCCTCGACGTACAGCAGGAGCCGATCCTCCTGCTCGAAGTTCGCCTCCCGGAAGTCGTCGATTTTCACGTACTCGAACTCGGCGGGCGGGCGAATGGGTTCGGGGAGGGTCTGGAGATAGCCCGGCGTCTCCGCCGCCGGCTGGAAGTCGTCCGGGCTGAAGCCGGTGTCGACGCCCGTCGCGTAGACGCCGGCACCCGCCGTCGTGAGGAGGACGAGGATCACGAACAGCGCCGGCGCCCGCTCCGCGACGGTGACGCCACCGGCGAGGAGTCGCCCCAGCGGCGACGACTCCGATCCGAACGGCGTCTGCGTTATCGTTGGGATCGGATACCGCTCCCGGAGGCGGTCGACGGACACCTTCGTCGCGGGGACGAAGACGCCGAAGATGAGGAAGGTAAAGACGATGCCGGCCGCGGCGGTTACCCCGAAATCGCGCGTCGGCGGGAAGGCGCTGACGACGTTCGAGAGAAAGCCGATGGCGGAGGTGCCCATCACGATGAAGAAGGCGACGCTCACCTGATCGGTCGTCAGCCGCATCGATTCCGCGACGCCCCGGCCTTCGACGCGCTCCTCGCGGTAGCGGTTGATCGCGTGGATGCCGAAGTCGATGCCGACGGCGATCAAGATGGGGGGGACGGCGATCAGGAGGACGGCGAACGGGATGCCGACCAGACCGATGAACCCGAACGTCCAGATCAGAGTCATGACGATGCCCGCGAGACCGATCAGGAGGTCGACGAGGTCACGGTACGCGACGGCCAGCATGAGCACGATCAGGACGAGTGCGATGGGCAACACCACGGTCAGCGTCGTCGTCGTCGTGTCGGGGGGCGTCCCTTGGACGCGGATGGTCGAGGTGGTCGCCGCCGCGGCGACCAGCCGTTTCGTCCGCTGCTCCTTGTTCGGGGGGAACTCCGAGGCGCCGCCGGGGCCGCCCTCGCTCCCGGCGCCCGGCCCGGCCCGGTGGGTGACCGTCGCTTCCATGGCCGACGCGGACGCCGACCGTCGGTTGAAGTCCGTGCTCAGCCGGGACCGGAAGGTCCCGCGGTCACCGTCGGCCGCGGCCCGGCGGACGGCCGCGTCGATTTCGCCCGGCGTCGACCGTTCGACCGCCCGAATCTGCGCGTCGAGGGTCGTCGCGTTCGGGTCGAGGGTGCGGGCCACCCGCCGTGCCGGGCTCTCGGTGTCCTCGACCCGGAGCGGGTCGCTCTCGGAGATTCGCTCCTGGCTGCGGAGCATGTCGAGCAGTGCGGGCTTCGAGAGGACGTTCTGGTCGCTCTGGACCAGCGTCGTCGTCGTGTTCACCTGTGAGAAACTCCGGTCGAAGTCCTGCTGGACCTGCTCCAGCGCCTGATATGAGGGGAGCTCCTCGACGAACTGCTGCTGGCCGCTCTCGGTTTCGATGCTGCCGAGGCCGCCGGCGAAGGCCATCGTCGCGACCAGAAACAGGAGGATGACGGTACGGGAGTGGTCGACGATGTACGAATCGACCCGATCGATCAGCCACTGGTAGTTCATCGGTGTCTGGTGGGATTCGTGCCCGTGACACGGGGAGCGGGGTGTCGGACGCGGGGACGCCGTGGGTGTCGCACAGTCCGTCCCGAGCCTTAAAACTGCGCCGGCACGCTCCGGTCACCCCGAACGTTTACGCCCGTGGCCATCATCGGAGCGGGCGTGTCTTGGAACACCGTTACGCTCGACGTTGCCGACGGCGTCGCCCGGCTCACGGTCGACCGGCCCGACGCGCTGAACGCCATGAACAGCGAGACGCTCGACGAAATCGGCGACGCCATCGCCGAGGCCGAACGCGAGGAGGCGCGCGTCCTCGTCCTCACGGGTGCGGGCGACGACGCGTTCATCGCCGGCGCCGACATCGACTACATGAAGGAGTTCTCGACGCCGGAGGCGCTGGCCTACGCCGAACGCGGGCAGGACGTCGTTCGCGACCTGCTCTCCTATCCCGGCGTCACCATCGCGGCCATCAACGGCTACGCCTTCGGCGGCGGCTGTGAGTTCGCGCTCGCCTGTGACCTCCGGGTGGCGAGCGAGCGGGCCGTCATCGGACAGACCGAAATCGACCTCGGCATCATCCCCGGCTGGGGCGGGACGCAGCTCCTCCAGCGACTCGTCCCCGACGAGACGGCGCGCCGGCTGATCCTCTTCGGCGAGCGCCTCGACGCGAGCGACGCCCACGAACGGGGGCTGATCGGCGAGGTGGTCGCCCACGACGAGCTCTACGACCACGTCGACGAGATGGCCGCGGAGCTGGCCGCGAAACCTCGGCACGCCCTCTACGCCGCCAAGGAGTCGCTCAACGCCTTCCACGAGGGCGGTATCGAGTCGGGACTGAACGTTGAGCGGCGGGCCTGGAGCGGCCTGTTCGGCACGCCGGACCAGCGCGAGGGGATGGCGGCGTTCGTCGAGAAGCGCGATCCGGAGTTCGAGTAACGGTCTGGCCGACCGCGCCGGAGGAAACACCTTCGGGCGCTCAGTCCCCCCGCGTCGACTCCGACCACGGCCACGCTCCCGGCTCGGGGTCGCCCGTCTCCGCCACCTGCGTCCACACCACACAGAGCGCGAGCGTCGCCAGCGCGCCCGCGACGAGGAAGGGGACGGCGAAGCCGAAGCGTTCCAGATAGCCGGAGGCGAGCGGGCCGATGGCGACGCCGAGGCCGAACGCCATCGTCAGGGTGGAGAGGGTGGTGCCGGACTCACCCTCGCGCGCCAGGTCACCGGCGACGGCGAGCGAGGGGGCAAACACGAGGGCGACGGCGACGCCGAGGAGAAAGCGGGTGAGCGTCATCAGTTCGGGCGTGAGGACGTAGCCCTGTGCGACGGTGGTGGGGACGAGGAGGCAGAAGCCGGCGAGCAGGAAGGGTCGGCGGCCGTAGCGGTCGGCGCCGCGCCCGACCGGAATCTGGAAGGCGACGTTGGCGAGGGTGACGGCGCCGAACTGCAGGCCGAACCAGAGCGTGTCCTGTCCCAGTCGGTCGTTGATCCGGCCCTCCAGCGTGGCGAACATGGCGATGCAGATGCCCATGGCGACGGTGCCGAGGCCGAGCGCGAACACCGGGTCGAGGAGCCGGTCGTCGCCGCGAACGGTCACGGAGAGGTCGTCGCTCGCGTCGGCGGCGGGGCGGTCGGGGTCGGAGACGAACGCCCAGACGGTGAGGAAGCTGACCGCCGCGCCCGCGACGGCGACAGCGAAGGCGGCGTCGAACCCGCGTGCCTCGACGACGAGGCCGGCGACGATGGGGCCGAACCCGAAGCCTATCAGGCGGAAGGTGTTGAAGACGCCGAAGTTGCTCCCGCGGTCCCGTCCCGTCGCGAGTTCGTTCACCAGGGCGACGGTACAGGGGATGGTGAAGGCGGCGCCGATACCCTGCACGACGCGGAGGACGACCACAAGCCAGTACGACGAGACGAGGGCGTACGCGCCGCTCGCGCCGCCGAGCAGGAGGAGACCGAGGAGGATGAAGGCCCGTCGGCGCCCCGTCCGGTCCGAGAGCCGGCCGGTGAACGGCTGGGAGAAGCTGTTGAGAAAGCCAAAGAGCGAAAGGACGAGACCGACGAGCAGGTACTCCGTGACGGTCACCGAGAGGCCGAACGCGGCGAGTCGAGTGCCGACGAGCGCCTCGATGGGGACCTGTCCGCTCGCGATGTAGAGCGGGAGGACGACGATGAGAAAGGAGTTGCCGATGGCGTCGGCCATCCGCGCCAGCCCCAGCGCGAACACGCGGCGGTCGAGGTCCAACACGCCCATCCGGTAGACGCTTCGACTCGACGGCCATCACGATTGCGTTCGCGCCCGCTCGCAGGCCCACCTCTAAGTGTCGAGGGGTCGTACACGGTGGCATGAGTGAACGCGTGAAGCTGAGCCGGGTCCAGACGCTGTTCGAGGAACTCGACTACCCGGTCACCCGCGACGACGCGGCCGCCGAGTTCGCCGACGTGACGGTCACCTTCGCGGACGGCGAGGGGAACCTCGGCGAACTCGTCTCGGAAGTCGGGAGCGACGCCTTCCACGGGCCGGACGAACTGTTCGCCGAACTCCAGAACGTGCTTCCGATCGAGGCGGTCGGTGAACCCGGGCAGTCCGAGGGCGACGCGTAGCCGTCGTTACGGAGTATCGTCCCTGTGTACCGGTGATTCACCGAGACAGTCCGGCGACCCACCGGTAACGACGTACAGTAAACCGCAGTATCCGTGGGTTAAAGACCGTCGGGCGTCAGACTCCGAGCCACCATGAAGTTCTGCGACGAATGCGGGTCGATGATGCAGACGGAGGGAGACAAGTGGGTCTGTACCCAGTGTGGCCACGAGACGTTGCGCGACGAGGCCGCGGAGGCCGAGATGGTCACCACGCAGGCCCAGGAGGAGTCGGAGATCATCGAGTCCGGCGGCGGCTCCAGCGGCCTGCCGACGACGAGCGCCGATTGTCCCAACTGCGACAACGACGAAGCCTACTGGTACATGCAACAGATCCGCGCGGCCGACGAGTCCGAGACGCGCTTTTTCGTCTGTACCGAGTGCGAACACAAGTGGCGCGAGGACGACCACTGACGGCGCGGGACGAACTTATATGCCCGCCGCTGCCGTGCTGTAGACGAAATGGTCGAACAGCCGTCCGTCCCCGAGGACCGACTCGCCGACTGGCGGCGGGCGGACGACCTGACCGACACGCCCTTCGCCGCTCCCGGACTCACCGTCACGGCGCGCATCCTGCTCTACGAGGACGACCGACTCCGCGCGGCGGTTCGGGAGCGGACGGGCGTCGACCGAAGCTGGCGGTTCTTCCTCGCGACGCGGCTCGAACTCGCACCCTCGCCGCCGGTGACCGGTGCGCTCCGGGGGCTGGTCGCCTCGCGGGCGAGCCGCGGCTTCGCCGACCGACTCGAAGACCGGGGGTTCGAGGCGGTCGAACGCTCCGACCGTCGCTCCCTCCGCGTCGGTGACGACGACGCCCGCCTGTTCGGCTACGACGCCCGCTGTCGGGTCGACGGCGTCACTCTCTCGGTCGACGGCTGGCTGGCGGTCTGGGCGCCGGACCGGACCTTCCGGCTCGCCGGCGGCGCCTACCCCATCGCCGTCGTCGACGGCGACGGGGAGACGGCCGACGCGCTCGCGGACTGCCTCGACCCCTCGGCGTTCCGGGCGGAGCTGTTCGAGTTGATCCGCGGCGTCGGGTGATACTGTTTATTGTAACTGGTGACCGGTGGGTCGCCGGACTGTCCCGGCGACCCACCGGGAATGACCTACAATAATCCGTATGAGACGACGGTCGCCCGGCACGTGGGGGTTTAAGATACGCTACGGCGCAGTACGGACCGATGCCCCCGACGGAGTGTGACGTCGTCGTCGTCGGCGTCGGCGGGATGGGAAGCGCAGCGGCCTTCCACCTCGCTCGCCGCGGCGTCGACGTCGTCGGCCTCGAACGCTTCGACGTCCCCCACGCCCGTGGGTCCTCGCACGGACTCACGCGGATCATCCGTCTCCCGCAGTACGAGGACCCGGCGTACGTCCCCCTGGTTCGGCAGGCGTACGAGCTGTGGGACGAACTCGACGCCCGCCACCCGCGCCGACTGCTCCACCGCGTCGGCAGCGTCGACGTCGCCCGCCCCGACGGCGAGGGCGTCTACGCCGGTTCGAAACGCGCCTGTGCGGCCCACGACATCGACCACGACGACCTGACGGGCGCGGAACTCGGCGAGCGGTTCTCCGGCTACGACTTCCCCGCCGACTACCGCGCGGTCCACCAGTCCGAGGGCGGCTTCCTCCACTGCGAGGGGTGTACCGTCGCCCACGTCGAGGCGGCCCACGAACACGGCGCGACGATTCGCGCTCGCGAGGCCGTCGAGGGGTGGGACGCGGACGAAACCGGCGTCACCGTCCACACCGACCGGGACACGTACGCCGCCGACCGGCTGGTCGTCACCGCCGGCGCGTGGACCGGGTCGCTCCTGCCGTCCCTCTCGGGGCTGCTCCAGCCCGAACGGCAGGTGCTCGGCTGGTTCCAGCCTACGGCGCCCGAGCGCTTCTCCACGGAGAACTTCCCGGTGTTCGTCGCCGACGTGCCCGAGGGCCACTTCTACGGCTTCCCCACCTACGAGGTGCCCGGGTTCAAGGTCGGGAAGTTCAACCACCGCGGGGAGACGGGGCCGCCGGACGAACTCGACCGCGAACCGGACCGCACGGACGAACGGCTGCTCCGCGAGTTCACGGCGCGGTACTTCCCGGAGGCCGCGGGTCCGACGATGCGGCTGTCGACCTGCATGTTCACGAACACGCCCGACGGGGACTTCCTGCTCGACGTGCACCCCGACCACCCGAACGTCGTCGTCGGGGCGGGGTTCTCGGGACACGGGTTCAAGTTCGCCAGCGTCGTCGGGGCGGCCCTCGCCGACCTGGCGCTCGACGGCGCCACGACTCACCCCATCGACCCGTTCCGAATCGGCCGGTTCGACTGACCGCGCCCGTCGACGGGCCCGTGGACGCGCGCCCGTCTCTCAGCGCCGCCACTCGCCGAGCGCGGCGAGGAGGAGGCCACCGAGGCTGATGCGGGCCGGGTCGGCGCCGAGCGCCCGGGAGAGGGGACCGGGGTCGACGTCAGGTCCCATCCGGGCGACGCTCCGACCGCGCACCCGCACGTCGAGGATCACGCCGGCGTCCTGCAGGTGATCGAGAAGGTGTGCGTCGAGGGGCGGAGCGCCCGTGCGGGCGAGCGTTCGGAGAACGGCAAGCGAGGGAGCCGACACGACGACGAGGTCGCCGTACCCCCGGATCGACACCGCCGCACCGTCGACGGTGAGGGTCAGATCGGCGTCGACGTCGAGCGCCCGGTCGAGGTCGGTCACTCCTCGTGGTCGCGGGTCCGGATGCGAACCGTGCCGTCGAGGCGCCAGCGGGCGTGGTCGGCGTCCGGGCCCATCCGGTCCGGTACGCGTACCTCCAGGTCGTCGAACTCGTAGGTGATCTCGGCCCCGCGGCCGGTGAGCCGTTCGTAGAGGCCGACGGCCAGTTCGGGCCACGTTCGCACGTCGTCGATGTCCGCGCCGCGCTCCCGACTCATGGCCGTGGATTCGGCGGCCACGCACTTATACCGTCGGTCGGGATTCCAGCGCGTGGGAGTCGGCTCATACGGTTTCTCGTACGTCAGTACCGGTGGGTCGCCGAGGCAGTCCGGCGACTCACCGGTCAGTTACAGTAATTCGTATCACTCCCACCGCGCGACGGTGAGATAGCCCGTGTGGCCGACGCCGCGGGTGTCGGGCCGCGACCCCCGGTCGTCGAACTGCATCGACCGCTGGATCGTCTCGTGGGTCGTCACGTCGGTCAGCCCCGCGTCCTCGGCGGCCTCGACGGCCGCCCGCGACCCCTCGACGAAGGGCGAGTAGACGACGACGAACCCGCCGCTGACGAGGACGTCGGGCGCCCGGCGGACGACGTCCGGGGCGTCCTCGGTGTCGAGGGTGAGGAGGTCGAATCCGGCGAGGGAATCGAGGTCGTCGGTCACGTCGCCGGTCCGCACGTCTACGGTCCCCTCGACGCCCGCGAGGCGCATGTTCTCGCGGGCCACCTCGGCGAACTCGGCGTCGCGTTCGTAGGTCACTACGTCGGCACCGATGCGACCGAGGTAGGCCGCGAGGACGCCCGTCCCGGTGCCGGCGTCGAGGACGCGGTCCCCCGCCGCGGCGCCGGTGAAGCCGACGACCAATCCCACGTCGCGGGGCATCATCGGCGCGCCCGTGCGCTCGAAGTGGTCGAACAGGTCCGGGCCGCGCGGCTCGCGGACGACGAACTCGTCGCCGAGATGGGTCTCCAGTCGGTCGCCGGGTTCGGCGTCCTCGGGGACCGTCAACACGCCGAGGTCCGTCTGGAGTTCCTCGCCGGGTGCCCGGAGATACTCCCGGTCGCCGTGGACCAGTAAGAACGTCACTCCAGTCGGGCGATGGCCGCCGCCAGGTCGCCGTCCTCGGCTTCGAGCGCATCGCGCGCGTCGCCCTTGCTCACGCCGGCGCGGGTCGCGACGAGTTCCACGTCGTCCTCGGGGATGGCCGCGTCGCCGCCGGTTTCGGCGTCCGTCTCGTCCTCGTCGCCCGCCTCGACGACGCCGGCCGACCCGCCGGCCTCGTGAACCTCGGGCTCGCCGACGACCTGGTAGGTCTCCTGTCCCTGTGCGTCCATGCGCGTCACCTGCACGTCGGAGAAGACGAGTTCCTCGTCGGCCGTCCGAATGACGACCTCTTCGGCATCGAGTTCGGTCACGTCGATGCCCATCTGTTTCATCATCTGTTTCATCTTTCGCGGATTCATGCCGCCGCCACCAAACATAGCTCGTCGGTGGGTGTGCGTGGGCAAAAGGATGGCGAAGGGAAGCGGTTGGCCGGCTAGTTCAACACCCAGAAGCGGTAGTTGAGATACGCGGCGAACGCCGTCCACAGCAGGTACGGCACCAGCAGGAGCGCCGCGCGCCGGTCCACCCAGTCGAACGTCCGAATCGTGAGCGCGATTAGTGCGAGGAGGACGAGAATGACCGCCAGGCCGAAGTCGACGGACCGTAGCCCGAAGAAGGCCGCCGACCACCCGAGATTGGCGAGGAAATGGACGGCGAAGACGGCGAGGGCGACGCGGGCACGGCGCTCTGTTCGCGGCGAATCGAGTCGCCGCCACACCAGCCAGACGGCGACGCCCATGAGCGCGAACAGCGTCGTCCACACCGGACCGAACACCCAGTTCGGCGGCGCGAGTGCCGGGCGCTGGAGGGTGCCGTACCACGACGCGAGGCCCTGTGCGGTGAAGACGGCGCCCGCGGCACCGACGAGTTCGACGGCGAGAACGGCGAGGACGAGCGAGAGACGGGGGCGCTCGTGGGGCAAGCGGTGGGTTCGCTGGCGAAGGGACACGGGTTCCGTACGGGCGCCGATGTCAAAGGTACGTCGTCTTACACGTGCTCTTTCGGCAGCAGATCCACGAACGGCTGGTCGTCCAACCAGTCACAGAGCTGGCAGAGTTGGTCGGTCGCCGCCTCGAACAGCCGTTCGCCCTTCTCGGCCGTCGCGTCGGTCTGATCCCCGAGCACGCCGTTGCCGGTGTTGTCGGCGGCGTCGTAGAAGGTTCGCGAGCCGTGTTTGATCGTCTCCGCGGCCTCCACGTCCGGCACGCCGCCGTCGCGGGCCGCCTCCAGTTGGTCGTCGCGGACGAGGTGGTGGTGGAGATGCTGGATCATCGCCGTCTCCTTCGGACCGCCGTGAGGGCCGTTCTGGGCGAAGAGGTCGTCGACGAGTTCGGGGATGCTCTCGTCCCACATCCACTCGATGGCGTACATGACCTCGTCGTCGCGGAGGCGCCGACCCACCTCGCGCAGGTGGTCGACGTTCCCGCCGTGGGCGTTGACGTAGATGACGCGGTCGATGCCGTGGTACGCGAGGTTGCGGGTGAACGACTCGACGTAGTCGCGGAACTGCGGGGCGTCGACCCACATCGTGCCGTGGAACTGCCGGTGGTGCGGGCTGACGCCGACGTTGATCGTCGGGGTACAGCAGTAGCCGGTTCGGTCGGCGGCCTCGCGGGCGAACGCCTCGGCGATCAGGTGATCGGTCGCCAGGGGGAGGTGGGGTCCGTGCTGTTCGGTGGAGCCGAGGGGGACGAGCGCCAGCGACTCGTCGGCGAAGTAGTCGCCCAGTTCGGGCCACGTCTCGTCGGCGATGTACATACCTCTACGGCGGGCGGCGGCCTCTTGAATCGTGTGTTTCAGAGAGAACGTCGTGAGTCACGAGGCGGTCGTCGCCGGGTTCCGCTCACCCGGCCAGCCGGTCCCGGCGCCGCTCGAACTCCTCCTGGTCGACGTCGCCGGCGGCGTATCGCTCGCGGAGGACGGCGAGGGCGCCGTCCTCGGTCTTGCCCCCGTCGCGCCCCGTCTCGCGGGACTGCAGGTAGAACGCCGCGGCGACGACGCCGACGACGAGGAGGGCAAACAGGAGCACGAGCCACCAGCCACCGAACCCGAGTCCGACGGCACCCGTACCGGGGCCGGCGGGGCCCATCGGTCCCATCGGGCCGCCGCCCCAGTGTGGGCCGTGTGGACCAGGACCGTGAGGGCCGGGTCCCCACTGTGCGACGGGCAGTTCGGCGAGTGTAGAGAGTAGTTGCATCGTGCTCACCTCGTTTGGAGAGTGGTGTTCTCGGCACATAACTGCCCGATCTGATTCCCGGAGTCGGGGAATCGGGTCCACCGTCGAAGGCTTAAGTCCGCGGCGCTCGTCCGACCGCCTATGTTCGACCCCGAGGACCTCGACGCGATCCGAGAGGCCAAGGCCGAGTGGGAGGCCGAGACGTACGGGCCGACCGTGGATCGGTTCGGGGAGCGAAAGGAGACGTTCACCACCGACACCGGGGGCCAGGAAGTCGACCCGCTGTACACCCCCGCGGACGTGGCCGACCTGGACTACCGCGAGGACGTCGGCTTCCCGGGCGAGGAGCCGTACACTCGCGGCGTCTACTCGACGATGCACCGCGGCCGGCTGTGGACGATGCGCCAGTACGCGGGCATGGGGACGGCGAGCGAGACCAACGAGCGGTTCAACTACCTGCTCGATCAGGGGCAGACCGGCCTCTCGATGGCCTTCGACCTGCCGACGCAGATGGGCTACGACTCCGACGCGACGATGGCCGCCGGCGAAGTCGGGAAGTCCGGGGTCGCCATCGACTCCCTGCGGGACATGGAGACGGTGTTCGACGGCATCCCGCTCGACGAGGTGTCGACGAGCATGACGATCAACGCCCCCGCCGCCGTGTTACTCGCGATGTACGTCGCCATCGGCGACCAGCAGGGCGTCCCCCGCTCCGAGCTTCGCGGGACCATCCAGAACGACATCATGAAGGAGTACATCGCGCGCAACCTCTACATCTACCCGCCCGAACCCTCCATGCGGCTGATCACCGACATCTTCGAGTTCTGTGCCGAGGAGACGCCGAAGTTCAACACCATCTCCATCTCGGGCTATCACATCCGCGAAGCGGGTTCGACCGCCGCACAGGAGATCGCCTTCACCCTCGGCAACGGCATCGAGTACGTGAACGCCGCCCTCGACGCCGGCCTCGACGTCGACGAGTTCGCCCCACAGCTCTCCTTTTTCTTCAACGCCCACAACAACATCTTCGAGGAGGTGGCGAAGTTCCGGGCGGCCCGGCGGATGTGGGCGACGATCATGGAGGAGCGCTTCGGCGCCGAGAACCCGAAATCCAAGCAGTTGAAGTTCCACACCCAGACCGGCGGGTCGACGCTCACCGCCCAACAGATCGACAACAACGTCGTCCGGGTGGCGTACCAGGCCCTCGCCGCCGTGCTCGGCGGCACGCAGAGCCTCCACACCAACGGTAAGGACGAGGCGCTCTCCCTGCCGACGGAAAAGAGCGTCCGGACCGCCCTCCGGACCCAGCAGATCCTCGCCCACGAGTCCGGCGCGGCCGACACCATCGACCCCCTCGCGGGCAGTTACTACGTCGAGTCGTTGACGGACGAGTTGGAGCGGGAGGCGTTCGACGTTCTCGACGAAATCGACGAACGCGGCGGGATGCTCGACGCCGTGAAGTCCCAGTGGGTGCAGGGACAGATTCAGGACGTGGCGTTCGACCGGCAACAGGAGATCGAGGAGGGCGAGCGGATCATCGTCGGCGTCAACGAGTATCGGGTCGAGGAGGAGCCCGAAGTCGACTTAGAGGAGGTAACCGAGGAGGACGAACGCCGACAGATCGACCGACTGGAGACGGTTCGGGCGGAGCGGGACGACGAAGCCGTCGACGCGGCGCTGGCGGCCCTCCGCGAGACGGCCCGCGGCGACGACAACCTGTTGCCCCCAATCGTCGACGCGGTCAAGGCCTACGCGACGGTCGGCGAGATATCGAACGTCCTGCGCGACGAGTTCGGCGAGTACCAGCCCGGTCGCTGATCAGGGCGAGACGACGACCGACCGGTCGAGTCGGTCGACGTACTCGTCGATCAGCGCGCTCTTCCGGTGTTCGACCATCAGATGTATCCGGAGTTCGGTTCGGCAGTCGACGGCCCGGGCACACAGCGGGCAGTCCTCCCCTCCATTGTTTTTCATGGTCTTTCATTATATATTGACTCAGCGCCATCTCTTATAGATTGTGGTGGATCGCCCCGTAGGGTGATTCCGGGACGGGTCCGATCGTCAGTGGGTCGTCGCGTTCCCGCCGGCTGAGAGCGACACGGCGTTTTATTCGCCTGCCGTTCGAGTTGGACGAGTGAGATGTACGACACCATCCTCGTGCCGACCGACGGGAGCGACGTGGCGGTGGTTGCGGCCGACGCGGCGGTGACCCTCGCCCAGAGGTTCGGCGCCGACGTTCGCGGGTTGTACGTCCGCGACGGCGACGGCGCCGACGACGGCGACCGGGCCACGGCGGCCGTCGCCGAACGGGCCGCCGCGGCCGACGTCGAGGCGACCACGGCCGTCGTCGACGCCGAGGGACCAGTCCACCGACGCATCCTCGCCGACGCCGACGAACACGGCGCCGACTGTATCGTCATGGGGACCCACGGCCGGACCGGGTTGGATCGGTTCGTCCTCGGCAGCGTCGCCGAGCGGACGCTCCGCGAGTCGTCGGTACCGGTGCTCACCGTCCACGAGGACACCGTCGTCGACCGGAACCTCGACGCCATCCTCGTGCCGACCGACGGGAGCGACTGTTCCGAGGCGGCGGCGGCCCACGCCGTCGACCTCGCGCTGGCGACCGACGCGGCGCTCCACGTCGTCCACGTCGTCGACGCCGGCGTCCTCCCCATGGACGGGTCGGGCGCCGTCTTCGACGAACTCCAGCGGGCGGGCCAGCGGGCGCTCGACTCGGTCGTCGAGCGCGCGGAGCGCGCGGGCGTCTCGACCATCCGTGCGTCGGTGCTGAGCGGGACGCCGTACCGCGCGATCACCGACTACGCGGACGCGGAGGACGTGGCCCTCGTCGTGATGGGGACCCACGGCCGCACCGGCTTCGACCGCTACCTCCTCGGGAGCGTCACCGAACGCGTCGTCCGCCTCACCGACCGACCCGTCCTCACGGTCGACGACGCCGACGGCCGCTAGCCCGTTCTCACGCCGTAGGAACGGGCGCCGTCATTGATGACACTCGGAAAACACATTTCTCGTATGAATTTCGACGAGTTCACCGGGACGATCCAGCACCGCCTCGAACTCCCCGGCACCGGCGAGACGGTCCGGTCGATCCGAGCGACGCTCATGACCCTCGGGCAACGGATTCCCGCCGGTGCCGCCGAGGACCTCGCCGCGTCGCTCCCGATGGAGATTCGCTGGTATCTGACCGGCGCCGTCCACGACCACGGACAGCGGTTCGACTGGCCGGAGTTCGTCGCCCGCGTCAGCGACGTCGAGAACGTCGAGCCGAGCGACTCGGCGTACCGCGCGCAGGTAATCGTCGACCTCGTGGCGACGCAGGTGCCCGCTTCGGACTTCCGACAGCTCCGCGATCAGTTACCCGAGAGCGAGGACGACGAGAACTGGGGCAAGCTCTTCGAACTCGTCGACGCCGGCGGGTGGGACGACACGCGGGGGACGTGAGCCGCGCGCCCCGTCTCGTACGGTTTATCGTAACTGTTTACCGGTGGTCGCCGAGACGGTCCGGCGACTCACCGGTACTGACTACGATAAACCGTCTCACTCCGAGTAGCCTTCCTGCAGGAACGCGCCCTCGGTCTCGTACATCGAGACCAGTTCCTCGATGAACTCCTCGTGGGTCTCGTCCTCCTCGAGATGCTTGTCCAGCCGTTGCTTGAGTTCGTCGCTGATTTCGAGCGTGTGGGGCATGGTGGGGGGTCTCCGTCGTCCCCATACACGTCGTCACGGGGGAAATAACCTCGCGTCGGGGTGGGCGCACCGTCTCACGCCGACCCGGGGTGGACGGTCAGGACCGGCACGTCGAGGGTCCGGACGACGCGTTCGGTGACGCTCCCGACGAGGGCGTGTTCGATGCCCGTGCGGCCGTGGGTCCCCATCACGACGAGGTCGACGCCCTCCTCCTCGGCGTACTCCCGGATGACCCGATGGGGAACGCCGAGACGAATCGCCTCGACCGTCGGGACGCCCGCGCGCTCCGCCCGGTCGAGCACCGCGGTCGTCGGCCGCTCGCCCGACTCGTCGACCAGTTCGATCACCTCGTCGTGGTCCATGTTCTCGCTGATCGGACTCATACGAACGTCGACCACGTAGAGCGCGTGGACGGTCGCGCCGTGTATCTTCGCGAGGTCGACGGCGTGGGCGGCGGCGGCCGTGGCCCCGTCGCTCCCGTCGGTCGGCACGAGGATGGTGTCGTACATGATTCGTCTCCACGGGAGCGCCCCTCTTGAAGATACGCCGGGAGAACGCTCATGTGCCTGGCGCGTGCTCACCTCCTATGCCGAACTACCGAACCCTCCACGACCCGAACGCCGAATACACGATGCGGGACCTCTCGGCGGAGACGATGGGTCTCTCGGCCGACCGGGGTCCCCGGGACGTCGAGATCACCGACGTACAGACGACGATGGTCGACGGCAACTACCCGTGGCTCCTCGTCCGCGTCTACACCGACGCGGGCCTCGCCGGCACCGGCGAGGCGTACTGGGGCGGCGGCGACGCCGAAATCGTCGAGCGGATGGCCCCGTTCCTGATCGGGGAGAACCCGCTCGACATCGACCGCCTGTACGAGCACCTGATCCAGAAGATGTCCGGGGAAGGCTCCATCTCGGGAAAGGTGGTCTCGGCCATCTCCGGGGTCGAAATCGCCCTGCACGACGTGGCCGGCAAGATTCTGGAACTCCCCGCCTACCAGCTACTCGGCGGGAAGTACCGCGACGCGGTGCGGGTCTACTGCGACTGCCACGCGGGCGACGAGTCCGAACCCGAATCGAACGCCCGCGAGGCCGAGCGCGTCGTCTCGGACCTCGGCTACGACGCGCTGAAGTTCGACCTCGACGTGCCTTCCGGCCACGAGGTGGACCGCGCCAACCGCCACATGCGTGGCCCCGAGATCGAGCACAAGGTCGACATCGTCCGTGAGGTGTGCGAGACGGTCGGCGACCGCGCCGACGTGGCCTTCGACTGTCACTGGTCCTACACCGCCGGGAGCGCGAAGCAGTTGCTCGAAGCGGTCGAGGACTACGACGTGTGGTGGATCGAGGACCCCGTGCCCCCCGAGAACCACGACGTGCAACGCGAGGTCACGGGGTCGTCGACGACGCCCGTCACCGTCGGCGAGAACGTCTATCGGGCCCACGGCCAGCGCCGCCTGATCGAGGAGCAGGCGGTCGACATCCTCGCGCCCGACCTCCCGAAGGTCGGCGGGATGCGCGAGACGCGGAAGATCGCCGCCCACGCCGACCTCTACTACATCCCCATCGCGATGCACAACGTCTCCTCCCCCATCGGCACGATGGCGAGCGCACAGGTCGCGGCCGCGATTCCGAACAGCCTCGCCGTCGAGTTCCACAGCTACCAGCTCGGCTGGTGGGCGGACCTCGTCGAGGAGGACGACCTGATCGAGGACGGGCGCATGGCCGTCCCCGAGACGCCCGGCCTCGGCCTGACGCTCGACCTCGACGCCGTCGCGGAGCACGCGGTCGACGGCGAGACGGTCTTCGATCCGGCGTAGGACGACGGTGGCGGCGCAGTCCCGGATTCACGACCCCCGCGCCACGGGAGTCGACAGTCGTCGATACGGGGAACAACGTTTAGTCATCCCCGTTCTATCTCCGGACGATGAGTAAGACCGAACCCTCCGGCGACGAGCTGGAGCGGGACACCATCACCGACGGTATGCTGGCGAGTTGGCTGAACGAGCACGGCCCGGAGTGGGTCCTCGAAATCGAGCCGCTGGACGGTGACACCGAGTACCTCGGCTTCGTCGACGGCCGGTTCAAGGCCTACAACGAACGCGGCATCGACCTCGTCGCCCTCGACTATCTGGACGACGTGGCCGACCGGGCGCGGAAGATCGACTACGTCCCCGTCGAGGAGTCGCCGTTCGCGGACGACGAGGACGAGAACGAGGACGAGTAGGCTCTTTATCCGTGCGCCCCGGACTCCGGGTATGCGCTTCGATCACATCGGCGTCGCCACGCGCGACGCCGCCGCGCTGGCCGACCTGTTCGGCGCGTTGCTGGACGCGCCGGTGGCCCACCGGGAGACGGTCGACGGTCTCGACGTGACCTTCCTCGATCTGGGCAACGGCTACGTCGAACTGCTCGAACCGCTCGACGACGAGGGCCCGATCCCGAGCTATCTCGACCGCGAGGGGCCGGGCATCCACCACGTCGCCCTGGCGACGCCGGACGTGGCGGCGGCGCTGGAGATGGCCCGGGACCACGGCGTCGAACTCGTCGACGAGACTCCTCGGCCGGGCGCGTGGGGTCACGACGTGGCCTTCCTGCACCCCGGTTCGACCGGCGGCGTCCTCGTCGAGTTCGTCGAGCGATGAGGGACCCGCTCGCCGACCGCGCCGCCGTGACGCCCGAGGCGACGGCGCTGATCGACGCCGACCGGGACGAGCGGTGGTCGGTCGCCGACCTCGATTCGGCCGTCGAACGGACCGCGGGTCGTCTCGCGACCCTCGGCGTCCGCCCCGGCGACCGCCTCGGCACCCTCCTCCCGACGCGGCCGGCGGCCGTCCGGGTGATCCACGCCGCCGTTCGCCTCGGTGCCACGCTTGTTCCGCTCGGCGCGCGGCTGACGCCCGACGAACTCGCGGTCCGGATCGAACGGGCGGACGTGACGACGCTCGTCTGTGACGCGACGACGGAAGCCGACGCCGTCGCGGCGACGGCGGCCGCCGGCGACGTGCCCGTCCCCGTCGTCTCGGTCGACGACGCCGACGCCGAGCGGGTGACCGCTCTCGACACCCACCCGCCCGAGGCGGTCGTCCCCCACGATTGGGCGCTCGACTCGACGCTGCTGATACCTTTCACCTCGGGCACGACCGGTGCCCCGAAGGGCGTGCGGCTGACGCTCCGGAACGTCCTCGCCAGCGCCGTCGCCTCCGTCTTCCGCCTCGGCCTGCGGCGGGACGAGACGTGGCACGTCGCGCTCCCGCTCCACCACGTCGGCGGTCTCACGCCCGTCCTCCGGATGCCCCTCTACGGCATGACGGTCGTCCTCCGGGACTCGTTCGACGCCGCGGCGGTCGCGGCGGACTTCGAGCGCTACGACGTGACGGCCACGTCGCTGGTGCCGACGACGCTCTCCCGTCTCCTCGACGCGACGGAGGGCGATATTTGTCCGACTCTCCGGACGGTCCTCCTCGGCGGGGCGCCCGCCACCGGCACCCTCCTCGACCGGTGTGTCGAGCGCTCGGTGCCCGTCTTTCCCACCTACGGCATGACGGAGACGGCCTCCCAGATCGCGACGGCGACGCCCGCGGAGGCGGCGTCGCATCCGGGCACCGTCGGGCGGCCGCTGTTCTGGACCGACCTCTCGGTCCGCGACGACGAGGGGAACGCACGCCCGCCGGGCGAGACGGGCGAACTCGTCGTCTCGGGGCCGACGGTATCGCCGGGCTATCTCGACGCCGAGGCGACGGCCGCGGCCTTCGGCGACGCGGGCCTCCGCACCGGCGACGTGGGCTACCGCGAGGACGGTCTCTTCTGGGTCGTCGGCCGCACGGACGACCTGATCGTCACCGGCGGGGAGAACGTCGCGCCCGCCGAGGTCGTCGACGCCCTCCGCGACCACCCCGACGTGGCGGATGCGGCCGTCGTCGGCGTCCCGGACGCGGAGTGGGGCGAACGCGTGGCCGCGCTGGTCGTCCCCCGGGAGGGTGCCGACCCCGCGGCGTCGGCGCTCGACGAGCACTGCCGGGCGCGGCTGGCGGGGTACAAGGTCCCGCGGACGATCCGCTTCGTGGACGCGATTCCGCGGACGGCGTCGGGAACGGTCGACCGGGCCGCGGTGCGTGATCGTCTCCCCTAACCGCTCACGCCGTTCTCCGCCGGCGACACCCGGCGTTCGAGCGCGAGCAAGCCGACCGCGAGGCCGGCACAGCCGACGATCAGGGCCGGCCAGAGCAGGGCCGCGAATCCGTAGTCGAAGAAGGCGCCGCCGAGGGCGGCGCCGAGGCCCATCCCGAGTCGCTTCGCGATTTCGATCAGGGAGAGCCGCGAGCCGCGTTCGTCGGCGTGGCCGAGGTCGCTCGCCAGCGACGTGACCAGCGGCGAGTGCAGGACTTCGCCGACGGTTCGGAGGACGAGGAAGGCGCCGACGAGACCCGTGCCGAGGAGCGTGGGCACGGCGTCGACGAGGACGATAGCGAGGAAGCTGACCCCCCAGAACGCCGTGGAGGCGACGAGGCCGCGGGTGCGCCGCCAGTCGCCGACGGCGCTCAGGACGGGCATCTGGAAGACGACGAGGACGAGGGGGTTGAGGACGTAGAGCGTGCCGATCTGTGCGGAGTCGAGACCGAGCGTCTCGCTGGCGACGACGGGCACCGTCGCCTGCATCTGGGCGTACATGATCGCGAAGCCGACGTTGAGGCCGGCGAGGGCGACGAGCCGTCGCTGGGTGATGGCCCGCCCCCAGTCGCCGACGCTCTCGGAGAGCGTGGCGGCGGCGCGGCCGTCGTGGACGCGCGGGAGGGCGACGAGGAGGACGGCCGCGACGACGGCGGAGGTGAGGCCGTCGGCGACGAAGACGGCGGTCGAGGCGAACTCGTAGAGGACGCCGCCGACGACGAAGCCGGAGCCGAAGCCGACGTTGCTGGCGACTTTCAGCAGGCCGTAGCCGCGTTCACGCTCGCCGGCGTCGGTCAGGTCGGCGATCATGGCCTGACTCGCCGGGGCGTACAGCCCCGTCGTCAGCCCGGCGGCCGTCGCGACGGCGATAAAGCCCGTACCGGTGGTGACGAGGGCGTAGGCGGCGAGTGTCAGCGCGGACAGCGCCATCGACCCGACCATCACCGGTCGCCGGCCGTAGCGGTCGGCGAGGTAGCCCCCGATCGCCGTCCCCGTCGCCGTGGCGACGTTGTTGGCGAGGAGGCCGAGGCCCACGACGGAGAGCGGGATGCCAACCTGCAGGTGGAAGTGGATGGTCGCGAAGGGGTAGACCAGCCCCGAGCCGAAGACGTTGATGAGGCGGCCGCCGGCGACGGCGTAGACCGGGCGGCGAAAGCCCCGGACGGCGTCGAGCGTCGATCCGAACACGTCGGGTCGTCGGCGGTACCGGTACGTGAACGGTTCGTTTCCGGGTCGGTGTGTGAGGGCGACCCGCGGGCGACGCCTCCCCGGGCGCCGACGGCTCAGTCGTCCTCGGGGAGGACGCGACTGGAGATGATGCTCGATCCGGGCACGCGGGACGGAATCGAGGTGTCCCGGAGCGCGAACCGCTGTAGCACCGTGTCGTAGGCGAAGACGGCAGTACCGAGGATGATCATGGTGTCACCGGGCAGGCGCGCCCAGAACAGCAGTTGGATCAGGTCGCGGTTGTAGAAGACCAGACTGCGCGCGGCGTCGTAGTTCGCGGTGAACGCGGTTTCGAGCTGCAGGAACCCCACGGGCAGGACGGAGCCGAACACCATCACCGCGAGGCCGACGTTCCAGAGCCAGAACGACCACTTCAGGCGCTTGGGGTTCCACTGCCCCGGATCGACCGCGATGCGGAGCATGTAGGTGACCATCCCGAGCGCGAGGAAGCCGAAGGCGCCGAACATGGCCGCGTGGGCGTGGCCGACCGTCAGGTAGGTGCCGTGCTCGTAGTAGTTGATGATCGGGAGGTTGATGAAGAAGCCGAGGACGCCGGCGCCGACGAAGTTCCAGAAGCCGGACGCGATGATGAACGCGAACGGCAGAGAGTACGGGAAGGATTCGCCGGCAGTGGCGAGCGCGCGGTACTCGTTGATCGCCTCGAAGAGGATGAGGACGAGCGGGATGAGTTCGAGCGTCGAGAAGACGGAGCCGAAGGGAATCCACACGTCGGGCTGGCCGATCCACCAGTAGTGGTGAGAGACGCCGATGACGCCCGAACCCATCACGAACAGCGCCTGGAACATGACCGCTTTCTCCGCGGAGCGGCGTTTGAGCAGATTCATCGACACCAGCGTGATGCCGACGATAGCGACGATGAAGAACTCGAAGGCGCCCTCGACCCACATGTGAACCACCCACCACCGCCAGAACTCGGTGACGACGATGTTGGTCTGGGGCGTGTAGAAGAGACCGGCGGAGAAGAGCAGGGCGATGGAGCCGCCGGCGTAGAGGATCATGTGGGCGAGTCCGAAGGGTTCCTCGCGGTCCAGTAGCGGCTTGAACCCACGGGCGACGAGCCCAGCCCAGAAGACGAAGCCGGCCAGCAGGCCGAACTGCCAGACCTTACCGACCTCTAGGTATTCGAGCCCCTCGTTGCCGATGAGCCACCAGAGCGGACCGTCGATGTAGCCGTTGGCACCGAGCCAGATGCCGGCGAAGCCGCCCACGACCACGACGAGCAACGCCCCGATCAGGACGTGGACGTAGCGCTTCTGGTTCGACGGCTCGGTCCCCGTCAACAGGGGGGGCAGGAAGAGCCCCGCGGCGAGCCACAGCGTCGCAATCCAGAGGATGCCGAGGTCGAGGTGGTACGTCTTCGCGAGGGCAAAGGGGAGCAGGCCCAACACGTCGACGCCGAGCAGTTCACCGATCCCGAAGAAGCCGTCGCGCTCGATGTAGTAGTGTGCGAGCAGACCACCGAGCAGGACCTGCGAGAGGAAGAGCGCGGCGCCGATTGGGATAAAGCGCGTCGCCGCGCGCTGACTCGGCAGGAGGTCGATGTCGCTGGGGTGGGGAATCGAGACGCCCGTCGTCTCCGGCTCCGGTAACTCGACCGACTTGTAGAGCCAGACGCCGATGCCCGCTCCGGCGACGAGCAACACCATGGCGATGACGCTCCAGGTCATCGTCCCCGCCGTGGGTTCGTTGCCCGCGATGGGGGCGTAGGGCCAGTCGTTCGTGTAGGTGTGATCGGTGCCCGGGCGCTCGGTGTGGGAGATCCACGCCGTCCAGAGCGCGAAGTCGGCGAACTGGCGGGCCTCGTCGGCGGATTCGATGGTCCCCGCCGGCAGGCCGTGTTCGCGACTCCCCTCGTGGTAGCGCTCGACGTAGTCTTCGCGCACCTGCTGGTGTGCGTACACTTCGGCGGCCGAATACTCGACCAGGGCCGTCGTGTCCGTGGAGGCGAGGTCCGACTCGACGAGGTCGTCGACAGCGGCCTGTTCGGCCCCGGTGAGCGAGTCGTACTCGCTTCCGTACCGCTCCTCCGCGTAGTACGCCCGCATGTACTGCACCTTCCGATCCAGGGCGTCGGCGGTGTAGTCGCTGCCGAAGTACGCGCCGTTGCCGAGGATCGAGCCGTGGTTCATGAGGGCGTCGGACTGGAACACCGTCTTGCCCTCGCGTATCTCTTCGTCCGTTACGACCGTCTCGCCGTCCGGGCCGACGAACTCCTGCGGGATCGGTGGGGCCTGCTGGTAGGAGTACCAGGCGCCCGCCCCCATCACCACGAGGTTGCCGACGAAGACGACGAGCAACAGTTTCGCGAGCGTGCGTCTGCGTACTTGCATGACATTCGCTCCTCGTCCTCCTATCCCGTTGGACGTTGGTCCGAACATGTTCGACCTCTCACCCGGTCCGTGGTGACACTCCCCGTGGATCGGGAGAACATGTTCGGGTAAATGTCCGTAGGTGTGTACGTCCTCAGCTCACACGAGGGACCATGCCATACGCAAAACTCACCATCGACCTGCCCGAGGCCGTCTGGATCGGTGAGGTGTCACGCGAGTTTCCGTCGACGACGTTCCGGGTGCTCTCGGCGGTTCCGTCCGGCGACGCGGGGTTCGGCCTGCTCGAAATCGAGGGCGAGTCGATACCGCCGGTCCTCGACGCCATCGAGGGCCGGGCGGGCATCTCCGCCGTCGAACTGATGCAGCGAACCGAGGACACCGCAGTCGTCCAGTTCGAGACGAGCGAGCCGCTCCTGTTGCTGTCGATTCAGGAGTCGGGCGCTCCAATCGAACTCCCGCTGACCATCCGAGACGGGAAGGCGGTGATCGAACTCACGGCGTCGCGGGACCGCCTCTCCGAGTTCGGTCGGCAACTGGAGGCGTTCGGCATGTCGTACACGCTCAATCGGGTGTACGACGCGGTCGATACGCCGACGTTGCTCACCGATCAGCAGCGACGCCTGCTCGTGACGGCCGCCGAACTCGGCTACTACGACACGCCGCGGGAGTGTACCCTGACCGAACTGGCCGAGGAGGTGGACCTCGCGAAGTCGACGGCGAGCGTCACGCTCCACCGTGCGGAGGAGACGGTCGTCAAGGAGTTCGTCGCCGAGCGCCTCGACGTGACGCTCGACGAACAGCCACAGGCGGTGTAAACCGCCTCGGGCGCGGTGGCCCGAGGCTTTTGTTGGTTCCCTCAGCCGTGCGCTAGCACTCCCTGCTCGGCAAGCGAGCGGGATGAGGTTGGGCGGCTTACGCGCCCCGACCCGGACAGACGCACCGACCGCACCTGCGGTTGGGTTTTGTGAGTCCGGCAATTCGTCGTGTTACCGTTGAGTTTTGCCTTCTCGCGCCACGCGATGTTCACTGACGCATTCCGGTCAGCGTGGTCTTGCACCACGTCACACTCGTCGTTCGTACACCGGAACCGCCGTCCCTGCCGATACCCACGCTCACCACAGCACGAACACGTCTTTGAGTTGTAGTAAGCGTCCACCGTGTCCGTCGGAATTTCTCGCCACGTCGCCTTGTACGAGACAAATTTCTCGAACTTGTGAAACGGCAGTTTATGCAACCGCCGATTCATATACGTCCCGTACTTAATTTCGTCGCGGACACCGCTCATATCCTCGAACACGATGACCGGGTTCGAGAACTGCTCTGCGAACTCCACGACAGCACGGGAAAGGCGATGAAGTACCCACTCGGTGAATCGTTCTTCCTTGTCACCGAGTTTCTGGTGGATGCTCGTCTTGCCGTGTTCCTGACAGCGAGTGGTGATGGTGTGGTAGCGTTGGCGTTCCTGCTTCACTCGTCCGTAGTCGAGGACGAGCGTGCCCTTCGTCCGCATCGTCTCGCGGTCGAGGGCGGTGAGTGCGACGTTGCGCTCGTTGATGTCCACTCCAATCACAGTATCAGCGGTGTCGGGTTCGGGCACGTCGAACTCGCGTGTAACCGTGACGTGTAGGTAGTACACGCCATCACGGTACAGAAGTTCGGCCTGCCCCACATCCACCTCATCCGACGTGAGGGCGTCTCGAAGTTCGTCGGTTGCGTCCGGTTCGCCGCGCAGGTGTCCGGTCACCTTCTTGTAGGGTTTCGGGCTGACGCGAACTTGGACGCGCTCGGTGTCGTCGTCCACAGTGAGGCGGTAGCCCTCCGCGTGAGCCATCACGAGCGGATACGCACTGGATTTGTCGGTACTCGGCGGCGTCGGTTTGCCGCCATCAGGGTCGTCTTGATTCTCCCACCACTCTTTGAGTGATTGGTAGGACTCCCACGTTTGGAGGGCTTTTCCGACGACCGCACATTTGTTGTTCCGCACGAAGTCGTCGCGGTCAACCTCTCGCTGTATCTCGGTGCGCGTGTACCCTTGTTGTTTGAGGTGGATGGTTTGGTTGAATATCTCGCGTGAGGCGAGGCGGGCGTCGTGAAGCCACGACTGTTCACCAGACGCTACGTGGAGGCGCGTCTGAATAGTCTTCGTGACTTCCTCACCCATACTTTGACAATCGTTCCAGATTGTCATAAATATAAGTATTCGAGATGGAGGAGTGCCGCAGTCATGCACATTCGGTTAGTTCTTGCAAGAATCACTTCGTCTGATGTCCCAATTACCGCCACCCGGTTCTCAACGTGGTTGAAGACGATGTGCGAGAGTTGTTTGATGAGACTGCTGACCACTTCGGGCACGAGATTCTGGCGTTGGAGATTGCAGACGACCACGTACACCTGTTCGTCCAGTGCGACCCGAAGCACAGTCCAGCCAACATCGCTCGGCAGTTCAAGTCGTATTCGGGTAAGCAATTGCTGGAACGGTATCCAAATATCCGGGAGTCGTATTTCTGGGGTGGCGGATTCTGGAAGGTCGGGTACTACGTAGGGACGGCAGGAGCGGTATCGGAGGAGGTGGTTGAACGATATATCGAAGGGACGGAACACGCGCCAGAGTGACGCGCTTCACCCCCGCCCACGGTGGGGCGGGGAACTCGCGCTGTTTTTCGTTTAGAAGGGCAACATCGATCGGATGCGGCCGAGGATGCTCCCGCTCGCGGAGACGCGGTACTCCTCGAACACCGGGTGGAGCAGGTCGAGCAGTTCGGATTCGGACTCGAACGTCCGCTTCGGGAGCGCTTCCATGGCCTCCGACAGCGCGACGCTGCCCCCGGAGCCGTCGTAGGGGATGTCGGGGTCGCCGAGCGCGCGGACGATTTCGTCGCTGGTCGCCGGATACTCGAGGTCGGCGTGGTCCAGATGGCCGACCAGCGCGGCGATGCCGAATTCGACCGCGTCCGGTGACGACGAGTCCTGCTGTGGCGGCCTGGCTGCCATTACCGGGCGTTGTCACCGAGCCACTAAAAACGACCGCCATTCGCTCGCGACGGGTATTTCCCGCCGGCACCCGTCCGACCCACCATGACGGAGTACACGACGGTTTCCATCCCGAAGGAACTCGGCGACCGCGTCGAGGAGACCATCGAGGGCACCAGCTTCTCCAGCACCAGCGATCTCGTTCGCTTCCTCCTCCGGAGCATCGTCATCCAGTACCAGCGCCAGGGGGAACTGACCGAGGCGGAGTTCGAGGAGATCACCGAGCAGTTGACCGATCTCGGCTATCTGGACTGACCGGCGTCGGCGCCCGCGGCGCTCACCGCCGCGACGTTGTGCAGTAGACACGCCATCGTCAACGGCCCCACGCCACCCGGGACGGGCGTCATCGCCGCCGCCTTCTCGCCGACGCTCGCGGCGTCCACGTCGCCGACGACGACCGTCTCGCCGTCGTCGTCGGCCGCCGACCGACCCCCCGAGGCCTCGCTCTCCACCCGGTTCGCGCTCACGTCCACGACAACGACCCCGTCCGAAACCATCGACCCGTCGACCAGCCCCGGCGTCCCCGCCGCGGTGACCAGCAGATCGGCCGCCCGCGTCTTCGCTCCCAGATCCCTGGTCTGCGAGTGACAGACCGTCACCGTCGCGTCGCGCCGACACAACAGGTGCGCGATGGGTGTCCCGATGGCCGTCGTCCGCCCGACGACGACGGCGTCCCGCCCCGCCACCTCGACGCCGTGTGCCGAGAGCAGTCGGTCGACGGCGAGGGCCGTGACCGGGCGTATCCGCGGGTCGCCGGCCACCAGTCGCCCGACGTTCGCGTGGGCGAAACAGTCAACGTCCTTCTCGGGCGGCACCCGCTCCCGAACGGCCGCCTCGTCGACGTGACTCGGGAGCGGCACCTGCACGAACAGCGCGGTGACCGCCGGGTCCGCGCCGAGCTCCTCGACGGTCCGGTAGACCCGTTCGGCGGGCGCGTCCGCCGGCAGGTCGATTCGGCGGGTGTCGAGCCCCACCTCTCCACAGAGGTCGTGCTTGCGGTCCATGAACGCCCGTGCGCCGGGGTCGTCGCTCACCAAGAGCGTCGCGAGACAGGGGTCGACGCCGGCCTCGCGGCAGTCGTCGAGGCGGGCGAGAGCGTCGTCACGGACGGCGGCCGCGGGCTCGGCGCCGTCCAGTCGCCGGGGGTCGGACACGGGTGCCCTCAGGGGCGGCGGGCGCAAAACGGTTCGGCCGCGATCACTCGGGCAGCGACTCCGCGGGCGGTTCGGCGTCGACGACGGTCAGCGGGAGGCGCCGGCCGCGGCGGTCGAACGCGAGGAGGTCCTCCCACGGCGGCACCGCGAGGAGGACGACCCCCGCCAGGTCGTCACGGCGGGTGAGTTCGGCGGGTCCCTGCGGGTGGCTGAGAAAGCGCGCGCGTCCCCGACCGGCGGGCGTCCCGAGGTCGACGCCGAACACGTCGCTGACGGCCCGACCGGCCATCGGGAAGTAGACGTGACTCAGGACGGGCGTCGACGGGTCGACGCCGAGGTCCGTCTCGAAGTCGGCGGCCGGCGTCGCGTCGAGGACGAGGTTCTCCCGGGACGGCTCGGACTCGGCCGCACGTTCGAGGAGCATCTCGACGAGGCCGCGGGTGGCGTGGACGGGTCGCTCTGCCGCCGTCGACTCCCCGTCGTCCGTCTCCGAGTCCCGTGCCATCGAGCGCCCGCCCCGGCTCACCCGACCACCATCTCGCGGACCATCTTCGCGTACGCGGCGGGGAGGCGCCGCCGGGCGCCGTCGAGGGCGTCCCGCAGCGCCGCCGTCGCGTCGTCGAAGACGCCCTCGCCGTGCCCGACGAGGATCCGCTCGGGCGTCAGGTCGCCGAGGGCGCCTCGGGGCGGGATCGGTCGGAGCATCGGGTGGACGCCGAGGCGTTCGTCACCGGCGCAAAAGAAGGAGGCGGTGCCGACCGCTTCGGCGACGAGCAGGGTCTCGCCGTCGTAGAGTGCGGCCTCCTGCCACGGCGGGAGCGAGGCGTCGCGGACCCGCCGGACCCGGTAGTCAGTCTCGCCGAGTTGGTGGCCGACCCGCTCGACCGGCGCGTCGAGTTTCGACGCCACGCCGTCCATCCACTCGGGGATGGAGACGGGCACGTCGTGGCGCCGCGCGACGGCCGCGGCGTCGCGCTTGTGGCGGTCGAGACAGAGGACGACGCCGGCCACCGCGCCCAACTCCGCGAGCAGGTCGTCGACGCCCGGCGCGTCCACCGGGTCGACGACCCAGACGCCCTCGTCGGTGTCGAGGGCGTGGCTCGCCCGTTGCATCCGCTCGTCGGGGTACGCGATCCAGCCGACGCCGCCGTCCCAGCGGTCGATTTCGCGCAGGGCCGCGCGACCGCCCTTCAGTGGCATACCCGGATGTGGGAGCGGGACGCGCATAAACCCTCGATTCGGTCGGCTGCAGGCGGGCGATCCGACGGGAGGATTAATCGGCCACGGCCCGTAGGTCCGCCGTGCTCACCCGTCTCACCCACCTGGCCCTCGAAGCGAAGGACCTCGACGCCGCGCGGGCGTTCTACGAGGACCGGTTCGGCCTGTCGGCCGCGCACGGGACGGACGACGAGGTTCGATACCCCGTCGACGGGACCGAACTCCGCCTGCGGCGCCCGAGCGGCGTCCCGCGCGGCGGCCTGCACACCCACTTCGCGTTCGCGGCCGCGCCGGGTACGCTGTCGGCGTGGCGGGCGCGACTGACCGCCCTCGACCCCGAGGAGGTCGACTTCGGCGGCTACCGGTCGCTCTACGTCTACGATCCGGACGGCAACTGTGTCGAAGTCGGGGTCGAGGAGGGCGACGCCGACGCCGACGGCGCGGCCCCGGACGCGGCCGCCCCCACCGGCATCTTCGAGGTGGTCCTCGAAGTCGCGGATCTCGACACCGCGGTGGCGACGTACACGGCGCTCGGGTTCGAGCCGGTTGATCGGGGGGCGTCGCGCCGGCGGGTCAGGCTCCGCGGCCCGATGGATCTGGAGCTCTGGGAGCCACAGCTCGGCCTCGCGGACGCCCGCGGCGGCGTCCACGTCGACGTCGGGTTCGAGACGGCGGACCCGGGGGCGGCCGCCGACGCCGTTTCCGAGTGGACGACGGCCCGGGAGTCCGTCGACGGCGGCGTTCGGGTCCGCGACGGCGACGGCCACTGGGTGACGTTCATCCCATCGCCGTGAGTCTCGCGGGGTTCGGGCGGCGCCTCCCCGTCGGTCGGCGCCGTCCGGCCACGACCCTCACGACGAGAGTCGGTCGGTGTCGATGCCGACGCCGGGCGGGGTGACGACGAGGAAGCCCCGGAAGCGCATGAGGGTCCCGCCGGCGTCGCGAATCTCGCGGGCGAAGCCGGCCGCGAGACGGTTCAGGTCGCCCTCGACGTTCAAGACGAGTATCTTGCCGTCCTCGACGGCGCCGATCCACTCGTCGGGGTCGGTGCCGCCGTCCAGAATCCCGAGGACGACCTCCGACCCGCCGTCCTCGTCGCCGTCCTCCAGTTGTTCCTCCGCGTTCCGGAGGTCGAGGTCGAACTCGCTCATGGCCGTAGGGTCGCTCGGCCGGGAGAAAAGCGTTCGGGCGCGTCAGTACGGCTCGAACTCCCCCCTCCGAAGCCCCTCCCGGACCGGTTCGTGTTCGGCGTCCGTCGGTGGCGGTGCGGTGACGAGCAGGGCCTCCAGCCGCGAGTCGTCGTCGGCCTTGATTCCACGGTCCTCGTCCGCCGCGACGGTCACCACGTCGCCGGGTTCGACGCGGTGGTCCGTCTCCCCCTCGCGGACGACGCCGGTGCCGGACTCGACGGCGACGACGAGGGCGCTCGACGGGGCGTGGACCGGGATGAACTGCCCGGGCTCGAAGTAGCCACAGACGACCTGCAGGTCGTCGGTCTTGAACACCTTGTGGGCGGCGAACGTCTCGTCGTCGTAGGCGCGTTCGGCGGCGAAGTCGGTGATGGGCATGGGTGGACGTGGGCGGCGACGCCGTGGAAGGGTTGGCCCGAACATGTGCGCCCGTTCCCTCGGTCGCTGTCCGTTCCGTTCGGTCGGCTGCCTTCGGCCGATTCGGCCCGACCCGTCCGCCGGGCGATACCGGAAAATCCCCGGACGTGACCGTGAGCCGTGTGAACGTGTCGACGCACCGACGGCCGGGGCGACAGGGACAGCTTTATATACGAAGGCCGTCCTCCCATAGGATACAATGTCTAACGACATGGAGGATTCGTCGGATACCCCGGCGGATCGAGTTCTTCCAGGGCACGTTGGCCCGCACCGGCGAAATTGACGGTGTACGAATTTTCGACACGACGCTCCGAGATGGCGAGCAGTCGCCACGCACCTCGTTCAGTTACGACGAGAAGCGCGACATCGCCGCAGTCCTTGACGAGATGGGCACCCACGTCATCGAGGCGGGGTTCCCGGTCAACTCCGACGCGGAGTTCGAGGCCGTTCGAGACATCTCGAACGCCACCGACACGACGGTGTGTGGCCTCGCCCGCGTCGTCGACAAGGACGTGGAGGCGGCGCTCGACTCGGGCGTGGAACTGGTCCACGTCTTCGTGAGTACGAGCGACGTACAGCTACAGGATTCCATGCACGCCTCGCGAGAGGAGGCGGTCGACCGCGCGGTCAAGTGCGTCGAGCGCGTCAAGGAGGCGGGCGTGGAGTGTATGTTCTCGCCGATGGACGCCACCCGCACCGACGACGACTTCCTCGTCGAGGTGGTGGAGGCGGTCAGCGACGCGGGGACGGACTGGATCAACATTCCGGACACCTGCGGGGTGGCGACGCCCACGCGCTTCATGGACCTGGTGCGGATGGTCCGTGAGAACACCGACGCGCAGGTGGACGTCCACGCCCACGACGACTTCGGGCTGGCGACGGCGAACGCCATCGCCGGCTTCGAGGCGGGCGCGGCGCAGGCGCAGGTGTCGGTCAACGGCATCGGCGAACGCGCCGGCAACGCCGCCTTCGAGGAGGTCGTCATGGCCTCCGAGGCGCTCTACGACGTGGACACCGGCATCGACACGACTCGCATCACGGAGCTGTCCCGGATGGTCGAGGACTACAGCGACATCCCCAACCCGCCGAACAAGCCCGTCGTGGGGCGCAACGCCTTCTCCCACGAGAGCGGCATCCACGCCGCGGGCGTCATCGAGAACTCGGACACCTTCGAGCCGGGTGTGATGACGCCGGAGATGGTCGGGGCGACCCGCGAGTTCGTCCTCGGCAAGCATACGGGGACTCACTCGGTGCGCAAGCGCCTGAAGGAGATCGGCTACGACCCGACGGACTCGGAAGTCCGTGCGGTCACGCGACTGGTCAAGGATTACGGCGCCGACAAACAGCGCGTGACGATGGCCGACCTCCGGCGCTTCGCCCGCGAGGAGAACGTCACCCGGGAGGAGGAGGTCCGGGCCTGATGGGGTCGCCCCCGTTCGCTCCACCCGTGGAGCGGCGGGTGGATTCCCCGGCACGGCCGCCCCGATCCGTCGTCCGCGACGGAAACAGTTATATCGGCGGAGTGGCACTCACCTGGTACGATGCGAGGGTCCGATCCCGCCCGCAGTCCGACCGCGAGTGCCGACCCAGCGGGTGGGCTGTGCGTCGCCGACGGCTCGATCGGCCCGATTGTAGGGGCTGTATAGCCCCTCACACACCTTCCTTCTCGGACGTGACCGTACCGTACGCAGGGAGTCAGACCGCTACAGCGACCATGAACCATCCACATCGACAGTCACCGACGGACAGCTTACGACCATGAGCGAACGAACGACCACACAACCCGAGACGGAGGAATCGACCGAGTCCAGCGATCCGAAGCGCTCGAACACGGGCGCCGCGCCGGATTCGACGCCGACGCAAGTGACCTCCGGCGCCACCTCGACGGTGCGCGCCCTCGAGAACGCCGGCATCGAGGTGATGTTCGGCGTGCAGGGCGGGGCGATCATGCCGGTGTACGACGCCCTCTGGGACTCCGACATCCGGCACGTGATGATGGCCCACGAACAGGGTGCGGCCCACGCCGCCGACGCGTTCAGCGTGGTGTCCGGCGAGCCGGGCGTCTGTCTGGCCACGTCGGGTCCCGGCGCGACGAACCTGGTGACGGGTCTCGCCGACGCCAACATGGACTCCGACGCCGTGGTGGCGCTGACCGGACAGGTGCCCCAGCACATGGTCGGGAGCGACGCCTTCCAGGAGACGGACACCACGGGCATCACCGCACCGATCACGAAGAACAACTACTTCGCGAGCGACGCGGACACGGTCGGTGACACCGTCGGCGAGGCGGTGGCGCTGGCGTCGGCCGGCCGGCCGGGGCCGACGCTGGTCGACCTCCCCAAGGACGTGACCAACGACGAGACGGACCGCGAACCGGGGATGCCCCAGACGCCGGAGACGTACACGCCACAGAACGAGGCGGACGAGGCGGCTGTCGAGGAGACGGCCCGCACCATCGAGGCGGCGGAGAAACCGCTCCTCCTGTTCGGCGGCGGCGTGGTGAAAGCCGACGCGGCCGACGTGGCCCGGCAGTTCGCCGTCGACTACGAGATTCCGGTCGTGACGACGATGCCCGGCATCGGCACGATGCCCGAGGACCACGACCTCTGTCTGTCGTGGGCGGGCATGCACGGCACCGGCTACGCCAACATGGCGATCAACCACACGGACCTGCTGATCGCCGTGGGCACCCGCTTCGACGACCGCCTGACGGGCGGCATCGAGACGTTCGCGCCGAGCGCGGAGATCGTCCACGTCGACATCGACCCCGCGGAGATCAGCAAGAACATCCACGCCGACTACCCGCTGATCGGCGACGCGGGGCGCGTCCTCGAACAGCTCGACGACGCGCTGACGGCGGTGCCCGACGTGGACGAGTGGCGCGAGCAGTGCCAGCAGTGGAAGGAGGAGTACCCGATGGACTACGCGGCGCCGGACGACGAACCGCTCAAACCGCAGTTCGTCGTCGAGGCGCTGGACGAGGCCACGAGCGACGAGGCCATCGTCACCTCGGGCGTCGGGCAACACCAGATGTGGGCGTCCCAGTACTGGACGTTCCGCGACCCGCGGAAGTGGATCTCCTCGCACGGCCTCGGGACGATGGGCTACGGCCTGCCCGCGGCCATCGGGGCTCGGCTGGCGGCCGACGACGACGAGGAAGTCGTCTGCATCGACGGCGACGGCTCCTTCCTGATGACCGTCGAGGAACTGTCGGTCGCCGTGCGCGAGAACCTCGACATCACCGTCGCCATCCTGAACAACGAGTACATCGGGATGGTGCGCCAGTGGCAGGACGCCTTCTTCGAGGGGCGGCACATGGCCGCCGGCTACAGCTGGATTCCGGAGTTCGACAAGCTCGCGGAGGCCTTCGGCGCCCGCGGCTGGCGCGTCGACGACTACGACGAGGTGGCCGACGCCGTCGAGGAGGCGCTCGACTACGACGGCCCCTCCGTGATCGACTTCCACATCGATCCCGCGGAGAACGTCTACCCGATGGTGCCGAGCGGCGGCGCGAACGACAAGTTCGCCCTCTCGGAGGATCAGCTATGAGCGGCGGACTGGAAGGTCCTGCACCGGAAGAGCGGGAGACGCCCGAGGGGCGGCGCAACTCGCAGGGCATCCGCATCGACCCCGAAGTCGAGGCGGAGCCGGAGGCCCGCCGCGCCGTCCTCTCGGCGCTCGTGAAACACGAGCCCGGCGTGTTGGCGAACATCTCCGGGCTCTTCCGGCGCCGGCAGTTTAACATCGAAAGCCTCACGGTGGGTCCGACCACCGATCCGGATCGAGCGCGGATCACGCTCGAAATCGAGGAGCCCGAACCGGGCATCGAACAGGCGAAAAAACAGCTACAGAAGCTCGTCCCGGTCATCGCGGTGACCGAACTCGAACCCGAAGCCATCCGGCGCGAACTCGCCCTGATCAAGGTGGACGGGAGCGCCCCCGACCAGGTCGGGGCCGTGGCGGAGATGTACGACGGCAAGACCGTCGACGTCTCCCAAGAGTCGGTCACCGTCGAGATCACGGGCAGCGAGCAGAAAATCGACGCTGCGGTCGAGACGTTCGGCCGGTTCGGCATCCACGAGATCGTCCGAACCGGCACGGCGGCGCTCGAACGCGGCACACGCAAGACGACATAACACAACCATGACAGACGAATTCACCGTTCCGGTATACTACGACGACGACGCGGACAGTGACGCAATCGCCGGCAAGACCGTGGCCGTCCTCGGCTACGGCAGCCAGGGACACGCCCACGCCCAGAACCTCGACGACAGCGGGATCGACGTGGTCGTCGGGCTGCGGAAATCCTCCGACTCGTGGGAACAGGCCGAAAACGACGGCCTGCGTGTCGCGACGCCCGACGACGCCGCCGCGGAGGCGGACATCGTCTCGATGCTCGTCCCCGACACCGTCCAGCCGGCGGTGTTCGAGGCCATCAGCGACGGGCTGGAGGAAGGTGACACCCTCCAGTTCGCCCACGGCTTCAACGTCCACTACAACCAGATTCAGCCGCCCGAGGGCGTCGACGTGACGATGATCGCTCCGAAGACGCCGGGCCACCTCCTTCGGCGCAACTACACGGAGAACACGGGCACGCCCGCCCTCCTCGCGGTCTACCAGAACGAGACGGGTGAAGCGAAGGCGGAGGCGCTGGCGTACGCCCAGGCGCTCGGCTGCACCCGCGCTGGCGTCGTCGAGACGACGTTCCAGGAGGAAGTCGAGACGGACCTCTTCGGCGAGCAGGCCGTCCTCTGTGGCGGCATCACGTCGCTCATCAAGAAGGGCTACGAGACGCTGGTCGACGCGGGCTACAGCGAGGAGATGGCCTACTTCGAGTGTCTCAACGAGATGAAGCTGATCGTCGACCTCATGTACGAGGGCGGGATGGCCGAGATGTGGGACTCCGTGTCCGACACCGCCGAGTACGGCGGCCTCGCGGTGGGGCCGGAGATCGTCGGCGAGGGTGTCCGCGAGAACATGGACGAGGCGCTCGAAGCGGTCCAGAACGGCGACTTCGCCCGCGAGTGGATCCTCGAGAACCAGGCGGGTCGCCCCTCCTACACGCAGCTCTACGACGAGGACCGGAACCACGACATCGAGGAAGTCGGCGCGCGACTGCGTGCGCTGTTCTCCTGGGCCGAGGAGGCCGAGGAGGAGGCAGAGGCTCCGGCCGATGACTGATCGGATGGGGTCGGTGGACCACAGCCATCCCACGCAACGCGCCGTCGCGGGCGCGTACCGTCGGGGCCGGAACGCCGACGGACTGCGCACGGACGGCGCCGGCGAGGACGCCGAGGCCGAGGGCCGCGAACGCATGCGTGACGTATCCCACACGCCGGCGGACGGCGAGGGGACGAACGACGTCTGGTCGCGCGGCGACGACGCGCGACCGGTAGACTCCGACGACGATGAGTGAGCGCACCCTCTACGACAAGGTGTGGGACCGCCACAAGGTGGCCGACCTGCCGAACGGGCAGGACCAGCTGTTCATCGGTCTCCACCTGATCCACGAGGTGACCAGCCCGCAGCCGTTCTCGGAGCTCCGTGAACGCGGTATCGAGGTGCCGTACCCCGAGCGCAACGTCGCCACGGTGGATCACATCGTGCCGACGCGCCCCGAGGGCCGCGAGCGCCCCCTGGCCGACGAGTCGGCCGAGGGAATGCTCACGGCGCTGGAGCGCAACACGTCGGAGACGGGCATCCAGTTCTACGGGCTGGACTCCGAGAAGCAGGGGATCACCCACGTCGTCGCGCCCGAACTGGGCCTGACCCAGCCGGGCATGACCATCGTCTGTGGCGACTCCCACACCGCCACCCACGGCGCCTTCGGGTCCATCGCGTTCGGCATCGGGACGAGTCAGGTGCGGGACGTGCTGGCCTCGCAGTGTGTCGCCGCCGACAAGGCCGAGGTGCGGCGCATCGAGGTGGACGGTCGGCTCGGCGAGGGGGTCCACTCGAAGGACCTCATCCTGAAGATCATCGCCGAACTCGGCGTCGACGGCGGCGTCGGCTACGTCTACGAGTACGGCGGCGAGGCGGTGCACGACCTCTCGATGGAGGAACGGCTCGCGGTGTGTAACATGTCCATCGAGGGCGGCGCCCGCGCCGGCTACATCAACCCGGACGAGACCACCTACGAGTTCCTGCGCGGCCGCGAGTTCGCCCCCGAGGGCGACGCCTTCGAGGAGCGCAAGGACTACTGGGAGTCGATCAAGAGCGACGCCGACGCCGAGTACGACGACGTGGTTCACCTGGACGCCGACGACCTGGAGCCGATGGTCACCTGGGGGACGAACCCCGGACAGGCCGTCGGTATAAGCGAACAGGTACCGGCGCCCGAGGACCTCCCCGAGGGTGAGCGCGAGGCCGCTCGCGTCGCCCAGGACCACACGGGCGTCACGCCCGGCGAGCCGATGGCGGGCTACCCCATCGACGTGGCCTTCCTCGGGACGTGTACGAACGGCCGCGCGAGCGACTTCCGCGAGGCCGCCGCCGTGCTGGAGGGCCGCGAGGTCCATCCGAGCGTGCGCGCGCTCGCGGTGCCCGGCTCGCAGACGGTGAAGTCGACACTCGAAGCGGAGGGCGTCGACGACGTCTTCCGTGAGGCGGGCTTCGAGTGGCGTGAAGCGGGCTGTTCGATGTGTCTGGCGATGAACGACGACTCCCTGGAGGGCGACGAGCGGTGTGCCTCCTCGTCGAACCGCAACTACGTGGGTCGACAGGGGAGCAAGGACGGCCGGACCGTGCTGATGAGTCCGGCGATGGTCGCCGCCGCAGCGGTGGAAGGCGAAGTTGCGGACGTGCGGGAGATGGAGGTGGACGCATGAGCGACGAGGGTTCGAAGAGCCCTCGGGAGGACGGCGTCGGTGTCGAGGAGATGAAGGTCCGACGCGTCGCCGGCACCGGCGTCCCCGTCCGCGGTGACGACATCGACACCGACCAGATCATCCCGGCGCGCTTCCTCAAGACGACGACGTGGGAGGGGATGGACCAGTACGCCTTCTACGACGCGCGGCGCGACGACGACGGCGAACTCAACGACCACCCCTTCAACGAGTACAAGGGCGCGAACGTGCTCGTCGTCAACGACAACTTCGGCTGTGGCTCCTCGCGGGAGCACGCGCCGCGGGCGCTCGCCCGCTGGGGCGTCGAGGCCATCGTCGGCGAGTCGTTCGCGGAAATCTTCGCGGACAACTGCAAGTCGCTGGGCATCCCGGCGGCGACGACGGACCCGGAGACGGTCGAAGAGCTCCAGTCGTTCGTCGAGGCGAACCCGTCGGCGGGGATCGAACTCGACGTGGTCGACGAGCAGGTCACCTACGACGGCAAGACCGTCGACGTCGACATCGACGAGGCGATGCACGGGGCCCTGGTGCAGGGCATCTGGGACACCGTCGCCCTGCTCCGGTCGAACATGGACGCCATCGACGAGACGGCGGCGAACCTGCCGTACGTCGACTCGCGGTCGCGATGAGCGAGACCATCGCGGTCATTCCCGGCGACGGCATCGGGCACGAAGTCGTGCCCGCCACGCTCCGCGTCCTCGACACCGTCGCGGACTTCGAGTACGTCCACGTCGAGGCGGGCGACGCCGTGGCGGAGCGGACGGGTGAACCGCTGCCCGAGGAGACGCTCGCGGCCGTGACGGACGCCGACGCGACGCTGTTCGGCGCGACGGGCGAAACCTCCGCGGACGTCATCCTACCGCTGCGGGACGCGGTGGACTCCTTCGTCAACATCCGCCCGGCGCGGACGTACCCCGGCGTCGACGCGGTCCAGCCGGAGACGGACCTCGTAATCCTGCGGGAGAACACCGAGGGCGTCTACGCCGGCATCGAGGACCGCCTGACCGAGGACGTGTCGACGTTGACGCGGCTGGTCACGGGGTCGGCGTCCAGACGCCTCGGCGAGTTCGCCTGCGAGTACGTCGCGGAGCAGGGGCTGGACGGGTTCACGGTCGCCCACAAGAACAACGTGATGCGCGTGACCGACGGCCTGTTCGTCGACACGATCAGGGCGGTGGCCGACGAGCGCGGCGTCGCCGTCGACGACGCGTACATGGACGCGATGGCGACGGGGCTGGCGATGGACCCGACGGACTACGACGTGATCGTCTGTCCCAATCTGGCGGGCGACGTCCTCTCGGACTTGGCCGCGGGGCTGGTCGGCGGCCTCGGCCTCCTGCCGAGCGCGAACGTCGGCTCCGAGCGGGGCATCTTCGAGCCGGTCCACGGCTGTGCGCCGGACATCGCGGGTGAAGGCGTCGCCAACCCGACGGCGACGATTCTCTCGGCGGCGATGCTGCTCGACTTCCTCGACTACGACGACGAGGCAGCGGCCGTGCGGACGGCCGTCGAGACTACGCTCGCCGAGGGGCCGCGGACGCCCGACCTCGGCGGGGAGGCGACGACCGACGCGGTGGCGGACGCGGTCGTCGACCGCCTGTCGTAGCGGGAAGACGGCGACGATAATTTAAGCGGGGACCGCCTCGGTTCCCACCCATGCCCCAGATTCACCTCGACAGCGAGACGGTCGAACGGCTCGACGGGCTTCGACAGGAAGACGAGGAGTACGACGAGATCATCACCGAACTGATCAACATCTACGAGGCGGAGGAGCTGACGCTGTTCCGGACCGGCGACGAAGTCTAATTCTCGGCGTACGCCTCGCGAACGCCCTCCCACTTCCCTTTCTCCTCCAGTCGCGCCTGGAGCGCGTCGGCGTACTCGCCGACGAGTCGTTCGGCGGCGTCGAGCCGTTGCTCGTCGTCGTCGTCGCCCATCCCGAGGGCGCCGCGGATAGCGTCGAGGACGCCGGTGCCGCTGTCCGCCCGTCGTTGGCCACCCGCCCCGCCGGGCATTCCCTGTTGGACCTTCTCCAGTTCGGGCATCATCTGTGGGAGGCTCTCTGTGTCGGCGACGACCCGCGCTCGGTCCGGATCGTCGGCGTGTTCGATCTCGAACTCGACGGCGGTCATGATCAACCCCCACTCCTGGTTCGAGAACTCCGACTCGCGGACCCGAGCGTTGAACTCCCGGTCGACGGCCATCCGGTCGCCGACGATTCGGTCGGTCCAGTTCGACATGGGACGGGGTAGGGAGAGCCGACGTATCAGGGTTTCCCACCGCGTACGCCGTCTCGATGACACGCATAACTTATGGATGAGACGGCGGTACCGCACGCGGGTTATCGCGCCATCTTGACGGCTCGCGTCACCCGCACCGGCCGGACGTCGGCGTTCGACGTAATCGATGGACTGCGCCGGGGTGCGGAGCGAACGAGAGCCGATTAATTTATATACTCGCGTCGCTCGTCGGAGGCTACGCAGATGTTCGAACCACTGTATCGCGTTGGCGCGTTCGCGGCGTATCAGATCACCCTGGCCGTCGGCATCGCCCTGATGCCGCTGGCCCTGCTCGCCCGCCGTCTCGGCGTGACGGTGCCGGTCGGCGAGCTGGTGGCGGCGGCGGGACGGGCGTACGACGGTGTCCGTCGGTAGGAAGGGTTGCATTTATCAGCGCGCCCCCGCAAGGACGGGTGATGCGTACCCCGACGAATCAGGACTTTTCACGGACGCAAGACCGTCTCGACGGGAACGACCGCCCGGTGTTCGGGCCCGAAATCGGCGAGTTCACCGACACCGACGAGCGCCTCGCCGCGGCGGGCGACGAGGACAAGGAACTGAAAACCGGCACGACGACCGTCGGGCTCTCGACGGAGCACGGCGTCGTGATGGCGACGGACATGCGTGCGAGCGCGGGCCGGATGGTCTCCAGCAAGGACGTCCAGAAGGTCGAACAGATCCACCCGACCGGCGCGCTCACCATCGCCGGATCGGTGTCGGCCGCCCAGTCGCTCATCCGGTCGCTCCGCTCGGAGACGAGCCTCTACGAGACCCGACGGGGCAAGGACATGAGCATGGAGGCGCTTTCGACGCTCACGAGCAACTTCCTCCGCTCCGGTGCCTTCTTCATCGTCTCGCCGCTCCTCGGCGGCGTCGACGAGGACGGCGCCCACGTCTACAGCCTCGACCCCCTCGGCGGCATGATGGAAGAGGACTACGCCGTCTCCGGGTCGGGCAGTCAGTACGCCCTCGGTGTCCTCGAACAGGAGTACGAGAACGACCTGACGATGGACGAGGCCAAGTCGGTCGCCGCCCACGCCATCCAGAGCGCCGTCGAGCGCGACCTGGCCTCCGGTAACGGGATCAACGTCGCCGTCGTCACCGACGAGGGCGTCGACATCACGAAACACAAGGAGTTCGAGTCGCTTCTCTGATACGGATTATTGTACCTGTGTACCGGTGGTTCGCTGGACTGTCTCGGCGACCCACCGGTACTGACTTACAAGAAACCGTATAACGCTCACCACCACTCGGTGAACGTCCCGTCGAGCAGCGTCTCGGTCTGTTTGTCCACGTACGCCCGCTGCATCGCTGGAATCGCCGTCTCCAGCGACTCGCCGTCCTCGACGCGCGCCCGCACCCGGTTCCGCTTCCACCCGGCCGGCGTGACGCCCGATTCGACGCGCGCTTTGAGCGGGGCGACGTACGACTCCGCGTCCGCCTCCGTACAGCCCGCGCTCCGGAGGCCGTCGACGGCGTGCGAGAAGATGTCGTCGTACAGGCGTTCGGTATCGGTCGTCTCCTCGCCGCTGTTGGTGATCCAGCGTTGCTCGGTCGCGAGTCCCCCGTGGGCGGCCGCGTAGAAGTTCTCGCGGGCGACGCCCCAGTCCTGTCCGATCACCGGATGCTCGTTCCGGTGGAGACTCTCCATCAGCCCGGCGAACGTCGCCATGAAGGCCATCGAATCGCGGACGGTCGGCTGGGCGGCGATGGGGCGGAACTCGATGCGGGCGTTGGCCGAGGAACGGTCGGCGCCGTCGAAGACGGGGCGAACCCACCGCCAGAAGGTGCCGTGCTTGCGCCGGAGCGTGGCGAACTGGTCGTCGAAGCGGTCGCCACGCTCGACTGGCATGGGGACGACCGTCGGGTCGTTGGCGACGCGGTCGACCGCCTCCTCGACGGTGTCCAAGTCTTCGGGGAATCGCACCTTCCGGGCGTTCTCGTTGTTGAGGACGGATTCGAAGACGTGGATGCGGTTCTCGGCGCGAGCGTCGTCGACGACCGCCTCGGGGTCGACGCCGTCGTCGTAGAGATCCGCCGGGAAGAAGGGAGAGTTGACGCCGAGTGCGAGCAGCGGGCCGGCGACCCGGAGGGCGTAGTTGTGGTAGGTCGGCAGGTCGGAGGCGTGGGGCACCTGATAGTGAGGCTGGATCGACGTGATGAGGCTCTCGGGCATCACCGTGTCGGCTTCGAGGGTGACGTGTGGCGCGTCGACGGTAAAGGGCGTCGGCGTGTTCGGCCCGTTGGCCATCGCGTGATACCGCACGGCGTCGGTCATGTTGGTGGCGATGCGGACGCCCCCGTCCTCGACGCTGTCGGTCAGGTAGCCACGCGCCGTCTCGCCCGACGGCGGGATGGTCCAGATGCCGTCGCTGACGAGGCGCATTCCCTCGATGCGCGTCGTCTGAAGCGCCGAGGAGAGGTGCGAGCGGACGCCGGCGGCCTGCGCCCGGAGGCCGTCGGCGTTCAACGGCTGGGGACTCGTCGTCATCTCGGCGTTGTGGAGGCCGAGTTCCTTCTCGAAGCGGATGAGTTCGAGGAGGCGACGCGGGACGCGGACGAGCTCCGCGCCCGTCTCGCCGCCTTCGCTCTCCTGTCGCCACCGGCCGTCGGCGACGGCGTAGAACTCGTACTCCAGTCCGATGATCGACCGGTGGTTGTCGAACGTGCCGTCCCTGAGTTCGCTTTTGACCACCTCCGCGTCGGCCTGCGCCTGCGCCCGAAACTCCGAGACGTCGACGTCGAGTACGTCCCGAACCTGCGCCGCCAGGT
Source organism: Haloplanus rubicundus (assembly GCF_003342675.1). Lineage (NCBI taxonomy): Archaea > Methanobacteriati > Methanobacteriota > Halobacteria > Halobacteriales > Haloferacaceae > Haloplanus > Haloplanus rubicundus. The sequence continues at coordinate 2,448,537 of NZ_CP031148.1, read as the reverse complement.
CGCTGTCCATACCCCCCCGTGAACGCTCAGCGTCTTGAATCCGGTGTCTCGGGCGATCCCAACCCGTCGTCCTTAACCCCCCCGCGGACGGATCTCGGATCGATGGACTTCGCCGACTTCGCCGACCGCGTCGCCGCCATCGAGGCCGAACCCGCCGACCTCGAAGTCACGTCGCTGGTCGCGGACCTGTTCGTCGACGCCGGCGCCGACCTCCCGGTCGTCGCCCGCCTGTTGCTCGGACGCGTCGTCCCCGCGTGGGACTCCACGACCCTCGACGTGGGGCCCTCGCTCTGTCACGAGGCGCTCGCCCGCGCCGCCGGGCCGAACGTCACCGCCGACGACGTGGCCGACCGACTCGCCGACGCCGGCGAAATCGGTGCCGTCGCCGAGTCGCTCGACCTCGACGGCCAGCAGGGACTCGCCGCGTTCGGCGCCGCCGATCCCGAGCCGCTGACCGTCTCTGCGGTGGACTCTCGACTCCGTGACCTCGCCGCCGCCGACGGCGCCGGCAGCCACGACCACAAGGTGGAGGTCCTCTTCGGCCTGTTCAACCGGGCCGATTCGCTCTCGGCGCGCTATCTGGCGCGGCTCGTCCTCTCGGAGATGCGGATCGGCGTCGGTGAGGGTATCGTCCGCGACGCCATCGCCGAGGCGTTCGACGTGCCGGTCGCGGCCGTCGAACGCGCCCTGCAGGTGGAGAACGACTGCGGTGCGGTCGCCGTCCGCGCCCGCGACGAGGGAGTCGCGGGGCTCGACGCGGCCGAACTCGTCGTCGGTCGGCCGGTGAGCGCGATGCTCGCACAGGCCGGCACGGCGGTCGACGCCCTCGACGCCTGGGAGTCGGTCGCCGTCGAGACCAAATTCGACGGCGCGCGGGTGCAGGTCCACCACGACCCGGCGGGCGACACCCGCGTGTTCTCCCGGAACCTAGAGGACGTGACCGACGCCCTGCCGGAGATCGTCGAGTTCGTCGCCGGGATCGACGTGCCCGTCATCCTCGACGGCGAGGCGCTCGCCGTCGACGACGCGGGCGACCCGCTCCCCTTCCAGGAGGTGCTCCGGCGGTTCCGGCGCAAACACGACGTGGCACGGATGCGCGAGGAGGTTACGGTCGAGTTCCGCGCGTTCGACTGCCTCCACGTCGACGGGACGGACCTGCTCGACGCGCCGCTGCTCGACCGGCGCGAGCGGCTGGCCGACGTGCTCTCGGACGGTCTCTCACCGCTCTCCGTCGTCGACGATGCCGAGGCCATCGCCGACCACGAGGCCGCCGCCCTCGACGCGGGCCACGAGGGGATCATGCTCAAGAACCCCGACTCGACCTACACGCCGGGCAAGCGGGGGCAGAACTGGCTGAAACGCAAGCCGGACGTGGAGACGCTGGATCTCGTGGTCACGGGTGCGGAGTGGGGGGAAGGGCGTCGGGCCAACCACCTCGGCACCTTCCTGCTGTCGGCCCGGGTCGGGAACGGCGAGTTCGCCACCATCGGCAAGGTGGCGACGGGCATCACGGACGAGCGACTGGCCGAGCTGAGCGACCGCCTCGAACCCCTGATCCGGGAGCAGGAGGGGACCGAGGTGGACATCGAGCCACGGGTCGTCTTCGAGGTGGGCTACGAGGAGATTCAGGCGTCGCCGACCTACGGGTCGGGCTACGCGCTCCGGTTTCCGCGATTCGTCGCGGTCCGGGAGGACAAGACGCCGGCGGAGGCGGACTCGCTGGAGCGGGTGGAGCGGCTGGTCGGGGAGCGGAGTTGAACGGCAGTCCCAATTAACGGAGCGTTAACGGGTCGAAACCGACGCGTACTGGATTCGCCCCGCCCGACAACGATACGAGCGACCACCTCCGGTCGGCGCGACGACGCGGACGGGAGCGACACGGAGACGACCGGCGGGCCCCTCGCCCGCGCCTGCTACCCGCGCGTCGCCCACGCGGTGTGCCCGTCGATCGCAACCGTCGGGTGACGCCGCCGCACCGCTAAGTGTATGTGTATTTACACCAACTCGGTCGACCACCATCGGTCCCCAGGCGAGCGGATTGCCACGTCGAGCGCCGCGCAGGGTCGACCATACATCAATTGAACAACTATTAATTCTGGGTTAGTCGCGCTAACGACTGCCTTGGCGCGATTAACGGCTCAATAGCTAATCGGGTGTCGTCTCTTCCTCCGACCGGATGGAGAGCGAGCACCCACACGGCGTACGGCGATTCCGTACAGCGACGGTTCGACTCCGTCGGTGGGCGTCCCCGCGAGGGGGAACACAACTATGAGCGAAGACAAATTCAACCTGTCCCGTCGGAAGGCGCTCGCCGCACTCGGTACCATCGGCGTCGCTTCCGCGGGCGCGGGTCTCGGGACGAGCGCGTACTTCAGCGATCAGGAGACGTTCGAGAACAACCAGTTGACCGCGGGGACGCTGGATCTGGGGGTCGGGTATTCGGTGCATTACTCGGACTGGAGCGACGACGAGGGCACGGGGATCAGCGAGGTGAACATGTACGACGGCGCCGCCGGCGAAACCGGTGGTGTGTCAGATCTGGAATCGGGACACACCGGCCTCCCGACGAACGATGCGTGGCTCATCTCCGTCCCGGACGGGGAAGTCGACGCATTCCTCGACAACACCGAAACGAGTTCGCTCGACAACGGCGGCTGTGACGGCATCGAGGCCGCTACCAACGCGGACGGGGAGAGCGCACTCATCTCGCTCGGCGACGTGAAGCCTGGTGACTTCGGTGAGGTCACCTTCGACCTCGAACTCTGTACGAACCCCGGCTACGTCTGGATCAACAACCCCGACGGCTACACCGCCGACGAAAACGGTACCACGGAACCCGAGGCGGACGACCCGGACGAGGGCGAAGGCGTCGAACTGCTGGACGTAGTGCAGGCCGCGGTGTGGCTGGACGACGGCGACAACTACCAGGACGGTGGCGAGAGTCCGATCCTGTTCGGGAGCCTCGGGAGCGTCCTCGACGATCTGAACAGCGGGAACGGCGTGCGGATTGACGGCACGAACGTCGCCGCGTCCGATATCACCCCGGTGGACTTCACTCGTACGGGAGTCACACGATTCGACTTCAGCGGCGACGGCAACTACGACGCAGACGTGGAGCTCACCGCCGATCCGGCCGGTGGGGGCGGCAAGGTCGCCCACGCAACTTCCGACGGGGCAACGACCGCCGACTACGTGACGACCGGCGTCTCCCTCCCCGGCGAACCGACGCTCGGCGAACTCACGGACGATCCCACGAATCCGACGACCACGCTCACCTACGAATACTACGGGGGGGCCAACAATGGCAACTCGGCGCCAGACGAGGTGTACCTGCTCATCGAGGAGGCCGACGGAACGCGGAACGTCGTCTACCGCGCCTCGAACGACGGTGCGCCCGCCGATGAGATGTGGAAGACCCGGAACGTCCACCGGGAGGTCGCGGGCAACCCCGACAACAACGCCGGCTTCAACTGGATGAACCTCTCGAACGGAGGGAACAACATCGGTAACGGCGGGCCGACCTCGGATCTGAGCGAGACGTTCGGCGACGATGCCGTCGTCCTCGCGATGGCGGCCGGCCGCGGGACGACGGGTGGTGGCGACGTTCTCGACACCTACTACCGCAACCCCGAGGTCGGCGGCGAGTCCGCCGGCTCCTTCCCCACCGCCTGTTTCCGCGGCGAGACCGACTTCAGCGCCGCCTTCGCGTGGTGGGTGCCCGTCGACCACGGCAACGAGATTCAGTCCGACTCCGTCGAGTTCGACCTCGGCTTCTACACCGAGCAGTGCCGGCACAACGACGGCAGCGGCATGAACAACGAAGGCGTCAGCGACCAAGTCGACGACGACGCGGAGTAAGCCCGAGTCGTCCGTTTACCCCTCCGTGATTTTTCGGCGCCACGTCCACCGCCACCGCCGTCGGCGAACGGCGCCGCACATTTGTACGCGCGTCGCCTCCGCCGACACGTGACTGTCCGCCACGACACCCTCACCGTCCGCTGGCTCGGCTACGCGACCACCCGCCTCTCGGGGCCCGAAACCACCGTCTACACCGATCCCGGCCGCTACGGCGTCCTGACCGGCGAGTGGCAGCCTCCCGAGGGCCTCGACACCCGACATCCCGCCGGCCCGGCCTACGACGCCCGCGACGGCGACGCCGTCCTCGTCACCCACGACCACCACTACGACCCCGACGGGATTCGCCGGGTCGCCGCGCCGGACGCCACGCTCGTCGTCTACGAGGGTGTCGGCGCCGAACGGGCGGGTCGTCCCCCGTCGCCCGAAGCGCTCGCGGCGAACGAGGGCTACGATCTGATTCGGATCGGGGAGCGGGAGACGGTCGAGGCGGCGGGCGTCACCGTCCGAAGCCTGCCCGCGTACAACGACCCCGACGGGCCACACGCGAAGCCGGACAGGTCGGTCGTCCACCCCGAGGGGTTCGGCGTCGGCTACCGCTTCGTCGTCGACGGCGTCTCGGTCCTCTGGCCCGGTGACTCAGACGTGTTGCCCCTGCACCGCGACCTCGACGCCTCCCTCTTTCTCGCCAACGTCTCGGGATCGGTGTGTATGGACCGCCACGAGGCGGCCGCCCTCGCCGAGGCACTCGATCCGGACCTCGTCTGTCCGATCCACTACGACACGCAGTCGTTTCTCGCGGCGGATTCGCGGGCGTTCGCGGCCGACGTGGCCGCTCGCGGCGTCCCCGTCGTCCTCGACGAAGGGTGGGACTGAGGCGTCAGGCGTCGACGTCGACGGTCGTGCCGCCGGCCGCCGCGTCGACGTCCGCGTCCTCCCAGTCGCCGATTCGCCGGAAGTCGACGCCCGCCTCCTCCAGGATGTCGACCAACGTCGCGTTCCCCCGCGGCACGTCGATGTAGTCGCCGTCGACGTGGGCGTCCGGGTGTTCGGCGGGTTCGGGTTCGAAGTGGGCCGCGAGTTCGAGGCCATCCGGGTGGCTGTACCCCCGGATGTGGGTCTGCCACCAGTGCATCCCCGACGGGTGATCCCGCACGTAGCGCACCCGCCGCAGGTTCACGATCTCGTTGCGGTAACTGTACGACATCTCCCACCCCGGCTCGAAGAAGCGCTCGCCGAGAAACGCCTCCGCCTCGGGTTCGTCCATCGCGACGACGACGGCCGGGTTCTCGGGCTTTGGTTTCGAGAAGAACGTCTTGCGGACCCACCAGAACGAGCGTCGAAGCGCCTTGAGCGGCGTCTCGGGCAAGTGGCGTAGCCGCTCGATGTCGAATTCGAACGTCATACATCCAATACGTTCGCCGAGGATATAATTCTCGCCGTCGCTACAGGACGCCCATCTCGTCCAGTCGGGTCGGGAGGTACTCGTCGGTGACGAAGTCCAGGCCACGGGAGGCGAGCGCCTGCTGTTCGGCCTTCTTGCCGATGTCGAGTTGGAGTTCGATCTGTTCCTCCCAGTAGTCGGTCATGAAGCGTGGGTCCTCCAGTTCGGACTCCAAGGCGTTCACGTCCGAGTCCGCGAGCGGATCGGTCGGGAGGTCGTACTCCACGATGTCCTCGGGTTGGATGCCGACGAACTCGGCTTCCGGCGTCGCGAGATACTCCGAGAGGTGGGCGCTCTTGATCGAGCCGTACGCGACGGAGCCGTAGATGCGGTACGACCACGGGTCGCCGTCCGTGAAGACCACGACGGGGAGGCCGAGTTCGTCGTGGAGGCGCTTGGTGATCCGCCGGGTCGCGCGCGCCGGCTGGCCTTTGAGGTGGACGACGAGGGCGTTGTAGTCGGTGTCGAAGCCGTTCTCGACGAGGCGGTCACGCATCCCACCCGTCTCCACACAGAGGATGAAGTCGACGTCGTGATCCAGGAAGTCGATGGTGTCGGGGTTGTTCGGAATCTGGTAGCCGCCCTCGCCGACGTCCTCCTGACAGTGAATCTCGCGTTCGCCGCGGCGGGTCTGCTCTCGCAACTCCAGCGGCCCCATCAGCGTCGCCCCCGACTCCTCCGGACGCATGTGGAAGTCCTCCCGGGTCACCTCCGAGACGATTTCGAGGTCCTCGATCAGTTGGTTGGACTCGTCCTGATCCGAGAAGGCCGCCTCCTCGGCGTCCCACGACTCCGAGAGGTAGTAGAGTTCACGCAGCGTCGACGATCGCCCTTCCTCCAGCTGCCGGGCGAGGAAGTCGATGGTGTAGGTCGCCTTGAGGAGCTTCCGAGCGCCGCGCACGGAGTTGGCCGAGCGGGTCGAGGTGCGGTCGCCGTACACCCACACGCCGCTCTCCTCGTCGTACTCGATGTTGCTTTTCGTCCGGGTCGGGAGGGTCATCTCCGGCACTTCGCCGCGGGCGAACTGGTCGTAGAACTCCGCCGCGAGGTCGATCAACTGCTGTCGTGCGCGTTCGTCCTGTGTGCTCATGCGTTCACCGTGAGTTTCTCGCTCTCGACGCCCTCGACGTCGACGTCGAAGGTCACCTCCTCACCCACTTCGTAGGTGAGTGTCGCCGTCTCGCCCGCCGACACCGACGGGGACCACTGCACGAACCACTCGCCCTCTACGTCGACGACCGACGCGCCGTCGCTCACCGCCGTCGGCTCCGCGGTGACGATATCGGTCACCTCGGGCGCTTCCGTGCGATCCGAGTGGTTCTGCACCGCGAGCGTCACCGTCCCGTCCTCGACGGTGCGCTCGACGATCACGTTGTTCATGATGCGGCCGAGCGCGCCGTCGATGTTCGGGCGCTCCCGACCGGTCACCGCGGCGAGCTTATCGGCCATCTCCGGCAGAATCCGCCCGAGCACGTCCTGTTTCTTCCGGCGTTTCTCCAGCGACCGCCGGCGGTTGAGGTACGATTTCAATTCCCTCGCGGCTTCGCGGATGGCGAGTTCGACTTCGTCCTCGATTTCGGGGACGTTCGCCACCGCGTCCTTCGACTCGCTGGTGAAGGGGACGTTCGTCGAGGCGATGTGGACCATGATCACCGCGGGCCCGGAGGGGAGGCCGCTGCCGCCCGGCTGATCCAGGCCGTAGTTGCGCCAGCCGATGCCTTTCACCACGTCGGTGATGGCACACGCCCCGCGCTGGTAGACGAGGGGGACGCGGTTGGCAAAGCGCATCACGTCGACCGACCCCTCGCTCTCCAGGTCGCCGCCGTAGGCGATGCCGGCCTCGACGATGAAGGGGTCGCCGCCGTGGACATCGGCGTCACGGGTCGCCGCCGCGTAGAAGTCCGCGTCGAACTCCTTGCGGAGACCGGCCTCGACCAGGTCGGCGGTGATCGGCGAGAGACAGTCCGTCGGCGGCGCGAGGATATCCGTCCCGCGCATCGCCTCCAGTAACTCGGAGGCGGTGTCGCGGTCGTCCGCAATCGCCCGCACCCGCGGAAGGTCGTCGGGCACCGTCCGCATGTGCGTCCAGACCGCCTCGACGACGTTCCCGCGGGCCGTCTCGCCGAACGTCGCGTCCGCGGCCTCCTCGACCCGATCCGCGGAGCGGTCGACGTACGTCACGAGTTCGTCCCGGGTCGCCCGGTGGCGCGAATCGTCGGCCGCCGCGAACTTGTCCGCGAGGCGTTCGGCCAGCCCCTGCACCGCCGCGTCGTCCTTCCGGGTGCTGGTCGCGTCGTCGATCCGTTGGTACAGCGACGCGGTCAGCAGTTCGGGGCGCGTGAGTTCGCCCCACACCGCCTCGACGGCGTTCTCACGGACCGTGGTGCCGAACGTCTCGTCGAACTCCGCTTCGGCCGCGTCCGCGAGGTTGCCGACGATTTCGCCGAGTTCGTGGTGGGCGAGGTGCTCCCGGTCGCCGGCCGTCTCCGCCACCCGCTCGGCGAACCACGCCGTCGCCTCGGCGCTCTTGTTGGCGACGGCGTCGAGGACGGCGTCCTCCACGTCCGCCTCGTCGGTGGGCGAGGGTGTCGCCCACGCCATCTCGCGCCCGAAGTGTTCGTCGCGGAAACGGTCACACACCTTCGTCGCCGTCTTCCCGCCGACGCGCGTGAACTCGCCCTGGAGGAAGCCCGACACCGAATAGGACTCCGTCGCCTCCAGCATCTTCAGGAGCGTCCCGAGTTCGACGCCGTGGGGGTGGGGACGAATCTCCTCCGTCTCGTCGGGCAACTGGTCGGTGCCGCGCTCGAACTTCAGCGGCTCGTCCAGTCCCGGTTCCCGGAGCTCGACGCGGGCGTGCGGGTTGACGACCGCCGTGTGCTTGATGTAGTCGTGGAGCTGGTTGCGCGCCCTCATGTTCGCCTCCATCTCCAGCTCGATCCGGGTGCCGTGGGGGCGGTCCCACGAGGTCGTCTTCTCCTCCCTGATCTCCGGCTCGTTGTCGTCGGTGTCGACGATCAACTCGAAGTACTCGGCGTCGGCGCTGCCCTGCGTGCGGCTGGTGATCTTGGCGGGTTTGCCGGAGGTGAGCTGGGAGTAGAGGACGGCCGCGGAGATGCCGATCCCCTGCTGACCGCGGTTTTGCTCTCGCCTGTGAAATCGGGAGCCGTACAGCAGTTTCCCGAACACGCGCGGAATCTGCTCTTTCGTGATCCCCGGCCCGTTGTCCTCGACGATCAGTTTGTAGTAGTCGCCCGCCTCGGCGATTTCGACGTAGATGTCGGGGGCGATACCGGCTTCCTCCGTGGCGTCGAGGGCGTTGTCCACCGCCTCCTTGACGGCGGTAACCAACCCTCTGGCCCCGGAGTCGAAGCCGAGCATGTGTTTGTTCTTCTCGAAGAACTCGGCGATGGAGATGGCCCGCTGGTTCTCGGCCAGCTCCTCGGCGATGCCCCCCTCCTCGCCGAGCGTCGACTGGAACGATGTCATCTGTGGCCCTCTACCGCCACGACGTTTAAAAGGCCACCGGCAGCGTGGTGAAAGTGAAACGAGTGAGCCGGAGCCGCGCGCGAGCGCGTCCGAGGGGGGCGCCGCCGTGTACGGCGGCGGTTACCGCAATCGTCGTCGGAGGGGTCCGACGAACTGCGAACTCAACTTGGGAAAGTCGAAGCCGAATTTCACGCTACAGGAATAGTATCTCGCAGCGCGCGCACGCGTGCGAGCGTTTAAGAGGTGTGGCCATCTACGGCGAGTAGGTTCTATGGCTGACGAACAAGAGTACGGAGCCGGGCAGATACAGGTACTGGAGGGGCTTCAGGCGGTCCGGAAGCGTCCGGCGATGTACATCGGTTCGACGGACACTCGTGGTCTCCATCATCTCGTCTACGAGGTCGTCGACAACGCCATCGACGAGGCGCTCGCGGGCTACTGCGACGCCATCGAGGTAACCGTCCACGACGACGGCTCGGTGAGCGTCACGGACAACGGCCGCGGCATCCCCGTCGACACGCACGAGCAGTACGACCGGCCGGCGGTGGAGGTCATCATGACCGTCCTCCACGCCGGCGGGAAGTTCGACAACAAGTCCTACCAGGTCTCCGGCGGCCTGCACGGTGTCGGCGTCAGCGTCGTCAACGCCCTCTCCGAACGGCTGGTAGTGGAGATCAAACGCGACGGCGCCGTCTGGCGCCACGAGTTCGAACGCGGCGAACCCGACCCCGACGCCTTCGAGCGGGTTCGTGACCTCGATCCCGGCGAGGACACCGGGACGACCGTCCGCTTCTGGCCCGACGGCGACATCTTCGAACAGACGGACTTCTCGTTCGACACGCTGTCGACGCGGCTGCGCGAACTCGCCTTCCTCAACTCGGGCGTCGAAATCGGCCTCGCGGACGAACGCGACGGTGAGTCCGTCTCCTTCCGCTACGAGGGCGGCATCCGGGAGTTCGTCGAGTACCTCAACGAGACCAAGACCGCCCTCCACGGCGACGTGATCTACTTCGAAGACGAGGAGCAGGACATCGCCGTCGAGGTAGCGATGCAGGCCACCGACGAGTTACAGGGATCGATCCACGCCTTCGCCAACAACATCAACACGCGCGAGGGCGGCACCCACCTCACGGGCTTTAAGACGGCGCTCACGCGCGTCGTCAACGACTACGCGACCGACAATGGCCTCCTCGGTGACCTCGACGGCACGCTCAAAGGCGAGGACGTGCGCGAGGGGCTGACGGCCGTCATCTCGATCAAACACCCCGACCCGCAGTTCGAGGGACAGACCAAGACGAAACTCGGCAACAGCGAGGTCCGGGGCATCGTCGAGAGCGCCGTCCACCAGCAGCTCGGCACCTACTTCGAGGAGCACCCGGACACGGCCCAGTCCATCGTCGGCAAGGCCGCCGAGGCGGCGAAGGCTCGCCAGGCCGCCAAGAAGGCGGAGGAGCTCACCCGCCGCAAGAGTGCACTGGAGTCCACCGCCCTCCCCGGGAAGCTCGCGGACTGCCAGTCGAAAGATCCCAGCAAGTCCGAACTGTTCGTGGTGGAAGGTGACAGCGCCGGCGGAAGCGCAAAGCAGGGCCGGGACCGCGAGTTCCAGGCCATCCTCCCGCTGAAGGGGAAGATCCTGAACGTCGAGAAACACCGGCTCGACCGGATTCTGGAGAACGACGAGATTCGCGCGCTCATCACCGCCATCGGCACCGGCATCGGCGAGGAGTTCGACATCGAGGACGCCCGTTACCACCGGATCATCCTCATGACCGACGCCGACGTGGACGGCGCCCACATCCGCACGCTCCTGCTCACCCTCCTCTATCGGCACATGAAGCCGCTCCTCGAACGCGGCTACGTCTACGCGGCCAAGCCGCCGCTCTACCGGGTCCGGTACCGTGGCGAGACGTACGACGCCATGAGCGAGGAAGAACGGGACCGGATCGTCGAGGAACGATGTAACGGCAACCCGGATCAGGTCCAGCGGTTCAAGGGGTTAGGCGAGATGAACCCCGATCAGCTCTGGGAGACGACGATGAACCCCGAAAACCGGATTCTGAAGCGGATTACGGTCGAGGACGCCGCGGCCGCGGACAAGATGTTCTCCATCCTGATGGGTGACGCGGTGGGGCCGCGGAAACAGTTCATCAAGGAACACGCCGGTGACGCGGAGTGGGTGGACATATGAGCTCGGACGTCCCCGAAGGCGGCGACGACACGTTCGCCGCGGAAGTCGAGACGGCGCGCATCGAACAGGAGATGGAGCAGTCGTACATCGACTACGCGATGTCGGTCATCGCGGGGCGTGCCCTGCCGGACGCCCGCGACGGCCTCAAGCCCGTCCACCGCCGCATCCTCTATGCCATGCACGAGGCGGGCGTCACGGCCCGCGCCTCCCACCGGAAGTCCTCCTCCGTGGTCGGCGAGACGATGGGTGACTTCCACCCACACGGCGACTCCGCCATCTACGACGCGCTGGCGCGGATGGCCCAGGACTTCTCTATGCGCGCGCCGCTCGTGGACGGGCAGGGCAACTTCGGCTCCATCGACGGCGACCCGCCGGCCGCCATGCGCTACACCGAGTCACGCATGTCGCCCATCGCCGAGGAGCTGCTGGCCGACATCGAGAAAGACACCGTCGACTTCTCGCCCAACTACGACGGGCGCAAGGAGGAACCCGAGGTGTTGCCCGCGGCCTTCCCCAACCTCCTGGTCAACGGCTCCTCGGGCATCGCGGTCGGGATGTCGACGAACGTCCCGCCGCACAACCTCGGCGAGGTCATCGACGCGACGATCCACCTCATCGAGAACCCCGACTGCACCGTCGAGGACCTGATGGACCACGTCGTCGCCCCCGACTTCCCGACCGGCGCGAACATCGTCGGCCGCAACGCCATCTACAAGGCGTACAAGACGGGTCGCGGGCGCCTGCGGGTCCGCGCCGAGATGGAGGTGCGTGAGGATCGCATCGTCGTCACCGAACTCCCCTACCAGGCGAACAAGGCGCGACTCATCGAGCGCATCGCCGACGACGTGAACGAGGGCAAACTCGACGGGGTGCGCGACCTGCGCGACGAGTCCGATCGCGACGGCATCCGCATCGTCATCGAACTCAAGCGGGGCGCGAACCCCGAGGTGGTCGAGAATCAGTTGCTCGAATCCCACCTGGAGACGACCTTCGGCGTCATCAACCTCGCGCTGGTCGACGGCCAACCGCGCGTGCTCGACCTCAAGGAGACCCTGAAGGTCTACCTCGATCACCGCCGCGAAGTCGTGCGCCGACGGAGCGAGTACGACCTCGAAGCGGCCGAGGACCGCGCACACATCCTCGAAGGGCGCCTCACGGCACTGGAGAACGCCGACGAGGTGGTCGAACTCATCCAGGACGCCGAGGACCGCGACGCGGCGAAGAAGGCGCTCCAGGCCGCGTTCGGCTTCTCCGACGATCAGGTCGACCACATCGTCGCGATGCAGCTCGGCAGCCTCACGTCGATGGAGGCCGCCGAAATCGACGACGAGTACGCGTCGGTGCAGGCGGAGATCGAGCGCCTGACGGAGATTCTGGAAGAGGAGTCGGAGCTCCTCGGCGTCATCGAGGACGAACTCCGCGAAATCGAGGAGGAGTACGCCGACGAGCGCCGCACCCGGGTCATCGAGGACACCGGCGAGGTGACCGACGAGGACCTCATCCCCCAGGAGGACACCCTCGTCGTCGTCAGCGAGGACGACTACATCAAGCGGATGTCGCTGTCGACCTTCCGTGCCCAGAACCGTGGCGGGAAGGGGATCATCGGCGCCGACCTGAAGGAGGGTGATCGCGTCTCCTCCGTCTTCCTCGCGAACACCCACGACTACCTGCTCTGTTTCACCAACCACGGGCAGGTCTACAAGCTGAAGACCTACCAGGTGCCGGAGATGAGCCGGACGGCGCGGGGGAAGTCGGCGGTCAACCTGCTGGACCTCGACGACGGCGAGGAGATAGAGGCCGTCGTCGACTGCGAGAACCTGGAGGAGGGCGCCGGACGCTATCTGACGATGGCGACCCGGAACGGCCGGGTCAAGCGAACGGCCGTCGAGGAGTTCGGCAACATCCTCTCGACGGGTATCCGCGCCATCCGGCTGGAGGAGAGCGACGAACTCGTCGACGTGGAGTTGACCGACGGCGACCACGACCTGATCGTCGCCAGCGCGGGCGGCATGAGCATCCGCTTCGACGAGAGCGAGGTGCGGCCGATGGGGCGTGACGCCCGCGGCGTCGGCGGCATCAAGCTGGAAGGCGACGACTACGTCGTCGGTCTCGCCGCGGTCGATCCGGACGAGCACAGCTGGGTGCTCACCGTCACCGACAACGGCTACGGCAAGCGGACGGCAATCGACGCCTACCGCCAGCAGTCCCGGTACGGCAAGGGGCTGATCGACATCAAGACCAACGAGCGCAACGGCGCCGCCTGCGCCATCGACGCCGTCTCGCCCGGCGATCACCTCGTCGCGATGAGCGAGGACGGACAGATCGTGCGCACCCCCGTCGAGGGCATCTCGACGGTCGGGCGCAACACGATGGGCGTCATCGTGATGGACCTCGATGCCGGCGACTCGGTGGCGTCGGTGGCCGTGATTCCGGCCGGTCGGGGTGCGGACGGCGAAGACGAGGCCGAGGACGCAGACGCCTGATCGGCCCTACAGGATCCGTTTTCCCAGCGCGCTCGCGGCGAGTTCGACCGCCAACTCCGCGGTCCGGTTGTGATCGTCGAGAATCGGATTCACCTCCACGAGTTCGAGCGACCGCACCGCCGCCGCGTCGGCGACCCGTTCGAGCGCCGCGTGCGCCTCGCGGTAGGTGACGCCGCCGCGGACGGGGGTCCCGACGCCGGGGGCCTCGGTGGGGTCCAGCCAGTCCAAATCGAGGCTGACGTGGACGCCGTCGCGACCGCAGGCGGCGTCGAGGGCCTCGGCGACGACGGCCGTGATGCCACGGTCGTCGATGTCGGAGATGGAGAACGCGGCGATGCCGTGCTCACGGATCGCCTCGCGCTCGCCGGGGTCGAGGTCACGAACGCCCACGAGCGCGACGGTTTCGGGGTCGACGCCGGCGGCGTTCGCCCACGGCGTCTCGGCGAACTCGCCGAGGCCGAGAATCGCCGCCAGCGCCATCCCGTGGACGTTGCCGCTCGGCGTCGTCACCGGCGTGTTCAGGTCGCCGTGGGCGTCGAACCAGAGCACCCCGACGTCGGCGTCGCGGGCCGATCCGACGACGCTCCCGATGGCGACGGAGTGGTCGCCGCCGAGGACGAGCGGCGTCTCCCCCGCCGCGAGGGCGTCGCTCACGTCGTCGGCGAGGCGGGTGCAGACGGATTCGATGGCCGCGAGGTACTTCGCGTCGTCGCGGCCGGGGTCGTCGCTCTCGACGCGCCCGACCCGTAGGTCGCCGTGATCCCGTGGCGTGTGGCCGATGGCGGACAGCGCGGCGGCGAGGTCGGCGTAGCGAATCGCCGAGGGTCCCATGTCGACGCCGCGTCGGTTCGTGCCGTAGTCGGTGGGGGCGCCGACGATGCGGACGGTGTCGTTCATACGGGTCGTTCGCGCGGAGCGCGTAAAGAGGCAGTCCCGGCGGTGCGCGACGACTCACTCCAAATACGGTTCACACACCCGCGCGACGCCCTCCTCGACTCGTCGGGCCTCGCGCTCGCAGGGCTACTCCAAATACGGTTCGCACACCCGCGCGACGCCCTCCTCGACTCGTCGGGCCTCGCGCTCGAAGCCTCACTCCAAATACGGTTCACACACCCGCGCGACGCCCTCCTCGAACCCCACGTCCGGTTCCCACCCCGTCGCCTCGCGGAGTTTCGTCGCGTCGGCCATCGTGTCGTGGACGTACACGTCGAGGGGGTTCTCGACGTACTCGGGGTCGACATCGGTGCCGAGTTCGTCGTTGATCATCTCGACCATCGTGTTGAAGTCGTAGCTCTCGCCGGTGCCGACGTTGTAGATGCCCTCCAGCTCGTGGTCGGCAGCGAGTTCGATGGCCCGAACCACGTCGTCGACGTGGGTGAAATCCCGCGTCTGGGTGCCGTCGCCGAACAGGACCGGCGCCTCGCCGCTCGCGATGGCGTCGGCGAACTGTGCGACGGTGTTCGCGTACTCCCCCTTGTGCTCCTCGGCGCCACCGTACCCCTGATAGACCGAGAAGAATCGGAGGCCGGCGAGCGTCACGTCGTAGTGGTTGCCGAAGTATTCGGCGTAGCGTTCGCGGGCGAGTTTCGACGCCTCGTAGCAGGTGCGGGCCTCGATGGGCATGTCCTCGGGTGAGGGGTCGGTCCGGGAGCCGTAAATCGAGGAGGTGGAGGCGTAGACGACGGTGTCACAGCCGTCCTCTCGGGCCTGTTCGACCGTGTTGACGAATCCCTCGACGTTGACGCGCGTGGCCTCCCGCTTGTGCTCCTCGACCATCGTGTACGAGGAGTAGGCCGCGAGGTGAAAGAGGGCGTCCACGTCGGTCGGCAGGTCGTCGTCGAGGACGCTCCCGTCGACGAACTGCACGTCGTCCGTGAGGTTCTCGGGCGTTCCGAGGTGGCAGTCGTCGAGGGCGATGACCTCGTTGTCGGCGGCCAGTCGATTCGCCAGATTCGAGCCGATGAACCCCGCACCGCCCGTCACGAGGGCGCGCTTCCCTTCCATGATTGGCGTCACGTCAGACGAATGGAAAGCGGTATCGCTTTCGTACCGACGGTCGAACCGAAATTCGAAACCGATCGCAACATCCATCGAATTTAATAACGCGAGCGACCAATCGTGAAGTATGTCATCAATCGAACTAACGTCGAGTCAGAAGACGATCCTCACGGCCCTCATCAACCTCCACCGCGAGACCGAGGATGCGGTGAAAGGTGAGGACATCGCGGCGGAAGTCGACCGGAATCCGGGGACGATCCGCAACCAGATGCAGAGCCTGAAAGCCCTCCAGCTCGTCGAGGGCGTACCGGGACCGAAGGGCGGTTACAAGCCGACGGCGAACGCCTACGAGGCCCTCGACGTGGATCAGATGGACGAACCCGCGGCCGTCCCCCTCCTCCACAACGGCGAACCCGTCGACACGGCGAACGTCGGCGAAATCGATCTCTCCTCGGTCCACCACCCCGACCTGTGCCGGGCGGAGATTCACGTTCAGGGGTCGGTCCGCGAGTTCCACGAGGGCGACAGCGTGCGCGTCGGCCCGACGCCGCTGTCGAAACTCGTCATCGACGGCACCGTCGACGGCAAGGACGACACCGACAACATCCTCATCCTCCGCATCGACGACATGCGGGCGCCGGCGGAGGAGCCGGCGCACTGAGGGACGCCCCCGCGAGGCCGGGTCGCGTCACCGCTCGCCTCATCGACGTCCCACACGTTCGTCTCTTCTCGTCGACGCGTCGCTCCGCGGATCTTCCTGTCCGTCGACCGTCATCAGCGAGGAATCGCCGCGCTCTTTAGCCGCCTGTCACATGTCCGACCAGGCGTCGATGGCCCGGCCGATGGAGGAGACGTCGGCGATCCAGCGCGCGGCGACGAACTTCTTGAGCATCTCGGCGCCGACGCCGCCGAACGTGTTGATCGGCAGTACGTCGACCCCGTGGGCGACCGCCTCGTCGCCGACGGAGACGAGCGTCCCCTTGTCGTCGTAGGTCCACGTCCGGAGCGACTGCCCCTTGGCGGCCCGGAAGAGGTTCTCGCCGGCGACTTCGGCGGCCTGCCACGCGGCCTGGGCGGTGGGCGGGGCGAACTCTTCCGGACCCTGCTCGATCAGGGCGGTGTCGCCGATGGCGAAGACGCGTTCGTCGCTCGTCCGGAAGTCCTGATCGGCGTACACCCGGTTGCTCCGGTCGTCCTTGTCAATGTTCGCGTCCCCGAGTTCCGGCTGTCCCGTGATGCCGCCGGTCCAGAGGAACACGTCGTAGTCGAGTTCGGTCGGCTCCTCGTCCTCGCCGCCGCCGACGTAGATGGTGTCCTCGTCGACCATGGAGACGAATTCGCCGCACATGATGTCGACGCCGGCCTCCACCAGATGCTTGCGGAGCGCCCCCTGGAGTTCGGGGTCGTTGCCGGGGAACACCTCGTCTAACCCCTCGACGAGCGTCACGTCGATCGGGGCGCGGTGTTCGTCGCGGTAGGCGGCGACTTCGCCGGCGGACTGGATGCCGGAGAGGCCGGCGCCGCCGACGACGACCTGTGCCGGATCGGATCGGGTGGCGTCGGCGGCCGCCGCGGCCACGTCTTCGTGCATCTCGCGGGCGTCGTCTAGCCCTTTGAGGGTGTGGGCGTACTCCGCCAGCCCCTCGATCCCGTAGAAGGCGGTGCTGCTTCCGAGCGCGACGAGGAGGTAATCGTAGTCGACGGCGTCGCCGGATTCGAGTTCGACGCGTCGATCCTCGACGTCGACGCCCGTGACGCGGCCCTGCCGGAACGTCGTCTCGGGGGATTTGATCTCGTCGACCGGAATCGTGATCTTCGGCGCGACGCTCGTGTCCCGAATGACACGGTGAGACTCGTGGAGAACGAGATGATAGTCGTGCTCGGAGATCCAGGTCAGTTCGGCGGTGCCGTCGTTTACGTCTTCGAACCGTTTGACGGCGCCCGCACCCGCGTACCCGGACCCGAGAACGACGACCTGAGCAGTCATACGCGCCACTCGACCGTCGTCCGTTATAGGGGTGTTGAAACGCCCGTGAGACGGCCTGAATCGGCCGTTTGTCGAACTTGCTGTCGACGACCGTCGATGTCTACAGCGAGAGGTCGGCGTGCCACGCGTCGGCGCCCGCCTCCGTTCGGCGCTCGTCCATCTCGTGGAGCAGCGCCGCCGCGAGGCTTCCGACTTCGGCGGCCCGGCCCTCGCCTTCGGTGCGGAACTCGCCGGTCGAGCGGTTGGCGAAGACGGTACACACCGCGCCGGCGCGGAGGCCGTACAGGTTCGCGAGCGTGAGGATCGAACTCGCCTCCATCTCGACGTTCTTGACGTTCGCCGCCCGGAGGTCGTCGAGCAACGTGTCGCTACCGGCGGCCTCGAACCCCTCGAACCCCTCGCGAGCCTGGCCGGCGTAGAAGCTGTCGGTACTCATCGTCACGCCGCAGTGGTAGTCGTAGCCGAGGCGTTCGGCGGCGGCGACGAGCGCCGAGACGACCGCGTGGTCGGCGACGGCGGGGTAGTCCTCGCGGACGTACTCCTCGCTCGTCCCCTCTCCTCTCACCGCGCCGGTGGTGATGACGAGGTCACCAACGTCCATCTCGGGCTGGAGCGCGCCACAGGAGCCGACGCGGAGGAACGTCTCCGCGCCGACGCGCGCGAGTTCCTCAACGGCGATGGCCGCCGACGGACTGCCGATACCCGTCGAGGTGACCGACAGCGGCGCGCCCTCGTAGGTGCCCGTCGCCGTCCGGTACTCGCGGTGTTCGGCCACCGTCTCGGCGTCGTCCCAGCGGTCCGTGACGATGGCGACACGCTCCGGGTCGCCGGGGAGGAGGACGGTGTCGGCGACGTCGCCGGGGGCGACGTCGAGGTGGTACTGTCGGTCGGTCGCGTCGCTGGCCATGCGCGACCTACGGCGAGGAGCGTAAAGTATCGTCGCGTTACCGGTAGTCGGGCGTGACCCAGCTACAGGTAGAGCAGGTGTGGATACCGTGGACGTTGGTCACGTCGCTCTCGCAGGACGGACAGGTCGAGAGCTCCGTCGGGTCGGTCGTCGGGGTCATGAGTTCTGCCATCTCGTTAGTACGATGACAGCCTTATTATAAAAATCTTTCCCGAACTCTTCACGCTATATAGCATTATTGTGCATGTTACTAAATCTCAGAATTTCATATTTGTGCATACGTTTTGCTTATTCTGTCTTCTTACTATGTTTGGCCGATTCTAATGTCTCCGGGCCGATGGTTGCGGGGAGGAGTTCGCCGAGCGTGTACGTCGTCGTCGATTCGTCGCCGTCGTCACAGACGACCGGGAGGTCGTCGTCACAGAACTCCGCAAGCGTCTGCCGGCACATCCCACAGGGAGTGACGCCGTCACGGACACCCGAGGAGACGGCGAGACGGTCGAACTCGCGGTGGCCGTTTTTCACCGCCTCCGCGATAGCGACTTCCTCCGCGTGGAGGCTGTTGCTGTAGTTGGCGTTCTCGATGTTACAGCCCGTGAAGACGGTGTCGTCGGCGGTTCGAAGCGCGGCTCCGACGGTGTAGTCGGAGTAGGGAACGTACGCCGCGTCGAGGGCCGAACGGGCCGCCTCGATGAGTTCGTCGGTCACGCCGGCCCTACGGTCGGGGCGGGCATATACGCTCGCCCGTGCCGGGCGTATACGTCGCTCCGGTCCCAACGTCGACCGATGCCAACGTATCGAACGCTTGTCCGACGACTCTCGGCGCTCGGCGTGCTGGCCGGTATCGTCCACCTGCTCGTGCCGAATCGACTGCTCACGGCGGCCGAGTGGGGATACGACCGCCTCCTCGCCGTCGAATTCGTCCCGCGCTCGGCGGCGACTCGCCGCGTCCGACTGATCGGTCTCCTGATGCTCGGCGGCGCGGCGCTTTGCTATCGCCTGCTCGGCCGCTAGCGCTGACGCGTCGGCCGGACTCGCGCCGTGGCGAGGGCGTCCTCCGGACGGATCGTCGCCCTACGACTGCCCAGCCGCCGCCAGCGACCCGGGGCGCTTTTGCTTCCGGAGCACCGATCCCCAGTATGTCGCTTTCCCGGAGCGAGGACGCAGGACCGAACCGGCGACGGGCGCTTCTGGCCGTCACGCCGTTTCTGTTGCTCGGCCTCGCCGACGTGCTCCTCCTCCTCTTCTGGGGGATCGAACCGCTCTGGGCGTTCGCCATCCTGCCGCCGATTCTCTTCTGTACGGTACTCGCGTGGCTCGCGTTCAGCACCGACTTCCTCGACGAGCGGACCTAGCGCCCGGTGTCGTACTTGTAGGTGGCGCTGTCGGGGTCGATGCCGAAGTCCTCGGCCGCCTCGGCCGTCGAGTCCTCGTCCGGGTCGTGTGGCGCTGCGTTCTTGAACGCCTCCCGCAACCGATCCGGCATGACGAAGTCGTCGACGCCGATGCTCGTCGCGACGGCGTCGGGCTGTATCGTCTCCCGTTTGGTCGCCAGTCGCTCGCGCAGCTTCTCCGGCAACGCGTTCGATTCGAGCGGTTCGAAGCCGAACTGCGTCAGATACGCCGGCTCGTCGGTCAGCGAGTACACCGTCTCGAACCCCTCTGCCTTCGCCGTCTCGATCAGCCGCTCGACGACGTGCGCGCCGACGCCCTGCCCCTGCCACGCGGGGAGGACGCCCAGCCCCGTGAGTTCACAGAGCTCGCCGTCGTCGGTCTTGTGGATACGAACGCGGCCGAACCCCGCCCGCTCGTCCGTCTCCTCGTCGACCGCGATGACGTAGTCCCGAGATCGAAAGCCGGCGTCGTCCAGGGCCATCTCCTCGATGTGATCGAGCAACCAGACCTCGTCTCGGTTCTTGGCGTCCCGGACGTACATGCCCCGAGGTAGTCGACGCGGAATAAAAAGGATTTGCCGGGGCCGCCACTCGATTCTCACTCGCTGGTAAGCACCGCGGCATTATTGTCAATGGAAGTGAATTTTGAGCGTATGCCAGTCGAGACCCTCGCCGTCGACGTGGTAACCGCCCGACGAGACACGTCACTTACGGAACTCGCCAAGCGAATGCTCGACGAGGAGATCGGTGACCTCGTGATCGCCGAGGACGACCGTCCGGTCGGCATCGTCACCGACCGCGACGTCGCGCTCGCGGTGGCGCGATACGACGACCTCTCGACGCTCACCGCGGCGGACGTGATGACGCCCGATCCGGTGACGATCCACCGCGACGCCACCGCCGTCGACCTCCCCGCCACGATGGCCGAGGGTCGCGTGCGTCGTATCCCGGTCGTCGACGACGACGGCCGACTCGTCGGCATCGCGACGCTCGACGACGTGGTCGCGACCCTCGGGGAGATGCTGAAGGACGTGGCGACGGTCATCGAATCGCAGTCCCGGGAGTTCGAACCGGAGGCGTGATACGGAGTATTGTAACTATTCACCGGTGGATCGCCGGATCGTCTCGCCGACCCACCGGTGATGACTTATAATAATCCGTATGACACCGCCGCGACGAGTCGATCCGGGCGCTCGCCGTGCCGTAAAAGGTGCAAGAACGGTGACCGCACCGTTCCCGTGATCGCTTCAGTACGGCAGGAAGTACAGCCCGATGGCGAACACCGGGAACAGCACCAGCATGACGATCATCGTGTAGCCGAGGATGTCGCGGGCACGAACCTTGGTCAGCCCGAGGAGCGGAATCGCCCAGAACGGCTGGAACATGTTCGTCCACATGTCGCCGACACCGTAGGCGACGATGGCCTTCCCCGGCGGGACGCCGAGTTCGACCGCCGCGCTGCCGACGACGCCGCCGATGATGCCCCACTCGCCGCCGCCGCTCGGGACGAACAGGTTCATGACGCCGCCGAGGAGCCACGCGACGACCGGGAACGTCTGCGGCGTCGCCACCGCGAGCAGCCCCTCCGCGATCAGGTCCGAGAGGCCTGAGTTGCTGATGATCCCCAGAATGCCCGCGTAGAAGGGGAACTGCAGGATGATGCCCGCCGCACCCTCGGTGGCGTCACGGATCGTCTCCATGTACGCCGCCGGCGTCTTGTGCAGGATGAGGCCGAGTGCGATGAACGTGAAGTTGAAGACGTTCAGGTCGAGAGCCTCCCCGATGCCGCCGGCGTTGATGAAGTACTGCACGACGTAGACCAACATCCCGATGGCGATGATGTAGGCGACGGCCCGGCTGTCGTTGAGGCGGTCGGCCGGCGACCGGCTCATCTCGACGCCTCCCGCCGTCGGCGTCCCGCCGTCCGAGATAGCCTCCTCCGGATCGTCCTTCAGCAGGCTCGGGGCGTACTCGTCGATGCCCGTCGCGTCCTCCTCGTCGGGGGAGAGGAAGGCCAGCACCGGAATCACCGTCACGAACACGAGGACGGCGATGCCGAACGCGTAGATGGTGAAGACGCTCTCGTTCAGCGGGACGATGCCGATGATGTCCTGGAAGGGGTGGCCGTCCGTCGCGGAGAGTAGCCCCGCGCTCGTCGACGGGCCGACGTGCCAGATGGTCTGGCTCGTATAGCCCGCGGCACACAGGATGGGGTAGTGGAACGTCTTGCCCCGCTCGTGGCCCGCCCGTGCCACGAAGATGGCGAAGATGGCACCGACGATGAGGCCGATGCCCCAGTGGAGATAGCCGAAGATCAACGAGATGGCAGCCACGAGCGCCGCCGCCTGTGTGTTGTCGTTCGGAACCGACGCGAGCTTGTTCAGATAGCCGCTCACGAAGTCGGAGTCCGCGACGGCGTAGCCCGTCACCAGGATGAGCACCATCTGCATCGCGAAGGTCAACAGCGTCCAGAAGCCGTCGTACCAGTTCACGATGTTCTGATACGGCCCATCGGGAGTGAGCACAATCGCCGCGACGTACGCGATGAGCGTCAGGATCACCGCGAAGAGGAACGGGCTCGGAACCCATTTTTCAGACCAGTCCGCCATCGACCGTCCGAACGACTGCACGCGCTGTCTGGCTGTCATACGTCCCCATGGATCATGAGGGTCGTTGATAAATCTGTCCGTAGTCGGCGTACGGATCGTCGATGTGACGTATCTTCACAGTGGTACGTCGTCGAGGCGAACGTCGCCGTCCGCACCGACCACCACGTCCGCGTCCGTCGCCCCGTCCGGGAGCACGACCGTCCCACCCCTCGCGAGCGGCGCCACGACGCCCGCGACGACCGCCCGCGGATCGGTCAGGGGCGCCCGGAGCGCGACCGACGTTCCGGAGTCGATACCCGTCGCGTCGGCGACACTCGTCGCCGCCGCCAACACCTCGCGGTGCGTGTACGTCGCCGCGTCGACGTCGTCGGCCCTTGGCCGACTGCCCGCGGAGCGTGGCTCCGTGCCGTCCAAGACAACTTCCTCGGCGTCACGCTCGCCCGGTGGCCGGACGGGGTTCTCGCTCCAGACCGTCCGCTCCCAGTGGACGACCCCCGGATCGTCGGGCGCGTCGCCGTAGACGACGACTTTTCGCTCGGGCCGCCTCGCCACCTCGCCCTCGCGGGCGGCGGGGACGAGGACGGCCCGTGACTCCGCCGCCGTGTCGAACGTCACGCGCGCGCCGAGACACGCGGCCCCGAACAGCGTCAGGAGCGGTTGTGGCGCCGGATCGGGGTCGAGCGCCACCCGTGCCCCCGCGTGGACGCCGCAGTGGCTGAGCGCGTGCCCCGCCTTCCACGCGGTGGTGCAGAAGTCCCGGTAACTGAACTCCCGGCCCGTCGCGTCGACGCGAAGCGCCACCTCGTCGCTCCGTCGGTCGCGCGCGACGACGTCGCCGAGGACGTGCATCTGTTCATACTGCCGGCTGTAACTGTTTCAAGGTATCTATCACCCCGCGGTGACGGATATCTCGATTGACTCACAGCCGGCAGTATCAGAAACTGCTCTTGATCCGCTCGAAGAAGCCCTCGTTCACGTCGACTTCCTCGCCGCCGGCCTCCGCGAAGCGCTCCAGTGCTTCCCGTTGCTCTTTGTTCAGGCTGTCCGGCGTCACGACCTGCACCTGCACGAAGAGGTCACCCCGCCCGCGACGGCGGAGGCGTGGCATCCCCTTGCCCTGCAGGCGGAAAGTTTCGCCGCTCTGGGTGCCCGCGGGCACGTCCATCTCGACGGTGCCGTCGAGGGTCGGCACCTCCACCGTGTCGCCGAACGTCGCCTGCGGGAAAGAGATGGGATGCTGGTAGTGCAGGTCGTCGCCGTCGCGGTCGAAATCGGGGTGGTCCGCGACCGACACCTCGATCAGCAGGTCGCCGTTCGGCCCGCGGTTCGGTCCCGGCGCCCCCTCGCCCTCCATCCGGAGGGTCTGCCCGTCGCGGATGCCGGCCGGGATGTCGACGGTCAGCGTCGACTCCTCGCGCACCTGCCCCTCGCCGCCACAGGTCGAACACGTCTCGCTGTAGAGGGTTCCCTCGCCGTCACACCGGCGGCAGGTCCCCGTCTGTTGCATCCGCCCGAACGGCGTCTGTTGGACCTGAGTCACCTGCCCCTGGCCGTCGCAGTTGGGACACGTCCGCTCGTCGGCGTCCGGGGGGTGGCCCGCGCCGTCACAGTCCGAACACCGCGACGGACGGGTGACGGTGAACTCGCGTTCGACGCCCTCGAACGCCTCCTCCAGGTCCAGCGAGAGCGACGTGCGGAGGTCCTGCCCCTGTCGGGGGCGGTTGCCGCCGCGGCCGCCGCCGCCGAAGAACTGCTCGAAGATGTCGCCGAAGCCGCCGGCACCGCCGCCGCCGAAGGGGTTGCCCCCCGCGCCGCCGGCACCGCCGTCGAACCCGCCGCGCTTCTCGGCCTGCTCGAAGCGCTCGTGGCCCATCCGGTCGTACGCCTGCCGCTTCTCCTCGTCCGTAAGGATCTCCTTCGCCTTCTTGGCCTTCTTGAACTTCTCCTCGGCGTCGGAGTCGTCGCTCACGTCCGGATGGTACTCCGATGCCTTCTTTCGGTACGCCTGTTTGATCTCGTCCTCGTCGGCGTCCCGAGACACCCCGAGCACGTCGTAGAAGTCCTCCGTCATTTGTGTGATGTACTGAAGCTACGTATTTGAAAAACGCGGCTCGGCGGTTAGGCGTCGTCCTCGTCGTCTTTCTCCTCGAAGTCGGCGTCGACGTACTCGTCGCCGTCGGCGGCGCCGGCGCCCGCACCGCCCGGACCGGCGCCACCCATACCGCCCATGCCACCCATGCCGCCGGGGTCGGCACCCGCGCCGCCCGCGCCGGCCTGGGCCTGCTGCTGGTACATCTGCTTGCCGATCTCCTGGAGTTCGTCGGAGAGCGCCTCGGTGACCTCCTGCAGGTCCTCCGTCGTCGCGTCGTCGTCTTCGAGCGTCTCCTCGACGTCGCCGATGGCGTCCTCGATGGACGCCTGCAGGTCGTCGTCGACGTTCTCCTCGTTCTCCTCGAGGAGCGTTTCGGCCCGCTGGATCGCGCTCTCGGCCTCGTTGCGCGCCTCGATCCGTTCACGGCGCTGCTCGTCTTCCTCGGCGTGCTCCTCGGCTTCCTCCTGCATCCGCTCGATCTCCTCGTCGGAGAGGCCGGCGCCACCCTCGATGGTGATGGACTCGGCGTTGCCCGACCCCTTGTCCTCGGCTTCGACGTTGACGATGCCGTTCTCGTCGATGTTGAACCCGACTTCGATCTGGGGCGTGCCGGCGGGCGCGGGCGGGATGCCCGTCAGTTGGAACTCGCCGAGCAGTTCGTTCTCCTCCGCGATTTCGCGCTCCCCCTGGAACACCCGGACCTGCACCGAGGTCTGGTTGTCCGCCGCGGTGGTGAAGATCTTCGACTCCTCGGTCGGGATCGTGGTGTTCTTCTCGATCAGGCGCTCGAACAGGCCGCCCTTGACCTCGATCCCCAGCGAGAGGGGCGTCACGTCCAGCAGGACGATGTCGTCGACTTCGCCGCCGAGGACACCGCCCTGGATCGCCGCGCCCAGCGCGACGGCCTCGTCCGGGTTGACGTTCTTTTTCGGCTCCTGACCGACCAGTTCCTCGACTTTCGCCTGGACCTGCGGCATTCGGGTCGACCCGCCGACGAGGATCACCTCGTCGATGTCGCCTTTCGAGTAGCCGGCGTCGGCGAGCGCCTGCTCCGTCGGTTCGACCGTGCGTTCCAGCAGGTCGCTCGTCAGCGACTCGAACTTCGCCCGCGTCAGGGAGGTTTCGAGGTGGATCGGACCGCTGTCCGTCGCCGTGATGAAGGGCAGGTTGATGTCCGTCTCCTTGCGCGAGGAGAGTTCGACCTTGGCTTCCTCGGCGGCGTCTTTCAGCCGCTGGAGCGCCTGTCGGTCCTCGCGGAGGTCGACGCCGTGGTCGCTCTCGAACTCCTCGGCGAGGTGGTCGATGATCGCCTGGTCCCAGTCGTCGCCCCCGAGGTCGTTGTCCCCGTTCGTGGCGACGACTTCGTAGACGCCGCCACCCAGGTCGAGGACGCTCACGTCGAACGTGCCGCCCCCGAGGTCGAAGACGAGGACCGTCTGGTCGGACTCGTCGTCGAGGCCGTAGGCCATCGAGGCGGCCGTCGGCTCGTTGACGATGCGCTCGACCTCGAAACCGGCGATCTCGCCGGCGTCTTTCGTCGCCTGCCGCTGACGGTCGTTGAAGTACGCCGGTACCGTGATGACGGCTTTCTCCACGTCGTCGCCGAGATACTCCTCCGCGTCCCGCTTGATCTTCTGGAGGATCATCGCCGAAATCTGCTCCGGCGTGTACTCGTCGTCGTCGACGTCGACGGTGTAGCCCTCCTCACCCACGTGGCGCTTGATCGACTGGATCGTGCGCTCGGGGTTCTGGACGGCCTGATTCTTCGCCGGCTTGCCGACGAGCCGTTCGTCGTCGTCGGTGAAGGCGACGACCGAGGGCGTGGTTCGGTCGCCCTCGCCGTTGACGATGATTTCGGGGTCGTCCCCCTCCATCACCGCGAACGCGCTGTTCGTGGTGCCGAGGTCGATACCCAGAATTTTGTTGCTCGCCATCTTGTCCGTGATTACCGGTTTTGGTCGGTTAAAGGTTACTAGACGGGGTGAGGTGACCGGTCGATCCGGTGGGTCGCCGTCTTGCGATTAGGAATCATGTGAACGACTCACACCAGTCACGTTTATATAGAACTGCAATTCGTTCCGGCGACGGTCACAGGGGGTATCGTCACTGTCCAGAGATGCTCGCCGGGACGATCCGGCGAGAATCCCCGACGACTTCCCATAATCCCTATCAGCTCCCGTCGCTGACCGTCACCTGCGCCTCCTGGATGACCGACCCAGCCATCTCGTAGCCGGGGCGGTAGACGTCGACGACCGTCCCTTCGGGTTGGTCGCTCTCGACGCGCATCATCACCTGATGACGGGTGGGATCCACCTCGTCGCCGGCGTCGGGCTGGATCGGTGTCACGCCCTCCTCTTCGAGCACCTGATCGAACGACGCGAGCGTCGACTCGACGCCGTCGCGGATGTCGACGCCCTCGTCCTGATCGAGCGCGCGCACCAGGTCGTCGCGGACCGGCACCAGGCGGGTGAGGAAGTCCTCGGTCGCCCGCTCTTTGATCTCCTCCTGACGCTTTTTCGCGCGCTTCTTGTAGTTCTGGAAGTCGGCCTGCTTGCGCTTCAGTTTGGATTCGAGGTCGTCGGCGTGCTCCTCGGCGTCGGCCAGTTCGGCTTCGAGTTCCGCGATCCGGTCCTCCAGATTCCCGACGGCCGCGCCGAGTTCGGCGTCGTACTCTGCGACCCGATCCGCGAGGTCGACCGCCTCGCTCCCGTCCCCGGCAGCGCCCGCTCCCTCGGGGACGTCCGTCGTCTCCTCGGCCGCATCCTCGTGCATGGTCGAAGGAAACGCCTCGGGTTGCTTAAGACTTGCAGAACGCGGTCACTGATACATGCCGAGGGGCCGCGCCTGCGAACTCGTCTCCTCGGCCCCCTGCATCCGCTCCGCGAGGCGCCGTTTCGCCTGCCGGATCTCAGCCGCGTGTTCGGTGAGTTCCGCGACCGGAATCTCGGCGTCGAGCAACGGTCCGATGCCGGCGTCGAGGAGGTGGGCCGCCGCCTCCGGGTCCGGGAACTGCGGCGTCGCCTCGACGACGAGGCCCATGGCCGTGGCGTCGGTGTGGAGCGCGTGATTCAGGAGCGCCCCGGTCGGCCCCGTGATCAGTCCCGGCTCCGTCGGCGGATCGATGTCGACGGCGCCGAGCCGCTCGCCCCCGTCGCCCGTCCCGACGCCGTAGAGTGCCGGCGTCGCCCCCTCCTCGCGTTCGCGCCCGATTCCACTGAGGTAGAGCGCCGTCACCTCGGCGTCGACGCTCCAGCCGCCCAGACAGTCCGCGAACTCCAGTGCCGCCCCCGGCGAGACGGGCACGTCGCTCTGGAGGACCAGCAGGTCCCGCGCCGCGTCGGCGTACAGCCGCACCGGCGTCGCCAGCTCCCGGTCGCCGGTCGCGTACGTCGTCACCGGCGGCAGCCCCTCGCAGTGGACGTTGGCGTAGTGGACCATGTCGAACGTCTCGACCAGGTGGTCGGCCGCGAGCTTCCCGACCAGGCCGACGCCCGGCAACCCCTCGACCAGCGTCGGTTCGTCGAATGCTACGTCGGCTCGGAGGACGTCGATTCCGCTCATAGCCGACGGTTGGTGTGCCACGCGTGTAAACGCTCGCGACTCGTGTGCCCATCTCACACTCACGCCGCTCCCAAAGGCACAAATCCACCCGTCCGCTACGCGGAGCATGGTTACGTTCCTCGCCGGCGGGACGGGGACGCCGAAGCTCCTCGACGGGGTCGACGCCGCGTTCGACCCGACCGCGGTCACGGTCGTCGCCAACACCGGCGACGACGTGGAACTCGGCGGCCACCTCGTCTGTCCCGACCTCGACACCGTCCTCTTTGCCGGCGGCGGCGTCCTCGACCGCGAGACGTGGTGGGGGATCGACGGCGACACGACTGCGACCCACGACGAACTCGCCCGCCTCGCAGAGGCCGCCGGGATCGGCGAGGCGTCGGGGGCGTCTCGGGGGAACGGCGACGCCGTCGGTGGCCCGCGATATCTCCCCCCGGACCGCCAGACTGCGGGCCGACGCATCGCCCGCTGGCGCCGCTTCTCCGGCGTCGCGGAGTTCATGGAGATCGGCGACCGCGACCGGGCCGTCCACGTCACGCGCACCAGCCTCCTCGACGAGGGCCGAACGCTCACCGAGGTGACCCGCATCCTCGCCGACGCCTTCGACCTCGACGCCGAACTCCTCCCGATGAGCGACGACCCCGTCGCCACCATCGTCCACACCGAGGAGGGCGCGATGCACTTCCAGGAGTACTGGGTCGCCCGCCGTGCCGACCCGACCGTCGAGGACGTGGAGTTCCGCGGCTCGGGAACAGCCGAGTCGACGCCGGCCGTCCGCGACGCCCTCGACGCCCCGGTCGTCATCGGCCCCTCCAACCCGGTGACGAGCGTCGGCCCCATCCGCGCGCTCCCCGGCGTCGACGACGCCCTCGCCGAGACGCCCGTCGTCGCCGTCTCGCCGTTCGTCGAGGACGAAGCCTTCTCCGGCCCCGCCCCCGCCCTCATGCGCGGCGTCGGCCTCGACCCCTCGACCGCCGGCGTCGCCGACGCCTACCCCTTCGCCGACGCGTTCGTCCTCGATGCCGACGACGGCACCGACCTCGACCGCCCGATCGTCCGCACCGACACCCGGATCGACGGCCCCGACGACGCTCGCCGAGTCGTCCGCGCCGTCGCGGACGCGTTCGAGGTGGCCTGATGCTCGCGCTCGCCAGCCTCAGCGGCGCCGCCGACGCCGACTGGGCGCGGGCCGGTGCCCCCTACGCCGACCTCGCTCTCCTCGGGGGGATTGCACTCGACGCCGACTCGCGGGGCGCCGCCCGCGAACTCGTCGCCCGCGGGCGCGAGGAGTTCCTCCCCGACGATCCGCTCGCCTTCGTCGACGCCCAGCTCGCCGCCCTCGACGACGCGCCGATCCGCGCCGGGATGAACGTCCGGAGCGCGACTGTCGCCCCGATCCGCGAGACCGCGTCGATCTGTGCCGATCACGACG
This sequence comes from Haloplanus rubicundus, assembly GCF_003342675.1. NCBI lineage: Archaea > Methanobacteriati > Methanobacteriota > Halobacteria > Halobacteriales > Haloferacaceae > Haloplanus > Haloplanus rubicundus. The sequence continues at coordinate 2,419,101 of NZ_CP031148.1, read as the reverse complement.
CCGTTCTGGAGATCAACGCCCACTGCCGGCAGGACGAACTGTGCGCCGTCGGCTGTGGCGAGACGTTGCTCCGCGACACCGAGCGCCTCGCCGCCTTCGTCGCCGCGGCCGTCGACGCCGGCGCGACGGTGAGCGTGAAGGTGCGAGCCGAAGTCGACGGGGTGGCCCTCCCGGCGACGGCCCGCGCGCTGACCGATGCGGGCGCCGACGTGATCCACGTCGACGCGATGGACTCCGAACCCCTGATCGCCGACGTCGCAGCCGCGAGCGACGCCTTCGTCCTCGCCAACAACGGCGTCCGCGACCGGGCCACTGCGTGGGAGTACCTCGCCTACGGCGCCGACGGCGTCAGCGTCGGCCGCCCGAGCGACGACCCGGCGGTCCTCGAACGGGTCGCCCGGGCGGTGGCGGACTGGGAGCGTCGCGGGCGGGACGCCGGCCGCGACGGGGAGGTACCGGGATGAGTGGGGAAGAGCCGCGCTCCTCGGGCGGTGACGCACCGCGCCCGCCGACGCACCCACGCCCTCACATGTCGCCTCCCGACCACGCCGAACTCGCGCTCACGCTGGAGGTGGCGAGCACGCCCAAACCGGGCAACGTGGACCGCCACCGCGACCACGACGACCTGCGGTTCGAACACTTCCTGACCGGCGCGGTGGGGGCGCGGCCGGGACTGGAACTGGCCGGGACCGTCGGCGACGACCCACCGTCGCTCGGCGACGCCTTCGAGCGCGCGGTCCGGGGCATGAGCCAGCAGTCGGGCGGCAACACGCAGTTCGGCTGTCTGCTCCTCCTCGTCCCCCTCGTCCGCGCCGCGGCGACGGATCGCCTCTCGCCCGACGGCCTTCGGGCGATCACCGCCGCGACGACCGTCGACGACGCCGCCGGCTTCTACCGCGCGTTCGAACACGTCGACGTGGCGGTCGACGACCCGCCGGAGGACGTTCCCGACCTGGACGTGCGCCGCGGCGCCGACGCGGTGCCGACGCTCCGGGATCGGAAACTGACGCTCGCGGACGTGATGGAGTTGAGCGCCGACCGCGACGGCAACGCCGCCGAGTGGGCGAACGGCTTCGAGCGGGTCTTCGCCGCCGCCGAGGGAGTGCTCGACGACGAGGGACCGGTCACCGACCGCCTCGCGCGCGCCTTCCTCGATCTGCTGGCCGAGCGCCCCGACACGCTCGTCGCCGTCGAACACGGAAGCGAACGGGCCGCAGCCGTGAGTCGCGAGGCCGCTGCGGTGTGCGGTGACCTCGCTGCCGCCGAGGACCTGGCCGAGCGCTTCCTCGAGGAGGGGATCAACCCCGGCACGACCGCGGACCTCACCGCGGCCGCCGCGTTCGTCGCCCTCGAGTGGGGGGTGCCGCTGTGAGCGGCGGCAGTCAGGCCGACTGGCCCGTTCCCCTCCGCGGCGTCACCGAGTCCGTCGTCGCGACGCTCGGGCCGAACGACCGCTGGAATCAGGCGGCGCTCGGTCTCCACGCCCCCGACGACGCGGACGACCCCGTGACCGCGGTGACGTGGGGACGAACCCGGACCCGCGGCAACTTCGAGCGCCGGGGCGGGGGCGTGATCCAGTTCACGACCGACCCCCGCGAGTTCGTCGACGCGGCCCTCGACGTGACCGAAACCGACGAGCCGGTTCGGGAGGGGGCCGCCGCGTGGGTCGAGGTGGACGCCCGCCGGATCGAGGCGGGCGAGGACGGGGGCACCGAGTGGGTCCGCTGGGCGCTCGCGCCACGGTCCGCGACCGTCCGCGAGCGCACCGTCCCGACGATCAACCGCGGGTTCTACGCCGTCGTCGACGCGACGGTCGCCGCGTCACGGCTGGACGTGCCCACCTTCGACACCGAGACGCTGCTCGACCGCCTCGACTACTTCGCGGAGACGGTCGAGCGCTGTGGCGGCCCGGCGGAGCGCGAGGCGTTCGCCCGCATCGACGACCTGACGGGGTGGCGCGAACGGAACGAATCGTTTTAGTGGCCCAGCGGCGGAACGTACGGATATGGCCATCAAACCCAAATACGTCAAACAGCTCGGGGGCATCCTCCTGGAGCGGTATCCGGAGGCGTTCAACACCGACTTCGAGACCAACAAGGACAGCGTCACGAAGCTGACGAACGTGGAGTCGAAGGGCGTCCGCAACCGCATCGCGGGCTACATCACGCGCAAGAAGGCGAGCGCGGCCGCCAACGCCTGAGACGGAGCTCTTCTCGACGATAGCTCACGCCGACGAGTCGCGACCGTCGCCGTCCGGCTCCGCGGCACGCGGGAGTTCGACGTGGACGACCATCCCGCTCGGGTCGTTGGTCTCGGCCCACACGCAGCCGTCGTACTCCTGAACGAGCGCCTGCACGATGGAGAGGCCGAACCCACCCCAGTCGCGCGTGTGGGCGAACACCTCCTCGTCGAACAGTTGCGCCAGCCGTTCGGGCGGCACCCCCTCGCCGTCGTCGGCGACGGTGACCGTGACCGTCTCCGGATCGACCGACACCGTCGCCGTGACGCGGACCGACGCCGGGTCGTTGTGCTGGACCGCGTTCGTCAGGAGGTGCTCGAACACCGTCCCGACCATGCCGTCGGCGCGGACCCACACCGCCTGGTCGGACACGTCGCACTCGACTGTCGCCTCCGGAGAGGCCGTTCGCAGGTCCGCGACGGCCTCGGTCAGCGGTTCGCGCACGTCGATCCGTCGGTCGGTGCCGTCGGTCGATACGTCAGTCGCGAGCCGTCTGGCCGTCTGGATCAGATCGACGATTTCCTCGCCCCGGTGACGCGCCGCCGCGACGTCGTCGCGGCAGTCGGCCGGCACGGACGGTTCGACGGCGTCGAGTTTCGCCAACACGAGGTTCATGCCGTTGAGGACGTTGTGTCTGAGAAGGCGATTGAGGAACTCGACGCGGGCGCGCTCGCGGTCGAGGTCGGCTTCGCGTTCGACCCGCTCGGTCACGTCACGTAGCGCCGCCAGATGGCGGCCAGCGAGGACGTTCGGGGTGGCGGCGACGGCGATGGTCCGCGTCTCGCCGTCCGCTCGGACGAGTTCGTACTCGCCACGTTGGCCGGGACCATCGAGGAACGCCGACCAGTTCTCCTCGACCGCCAGGTCGTCGGGTGTGAACTCGGCGACGTGTTTCCCGATCAACTCCTCCCGCGGCAGGCCGAACAGATCGGCAGCCGCCGGATTCGCCTCCAGATACCGCCCCTCGTCGTCGACGACGACGAGGGCGTCGAGCGTCCCCTCGAACACCGCTCGAAAGCGACGCTCCTGCTGGCTCAGCCGCCGATTCCGACGCCGCGAGCGAACGTCGTACCGGCTGATGAGGAGGCCGGCGACTGCGCCGGTGGCACCCACGTCGTAGACGAGAAACCACTGCGACTCGACGACGTGGCCGTGCGCGACGTGGAGGGTGAGGAAATAGAGCGTGACGAGCACCGTAACGCCGAGGCCGACGGTGACCCAGAACGCCGTCACAAGCGGCGCCAGGTCGTCGTCGCTCAGCCAGCCCAGCCACGCTCCGACGCCGAGCAGAACGACACCGAATAGGAGCGGCAACGCGTCCCCGGCGAGCGCCTCGGCCGAGAGGGCGTGTCGGGACAGGTGATAGAACGGAATTCCGACGAGGAGGCCGCCGACGCCGGCGACGATTCCGCTTCCGAGTCGTCGTCGCCAGGCCGGGGAGAGTTGCGATCCGACGATATCGATCCAGCCGACCAATCCCGCGCGCCCGCTCCCGTATCCCTCGGCGACGGTGGGGCCGACGCGTACCTCGTCGGTCCGGCCGTGTTCTCCGCTCACGACGCTCGCGTACACGTGGGGTACGTATATGCCTACTGGACGGCGCCTTGCGCCGGACTCAGAACCGATCCGTTCGGCCCGACGCCGTCCACCCGTCGGTCGGTGCCGTCTCGGGGACGCGGATCGATCGCCCCTGTAGACCGTCGATCCGGCCGGCGAAGGCCCACTTGCGCCCCCGCCACGACTCCTCGTCGCCCGCGGCGGCCGCGGCGGCCGCGGCGGCCACGGCGCGGTCCCGGTCGGTGAGGTGGGCACCTACGGCGGCGGCGATGGCGGCCGCCTCCGCGTCGTCGGCGTCGTCGGGAACGTTCAGGTTCATATCGGGATGTTGCCGTGTTTCTTCTCCGGGTTGCTCTCGCGTTTCGTCTTCAGCATGTGCAGATCGTCGACGAGGCGCGCCCGGGTGTCCTGCGGTTCGATCACGTCGTCGATGAACCCGCGGTCGGCGGCGGTGTAGGGGTTGGCGAACTCCTCGCGGTACTCCTCGACGAGGTCCGCCCGTCGGGCGTCCGCGTCGTCCGCGTCCGCCAGTTCGTCGCTGTAGAGGACGTTCACGGCGCCTTCCGGCCCCATGACGGCGAGTTCGGCGGTCGGCCACGCGTAGTTCACGTCGGCGCCGAGATGTTTCGACGCCATGACGCAGTAGGCGCCGCCGTAGGCCTTCCGCGTGATGACCGTCAGCAGGGGAACGGTCGCCTCCGAGTAGGCGTAGAGCAGTTTCGCCCCGTGACGGATGATCCCGCGATGTTCCTGTTCGGTCCCCGGCATGTAGCCGGGCACGTCGACGAAGGTGAGGATGGGCACGTTGAAGGCGTCACAGAAGCGGACGAACCGCGAGGCCTTCATGCTCGCGTCGACGGTCAGCGTCCCGGCGTTCGACCGGGGCTGGTTGGCGACGACGCCGACCGAGTGGCCGTCGAGGCGGCCGAAGCCGACGACGACGTTTTTCGCCCAGCTGTCGTGGACCTCGAAGAAGGAGCCCTCGTCGACGGTGCCGCCGATCACGTCGATCATGTCGTACGGTTTCTGGGGCTGATCCGGGACGACGGTCTTCAGTTCGTCCGCCGAGCGCTCGGGGTCGTCCCACGGGTCGACCCGCGGCGGGTCCTCGACGTTGTTCTGCGGGAGATAGGAGAGTAGCCGGCGGATGTTGTCGAGTGCCGTCTCCTCGTCCTCGAAGGCGCGGTGGGCGACGCCGGTGCGAGAAGCGTGGGTGGTCGCTCCGCCGAGTTCCTCGAAGCTCACCTCCTCGCCCGTGACGGTCTTGATCACGTCCGGGCCGGTGATGAACATGTGGCTCGTGTCTTTCACCATGAAGATGAAGTCGGTGATGGCGGGCGAGTAGACGGCGCCGCCGGCGCAAGGGCCCATGATCCCCGAAATCTGGGGGACGACGCCGCTGGCTTGCTCGTTGCGGTGGAAGATGTCGGTGAAGCCCGCGAGGCTCCGCACCCCTTCCTGGATGCGCGCGCCCGCCGAGTCGTTGAGGCCGACGATGGGCGCGCCCACGTCCATCGCCTTGTCCATCACCTTGCAGATCTTCTCGGACATCACCTCGCCGAGCGATCCGCCGAAGACCGTGAAGTCGTGGGCGAAGACGAACGTCTTTCGGCCGTTCACCTCGCCGTACCCCGTCACGACGCCGTCGCCGGGGAGCTTGCGCTCCTCCATTCCGAACTTGCTGGTTCGGTGGGTACGGAACTGGTCGAACTCGCGGAAGGTCCCGTCGTCGAGGAAGTAGTCGACCCGCTCCCGGGCGGTCATCTTCCCCTTCGAGTGCTGGGACTCGATCCGGTCTTCGCCCCCACCGAGGAGCGCCCGCTCCCGTTTCTCCCGGAGCTCCTCGATCCGATCTTCCATGGTCATGGGCGACCACCTTTCATTATCCACTAAAGGTTCGAGGACTGGCAAAAGGATTCCGCCGGACTGACGAAACAGTTAGGTGGCTGCCGTGTGCCAACGACACATGGTACGAACGCACACGGGTGGGCACGGACGGCCGGCCGACGGCGGACGCCGGGAGGGCGCGAGGCCGTGAGCGATCACGACGTTCTCCTACACGGCGACCTGTGGGACGCTGCCCGGGGTCGCCGCCCGGATTCTTGGCTCGCAGTCGACGGCGGCGAGATCACGGGCGTCTACGACGACAAACCCGGCGACGGGGAGCGGGAACTGTCGGCCGATCTGCTCACGCCGGGACTGATCGACCTCCACGTCCATCTGGTGTGGGACGGGAGCGGCGATCCGGTGGCGACGCTTCGCCGACAGTCGGAGCAAGAACAGACGATCCACGCGGTGGAGATGGCCCGCAGACAGGTCGAGGGTGGCGTGACGACGATCCGCGATCTCGGCAGCACCCACGACATCGCCATCGCCGTCGCCGACGCGGCCCGGCGGGGACGGATCGTCGGCCCCCGGATCCACGCCAGCGGGAAGACGGTGATCATCACCGGGGGCCACGACCCGTTCTGGGGCATCCCGAGCGACGGGGTCGACGCGGTTCGGTCGACCGTCCGGGCCCAGCGGAGCAAGGGCGCCGATCTCATCAAGATCAGCGCCACCGGCGGCGTCTACGGGCAGGCCGTCGGCGAGGACCCGGGCGTCTCGGAGCTATCGCCCGCCGAAGTCGAGGCGGCCGTCGACGAGGCCCACCGCTTCGGGCTGCCGGTCGCGGTCCACGCCGTCGGCACGGACGGCATCGACGCCGCCGTCGAGGCGGGCGCCGACACCATCGAACACGGGAACCTGATGGCCGACGAGACGCTGGAGAAGCTGGACGGGTCGGACATCGTCTACGAGCCGACGCTGTTCATCTACGAGACGGTCGCGAAGGGGGGACCGACCGTGCCGGCGTACGCCCACGAGAACGCACAGCGGGTGGCCGAGCGCCACCACGAGGTGTTCGAGGCCGCGCTGGAACGCGACATCACCATCACGGCCGGCAGCGACGCCGGGTCGCCGAATGTCCCACATCCGGCGGTCCACCTCGAACTCGGCCGCCTCGTGGCCGGAGGGATGACCGAGGCGGCGGCGCTGACCGCGGCGACGCGGACGGCCGCCGAGTGTCTCGACCGGCCCGGGCTCGGCGTGCTCGCCTCCGGCACGCCCGCCGACGTGGTCGGGTTCGACGCCGACCCGTTCGACGACATCGGCGCGACCGGATCGCCGTCGGTGGTCGTCGCCGACGGCGCGGTCGTCCGGGACTGATCGGGCCCGGGACGGCGAGGACCGTCTCAAACCGCCGCCCGCCGCCGCAGTCCGGCGAGGACGACGGCGACGGCGACGACGGCGGCGACGACGGTGGGCCAGAAGCCCAGTCGGGCGTCGACGCCCGCCGTCGTCAGCAGCGTGAAGGTGAGGAAGACGGGGATGACGACGCCGACGGCGAACAGCCACGGCGTCGCCAGCCGGGTCGCGATCGGACCGGCGCCGGTGACGTACTCCGCCACCGCGTCGCGGCCGAGCACCCACCCCGCAAAGAGGAGGAACGCGAGGAGGCCGCCGGTGAGCAGGAAGTCGACCAGCGTTCCGGAGACGAACCCGAACAGCGCGGGCTGGAACGCGGTGATCGTCCCCGTCGTCGCGATGAGCGCGAGGAGCGTGCCGACGGCTCGCCGGCGCGACCAGCCGACTTCGTCGACGAGGACGGCGACCGGAATCTCGAGCATGCTGATCGAACTCGACAGCGCCGCGAAGGCGACGACGCCGAAAAACAGGATGGCCAGCACGCCTCCACCGGGCAGGGCGCCGAACGCGCCCGCGATGCCGACGAAGAGGGTACCCGGGCCGCCGCTCCCGGGGTCGATCCCCTGCGAGAACAGGAGCGGGAAGACCACCAGCCCGGCGAGGACGCCCACGCCCGTGTTGAGCAGGGCGATGACCGACCCGTCGAACGGGAGCGACCGATCCTCGTCGATGTAGGAGGCGTAGGTGATCATGGTGCCGGCGCCGACCGAGAGCGTAAAGAGCGCCTGCCCGGCCGCCGGGCCGAGGATCGAGAAGAAGTTCGCGCGGATCGTTTCGAGGTCGAAGGTGAGAAAGAAGTCGTAGCCGGCGCCCGCGCCCGACTGCGTGGAGACCCAGACGGCCATCCCGACGAGCAAGGCGAGGACGGCGGGCATCATCACTTTCGTCCCCAGTTCGATGCCGCGGCGGACGCCCCCGAGGACGATCAGGCCGGTGAGCGCGAGAAAGAGGAGGTGATAGCCCGCGGCGCCGACGCCGAAGGAGACGCTCCCGAAGTACGCGCCCGGGTCGGCGAGGTAGGCCGCGCCGCCGGTGAAGGGACCGGCCAGCGAGACCAGCAGGTATCGGAGGATCCAGCCGCCGACGACGCTGTAAAAGGAGAGGAGCGCGACGCCCGTGATCGCGGAGATGCCGCCGACGGCGGCCCAGACCCGCGACCCGGAGAGGTCACGGAGCGCGCCGACCGGGTTCCGCCGCGCCCGCCGACCGATCACGAACTCGCCGAGGAGCCCGGGGACGCCCACCCCCAGGACGATGACCAGATAGACGAGCAGGAAGGCGCTGCCGCCGTTCTCCGCGGTCATCCAGGGGAACCGCCAGATGTTCCCGAGGCCGACGGCGCTCCCGGCGGCGGCGAGGATGAAACCCGTCCGTGTCGCCCACGTCTCTCGTGTCATTGTTCCTCGGTCGGCGAACGCGGCTCAAGTGGGTTTCGAGTCGCCCGCGGTCTCTCGGTGAGCCTACACGATGGCCTCGGCGAGCAGTCCCGCGCGGACGGCGAGGCTCTGCAGGCCGAGCAAGAGGGTCACGAGGACGCCCAGCGGCACGACGGTGCGGACGAACCAGAGCCACGCGACGGCGCCCGACTCGCTCAGGCCGGTGCCGCGCCGGAGTTCCGCGACGGCGTCGCCGGCGTCGACCCACCCGACGAACAGGAGGAGGGCAAGCACCGAGAGCGGGAGCAGCAGGTTGTACGCGACGGCGTTGTACCAAGCGAGAATCGGTACGCCGAACGCGCTCGGCACGCCGAGGAGGAAGATGCCGAGACCGAGGGCGACGGCGATGGAGCGCCGCGAGCGGTCGGTGTTGTCGACGAGGTAGGAGGTGACGACTTCGAGGAGGCTAATCGCGGAGGACAGCGCCGCCAAGAGGAGGACGACGAAGAAGGCGACGCCGAGGAGTCGCCCCGCGGGGAGCTGTGCGAACGCGCCGGCGAGCGTGATGAACGCAGCGCCGAGGCCACCGCTCCCGGGATCGATGCCGAGCGAGAAGAGGATGGGAAAGACCACCAGCCCCGCCAGCAGGCCGACGAACGTGTTGAGGATCACGATGGTCCCACCGTCGGTCGGCAGGGAGTCGTCGCGGCCGAGATAGGAGGCGTAGGTGATCATCGCGCCCATCCCGAGCGAGAGGGTGAAGAAGGCCTGCCCGACGGCGGCGGGAAGGATGGAGCCGAGATTCGAGACGAGTGCGTCGATATCGGGCGAGAGGTAGTACGCGTAGCCGGCCGCACCACCCGGAAGCGTCCCGGCCCAGACGGCGAGGCCGCCCAGCAAGAGGACGATGCTCGGCACCATCAGCTTGGTCGAGCGTTCGATGCCGTCCGTGACGCCGAAGGCGACGACGCCGACGGTCAACGCCATGAAGACGGCGTGGAAGCCGACCGCCTCGGGGCCGGCGGCGATGGCGCCGAAGTACGCCTCCGATCCGGAGAAGTAGGCGCCGGTGGCGCTCCCGAGGACGTACCGAATGACCCAGCCGCCGACGACGCTGTAGAACGAGAGGATCCAGAACGCCGAGACGGTTCCGAGGACGCCCACCACCTTCCAGTTGCGGTGCCCGAGGCGGGCGAAGGCGTCTATCGGATTGCGCTCGGCCCGCCGGCCGACCACGAATTCCGAGAGCATTGCGGGGAAGCCGATCAGGAAGACGGCGAGGAGGTAGACGACGATGAACGCCGCGCCGCCGTTCGCGCCCGTCTGGAACGGGAACTGCCAGACGTTACCGAGTCCGACGGCACTCCCGACGGCCGCGAGGATGAACCCGAGACGCGTCGCCCACGTCTCTCGCTGTTGTTGGACCATGCGCCGGCTACCCTCAGCCCGGAAAAAAGGGTCACGATCCGGCTACGAGCGTGGGTATCGGTGCCGTGACGCACGGTTGTATCAGGCGAGACACCGGTACAGCTCGACCCGTATCGACGACTCCTCCCCCTGCGGGAAGTCGAGTCGACCGTGCGCGTTCTCGACGACCCACTTGGCCAGCCACAGTTCCAGCCCACGGCAGTGTTGCAGCGGCGTCTCGACGCCGTCGTCGAGCACCCGACGATCCCCCCGCGAGACGGGTTGGCCGTCGTAGCCCACGTCGATCACGACTCGCTCGGGCGGTCGATCCGAGACGGTGAGCGAGACCCGCGGATCGGCGTCCTGGTTTCGAATCGCGTACTCGATGAGTTCGGTAAGCGCTACGTCGAGATTCGTATCCGCCACCACTTCGACGTCGTTCACGCCCGAGACGGCGATATCCGCCTCCGGGAACGTCGTTTCGACCCGCTCCACCGCGCGGGCGACGAACGGCGCGAGCGACGTTCGTTCGACCGTCGAGCGGCTGATCGTCCGCTCCACGTACCGGGCCTTGTCGGCCACCTCGAAGATGTCGTTGACGTGGTCGATGGCGGTGTCGAGCCGCACCGCAAGCACGTCGTCGAGGTCCGCTCGGTCGGCGACGAGGGACAGTATCCCCCGGACGACGTTCAGGTCGTTGCGGATGTCGTGTCGAAGGATGCGGTTGACGACCGACAGCCGCTGTTCGCGCTGTGTCACTTGACTGCGGGCGTGGGCAAGGTCGTACATCTGCTCCAGCATCAGCCGGGCGTTCAACAGCCCGCCCCCATCCGAACGGTACTCGTTCGGAGGGATGTAGTAGGGGTTCTCACAGAGCCGGTAGCGGTAGATGATCTGTTCGTGGGTCCACAGCGCCTTGGCGACCGACTCGTCGTTGAACTGGTTCAGGTCGTACTGGCACAGCGCCGTGACGGGGAGGTCCGGACACGCTGCGTCGAAGTCGGCCTCGAAGCCGACGACGTGGTCGTAGGTGAGGTCGGTGTGGAAACACCACGAGAGTTCGCCCGCCACCCAGAGGCCGTCGTACTCGTCGGCGACGCTCTCGTGGCACGCGTCCGCGAGCAACGTGATCAGTTCGTCGGGGTCGAAGTTCGCCTGACGGTACGCGTCCTGGCCGTTTTCGATCAGCAGGTCACCGTTCTCCACCCGGCGCTCCACGTCGATGTCGGCCGTCCGAAACGCGCGTTCGACCGTCGACCGCGCGTTGGTGTCGACGAAGTAGAGGCAGCGATTTCCCGTCCGAAGTCCGTGTTTGACGAACGTCGCCGCCACTTCGAGCTGATTCTGTGGCGACTGATAGAAGAGCGCGAGATGCCGCGCCAGGTCCTCGCGTGCGAGTTCACTCCGGAGGGTATCGACCGTTCTCGCGTCCGACTCCCACGCTTCGCTCAGCGAGTACGATTCGGTCACGTATTCGACATTTCCAGCCGCAGTACCAAACAACTGTCGACACCGCCGCGTACCGGGCGTACGCTTATGAGGTCGCCGACCCAGGGGACCCACATGGACGCTTCGTTCGACTTCTCGGGCAACGTCGCGCTCGTGACGGGGGCCTGTGGCGCCCTCGGGAGCGCCGTCGCGGCGGCCTTCGCCGACGCGGGGGCGACGGTCTGTGGCACCGACATCGTCTCGCCCGACGACGAGGACGCACAGGTCGACGCGGAGACCATCGAGTTCTATCGGGGTGATTTCACCGACGAGGCGGACGTAGAACGGGTCGTCGACGCGGTCGTCGACGACCACGGTCGGCTGGACGCGCTGGTGAACGTCGCGGGGACCTGGCGTGGCGGCGATCCCATCCACGAGACGGACGCCGACCTGTTCGACTTCCTCTTCGACGTGAACCTGAAGACCATGTTCCTCGCCTCGAAACACGCCCTGCCCCACCTCCAGGAGACGGAGGGAGCCGTCGTCTCGGTGTCAGCCCGGTCGTCGCTGGAGGGTGGCGAGGGCGACGGCATCTACCGCGCGAGCAAGGCGGGCGTGCGCCTCCTGACCGAGACCATCGCCACGGAGAACCTGGGGACGGTCCGGGCCAACGCCGTCATGCCGAGCGTCATCGACACCCCGATGAACCGGGAGATGATGACGCCCGACGAGTCGTGGGTCGATCCGGCCGACATCGCCGACGTGGTGCTGTTCCTCTGTTCGGACGCCGCCACCGTGACCAGCGGGGCCGCCGTCCCCGTCTACGGCGAGGCCTAGCGTCGCGACCGTCTTCGATCAGCCGTTCGATGAGGACCGGTCGTCTAGGGCGTCACGACCAGCTTTCCGAGGAAGCTGTCGGCCATCACGTCCTCGTGGGCGGTGGCCACCTCGTCCAAGCCGTAGGTGGGAGCCACCTCGATTTCGAGGTCACCCTCGCCGAGCAGGTACGCGACGCGTTCGAGCGGGTCGGCCAGCCGTGGCGTGTTGAACATGCTCATGAACTGGTATGTGAGGTCCTTCCCGCGGGCGACGCCGTCGTTCGTGAACCCGATTTCGGGATCGTTCTCGCCGATGCCCACGATCCGACCGTCGTGCGCGGCCACGTCGGCGTCGAACTGCAGGTAGTCGTCGAGGCGGTGATCGAGGATCACGTCGGGGGCGCCGGCGCCGGCCACCGCGTCCCGCAGGTCGTCGCGGCCGTAATCCAGGACGACGTCGGCGCCGAGTTCGTGGAGTCGGTCGTGGTACGCCGGCGCGGCGGTGGTGACGACCCGGGCCCCGGCGACGCTCGCTATCTGGACGGCCGCGTGGCCGACGCCCCCGCTTCCGCCGTGGATCAGCGCGGTTTCGGCGGGTTCGAGGCCCGCGTGGTCGATCAGCGCGCGCCACGCCGTCACCGCGGCGACGCCCGCGCCGCCGGCCTCGACGACGTCGACGCCCGCCGGCAGGACCGCGAGTCGGTCGCTCGGCACCGCGACGTACTCCGCGCAGGCGCCGTAGTGGTCCTTGCTCAAGCCGGTGGCGACGACGGCGTCGCCCTCGCTCACGCCCTCGACGGCGGCCCCGACCTCGACCGCGTCGCCCGCGGCATCGACGCCGGGGATCATCGGGAGCGTGAACGGCTCGTACGACCCCGCGACGAAGTAGGTGTCGACGGGGTTGATCCCCGCCGCCGCTACCTCGATCAGCACCTCGTCGTCGGCCGGTTCGGGCCGGTCGACATCGTCGACTTGCAGTACCTCGGAACCACCGTAGTCGTGATAGCGGACTGCGCGCATGGACGGTGGTACGCGAAGCGGCCGAATAAAGCTGCCCGACCTACGGCTTCGTCGTCTCCAGCACCCAGGCGTCGGGCGTCGCGCGACGCACCTCGACGTCGAACGCCGAGCGCGGCGTCTCCGCGAGACGACTCAGGAAGCTCCCCACCGGCGTCGGGTCGCGGTCGCTGATCAGGACGAACTCCTGCCCCGAATCGAGCGCCTCGAACCGCTCTCGGACGCGCGCCTTGCGCTTTTCGGGCTGGAGGCCCCGGATATCGACGGCGTCGTCGGGGGCGTCGACCGTCCCCGCACCGTCGAGGGTGTCGAGGGTGCGCTCGCCCAGATCCGCGACCGGGTCGGGCACGTCACCCGGTTCCGGCGTCCCCTGTAGCTCCCGGCTGAAGGGGAGTTCCGCGAGCACCGGCGCGTCGAGCTCCGGCCCCGCCGCCTCGAACAGGTCGTTCGGCTCGCCACAGCAGTCACAGACGTACTCGGCCATGTTGACGACGGCGCCGAGGACGGGTACGTCGTTGTCGCGGAACAGTTCGACGGTCCGCCCGGTGTCGCTGACGGCGGCGTGAAACGGTGTCGTGACGACGACGACGCCGTCGACGCGCACGTCCTGGAGCGTGGTGAGCACCACGTCGCCGGTGCCGGGCGGCAGGTCGATCACCAGTACCTCGTCGTTCTCCCACGCCGTGTTCTCGAAGAGATCGGAGAGCGCGTCGTGGGCCATCGCCCCCCGCCACGCGAGGGGGGCGCCGTCTTCCATCAGGCCGACGCTCATCACGTCCATGCCCCGCCGGCGGACGGGCAGGGGGTCGCCCTCGTCGGTGGCGTGGATCGGTCCGCTCGCGTCGACGAGCGCCGGCACGTTCGGGCCGTGGATGTCGGCGTCGAACAGCGCCACCTCGCGCTCGGCGGCGAGCGCGCAGGCGAGGTGGGTCGCCACCGTCGACTTGCCGACGCCGCCCTTGGCGCTGGCGACGGCGACGACGTGATCGAACGCGTCGACGCTCGCGCGTCCCTCGGCCGACGCCGCGGGTGACGCGCGTTCGACGTGGACGCCCGCGACGCCCTCGACGTCGTCGACGGCGCGGAGCATCGCGTCGATCACCCCCTGTCCGGTGTCGTCGTCGAGGGCGTGCAGGTCGGCCTCGATCCGCACGTCGCCGTCGCTCACCGACACGTCCTCGACGAACCCCGCCTCGAAGACGGAGAGGTCCGCCGCCGGGTCGCGGACGTTCCTGAGCGCCGCCTCCACGCGGTCGGCGAGTTCGTCGTCGGGCGGTGCGTCGGTCGTGGACTCCGTCGTGTCGGTCATAGATCGGGCATCCGGTTGAGTCGGTCCTCGCCGGGCAGCAGGCGAGCGTCGTTCTCCAGCGCGCCAAACTGTCGGCGGAACCGGTCCGGCTCCGCCTCCAGTGCGCGCTCGGCGGTCTGTCGCACGACCGTCGCGGGGTCGTCGGTCAGGTCGCGCAACCGACCGCGGGCGTCCGCCGAGTCGACCCCGCCGAGCATGTGCGCCGCCCACTCGCGGACTCGCTCGCTGTCGTCCCGGGAGAGGGCGAGCAGGCGCTCCTCCATCTCCTCCCCGCGCAACTTGAACAGCGAGACGGCGGCGTTCCGGCGCACAGCGTGGTGGTCGTCCTCCAGCGCGGCCGCGATGTCGCTCTCGTGGGCCTCGCGGTCGATGTTGTCGAGCGCGACGACTGCCTCGGCACGCACCCACGGGTCGTCGTCGTCGAGGAGCGTCACGGCGACGGCGGCCGCGCGTTCGTCGGCGTCGGCGTCGGCGTCGGCGGCTGCCCCCGATCCGGCGTCAGCGGACGCCCCACCCCCGTGCGCCGTCAGCGCCTCCACCGCGAACTGTCGCACGTCGGCGTCGTCGTCACGCGTCGCGGCCTGCGCGAGGCCAGCGACGACGGCGTCGGTCGTCGTCTCCTCCTTCAGCGCGAGGGCGGCCCGCCGCCGGTCGACCGGGTCGCCCGAACCGAGGTCCGCGAGCAGCGACGCCGTCCCGTCGTCCGCGACGGGTTCGGTGTCGGCCGCCGCCAGCTCCGCCGGGTCAGCCTCGCCGATGGTCACGTCCTCGCGGCTCACCTCGATGTCCTCCAGTGCCTCGATGTCGCTCCCGATGCCCGGGCTCTTCGCCGGATCGAGCTGTGGGTCGGGCTCCTCCTCGAGGTGTTTCTGGAACTCCTCGTCGTCGCCGCAGCCACAGTCGTCGTCGCGGCAGGTCATCGCTCCGCCTCCCGGAGTCCGAGGACGGCGACGCCGAGGGCGAAGGGGACGCCCCGGCCGAGCGTCGCGGGCACACCGGCGAGCGCGACCAGCGTCACGCCCGCGAGCAGGCTCCACTCCCCGCGCCGGGCGGCGGCACTGGCCGCCGTCACCGCGCCGCCGGCTGCGAGCGCGACGACCGGCAGCGACGTGCCGACGACGCCCCCGCCGACGAGCGTCACCGCGCCGGTCACGAACGGGTTCGCGAGGCCGACGGCGAGGACGGCGGCGAACGCGAGCGTCCCGGCGAGGGTCGTCCGCCCCGTGGTCGCCGCGAAGACGGGCGTGCCCGCGACGCCGAGCAGCGCCAGCGTCGACGCGGGGGCACGGACCGACGCGACGCCGCCGACGCCGCCGACGAGGCTCACGACCAGCGCGACGAGCAGGAGGCCGCCGGCCGCCGTCGTCGCCGGCGGGAGCGACCGCCGGGACGCGACGGCGGCGGCGACGGCGGCCGTTCCCCCGCCGACGGCGACGGCCGCGGGCAGGGCGACGGCTCCGGTGAGCGTCGAGAGCAGGCCGAACACGCCGACGAAGAGGAGGCCGACGCCCGCGACCGGATCGTCGACCGTCAGCGCCACGCCGACGGCCGCGAGCGCGGTGACGGCCGTCGAGACGGCGAGCAGCGGCTCGACCCCGACGCCAACGACCCCGCCCGGCGCGTTGACGACCGCCGTCGCCAGCGTTCGCGCGAGGAGCGCGGCGGCGGCGACTGCGACGACGGCGTCCCGACGGCCGGTCGGGAGCGGCGCCCGCCAGCGGCGGGTCAGCGTCGCCATCATCCGTCGCCCTCCAGTCGCGCTGCCAGGTCGTTCCGGTCGGCGCGGACGAACGCCTCGAGCAGCGTTCCGAGGGCGCCGTACACGTCGGTGCCCGGCTCGTCGTCGAGGCGGTCGGCGACTCCCGCCGCGGCGTGGCCGAGGTGGCGGTCGTGGAAATCGAGGCGGGCCGCGGCGGCGTCCGAGCCGACCGCCGCCTCTCGGCGCGCGAGATAGCCTACGAACTCCAGTTCGTACCGGAGCGCGTCGTGGTTGTCGCGCTCGTCGGCGTCGACTTCGAGCCCGTAGTAGTCGTACGCCCGCGCCAGGTCGAGGTTCACGTCGTTCCACGACTGGTCGGGGCGGTACTTCGACTCGTAGAGCGGCACCGGCGGCCCCTCCGAGGAGAGCTTTCCGTCCGTCCGGTCCTCGTACTCGCCGAACCCGAGTTCGAACAGGTCGTTGTACCGGGCCGCCAGCGTCTCGTAGTCGTCCGCGGTCCGGAGGTCGGGGACGGACACGTCGAGGGTCGTGCGCTCCAGACAGCGCGACAGGTCGGCGCCGAGGCGCCCCGTCGCGGCCGCCTCGTGGAACGCCTCGGTCGGGTGCTGGAAGGCGACGGCTAGGGTCGCGTAGACGGTGCCGCGCGCCGCGGCGTCCGGGTCCAGATCGTCCAGTCCGGCGTCGCCGGCGTCGGTTCTCGACATCAGCCCCCACCTCCCCCGCTGCGGGTCCGGAGGACGCCGAAGGCCGTCACGGCGACGACGCCGACGATGGCGACGCCGGCGACGGTCCACAGGAGCGTCTGGTAGGGCGGTCCCTGCGTCCCGGAGCCGGTCGGGAAGTAGTGCCACTCGCTAACCGCCTTCCGCCCCGCGCGTTCGCCGTTGCCACCGTTCCACACCGCGAAGGCCACGTCGAGGGTGTCGGCCGAGTCGAGATCCGTCCGGTTTTCCCCCTCGGCGTCCACCGACCGGGAGTAGACGACCGTCCACGTCCCGCTCTCGTAGGTGGCGTTCGCGTCGATGGTGGTGGAAGTAAACGGCGTCGTCGTGCCCGCGCCGCCCGCGAGCAGTTCCTGTGGGCCGACCCCGCCGCTCCAGTACCAGACGTTCACCCGGTTGTCACGGCCGCCCATGGCGATTGGCGGCCGGGAACTCGTGTTCGCCGGGAACTGGACGGCGACGGCGTCGACGAACGGCCGCGTGCCGTCCGCGGAGACGTTCCGCGACGGATCCGCCCACTGGAGGCGGACGTAGAACTCGCCGTCGCTCCGGACGGCCTGGACGTGCACCCGCTCGACGGACGTATCGGCGGCGTTCGGGACGCTACTCGGCGCGCTCGACAGCGCCACGTCCGACGCCGGCACCGACGACCAGCCGTCGGCGGTCGGACTCCCGAGGTCGGCGTCCGTCCGCTCGATCACCGGTATCTCGTGGGCCGGGCGGGCGTCGACGAGCGGCGACGCGAGCGCCACCGTCGACGTGAGCACCAGCGCGCCGACGACGAGCGCCGTCGCCAGCGCACGCACGTTGTCCTCAGTCATCGTCGAACACGCCCAGTCGGTACTGTTTCGCGGGATTCTTGTGCTGGAGCAGTTCCATCAGCTCGCTGTCGTCGCCCTGCCGGGCGCGCTGGCGCTCCCGTTCGATGGTGTCGAGCGCCTGGTCGACGCCCTCGCCGAACAGGTCACGGAGATAGCCCCGCGGGATGCGGTCGACGTCCACCGTCTCCCCGTCCTCGGTGTGCTGGCCGGGGGCGTACGGCGGGATGTAGTAGACGTTCGGCTGGGTGCGGAACTCCGGATGCAGGGGCAGGGCCACCTCGTACTCCTCGACCAGCTTGTAGATGGGGCCGTCCTCGTCGTCGAGGAAGCCGACCAGCCGCAACTGGGGCGGACACTCCTCCGCGCACGCGGGGGCGTACGTCTCCCCGTCCGGCCCCTCGCCCTCCAGGCGCGGGTAACAGAAGATGCACTTCTCCGATTTCTTCGAGACAGTGTTGTAGTACACCTTCTTGTACGGACAGCCCTCGACGCAGTACCGGTAGCCCCGACACCGCTCCTGGTCGACGAGGACGATGCCGTCCTCTTCGCGCTTGTAGAGTGCCTGTCGCGGGCACGCCTCCACGCAGGAGGGGTGGGTGCAGTGGTTGCAGATGCGGGGCAGGTAGAAGTAGTAGCTGTTGGGGTACTCGCCGGCGCCCTGATCCTCGTCCCAGTTGGGGCCCCACTCCGCACCCTCGCGGGGGCGGAGCGGTTCGTCACTCCCCTCGTACATGATGTCGGAGTGATTGAACTCCCAGGGGCGGCCGTAGTCCTCGCGGGACGGAATCTCGCCGGGCTGGCGGTCGGTGTGGGCCTCGCCTTGCTCCCCTTGCCACCCGCCGCCCGACTCCTCCCAGCCGCGGGGGTAGCCCTCGCCGGGCTTGGTCTCGACGTTGTTCCAGTACATGTAATCCGTGCCGCCGCCCTCCGTCCAGAGGTCCTTGCACGCGATGGTACACGTCTGACAGCCGATACACTTGTTGAGGTCCATCACCATCGCCACCTGGTGGTCGACCCCCTCTGCCACGTTGATGTTCGTCTCCTCGTTCGTGCTCATTCGGAATCACCTCCGTCGGACTGCGACCGACGTGCTGCCGACTCACCGTCGGCACCGTCCGCGGGCCGCACGTCCACGTTCACGTCGCTGTTGACGCCGGTCGGTCCCCAGTAGTTGGGGAAGAAGTAGAGGTGCTCGCCCGTGTCTTCGGGGTACTGCACCAGTTGCGTCGGCTTCATGTACATCGGGACGAGGGAGTTGAAGTTGTCCCGGTCGGGGTACTGGAACTTCTCCCACGCGAAGAACTGCCGGAGCGTCCCCGGTTCGCCCGACGGGTAGATTTTGGCCTGCACCTCGACGTTCGCCAGGTCGTTGAACACCTCGACCGTGTCGCCGTCCTCGATGCCCCGCGCCTCCGCGTCCTCGGGGTTGAGGTAGACGACG